>NZ_JACSZV010000001.1 GCF_014472415.1 Pseudomonas sp. N40(2020)
TGTACATGCTTTTGGCGATGTGCGAGACGCTGGAGCAATACACGCCACAGGAGCTGGCGGGTTTCGCTAAAGAAGCCATCGGCTGGGTGGCCAGCCGAAGACTTTAGAGATGTGTAGATACCAATGCCCATCGCTGGCAAGCCAGCTCCCACAGGGTTTTCTGTTGTACAAAAAATCGGTGTTCAACATTGAAACCTGTGGGAGCTGGCTTGCCAGCGATGAGGCCCGAAGCTTCAAAGAAAATGCCAGCCTCTTGTATGGAGAGAGGCAGCCTCAGTATATGGCAGATTTTCAGCCAACCTGGACCGGCGCACAGTATTGCCATGAACACACTCGCAGACTTCTACCAAAACCTCGGTCTGGCCCTGTCACTGCTGGTCATTGCCACTTTCGTCCTGGCCGGCCTGGTCAAAGGCGTGATCGGCCTCGGCCTGCCCACCGTCGCCATGGGCCTGCTTGGTCTGGCTATGGCGCCGTCACAGGCTGCGGCGTTGCTGATCATTCCGGCCACACTGACCAATCTCTGGCAACTGGCATTCGGCGGTCACTTGAAAGGGCTGATCGAACGCTTGTGGCCCATGCTGTTGATGATCTTCCTCGGTACCGGCGTCGGCACGTTGTGGATCGGCATGGCGGGTGGGCATTGGGTCGGGCGCGGACTCGGCGCGGCGCTGTTGCTATACGCGTTGAGCGGATTATTCCTGCCAACGCTGCACATCAAGCCGCGTCATGAACCGTGGCTCGGCCCGGTCTGCGGTGTCATCACTGGCGTCATCACGTCGGCCACCGGCGTATTTGTCATCCCGGCCGTGCCGTATATGCAGGCGCTCAATTTAAGTCGCGATGAACTGGTGCAGGCGCTCGGTTTGTCCTTCACCGTTTCGACCCTGGCACTGGCCGCCGGACTGCTCTGGCGCGGCGCCCTTGGCGGCGGCGAATTGAGTGCGTCGCTGTTGGCGTTTATCCCGGCGGTGCTAGGTATGTTGCTCGGCCAATGGCTGCGTCAGCGGATCAGCGCCGTGCTGTTCAAGCGCGTGTTCTTTATCGGTCTGGGCACGCTCGGCGCCCATTTGCTGATCAGCGGTTAGCCGAGGCTTCGCTGAGCATGTCGATCAGGCGAATATCGAAATCGCGCTCCAGATAGTCCATGCGCTGATCGTAAAACTGCTTCATGTGCGGCAGCGTCGAATGCACATCGAGATGCGCCTGGGATTCCCAGATCTCGTAAAAGATGAACAGCGTCGGATCTTCTTTATCGCGCAGCATGTGGTACTCGATGCAGCCCGGCTCGGCGCGGCTTGGCTCAACGTAGGCACGGAACAGCGCCTCGAAAGCCTCGGCTTTTTCCGGGCGGGTCTTGGCGTGCAGGATGAAACCCAGACGTTCAGTCATCACAAACTCCTCAAATTCTGATGGCTGCGAATGCTACGGCAACAATCAGCAATGGATTCGTGCGTTTTACTCAAATGTATTTTGCGCAACCCTGGCTTATTCCGCGCGAGGCAGATCGTTAATCTGCCGCCATTCGATTTTCCCTTCTCCCTCCAGCCCAATGGCTGCGCCGAGGCTTTCTCATGAAAAAAGTTTTGTTGCTCAATGGCGGTAAAAAATTCGCCCACTCCGACGGTCGCTACAACGCCACCCTGCACGAAGCCGCGCTGAGCGTGCTGGATCGCGGCGGTCTCGACGTCAAGACCACCTTCATCGACGAGGGGTATGACGTCGCCGAAGAAGTGGCCAAATTCCTCTGGGCCGACGTGATCATTTATCAGATGCCGGGCTGGTGGATGGGCGCGCCGTGGACGGTGAAAAAGTACCTCGACGAAGTCTTCACCGAAGGCCACGGCAGCCTTTACGCCAGCGATGGCCGCACCCGTTCCGATGCGTCGCAGAAGTACGGCAGCGGCGGCCTGATTCAGGGCAAGCAATACATGCTGTCGCTGACCTGGAACGCGCCGCAGCAAGCCTTCGATGACCCGACCGATTTCTTCGAAGCCAAAGGCGTCGACGCCGTGTACTTCCCGTTTCACAAGGCCAACGAGTTTTTAGGCATGACTGCTTTGCCGACGTTCCTCTGCGTAGACGTGATGAAACGCCCGAACATCGAAAACGATGTGGCGCGTTATGAGCAGCATTTGACCGAGGTGTTTGGCCTCAACGCTTGATGCTCGGCTACTATCGAAGGCCTGAGCCTGCGGAGCAGGCCAATCGATCAGAGGACACCCGTGAAAGCCAGATCCGATGAGTTGCAGATTTTTGTCTGCGTGATCGAATGCGGTTCGATTTCCGCCGCCGCCGAGCAGGTCGGGCAGACGCCATCGGCGGTCAGCCGGACGTTGTCGCGGCTGGAGGCCAAGCTCGACACCACGCTGATCAACCGCACCACGCGGCGTATGGATCTGACCGAGGAGGGCAAATATTTCTTCGAGCAGGCCAAGCTGATTCTCGATCAGATGGATCAACTCGAAGAACGGCTGTCCTCACGCCAGCAAACCCCGTCCGGACGCCTGCGGATCAACGCCGCGTCGCCGTTCATGCTTCATGCGGTCGTGCCGTATATCGACGAATTCCGCCGGCTCTACCCGGACATCCAGCTCGAACTCAACAGCAATGACCTGATCATTGATCTGCTGGAACAAAGCACTGACGTCGCCATCCGCATCGGCACCCTTGCTGATTCGACGCTGCACGCGCGTTCGCTCGGTTGCAGTCCGCTGCTGATCGTCGCCAGTCCCGCGTATCTGGAAAAGCATGGCGCGCCGCAACAAGTGGCGGACTTGAGCGAACACACCTTGCTCGGCTTCACCCAGAACGAAGGCCTCAACCAATGGCCGCTGCGTTACGTGCACGGTGACCGTTGGCCGATCACCCCGGCGATCAGCGCCTCCAGCGGCGAGACCGTGCGGCACCTGGCGTTGGAGGGGCAGGGCATCGCGTGCCTGTCGCACTTCATGACGATTGAGGACATCCGCGCCGGGCGTTTGAAAGTGGTGCTGGCGGAATTCAACAGCGGTTATCGCCAGCCGATCAATGCCGTGTACTACCGTAACTCGCAACTGGCGCTGCGCATTCAGTGCTTCCTCGACTTCATCCAGAGCAAACTCGCCGCCTACGCCAGCGCCGATTTCAAGGGCTGATTCGTGATCTCTGCGCAAGAGTGAATTGGGCGAGGACGGGTTTTTCCACAGGGCTCGTCGGTCGATACTCGTCCCATCACTTATTCACGCAGGGAGTTTCTCCATGAACGTATTTGTTACCGGCGCTGCCGGTTTTATCGGCGGCTCCATCGCCACCGGTCTGGTTCAGGCCGGGCATAACGTCACTGGCTTGGTGCGTAGCACTGAGCAGGCTGATGAACTGAAAGCTCTGGGCATCACTCCGGTGATCGGCACCCTCGACGACAAAGCGCTGCTCGCCGAACAGGCCCGCGCCGCCGACGCGGTGATCAACGCCGCCAGCAGCGACCATCGCGGCGCGGTCGAAGCCTTGCTCGACGCCGTGCGCGGTTCCAACAAAGTATTCCTGCACACCAGCGGTTCGAGCATCGTCGGCGATGCGTCGGGCGGTAAGTCCAGCGACGTCATCTACTACGAAGACAACCTGCCGGAACCGACCGTCGACAAAGCCGCCCGCGTGGCGATCGACAACCTGATTCTCGCGGCGGCGAAGGATGGGGTGAACTCGGCGGTGATCTGCAACACCCTGATCTACGGCCACAGCCTGGGCGTCAACCGCGACAGCGTGCAGTTGCCGCGCTTGCTCAAACAGGCGCGCAAAAGTGGCGTGGTGCGCCATGTCGGCACGGGTCAGAACATCTGGTCCAACGTACACATCGAAGATGTTGTTGCGCTGTACCTGCTGGCGCTGACCAAAAACGTCCCGGGCACGTTCTACTTCGTTGAAAGCGGCGAAGCGTCGTTCATCGACATGACCACTGCCATGGCGCAAGCGCTGAATCTGGACCAGCCACAAGACTGGCCACTGAAAGACGCCGAAGCCGAATGGGGCTACGAAATGGCCAACTACGGCCTCGGCTCCAACAGCCGTGTACGTGGCAAACATGCCCGCGAATTGCTGGGCTGGGCGCCGAAGCGTACGTCGGTGGTTGAATGGATTCGTAACGAAATGGTGTGATGGGCGTTTAAGCCCCGCCGGGCTTTGCTATCAACCTCTAGAACGGCTGCCATCGGGCAGCCGTTTTTATTTCAGGCTTTGCTCTTGCGTGACGCCAGACCTATGGTGCTCTGAAAATTGCCAGTTCAGCAGGTACAAGGATGATTAACCGTTACGACGCAGAAGGGGCACAGAGCAGCTTTCAGCCAGGCTCTAATGAGCAAGTGCTGAGCAAGTGCTGAGCAATAAGCTGGGAATTACAAGGCCGTGCAGGCAGGTTACGTACCGCTGGACTACAGCAGTTGGGAACGAAATAAAGAGGCTTATTTTTCTGCGATCCACCAAGGTCTGAACTGCAACTACGAACCTATGGAGTATTGGGTAAGACAGGCGTTGTGGACTTGACGTTACTTGGCCAGGGATAGGTGCAGGAACTTGCTGGATTTGACTTTGAGCTTGTGTTCAATCGCCTCGACACTCTCACCTGTCTCGATGGCTGTTGAGCTCGCGATTGCACGGATCAGCGTTTCGGCAGTGATTTTTTTTCTGGTGCGGCGCGCAGTTGTCATGTCGCAGGCTCGATAGAGAACGTCAGGCGAGTATAGCGCTTGCCTCAATTTTCCGAATACCCCTTAAACCTGTGGGAGCTGCCTTGCCAGCGACAGCGGTCGACCAGTCAGCATCTATGTTGAACGTGCCGCCGCCATCGCTGGCAAGCCAGCTCCCACAGGTGTCTGCATTCTGGTTGAAGGAATGCGAACAATTGTGGGAGCGAGCCTGCTCGCGAAAGCGGTGCTTCAGTCGACAGAAATGTTGATGTGAGACCATCTTCGCGAGCAGGCTCGCTCCCACCTTGGTTTCTCGTCTACCTGAAAGTGATGTAAATCCCGCCCCTCGATTTTCATTAATCGCGACACGGCATATCTATTAGCGACACCTCTTACCTCTCCACGAAAATTACTTTCATGTGGTTTGAAAACTCGATCTCGAAATGATTTATGAGTTTCACAACCCATTCGAACGTGACCCTTTCGAGGAGTACCGCATGACGCCTTCCTTCGGCTATTGGCTGCTGGTCTATGCCGCCGTCGCCATCATCGCTCTGATCGTGCTGATCGCCCGTTACCGGCTCAATCCGTTCATTGTTATCACCCTGATTTCCATCGGTCTGGCGCTGGTGGCGGGCATGCCGCCATCCGGTGTGGTGGGCGCGTATGAGGCCGGGGTGGGCAAGACGCTGGGGCACATTGCGCTGGTGGTCGCGCTGGGCACGATGCTCGGCAAGATGATGGCCGAGTCCGGCGGTGCCGAGCAGATGGCGCGCACGTTGATCGACAAATTCGGCGAGAAAAACGCGCACTGGGCGATGGTCTGCATCGCGTTTCTGGTGGGGCTGCCGCTGTTCTTCGAAGTCGGTTTCGTGTTGCTGGTGCCGATTGCCTTCACCGTGGCGCGGCGGGTCGGCGTGTCGATTCTGATGGTCGGCCTGCCGATGGTTGCAGGCTTGTCGGTGGTGCATGCGCTGGTGCCACCGCACCCGGCGGCGATGCTCGCGGTGCAGGCCTATCAGGCGTCGGTCGGGCAGACGCTGCTGTATGCGATTGCCATCGGCATTCCGACGGCGATTATCGCCGGTCCCCTGTACGCCAAATTCATCGTCCCGCGTATTCAGTTGCCGGCGGATAACCCGCTGGAAAAACAATTCCTCGACCGCGAACCGCGCTACAAACTGCCGGGTTTCGGCATCACCATGGCGACCATTCTGTTGCCCGTGGTGTTGATGCTGATTGGCGGTTGGGCCAACCTGATTTCCACGCCGGGCAGCGGTTTCAATCAATTCCTGTTGTTCATCGGCAACTCGGTGATTGCGCTGTTACTGGCAACGTTACTGAGCTTCTGGACGCTGGGGATTGCCCAGGGTTTCAACCGCGAATCGATCCTCAAGTTCACCAATGAATGCCTGGCACCGACCGCCAGCATCACCTTGCTGGTCGGCGCCGGCGGCGGCTTGAACCGAATTCTGGTGGACGCAGGCGTGACCGATCAGATTGTCGGCCTCGCCCACGAATTCCACCTGTCGCCGCTGATCATGGGCTGGCTGTTTGCGGCGCTGATGCGCGTGGCCACCGGTTCGGCCACGGTGGCGATGACCACCGCGTCTGGCGTGGTCGCGCCCGTCGCCATCGGTCTGGGTTATCCACATCCTGAATTGTTGGTGCTGGCGACCGGCGCCGGGTCGGTTATCTTTTCCCACGTCAACGACGGCGGCTTCTGGTTGATCAAGGAATACTTCAACATGACGGTCGCGCAGACGTTCAAGACCTGGACCGTGCTCGAGACGTTGATCTCGCTGGTCGCTTTCGGTCTGACCGTCGGCCTTTCCTACCTGCTGTAACCGGAGCCCGCCGCCATGGACATCCTCTACCAGATCCGCGCCCGCCAGGATTCCTTCAGCGCCGGCGAAGGCCGCATCGCCCGGCTGATGCTCGACGACGTTGGCTTTGCCGCCTCCGCCAGCCTCGAAGATCTGGCGCAACGGGCCGAAGTCAGCACCGCCACACTGTCGCGATTTGCCCGCACCGTCGGCTGTCGTGACCTGCGCGATCTGCGCCTGCAACTGGCCCAGGCCAGCGGCGTCGGCAGTCGCTTTCTAGACCCGGCGGGCACGCCTGAGCAGTCGGCGTTTTATGGGCAGATTGTCGGCGACATCGAAACCACACTGCGTCAGCATCTCGCTGGATTCGACGAGTCACGCTTCGCCGACGCGGTGAAATTGCTCGGTCAGGCGCGGATGATTCACGCGTTTGGCATGGGCGGTTGCTCGACCCTGTGCAGTGATGAATTGCAGGTGCGGCTGGTGCGCCTCGGCTACCCGATTGCGGTGTGTCACGACGCGGTGATGATGCGCGTCACCGCCGCCAGCCTGAATGCCGAGCAAGTCGTCATCGTCTGCTCGCTGACCGGGATCACCCCCGAACTGCTGGAGACCGTCGAGCTGGCGCGCAACTACGGCGCCCGCATCCTCGCCATCACCCGCGCCGACTCGCCACTGGCCGAACTGGCCGACATCGTCCTGCCGCTGCAAGGCGCAGAAACCTCGTTCATCTACAAACCGACGGCGGCGCGCTACGGCATGTTGCTCGCCATCGACGTGCTCGCCACCGAGTTGGCGCTGGTCAATCCTGAAGACAATCAAGAGCGTCTGCGGCGGATCAAACTCGCCCTCGACGAATACCGTGGCGGCGACGATCACCTGCCACTGGGAGACTGACATGCAATACGACACGCTGATTCGCAACGCCCTGATCATCGACGGCAGCAACACGCCCGGTTACCGCGCCGACGTGGCGATTCTCAATGGTCGCATCGAGCGAATCGGCGACTTGCACGACGCCACCGCCAGCGAACAAATCGACGCCGCCGGCCGCGTGCTGGCGCCGGGTTTTATCGACGTACACACCCATGACGACACCGTGGTCATCCGCCAACCCGAGATGCTGCCCAAGCTCAGCCAAGGCGTGACCACGGTGATTGTCGGCAACTGCGGAATCAGCGCCTCACCGGTCAGTTTGAAAGGCAATCCGCCGGACCCGATGAACCTGCTCGGCACTGCCGCAGCGTTCGTTTATCCACGCTTCAGCGATTACCGCGCGGCGGTCGAAGCGGCCAATACCACGTTGAACGTGGCCGCGTTGATTGGGCACACGGCACTGCGCAGCAATCACCTCGACGATTTGTTCCGCACCGCAACGGCGGAAGAAATCACCGCGATGCGCGAGCAGTTACGCGAAAGCCTTGAGGCCGGCGCGTTGGGTTTATCCACAGGCCTGGCCTACGCCAGCGCCTACAACGCTTCCACCGATGAAGTCATGCAACTGACCGAAGAGCTCACGGCATTCGGCGCCGTTTACACCACTCATCTACGCAGCGAATTTGCACCAGTGCTGGAGGCAATGGACGAGGCGTTTCGCATCGGAAAACACGCACAGTCACCGGTGATTATTTCCCACCTCAAGTGTGCCGGTGTCGGTAACTGGGGGCGCAGTCCGCAGTTGCTTGCATCGCTGGAAGACGCGGCGAAAACTCACCCGGTGGGCTGCGATTGCTATCCCTACGCGGCGAGTTCTTCGACGCTGGATCTGAAGCAAGTCACCGACGCCCACCGCATCACCATCACTTGGTCGACGCCGCATCCGGAAGTCAGCGGCCGCGACCTGATCGATATCGCCGCCGAATGGAACCTGCCGCTGCTCGACGCCGCCAAACGCCTGCACCCGGCGGGTGCGGTGTATTACGGCATGGACGAGGCCGATGTACGAAGAATCCTCGCGCATCCGTTGTCGATGGTCGGCTCTGACGGACTACCGGAAGACCCGTTCCCGCATCCACGTTTGTGGGGCGCTTTCCCACGGGTGCTCGGACATTTCAGCCGCGACGTCGGGCTGTTTCCGCTGCACACCGCCGTGCACAAGATGACCGGTTTGTCGGCCGCGCGATTCGGGCTGAAGGAAAGGGGTGAGATTCGTGAAGGACATTGGGCGGATCTGGTGTTGTTTGATCCGGCGACCGTGCGTGATGTGGCGGATTTCAATGACCCGCAACGCGCGGCACAGGGCATCGACGGCGTTTGGGTCAACGGCGTTTTGAGTTATCGCGACGGGAAGGCAAATGGCCGAAGGGAAGGGCGTTTTCTTGCGCGGCAGGGCGATTTGCGTGACGGCTTTTGTTGAAGTTTCGCGCAGTGCGTCACAGTGGTGGCACATTGCGATTAAAGAAAGCCATCAACAAGCCGAATTGCTGACATCAAGCCCAGCTAAACTCTTGGGCCAACCAGTCAGGGAGCACCCCATGAGCTTCGGCAAAACCACCCCGATCCTGCGGATTTTCGATGAAGCCAAAGCCGTAGAATTCTACGTCGACTTCCTCGGGTTCAAGATCGACTGGCAGCATCGTTTCGAAGCGAACTACCCGTTGTATCTGCAGGTGTCGCGGGGTGAGTGTGTGTTGCATCTTTCCGAGCACCATGGTGATGCGACGCCGGGGTCGGCATTGCGGATTGAGACCGATGAGCTGGAGGCGTTTCAGCAGCAATTGGTGGCCAAGGACTACAAGTTCTCGCACCCGCAGATTCAGGCTATGCCTTGGGGCAGCCAGGACATGACCATTGCTGATCCGTTTGGCAATCGGTTGGTGTTTACCAATGCGATCAGCGTCTGAGCTGGAAATACCCCTCACCCTAGCCCTCTCCCGGAGGGAGAGGGGACTGATTGGGGGATGCTTGAGAAGTACGCCGACCTGAAAGTGATTGACCGAATCCATAATCGACTGGGGCGTTCAGGTCGATGTACAGCGCAAGACACCTCGGTCGGCCCCCTCTCCCTCCGGGAGAGGGCTGGGGTGAGGGCCGCTGCCAAACCCGTTCTGCCTGACAGCGGGTTTTTCCGTTACTCGGTCGGCACTAACTTATCCAGCACTCGATTGACCGCCAACTCGGCCAGCATCACCACCTGAGCGATGCCTTGCAGGGTCTTGCGGTGCGTGCCTTCAACCATCGCGACATGGTTGTGCAGCAACACGATGGCCGAGCCGAGGGTTTCACTGGCGTCCGCGATCAGGGATTCGGTGTTGGCCTCGGGGTGTGCCATGTACAGGGCGTTGGGTTTGTAGGGCGCAGCCATGATGGCGGCGGTCGGTGGGCCGAGATAGTGGTCGAGGGCACGTTCGGCGGCGTCGTGGAATTTCTTTGAATCGGGCGATTCGTAAGGAGAGCCCGGGTCGGTGACCGGCGGGTTAGGCGTTGGTTTGAACATAAGCTGTGTTCCCTTCATTGAGCCCCAACCCTTTGCTACTAAACGAAGGGGTGGCAGCTGTACGCAGGTTAGTAGACCGGGGAACTCAGCTTAAGCCGGCGCGCCGAAGCGCCCTACGTACAGCCACCATAAAACTCAGGTACGCAAGCACCTGTGATGAATGTACGACCAAGCGAATTACCTCGGGCTACTAAACCCGTTCACTGGAAATCAGTGACGGACTCAAGTTACCGATGGGCTCCGGGGCGCACAAGCCGGCGGATTCTGGCGTAGGCGTAGGCGTAGGCAGCGGCGCAAGGATTTGTAGGCTTTCGGGCGTAACACTGGGTGTCTTTAAACGGCTAGGGTGGAATGGGTTTATTGCGCTACAGAGATTGAGGATTTGCCTGTCGGAATACGGGCGGCGACTTGCCAGCGATGAGGCCCGCACAGTCACCCCCGATGCGTCTGCCGAAACTCCCCGGGCGGCATCCCGCGCCGACTCTTGAACGTGCGATGAAACGACCTCGGTTCGGTAAACCCCAGATACTGCGCAATGTCCTGGATGGGCAGATTGCTGTTGAGCAAGTAATGCTCAGCCAGTTCCTGACGCAGATCATCGAGAATTTGCTGATACGACGTCCCCGCCTGCTGCAACTGACGCTGCAACGTACGGACTGACACTTTGAGCTGCTCGGCCACTTGCTCTTTGCGCGGCAAACCCTCCTTGAGCAACTGACGCAGGATGTTTTTCACTCGCTGCGCAAGCGACGCGTCCTCCAGCGTCGCCATCAACCCCATGGCATGCTCCTCCAGCGTGCGCAGCAATTGCGCATCAGCCTGGCGCAACGGCAGTTGCAGATACGCCAACGGCACAATCAATGCCGAATAAGGCTGATCGAACAAAACCGGACAACCGAAAAACGCTTCGTACTGCGCCAACGTCGTCTCGGCCGGGCGCGAATGTTCCAGCCAGACAGCGGCAGGCGACACCTGCGTATCAGCAATCCAGCGCGCATAGTGCAGCCACGAACCGAGCACGTTTTCCACCAGATGCCGGCGAATCCGCGGGCGCTGATAGCGGCAGCTCCAGATCAGATGCACATGCCCGTCCTGCACTTCGGCGCGACTCACGCCCATGTCACCCACCAGTTTCTCGAACGGCATGATCCGGCTCATGGCATCGCCCAGCGTCGCGCAGTTCATGGTGATGTAACCCAACACGCTCCAGGAATTGGGCAACACAAATTTCGCCGCGTTAAGCCCGAACAACGCATCACCCGAGTGTTCGCAGAAATAATCGAGCAACTTTTCATGGGCCTCACCCGGCAAGCGCAGGGTATTGTCGCTCAACTGCTGCGCCTGCAACCCGGCCGCCGCTAACGCCGGCTCAATGGCCATGCCCATATGCTCGGCGTGGCGCAGGTATTTGAGCAGCGGCGGAACAGAGGTGAAGCCGAGCGATTGCATGATCGTCATTCCTGGATCAAGGCGCGCGTGAGCGGATGAGTGCCTTGAAAGGTAGTTGCAAACCATGGCTGAAGTAAATTCCCAGCGTGGAATGCGGTGAGGCTGCTATGCGCCGCCGGGAAGATTGCCGGATTTGAGCGTGATGGGATGTGCTAGCCTGCAATCAATGATTTCATTGATTGCAGGGGGCGTTATGGCCAGCATCACGATTCGAAACCTCGACGAGAAGCTCAAGGAACAGTTGCGCATCACCGCTGCTCATAACGGGCACTCCATGGAAGAAGAGGCTCGCCTGATTCTCGGCAGAGCCTTGGCGACGGTTGATCGCGCCGGTGGACTTGGCAGCCGGATACGCAACAGATTCAGCGATGTGGACGCAGTGGAACTGGTGTTACCAAAGCGTTCAGAGAAAGCCACCGGGGTGGATTTTTCTGAATGATAGTGCTCGATACCAATGTTCTTTCAGAGTTTATGCGAGCCGAGCCTGCAGCTCGGGTGCTTGATTGGGTAGATGCGCAGCCAGCGATGGATCTGGCAATCAGCGCCGTCACCGTGGCAGAAATCCTCCACGGCATCGCACGCCTGCCTTCTGGCAAGCGCAAACAAAAACTTGAGGCGCATGCCATGGCCATGTTCGAAGAGGACTTCGCCGGGCGCATTTTGCCGTTCGATGCTCACGCCGCCGTCGAATACGCGACACTGGTTGCTGATTGCGAAGCTAAGGGCCGCGCGGTGTCGATGGCTGATGCGCAAATAGCTGCAATTTGCCGAACTCACGGCGCCTCCATTGCCACTCGCAACGTGAAGGATTTTGAGTTTTCCACAATTGAGGTAATCAATCCTTGGCTAGCCTGAAGCACTCTTGCACCTGCGACATTTTGCAGAATGGGTGGCTGAGCGGATTTATGAGCGCGAAACCGAAACTGTTTTGATTTATTTCTCAGCCATGCCAATTGCTTGGCGCAGCCTGATTAATGCCTTACCGAGTGCGGCCGATTTCCACTGGCTGAAACAAAAAATAATTTATATCTGGCGGGACTGGTGCCTAGTTCGAAATGTTCTAAAAAACTAGTATTTTTTACAGGTCTCAAATTCTTTTGAAGTAGTTAGGTTTGGATTGCAGGACATCTACCTATATTTCAAGAGTTGCAGGTTATGGCTGTGAAACCGAGAACCGAAAACCGAGAAGACCTGAGAACGAAGATTTTTGTAGGCGGGCTTTCGCATATGATTACAAGTGACTCACTAAAAGCTAAGTTCGAAGTGTATGGGTTAGTTGTAGATGCAATTATAATTTTCGATAGGGAAACGGGGCGGTCTAAAGGATTTGGCTTTGTTACTTATGATGATCCATTAGATGCGAAAAGTGCTGTTGATAATCTAAATGAAACGGAGTTTGAAGGTAGAACCATAAAGGTTACCTACGCCACTGAATAGGGATGCGTTTTCAAACGCTGGAGCTTATTAACTACAAAGCCTTTGTTCTCAAAGGCTTTGTAGTTGATGTTTACCAAGTGACGGAATCAGACGCGGAAGTGGCTCACCATCTGCTGCAACTGACCACCCAACCGCGCCAGTTCAACACTGGACGCTGCGGTTTCATCGCTGGCGGCGGCGGTCTGTTCAGACACGTCGCGCACGTTGATGATGCTGCGGCTGATCTCTTCGGCCACGGCGCTTTGCTGTTCGGCAGCGGCGGCGATCTGCTGGTTCATCGACTGGATGTTCGACACCGTGCGGGTGATGTTTTCCAGGGAGACGCCGGCCTTGCGGGTCAGGGCGACGCTGCTGTCGGTCAGGGCGCGGCTGTTGTTCATCACGGCAGACACTTGCTGGGTGCCGTTTTGCAAACCGGCGACCAGGCCTTCGATTTCTTCGGTGGATTTCTGGGTACGCTGGGCCAGGCCACGGACTTCGTCGGCGACCACGGCAAAACCACGACCGGCTTCACCGGCACGCGCCGCTTCAATGGCCGCGTTGAGCGCGAGCAGGTTGGTCTGTTCAGCAACAGCCTTGATCACGTCCATGACGCTGCCGATCTTGTCGCTTTCCTGTTGCAGCACGCTCATGGCTTCGGTGGAACGCGCCACTTCGCTGGCCAGACGCTCGATCTGGGCAATGGCTTCATTCACAACCTTGTCGCCTTCACGGGCTTCGCCGTCAGCGGCCGCTGCGGCTTGCGAGGCTTCTTCGGCGTTGCGCGCGACTTCCTGCACGGTGGCGGTCATCTCGTGCATGGCGGTGGCGACCTGATCGGTCTCGACCTTCTGGCTGTTCACGCCGGCACTGGTCTGTTCGGTCACGGCCGACAGTTCTTCAGCCGCGCTGGCGATCTGGGTGACGCCGTCGCGGATACCGCTGATCAAGTCGCGCAGGGTCACGCCCATGCGCGCGATGCCTTGTTGCAGCACGCCGAGTTCGTCGCGGCGGGTGACGGTGACATTCTGGGTCAGGTCGCCGCTGGCGATGCGCTCGACCACGGCCAGGGTTTCTTGCAGCGGACGGGTGATCTGACGGGTGATGATCACGGCGGCAATCACGCCAACCAGCAGGGCTAGCAGGGTGCTGATCAACTGGAAGGTGCGCGCCTGGGCGCTTTCGATGTCACGACGGTCAAGCTGGATCTGATACAGCTGCTCGCTCAGGCTCACGATGGTGGTGCCCTGATCGGTCATTTCCTTACGTGCCTGCACGGCTTCGCTGTTGGCGTTTTTGTACGCCATTAACGCGCTGCGATAGTTGGTCAATGCCGTTTCCAACTGACGCAGAGCGTCTTGCTGGGTATCGGCGAAGCGCACGTTCAGTTGCTTGAGGCTGGCGATTGCCACGTCGATCTGGCCGATGGCTTTCTGCTCGGTTTCGGCATTGGTGGTGGCGGTGTAGCCGCGCACTTCGTAGCGCGCGAGGATGAACGCTTCCTTGGCGGCGGTGATGGCTTGGAACTGTTCGAAACGCTGCTCGCTCAAGTCCATCTGCTGGACGCGCTTGCTGATCGACTCGATCAGGTTGTAAGCGGTGTCGGCGTTGGTGCCCATGACGTCGCGGGCGCTGTTACCGGTGCGGTAGGCGTTGCGCATTTTGTTCAGGGACGTCTGGTACTCGGCGATGGTCGCGGCCTGCGCCTTGAGCAGTTTGACGTTTTCCGGGCTCTTGAATTTGCTGATCAGCGCCTGCTGCTGTGCGGCGAAGCTTTCAAGGGTGGTCTGCACATTCTGCGCGGCGGTTTCGTCGCCGTTGGTCAGCATGTATTGCAGGCGCACCACGCGCAGTTTGGTCAGGCCAGAGTTCAACTGGGTGATGTCGCTCATCCAGTTGCTGCGGTCAATCAGGCCGCCCAGGCTCGTCCAGCCGGTCAGGGCCAGGACGCAGGTCAGTGCCAGGACAAGGCCGAAGCCCAGCCCCAATTTCATGTTCACGCTGATGTTGCCGAACCAGCTATTCATCACAATTCCTCCAGGAACGTTGTGCTTCTTGATCGTCGGTCAGGCTGGAAGATTGTTGTTTTTTTGAGCCAGCAAGGGTGTTAGCAGGTTTGTATCGGCCGCAAACCCGAGAGCTGAAAGGATTTTGTCCGACAGAATTTGTAACAAGCTCATCCCAAGATTTTTTTCACAAGGGTTTCACCGGCTGCCTACGCGGACATCTGTAGCTTCGCCGCATCGAATGACAAGTGATGGCGGCTTTTCTGTGGAATTGAGACTGAGTCTGTTCGGCGTCAAGCGCTCGGTTGACCTGAGTTGTTTTGCGCGCTTTCGCAACACCTGGGTGGTGCTCGCAGCATCGATACTGGTGCTGCCGCTGACCTTATGGCTGCTGGCTCCGGCGGCGGTACCGGATCTGGCCCACGGCAATGTCGCCGGTGCGCAGGCGTTGGCGGCAGGGTGGGCCAAGGGTGACATGATCGTGCTGGTGCGCCATGTCGAGCGTTGCGATCACTCCAAGGCTGCGTGCCTGAGCGGCCATGACGGCATCACCGACCGCTCGCGCAGTGTCGCGGTAGCCGTTGGCGCGCAGTTCGAGCATTTGGGCCTGAACAACGCTGACATCTATAACAGCCCGGTAATGCGCACCGTGCAAACCGCCGGTTACATGTTCAACCGAGCCGCCAGCGGCGAAGACTGGCTGATCAACTGCAAGGGTCGCATATTGCAGGACGCACTCGCCCACAAGATCCCCGGTCGCAACCTGATTCTGGTGACCCACAGTGAATGCATGGCACAACTGGAAAAAGACCTGAAAGTACCGACGTCCAATCTGGGTTACGGCGCTTCACTGTTTGTTTCCGCTGCCAGCCCGGCGGCTCCCAAAATGCTCGGCTTTATTGAAGCCTCCGACTGGCGCACGGTGACCACCCGATGAAATCACGTTTTTACGCTTACAACTTCGGTATCCCGCTGGTCTGCGCGGCGCTGGTGTTCCTGATGTTCGACATGACCAAGATCGATATCGCCTTCAGCAATCTGCTATTCGATCCGCTGACCCAGAGCTTCCCGCTCGACAAGATTCACTTCTTTGAAAAGCTCACCCACAAGTGGGCGCGGATCATTCCGAACTGGACTGCCGAAATTGCCCTCATCGGCGCGATGCTGTCGGTGGTCTGGCCGTTGGTCAATCCACAGAAACGTCCGCGACTCGGCGAGTTTCTGGAGCGCAGTAAAGTCGCGCCAGTGCTGCGATTTACCGCTGATCATCGTAGGGATTTTCTGTTTGTTGTCGTTGCTTTCGCGGTGTGTACCGGGGTGATCCATTTCCTCAAATCCCACACCAGCGTTTACTGCCCGATCGAGACAACGTTGTATGGCGGCAAAATGGCCCACATCGAGTGGTACAGCAATTTCCAGTTGTTCCACGAAGCCGGTAGTGCCCGCTGCTGGCCGGGCGGACATGCTTCCGGCGGTTTCACCATGCTGGCGTTGTATTTCGTGGGGCGCCGTTACCAGTGGCGTTTTTCCAGTGCATTGTTGTGGGGCTCGTTGTTGCTCGGTTTCGTCTACGGCACGACGCGGGTTCTGCAGGGGTGGCACTACATGTCCCACACGTTCTGGGCCGGAATCTTTGTGTGGCTGGCATGTTTGCTGACGGCGCTGGCGTTTTATGGGCGGGCACGGTTGCAGGTACCGGTGTTGCACAAGCCTCAGCCGCCTGATTACGCCGCCAAGCCGCTATCTGATGGGCTTCAGTCGCTGACGAAGTAATACGCCTGGCGCCCGACCATCAGGGTCTTGAGCACTTTGAGCGGTGCGGCGGGAATGCTGTCACCGGCCATCACCACCACGTTCGCAGGCGCGGCCGCGAGGAATTCCCTCAGTTGCGCGTCGGTGTCCAAGCCCCTTAGCACCTGTTGGGTGTAGAAAACGCTGGCGCCGCCGACCCGTTCATTGGCTTGAAACAAAGCGACCTGATGCCCTTCGGCTTGCAGCGTCTGAATGTGTTCGGTTAGCGGCAGGAACGACAGTTTTTTATCGGCATGGGGCAGCGCCCACTGCGCGGCGGCGAGATAACTGGCGATCACAAGGGTCAGTACACCGGCGCCCAGTGCCTGACGATGACGCGCGATTCTTCCGATAAATCGTTTGGTGCTTTCGTACTCTTTCAATCGCTCGAACAACACGCCCGCATACTCCGCAGCAATCACCGCCGCCGCTGGTGTCATCGACATCAGGTACACCGTGCGCTTGCTTGAGGCCAGGGTGAGCATGATGAATTGCGCAATTATCCACAGGCTGAAAAACAGCAGGTAACGATTGGTCTTCAACTGTTAAGGAAATGCCACAGCCCCAGGTACACCAGAACGTTCCACGGCAGGAACGCTTCGGGCAGTTTGGCCAGGTAGTAATAGAACGGCTCATAGTGCCCGGCCTCGACGAACGATCCGCTGAAGCGACCGACGCTGTTGGTCAGCAACACTTCTTTTACCGCTTGCGCACCGCCGTGTTGATAAAGAACGACGAGCCAGATCAGCAGTGGAATCAGCCCTGCCAAGGTGAGCAATCCCGGGCGCAGCCAGTCGCCGATCTTCAGACGTCTGTCGATCAGGTTATCGGCCAGCAGATAAGCAAAAATCACCACCCCCGGCATGGCCAGTCCCAGCACACCTTTGCTCAAGGTGGCGATGGCAATCCCGACGACAAACAGCAGCGAATTGTCCGCAGTTGATGCGCGTTGCGCCTGGAAAAACGCCAGCAGCGCTGCCGTCACGCCGAGCGCCAGCAGCGCGTCCTCGCCAACCCCACGCACGTTGCTCCAGTAACTGGCCATCGTCGCCAGCAGAATCCCGGCCGTCCACGCGATGGCTTTCGGCCGTTCAAAGCGGCGCAGCATGCCGTACAGCAACATTACGCTGAGCAACCCGGCCACCGCCGACGCCAGCCGCACCGCCCACGGCGAAACGCCGAACACGCGCATCGCGCCGGCATCCAGCCACAAACTCAGCGGCGGTTTCTCTAGAAATGGCTCACCGAACAGACGGGGCGTCACCCAGTCATTGTCCAGATGCATCTCCATGGCGATCCCGGCGACGCGGGCTTCGGTGGAGCCTTGCAATTGATGGTTGCCCAGCGCGAAGAAAAACAGCAGGGCAGCAAGCAGAAACAGCGAAGTGGCGGCACGCGACATGGGTTTCAGGCAACCGGAAGGGGCGGGAGGCCTGAGCATAAACCGCCATTGCTGAACAAATTGTGAACATCACCCCAGACGGCGCGACCAACGCTGATCTGGCGCTTCGAATGCCGGATTGACCAGCGCCGTCAGCACATGATCCTGCCAGCGCCCGGCAATGTTCAGATACGCCTTGGCATAGCCTTCCCGTTCGAAGCCCAGCCGCTCCAGCAATCGTGCGCTGCGCTCGTTGCCGGGAACGTAATTGGCCATGATCCGGTGCAGGTTCTGGGTATCGAACATGTAGCCGATGCCAGCCTCCAGGCCTTCCTGCATCAAGCCTTGGCCCTGATGCCCTTCATCGATGTGATAGCCCACATAACACGCCTGAAACGCCCCGCGAATGATGCCGCTGAAATTGCACGCGCCGATCATCTGCTGGCCGTCCGGCGTCAGCAGGGCGAAATGCATGGCCAGCCCGGCTTCAAAGGCGCTGGCCTGGATGTCGAGGCGGCGGCGAATCTGTGCCGTGGAAAAGTAGTCGGTGGTGCGGATTGGCGACCACGGTGCGAGGTGACGTTGGTTGCGTTGGTAGAAATCACTTTCCAGCTCTGCTTGCTCCGGAGCAAGAATTGCCAGCGTCAGGCGTTGGCAGGGCAAAGTCAGCAGCGGCATCGGGCGCTCCGGTGGGCGAGAAGATTGCTGGCAGGTTCGCGCAATACCCAGGGTTCGGCAAGTGATGGAGAGCGGGGGGACGTTGAATGCCAGGCAAAAAAAAGCCCGCGGGAGAGCCGCGGGCGAACCGTAGTTTCTTGAATGAGCGAGTGGACTGTACAGCTTCGGCTGAACAGCGGCAGTGAAGAAAAATTCATCTCGATGGACCGCTTCGATGCCACTGCCGGCCTGTACAGACTTCGTGGGTCAGTGGCGAACTTCAGGGGTGGGCGAGTCAGGCGATCCCTGTTGAGCAACCTGATCCCGTGCCCGGCAGATCACGATTTCGGCCAGCGCACTCAATTGCTTCATGACCACAGCGACATGGCGCTTGGAACCATCGAATTCGTCGGCAAAGTTTGCACTGATGTCCACAAGGGACTCGAGCAGATCACTGGCATGCGTGAGCAGGGTCAATGTGTCGACATCGTCGCGCACGCTGAGCATCTGCTTGAGGGGAACGGTGCGGCGGCGTTTGCGTGGGTTCGAACCGGTGGTGCCGGGTTGTTGTTGCGGTCCGGAAATTTGCGCATCGGCAGGTACCGGTCCAACAAGCGTAAGTCGGGTGATTTTTTTCATGACGTGGCTCCGTGGAGTGAACAATCTCTGCGGGGGCGGTCTGTCAAACCGTCCGCTGGAGGGCAGCGAGTCGTGGAGGGTAGCGCCCTGAAAATCGGTTCACCAGTTCATGAAAGTCGACGCGTGTTGAGGGAAATTTCCTAGGACGTGGAATGTAGGAAGCGAAAGTCGCTGGCTAACCACGTCCGGGAGGTTTTTCAGTACTCCGAGACTTTATCTTCGCGCAAGATCCATCCCGCTTCACCCTGTATCAACTTGTATTGAATCTGTCTCATCTTCCCTGTTCGCCCTGCGTTGGCATCCGCGCTGTCGTACACCGGAAAGCGCTGCACCAGCTTATTTTCCACCACCGAGAATGAATCCTCGCCCTGATAGCCCTCGGCTGTTTTCGGGTTGTCGCTGACCGGTGGCAGGTAGATTTCGCTGAGGGATTTTTTGTTGTTGGCCGAGTAGGCGATCAA
Source organism: Pseudomonas sp. N40(2020) (assembly GCF_014472415.1). Taxonomy (GTDB): domain Bacteria; phylum Pseudomonadota; class Gammaproteobacteria; order Pseudomonadales; family Pseudomonadaceae; genus Aquipseudomonas. Next base: position 19,724 of record NZ_JACSZV010000001.1, read on the forward strand.
TTCGCCCGGCATGCTGCGCCCGGGAGGGCGTGTGAATACGTAGATCTCGGGGGAGCCGTCGTTATTCAGATCGGCGACTTCGGCGCGCACGATGTTGCCGTTGAGCGGGCGGGTGATCGTCGAGTTATCGATTTCCAGCCCTTTAGGCTCGATGCGCAAGGCGGGTTTGCCGTCGACCTCATCCGCTTTCACATGAAAGTCGATGCCCTGCAACGTCAGGTTCTTGTCGAAGGATTGGCTGTTATCCACAGCGTCGCCATTGGCGAGAACCAGGGAAATTTCGTAATTGGCCACTTCATCGCGCCGTGCCGCATTGCGCATGAGATAGACCTGAACCGTGTATTCGCTATCGGCGGGCAGCGAGCCAGTGAAGTGATGGCCCATGATCGAGCTGTTGAACAGGGCGTAATCAGCGCCTTTGGCGGTGACGTTGAAGTTGGCGGAATTGTTGGAGGTTTTAAAACCTACCGTCAGGATCTGCCCAGCCTTGGCGTTGAGCGTGTACTCGGCCGTTTTATAGCCCTTGATCGACTGTTTGAATTGCACGCTGCCATAGCCGCTTTTGTAGACGACTGGCTGGATCCTTGGAGGGTTCTCGCTGTTGGCTGCGTTGGCAGACAGTGAAACGAGGGCCGCCAGTGCGGCGCCGAGCCAGATATTCATGAGTGTCCTTGGGGTAATGGCCTGGGTGCCTCGAAGGATAGTTCCACAGGCGCGCCCCCGTCCAACCGCACCGTTGCTTAAATCTCGGTGGATTTCAGGGCGTGTTTGACGTGAGTCACACATCCGATTGGCCCGGCGATGAGGCGACAGTCACGGGCGCATCGGCTGTTCACATAATTCTTACGCAAGCAAAGCTATGATGTTCGGGCATGTGCATTGGGCCAGACAGGGCGGCTCCATTATGAATTTGAATGTTCTCTACGCGTTGGCGGCTGCGGCATTGTTCGGCGCCAGCACGCCACTCGCCAAGCTTTTGGGGGTGGATACAAACCCCGTCCTGTTGGCCGGGCTGCTCTATCTGGGAAGTGGTCTGGGGCTTGGCGCTGTTCGTGTTGTTCGCGATCGAGCGTGGCAGCGTTCAGGGCTAACGGCAGAGGAGTGGCCCTGGCTGATCGGGGCCATTGTCTTTGGCGGTGTACTGGCGCCGACCGCCCTGATGTTCGGTCTGACTCGAACGACCGGGGCCACAGCCTCGCTGATGCTCAATCTTGAGTCGGTGCTGACGGCGGTGCTGGCGTGGGTGGTGTTCAAGGAAAATGCTGATCGCCGGATCGTGATCGGCATGATCGCGATTGTCCTGGGCGGTGTCGTGCTGGCATGGCCACAAGAGACGGCGACGGCCCATGACTGGACGGGGCCGCTGGCGGTGGCTTTCGCTTGTTTGTGTTGGGCGATCGATAACAATCTGACCCGCAAAGTCTCGGCCTCGGACGCGCTGTTTATCGCCGGCAGCAAAGGTCTGGCGGCCGGTGTGGTCAATTGCTCTCTGGCATTGGTCATCGGCATGCAACTGCCTGCTGCGGGCTCATTGGTCTCAATCATGCTGGTGGGATTTCTCGGCTACGGTGTCAGCCTGGTGCTGTTCGTTCTCGCCCTTCGCGGACTGGGCAGCGCTCGTACAGGCGCGTACTTTTCCACGGCGCCGTTTCTCGGCGCGGTTATTTCGATCATGGTGCTGGGCGAGTCGGTATCGCTGATGTTCGCTCTCGCGGCAGCGCTGATGGCCTTCGGTGTCTGGGTTCACCTGATGGAAAACCATACACACGAGCATCAACATGAACCGCTAGAGCACGACCATCGCCATACCCACGACGAACATCACCAGCATGAACATGACTTTGCGTGGGACGGCACCGAGCCGCACAGTCATCCGCATGGGCATACTCCGATAAGCCACAGCCATGCGCATTTTCCCGATGTTCATCATCGGCATCGGCATTAATGAATTGAAGCGGGTCGGGGAGTCTGGAGTTTTTGGGACGCAAAATCCTTTTCATCCTGAGACCAACTCGCTGCTGGCGTAGAGCATTTTCGAAAAGGGAGGATAACCGCTGAAAGCGGAGTGTCGAGTGGTGGCGTATAGCCAGAATCGGAGGCGTGCTCGGTATTTCGAGAACCTGTCATCGAGCGCAAACCAGAACCTTAAAGTATGCGTTTGGACAACACACTGAACGGATACCTAAGCTAAGGGTAACGGTGTCCACCTATCCAACACGTCAGAGTTAAAAGCCGGAGAATGGAAGCGTTAACTTTTATTTATTCGTGATCTCTACAACACCGGTCGTCGCACGAAAGATCCCTTGCTGAAAATAGACCCGTTGATCAGGGGGGCAGGGTGTACTATCTAGAAATAGCATCATGAAGTGATACTTACCCATGGAAAGGGATGATAGCTGCAGGATTTCGGCATCGACGGCTAAACGTGCCGGGAACACTCCGAGCGCCGGACAAATTGCTAATGCGGTAGTGGCAACATTCGGGGATATTCATACTATTCTCGCGCCGATTATTGGGCAGGAAGGCGTGTTTGCGCTTTATAGGCGAAGCGTCTTTATTTGCGCCTCACGTCATACTTGTCTCTCCATCCTCAACGACAGCCTCGAGAAAGACTTTTCTGGATTGAGACTCCTGCTCGCGCAGCAAACCAGCGACACAGCCACAACATATGGTGACGACTTGCTGAAGACTTTGAATGAGCTACTTATCTCGTTCATAGGCTCTTCTCTATCCGAACGTCTGTTGCAGGCTGTTTGGGAAAACTCTCTTAGCGACACTCCCGCCCAGGATACCTCGTCATGAATACCAAAGTGACAATCAATCGCTTGCGCACAGGTGTGCCAGGACTGGATGAGGTGCTAGGCGGAGGATTGCCGGAGTTCTCGTTCAATCTGATCGCCGGTACACCGGGCTGCGGAAAGACAACGCTGGCGCATCAAATGATGTTCGCCCTCGCTACACCGGAACGGCCAGCTCTGTATTTCACTGTGCTGGGTGAGCCGCCATTAAAGATGTTGCGATATCAGCAGCAGTTTGAGTTCTTCGACAACGAAGCAGTGACGCGTTCGATCCGGTACATCAACTTGATTGACGATACGCTTACTGGCGACCTGGATGAAGTTTTGCGACGGATTGTGGCCGAGGTTGAAACTCATGCCCCATCACTAGTTTTCGTCGACTCTTTCCGTTCAGTGGTGCTGGCGAGCAGTACCCAGAGCAACCCGAACAATAAACTTCAGCAGTTCGTCCAGCAGTTGGGAATGATGATGACGACGTGGCAGGCCACCACATTTTTGATTGGCGAATATTTTAACGAAACGGAAAGCAACCCCGTTTTCACCGTAGCCGATGGGCTCATTTGGTTGCGCCAAAGCGTTCTCCGCAACTCTATAGTACGCAAAATGGAAATCATGAAGATGCGGGGGCAACCTACGTTACCGGGCCTGCACTCTTTTCGCATCAGCAATGCCGGCATCAAGGTATTCGCTCCAGCTGTTACCCATATTAAGGCAAGCACTCCTGCCGAAAACTCAACAGCACTTGGTTTTCGTCTGCTGATGGGGGTTCCGCACCTGGATGAAATGCTAGGCGGCGGTTTACCACGAGGGTATTCACTGCTAGTTGCGGGCCCTTCCGGCTCTGGTAAAAGTATTCTTGCGACAACCTTCCTTGCAGAGGGGGCCAGGGCCGGAGAAACCGGCGTGATTGCTGTGTTCGAGCAGCGCCCGAATTACGCTCAAAACGCAATACTTTCAAACCTGATCAGCACCGGCCAAGTGGGTTTGGTGGATAGCCGTTCCCCTGATTTATCAATCGAAGAGGTCATCCATATGCTGCTTGCCGAGATCGAGCGTCTTGGAGCCAGTCGCGTGGTCATAGACTCTTTGTCAGGTTTCGAATTGGCCTTGGCACCGACCTTCCGGGAAGATTTTCGCGAGTCGTTGTCGTGCCTGGTCAGCTCATTGGCGAGCGTTGGTGTAACGGTGCTGATGACCTCGGAGCTGGAGGATCGCTACACTGACCTCCGCTTCAGCCCTTACGGCACGGCGTTTTTGACCGACGCGATTATTGTTCAGCGCTATATCGAAATTGAAAGTCGGTTGTTGCGAGTCATGGCAGTGGTGAAGGTTCGCGCAAGCGAGCACTCCGATGAGTTACGTCTATACCAAATCGACGATCAAGGCATTCGTATTGGCAAAATGCTTGTTGAGCGAGAAGGTCTCTTAGGGGGCCGCCCGACTCAGAAGAACAATCAAACGTCGATGCCGCGGTCTGAGGCGGATGAACTCGGAACGCTTTCGTGAACCGCAAAACGGAGAACGACAAAAAAGCGCTCGCTGCTGCGAGTATCGAGCTGACTCAGGTTGTGCAGAAAACTCAGGAGGCTCGCATAAAGCTTGATGATCTTGAGCAGAAAGTTGCGAACACTCAGTTCCAAGTGCTGGAAAACCAGCAGTCCGGGCAGTTAATCGAGGCCAATGAACAACTGGTACTCGCGCTTCTCCAAGCCCAAATTGGCGTTGAACAGGCAGCCACTGCGTTGCGTGAGGTTTCTCACGCCGCGCAGCTCGATGTTTTGACGGGGCTTCCCAATCGCAGATTGTTACTCGGACGGTTAGCCCAGGCGATCAAAGATACGACGCCAGAGGGAGAGGGTCTGGCGGTACTCTTTTTGGATTTAAATCACTTCAAATTGATCAACGACACCTTGGGGCACAGTGTCGGCGATGAAGTGCTCAAGGAAACCGCACTGCGACTGAGTGGCGCAGTACGCAAGAATGATACGGTTGGACGATACGGCGGGGACGAGTTCATTATCTTGCTGGAAGGCACTATCAGCCATGCCGATGTATTGGGTATCTGCGATAAAATTATCAAGGCGCTTGGAGTGCCACACCCTATCGGGAATCAGGTTCTGCAACTGGCAGCGAGTATCGGGGTGAGTTATTACCCGAAAGATGGCGATGACCCACACACATTGATCGATTGCGCTGATGCGGCGATGTACCGGGCAAAACGGCATAGTCTAGGGGTAGCCTTTCACAGCACCGTCTTGCTTCCAGTACCGTTGCCTACCCACCTCCCAATTATCCAGGCACAAAAAAAATCGGGCGCTCACCAATACATAGCCCATGGAGAACACGAAAGACGGCGTGCTCATTTGCGAGAGGCAAACGAGCAGTTGGTATTAACGGCACTCAACGCGCAACAACTCCAGGCCGCTGCGGAGGACGCCCTTGATAAGCAGAAAAAAATTCTGGCAATGGTTGCGCACGAGTTGCGCAATCCTCTGACACCGCTAACCCAGGTGGCGGGGATGCTGATGCACTCCTCCCATGAACGGTTGGCGAGCATACAGGCGATTATTGAACGTCAGACAAGCCATATTGCGCGGCTGGTCGACGACCTGATGGACATATCCATGGTCCAGACAGGCAAGCTCAGACTGAACTTCCAGCCTGTAGACATAGCAACGATCATTGATGAGGCCGTCATTGTCTGTCGTCCTGCGATCGACCTACGCTTTCAGCAATTTGTAGTGCGCCAGCCAGGTCGCTCGCTGATGATCAATGGTGATCACCTCAGATTGACGCAAATTTTATGCAACCTGCTTGGCAATGCCTCCAAGTACACACCCAATAATGGTTCGATCGAGCTAGCTATCGGTACCAGTAGCGATGACATCACCTTGACCTTTTCCGATACCGGTATAGGTATTAGCGCTGAGGTTCTGGATTTTATTTTTGATCCCTTCGTTCAGGATGCCCACGCCATTGGGTACAACGGTGCAGGACTGGGGGTTGGGCTGTCAGTCGTTCGCGAATTGGTCGAGGGACACCGAGGCTCGGTAAGCGTTTCCAGCGGTGGTTTAGGGCTCGGCAGCAAGTTTGTCGTCACGCTGCCGTTGCACCCGCAATCCCAATAACTGTTTTGTAATGGTGGCAGCACGTCATGCTGGGTGATCGCGGCTTGATCCTGATTGCTGGATCAACTGTTCTCGCTGCCCGTGCAGGATTTACCGCAGACCAAAAAGCCCTGCGAACACTTCAGGAGTATGTGACGTGTGTATCTTTCGAAGGGAGTGTGCAGTAGGCGGGAACGCCTGAGAGGATGTTGCTGAAAAGTCGCTGAAGCTGGCGTGAATCGGCATCAATCCACAACAACACCCAGCAACATTCCAAGGCCCCAGATGCGACAAAGCCCGCACTGGGCGGGCCTTGTCGTTGAGAGTTGGTGGAGCCGGGGGGATTTGAACCCCCGTCTAAGCCTTGATCTATAAGCTTTTCAGCTGCCAAGCTGCCATTTTGCTGTCATTATTTTAGTGACCAGACTATTACGGCAGCCTTCGCCATTTGCTGTTGGCGATCTTCAATCGCATCCTTGTCCCACTTTTCGTAGTTTTCAATTGCTTTAGTGAACCAAAAAGGAGATTCGTTGAAGACCTTCTTTTTTTCCGAAAAGGAATCGTTTCCGAAAGTGCTATTAGACTTGGCCGACATGATCGCAAGGTTACCCAGGCGGCGCTGGTATGCTCGAAGCTCTTCTGGAATCCACTCATCTACCCAGGGTTTCGAGGGGGACAATGGAAGAACGTGTTCTAGGTTTACTTTTTGAGTGTTGTCATTAGGAATCAGTTCGCCTGTAGCATCCGGCGCTCCTTGTTCAAGGCTCCTCAAATAGTAGCGAGCAAGAGCAGGCTTAGAAATCGCCGCAATCGAAAAGGCCTGCTCAAACACGGAATCAGAAGGCAGTACAGAAATACCGGTAAGGATTTCTTCAATCGACGAAATTTTTCCTTCTGATACGCCTTTTGCTGCCTCGCTGTAAATTCGTTCCAGTGTGCCGCCACCTGCACCACCTACAATTTGCAAGCGTACAGACACAGCTACTAGTCGTTTAAAAGCGATGCTCACTTTTTTGGGTTCAAATTTCTCAAGTATAGTAAGAAGCAGGGGGCGAACTTGAACCATGCCAAGGAGGTTGAACGCAACGACGGATTCTCGAGTAGTCTGGTCAAACTTTCGCCAGATTTCGTGATCGCTATTTATCAGCGCTGCGTATGTTTTTGCAGTATTGCTGAGCTCTGTCGAGAATTGTAGAGCTAGTCTTTTGCTAGTGATTTTTCGCTTTATAAGCCCAAACAGATCTTTTTCTCGAACCAGTCCGTATTTCGACATTGTGAAGTGGCGAAGATAAGAGACGACTAGGGGATCATCTGAAGCGCTTTCAAGTGTGGCGACCATCGTCAGCCATCTATCTTTCGCCTCTTCAAGCTTATCTCCCGACTTATGAAATAAGTAGTTTTTAAGGAGGTCAGAGATTGCAAGCTCCAGACCTCGATCATTTAGTGTTTCGAATATTACGAAGGCGTTGCTGTCATCTGGCGCGGTGACGAGGATAACTTTTAAATTTGTTTCCAGATAATCCAGCCATTCGTGAAGCGTTTCTTCAGAGTCGTGCGCCTCTTGGCATATTCGGTCAATATATCCAGCCAAATAATCTGATGCTAGAGTTAATCGTCTGTGAGACTGCCTAGGATAGCGTTTATGATCTATAGCTCTTCGGTCATCAATGAGCTCCTGATAGATTTCATTGTCTACCTCGTTTAATATTAATCGAGGTTCTCGCTCTTTTGTTTTTCTGTCGACGCTAGCGAGGAAGTCGTTTCTTATAGATGTCTCGGCCTCAAAGTCTTCATCGCTTCTGAATCTATCTCTTATTGCCGATACAAGCAGGCTTACTGTCGTTAATCGCTGCTGGCCGTCAACAACGTCATATCTTCTACCAATGGGGCCAGTAACAACTATAGAGCCTAAAAAATATTCTTTTTCTTTGGACTTTATCGCTTCGCTGATATCCGATAGCAAGGCGTCCACGTGTTCAATTTCCCAAGCATAGGAGCGCTGGTAGGCTGGAACTTTGAATCGTTTAGATTTCAAAACATTTGTAATGCCGTCTAGTTGAATGCTTATTTCTTGAACTTGCGACATTCTAGCTCGCTCCCTGACCATTAAGTTTTGCCCATTTCACTGAGGGGCCTTACCATAGGGCTAAATGCCTGCTCAGCCTTGGCTCCCGACATCATATCTGCGTCAGGCATCCACCTACCATAGACGCGCGCAATCATTGTCCAATCCGTATGCCCCATCTGTTTTGCCACCCACATGGGATGCTCGCCGGCAGACAGCATCATCGAGGCGTAGGTGTGCCGGGTTTGATAAGGCCGACGGTAGCGCACACCGGCTTTCTTCATCGCGGGCACCCACATCGTCTTGCGGATCGGGCCGTCACCCGCCCAGCGTTCAAGCATGCGCGGGTTCTGAAACACCTCGGCATCTGCGAGGAACGTGTGCGCCTTCTGCGCTTTCAACGCCTCCATCGCAGGGCGAAGCAGTTTGACGCTGCGCCTACCTGCTGCGGTCTTGGTTGTCTCGGCCTTTCCTTTTCCTGCCTGGGTCATTGCGCGACTCACCATGACCTCTTCCCGCAACCAATCGATGTCGCCCCAGTCCAGCGCAACAAGCTCGCTGGTGCGCAGACCAGTCCATAGGGCGAACTGCATCATGTTACGAGCCTGGCCGGTGAGCGCGCCCAGCACCGCCTGCTGCTCCTCGGGACTGAACGGGTCGATATCGTCCTCCTTCGGAGGCGCTGCCTTACGCGTATAAGTCCAACCCGCCAGCGGGTTCTGCTCGATCAGTTCCTCCTCAGCCGCATCGTTGAGTGCGGAGCGGAGACAGCTCTGGATATTGCTGAGTGTTTTGTTGCTTACTTCTAGGGTGTCGAGCCAATCTCGCACCGCCTTGCGCTTCAGGTCCACGAGCATAGTGTCGCCAAGGGCCGGGATCAGGCGCAGCGTGACCAGCTTTCGATAGCCATCAAACGTACTGCTCGCGACATGCTTCTTCTTCGCCTCGAGCCACCTGGTCAGAAAGCCGTTCATGGTTTCGCGGGACGCCTCGGGCGCGAACTTCGCCGCCCGGGCAGATCCTGGAAACGTCACCGAATAGTCGAAGGTGCCGATCGATATCGCGTGCTCGATCGCAGCCTTATGCTGCTCCGCTTTCTTCAGATTAGTGGCGGTGGGCTTGAGCGTGATCCGTTCGCGGCACCGGGCGCCCCGATACATGAACGTGATTTCGATACTCGTATCGGAGACCGCCCGAACTCCCCGCCCGCCTCTACCCATGACTCATATCCTTCTTTGTCGAGAAGCGTCCGGCCATCCGGCGCTTTGATCCATATCTCACCGAGCCGCCAGATCCCATCACGGATCTTTGAGCGGATCGCGTCTTCTGTGTAGCCAGACTCGCTGGCAAATTTCCTGACAGTCACATAGCGCATGACTTCACCGTACTTCGTGTCGCGACACGTTTTAATCGTTCGCGTTTTGTGTCGCGTCACGGCCATGCGTCACGCGAGCTGGAAATGCCACGCCTTCCCACTTTCCGGCCATTCCACGAATGTGGTGACGGTCAACGTGTGGGCGACGCGGTTTGCTTGCATACAAGTTGCCGCAGGCGGCGAACCGCTCGGCATCGCCCGTTGCATCGATCAGTACCTTGTGCTCTGTCGAGTTGACCTTGATCCAACCGTCTTTCGTTTTTCCGTGGTCGGTGGTGCGGCTCAGGATGAACCGACGCCCGCTGTTCTTGGCTCCTACCGATGACTCGTTCAAGTAGTAGGCGATCGCGCCCTGGCGCACGCGCAGGATTGTTTTAGCCATCACTGCGAGCCTCCGACTCAGCAACCGCTCGCAATTTCAGCTTGATGCCGCAAGAGCTGGCCAGCGCGGTCAACTGCCCGACAGTGGTGTCAGGGCTTTTGAGTGCTTGGCCGAAGCGAATCAGTCGCTCGCCGAGTTTTTCCAGGTCGCTTTGCAGGTGCAGATGCGTTCCTTGAGTCACGATCGTCATAGCTGGAACCTCTCAACCTGTGGGAGCGGGGTGGCCACGAACAACGCGTTTTCTTGAGGCAAACTAGCCTGCGAGGCCCGGCCCGCCTCGCATGATGGGGTGGCCTGCTGTGGGAGCGAGCTATCCGGCAGGCAGCTGATGCCGTTGTTGCTCAAGATCCAGCAAGTAACGCCGCGCTGGCTGTCGTGCTGCACACTGATGACCTGTTCGCTGGCGCTTGCCTGACCCGCCGTCAGCAGTAGCGAGATTAGAAGAGTGCGAATCATCGTTGACCACCCTTCGGCAGACCCGCCTGAATGCGCTGGTAGACTTCCTCGCGATGTACTTCAACGTTCGCTGGTGCCGTGACACCCAAGCGCACTTGCTGACCGCTGACGCCAAGCACTGTGATGCTGATGTCGTCATTGATGCGGATGGTTTCACCAGGTTTCCGGGTGAGAATCAGCATTGCATTGCTCCTTTTTCAGGCCGAGCGAATCCCGGCCGCGTTGTTGGCTTTCGCAAAAAATCGTCTTGGAATGTGTCAGGCTTCGCTGATCACCGGACTGCGTCCGCACACAGGCGCACGCCGCTGATCACGCGATAAAAACGCCTTTCTCTGAATCTTGGTTGCTCTGGTGATCGGGAGCTGGCGGAATAGCAGCTGCGAATACTATTACGCCTCTTTTAAATGCCTCGGTTACCAATGCGGATCGACTACTGACATGCAGTTTGTAAAACACGCGCTCTATAGATTTTTTGACGGTACTAGGAGCGCAGCCAACCGCGCGGGCGATCTCTTTGTTTGCCAAACCGGCGCAAATCGCAAGAGCTGCGCGTAGTTCCTGCTCGGCAAGGATTCCAGTGAAACCCTGGAGAGCTCCAAAAGTTATTACCCTTTTCATATCAATCTCCATCAAGGCGGTTCGATGGGATGAAATATAAGTGTATTTATAAATCTAAGCAAGCAGATTGCTTGTATTTTATAAGCAAAATTTTCCTGCGCGAAAAAAAACCGGCAAATCGCCGGCTCTTTAGGGCGGGGTATGGCCTAGAAAAATGAGGCGCCCCAGAATACTCGGCCGATTATCTCGAGCTTGAGCTGTTCCACTTCAGCCGCTGAATAGGTCTCGTCAGGATGCTCGGACGTGTTGAAACTCCTAATCCTTAGTCCGCCGCCGGGCAATCTATATAAGGTTTTTACCCTGAGTTGCCCACCGTGATTGATCGCGTAGATTTTTCCATCAACCACTAGCTTTTCATCCATATTCGCTACGACAGATCCCCCATCATTCAAGACGGGGCTCATCGAATTTCCGGAAATTGCAATTGCTACAGCCTTTTCGGGAAGAACGCGTTGGTTGCTCAGTGCTTCGTTATTGAGCATTAACGACGAGACAGCGCTGACTTCTATTACGGTTCTTGTGGAATCGCTTGGGTCGTCGAGCTCAATGAGATAAGGAATATCTGTTGCGAAGTCGGAATCTGAGGGAGCTATCTTGCTCGCTGCTCTCAGAAATTCAATTCTGTCTCGTAGGGCTTGGTTCAGTCTGGTGTCGTCTTCGTGCTCGTCATAAAAAATCTCGCCAATTAAAGCTCGCCCCAGATTTCTCATGTCTTCCGGAGAGTGCATTTCGCCTTCCCCAGTAGCAAGCCAGGAGCTGTTGACCGAGCAAGCTCTAGCAATTTGGATAAGGTAGGAGGACCTAAGGGTTTTCCCCGACTCAAGTTGGCTGATAGCGGTCTGGGCGATCCCCACAACCTCGGCAAGCTCTGCCTGAGTGAGTCCGGCATTTTTTCGCGCTGTTCTGATTCTGTCGGATAGGTTCATCTGCCGATCCTATAAAAATACTTATTCTCTTGCAAAGAAGCGTTCTTCTGTGCAGTCTATAAAAAGACTTATCAGAGGCCTGCGTCGTGGCTAAAAAAATCAGTGAACTAATAAATCATTTTGGTAGCCAGTCGAAGACAGGCGAGGCTTTAGGTGTGTCTCAAGCCACGGTTTCTTATTGGTTGTCCGGGTCACAAAAAGTTAGCCCTGAAAAGGCGCTCCTTGCTGAAACCCTCACTCATGGCGCAATTAAGGCTTCTTCACTGTGCGATCTGATTGCTCAGCTCGAAGCTCGCCACAAGGTAGGTGAATCTTCCCCTGTTTTCTCAATTCCCGCATCTGGGCCCGATGGCTCTGTATGCATATCCAGTGCTTGTTAGATAGGCACTGTGAGGATGAACAGCCTATTTGGAGGACTTACCCGGATGCTTGGGCAGGCCGATCCTGTTCCTAACGCAAAGGATGCATCCCATGCGGTGGCGATTAAGTGCGATTAGTTCGGTGGATTCCAAATCCACTATTTAGCAACCTTAAGCAATAGGCCCTCGGCAGGGCCTGTTCAGCGACTTCCAATGGCTGGCTTTTGCCTGCCCAATGGAAAGGATCACTCGCTACTCACCATTAGGTGTGAGGCCTTTGAAAATTCCGCGCATGCGCGGAACTCCTGAAAATGCGACGACTTAATACAGAAAGGCGACAGGCAGGCGTTTTCGGAAAAATTTAATCGTTATAGCGCCCCTCGGCCTTCGCACTGATAGGTGTGAGTTGCAATTTTTGGAGATGTGATATGCGCGCTCGAACAACCATTCCGCCAGCCCGTCCCGGGTAGGTAACGGCCCTCTCAGGGGAGGGGGTTGCATTAATTTTGTGTCGTGGATGATGAAGGAAACCTAAACGCCAGGCACAAAAAAGCCCGACCTAAGTCGAGCCTTCAAGTCGGCACCCGCGCCAACGGGTGTCTCGGTATCACTTTGCTTCAGGAAAACCAAAATGAGATCAGAAAGTAGCACCACGCCCCCGACGGCGCAACTACCCAAGTTGCGTCCTTGCTCATTCGGACCGGGTTACACCGACCTTCTCAGTGTCAATGAGGGCGCAGATCTGGTCGATGCCCTGTCGATTGCTGCCGATCTCGCTGACGGGGTAAGTCAGCTTTGCGGACGCCTCGGCGATTGCATCAATGACGGTGAGGTCGCGTATCTCGCTGAAGTTCGCACCCTTGGCTTCATTGGCGATGTTGTTGCAGCGCTCGTCCGTTCCGCAGGGCGCGGACTGAAAGCAGCAGAGGAGGGCGCTCAATGAAATCTCCCATGTGGAACCAGCTGATTGTCGACGTTGAGAGTGGATTTCCAGCCTGCTCATTAAAGGGGGCGAAACTGACGCTCGACCAGGTTGAAAAACTGCAATTGATCGAAAACGCAAACGACAACTTTCAGATCAGCACGCTGCACGGTGTCGCCGCTATTGGCGAACTCATCGCTCACGCCGCGAACCACAACGAGCTCACCGACGAACTCGCTATGAGCGCTGGCTGGCTCGTTAACTCACTTGCACTGTTGTCGATGTCAATGGCCGACGCTGGCGCTGCAGCCGCGTACAAGCTGGCGAACATCCCGCACCAGGGAGTCGCCAAATGAACAGCCCACTTCCAACAATGCAAGAAGCGGCTCAAGAGGCTGAGTTTCAATTGCTCGCGGCGAAGGATCTGCTCGAATGGCAATGCGCGCTGAACAGCGCCATCCACCTTGATCATCTGCACAACGGGGGAAAATCCGCCGGCGCTCTGGCTGAACTTGCGAAGTACTTCAGCGATACCGGCTTCGGCGGTGTGTACAGCGCCATCGACCAGTTTAAGCAGTTGGGGGAGTCAGAACCGGCGCCACAAACCTCGCAATCCGCGCCGGAACGCGGGGGTGTTCAATGACCATCGTCATCATCAAAGACGGCGATGCCGTCACCACGACACTTGCGATTGCCAAGGGAACGCTTAGCGATCACGCAAGCGTCATCAAGCTGGTGCGGACCTATCAGTCAGACCTGGAGGAGTTCGGACTTCTGGATTTCAAATCCGAAAGTACAGGAGGGCGCCCAACCGAGTACGCCTTCCTCAACGAACCCCAGTCCACTCTGCTGCTGACCTACATGCGCAACACGGACATCGTTCGGGCTTTCAAGAAAAAGCTGGTGCGCGAATTTTGGGAGATGGTCCAGCAGCGCAACCAGCCCATGACCCAGGCCGAGATCACCGCCGCCAATGCAAACCACTTGGTGGCGGTGGAGCGGCAGCAGCGGGAGCAGCAAGTGGCGCTGGAGCGGATCGAGCGCCGCGTTGAGGACCTGAGCCAGACGACGGTGTGGGATCACTGTCCGCAGAACTGCCAGTCGCTGACAAGGATCAAGGAAACGATGCTGGCGCGCCACGGCCTTTCCGGCGCCGTCGTCGACTACGTGCTGAAGGTATGGCCAAACCAGCCGAACCCCGCCGGCATGGTCCGTAACGGCCATGAGGAAGCGCTTGGCTCGCAGTACCTGGTCTGGTCCAAGAGCCACGTCACGGCGGCATTCCATCGCTTTGTTTCCGAATCAACGATGGCCACTGCCACCCAAGCGACCCACCCATATTTTGAGGGCCGGTTCCGCCTGGTCCAGAAGGCGCCCCAGTGAGCAACGTACTCAAATTTCCACAGCCTCAAGCGACCGTGCACATCAACGACGAAACAATGAGCCTTCTCACCAACGAGCAGCTTGCCTATCGCATCTGGGAGCTGCTCGACACCACGGTCGAGATCATCGGCAGTCCAGACGATCCAGGCTCACGCGAGCATTGGCATTTCAACCAGCAAGAGGCTTTCGGGAGTGCTCTTGAGGCGCAGATATGCGCGAGGGTGCTGGCTCGAGAAATCATCGGCGTCGAGCCACGTGAAATTCAGACCGAGCAAACGCGGCGCTTGCGCGCGGAGCACGGTATTCAAAACGACGGGGGTGAGGCATGAGCGCTCAAATCAAAATCGAACGTCAGGTTGCCCATGATCAGCAGTACTTCGAGCAGTTCGACAACCTTACGTTGGCGGCGATGGGCTACAACCTCACCGACGAAGCCTATGACGAGTTGACTCACTCACGGGACCTGCTTCTGGAGCCGGACACGGCTTGGAACCTGTCGGCTTCCATAGCCAACGCGAACATGGCGCTTCGCGTTCTGGTGTTGAGACTGAGCAGTAGCTCCGGAGAAGCGCAGGCGGCTGGCGTTTACCTGATGGAGGGGGAGACGCTGCAATGATCAACCAATCGCAAACTACAAACGCGGAGAAAGGTCCGGTGTCCGTGATCGCCGGCCCGTGGCCGAGCTACAGCCAATTCAAAGGACTGCCAGATCGCGATCGCTGGGTCATGTACTCAAGCGCCAAGGCCTATCGCCAAGCGCTTGAAGATCAGGGACTGGTGATGGCCGAAGGGTACGACGCTTTTATACGCCGCGTCTGCGCCGAGCTGGAGATCTGACCATGAGCATGAATTTGATGGTTAAGACCAGGGTGGGAAAACGTGAGCAGGTCCTGGCGAAGACCGACGGCCGCTGCGCCTATTGTGGCACCACTCTGTCTCTCGAAAACTTTGCGATCGACCACGTTAGGGCTCGTCGTAACGGAGGGAGCAACCGTATCTGTAATTTGATGCCGGCTTGCCACCCCTGCAACTTGGCAAAGGGTCCAAAGGACCTGGAACACTACCGCATGTACCTATCAGCGAAGGCGGTGACGGGCACGTCCGTGTTCGGTCAGTCCCAGCTTCTTTGGCTGAAGGAGGCGGGAGCTTTCCCGCTGCTCGGCTTCGACAGAGAGACGAAATTCTACTTCGAGGTGATGGCATGAGCATCATTCGCGCCCCTCGGCCCGAGGGGAATTTCTACCTGCTGAGCAAGCACATCAGTGAGGACCGGCGCCTGAGTTGGGGGGCTCGCGGGATGCTGGTGTTTCTGCTGGGTAAACCTGACCACTGGAAAGTCTCCCCTGCGCACCTGCGCGGTGAGACAGCAGAGTCTGCAAAGCCGACCGGGCGAGACGGGATCTACGGGCTTTTGGACGAGCTCATCAATGCCGGCTACGTGCGCCGCGACCAGCCTCGCAGTGAGGCTGGTGTGCTTGGCGAAGTGAGTTACGTGGTCTCTGAAACACCGCTTCCGGATTTACCGCTTCCGGATTTACCGCATCCGGCTGAACCGCATACGGCTCGACCGCATACGGCAAATCCGACACTAGTAAGTATTGAAGATAAGCAAGGACTGAAAAAACCAGCAACCACTGAAAACCCTTCAGGTGTTGGAGAGGGGAAATCGAAGGCTCACAAGTTTGATCCTCTGACAGCCAGACCCTCCAACGCTTCCGAAAAAGCGTGGGCAGACTTCTGCGAAATGCGGAAGGCCAAACGGGCGCCTCTGACACTCCGCGCTTGTGAGCTGATCGCCAAGAAGTTGGCCAACCATCCAGAGCCGGACGCAGTGCTGGATAAGTCCACCACCAGCAGCTGGTCTGACATCTACCCCGACTCGGTATTGCCAGGCGCTGGTGCGAAGAACGGGAAGCCTTCGACGTTCACCAACCTGCCGCAACACGAAGCAAACGCTTATCCGGAGGTGCCACATGGCCAAACCAATTTCTAAGTTCAGCCGCGTGCCGGATGTTCGTTTCTTCGAGGCGCAGTGCCCGGTGCATGGCACGGTCGACGGTGCTGAGGTCGAGCAGTTCGACGGCTCGTACCTGGTGCGCGCTTGCCGTCGGTGCCAGTGGGAGGCGATGAACACAGCCGACACCCGCAGCGAGGCTCACACGCAGGCACTGGCTCGCCGCAAGGCTACGGCGTTGAACGAGCTGCTGATCGGATCGGGCATCACACCGCGCTTTGCTGAATGCACGCTCGACAACTACCGGACCAGCACTGCCGATATGGCCTCAGCGCTGATCGTGTGCCATGCCTACGCAGATCAGTTCGAGGAGAACTACCGCGCCGGCCGCGGACTGTTGCTGACCGGCAATGTCGGTACCGGGAAAACTCACCTGGCCAGCGGCATCGTGCAGCAGGTGATCCGGAAGTTCGGCGCCTTGGCGCTCATCGTCTCGGCCGCTGAAATAATCCGTATCGCCAAGGGCGCAATGGTGCGCGGCGCCGAACACACCGAGCGCGACGTGATCAACGAACTGGCCGGGCTGGACCTGCTGGTGATCGACGAGATAGGCGCGCAGAAGGGCAGCGAATACGAGCTTGGCCTGCTGCACGAAGTCATTGATCGCCGGTATCAACTGGTGCGCCCCACCGTGGTGGTGTCGAACCTGCCGGCTAGCACTCTGGGCCAGTTCATCGGCGATCGCGCGCTCGATCGGCTGCGCCAGAACGGTGGTCAAGCCGTCGGCTTCAGCTGGTCGTCGATGAGGGCCACCGCATGAGTGAATATCGTGAACTGTTCAGCGATGAGGCTGAACATGCATTGCTTGGGGCAATGTTGCTGGATGGCGAGCTGTTCGACGCCATCACCAGTCAGGTCTCTGCGGCGGACTTCCACGATCCAGAGAATGCTGCACTGTTCCAAACGATGATCGGCTGTCACGCGGCCGGCAGCCCGGTTGACCCGGTAACGCTGCATGACTTCGCCGAGTACCTGCCAAGCGGCACGCGAACGATGGCCTACGCCGGCGAGCTGGCGCGCAATACGCCCAGCACTGCCAATTGGAAGGCCTACGCCAAGGTGGTGACAGAGCGCGCAGTGCTGCGCCGTCTGGTGGACGCTGCTGACACGGTGCGCGAGCTGGCCACCGAGAATCGGCCGGTCGCCGAGATCATCGCCAGCGCTCAGCTGGCAATGGCGGATCTGCGCGACTTGCAAACCGGAGAACCGGACTACAAGCGCATGGACGAGGTGGTAACGCGCAACATAGACATCATTGACTCCAAGTTCAACGGCACGCTGCAATCTGGTCTGTCGACCGGGCTGGTAGATCTGGACAAGATGATCCGTGGCCTGCGGAAAAAGACCGTCACCATCGTGGCCGGCCTGCCGGGGAGCGGTAAAACCACGCTCGGTCTGCAGATCGCCCAGCACATCGCGTGCAGCGGTGCCGGAGTCGGCATGGTGTTCTCGTTGGAAATGCCGGAGGAGGAGCTGGGCAATCGTTCGCTGGCGTCCATCGGCGGTATCGACCTGCGAAAACTCGATGACGGACAGCTGCAGGACGATGACTGGCCGCGGCTGACCTCGGCTGTGAGCAAGATCCTCGATATGCCGCTGTTCGTTTGCGACAAGTCTGGTCTGACGGTGGCACGCATCCGCAGCATCGCCCGCCAAGTACAGCGCACTCATGGCCTCGACGTGGTGGTGATCGATTACATCGGCCTGATCGGCTCGGACGGCAAAGCGTTCAACCGCACCTCTGAGCTTGGCAAGATCTCGACCGGCATCGTGAACATCGCCAAGGAGCTGGAGGTGCCGGTGATCCTGCTGGCGCAACTCAATCGCGACTCGACCAAGCGTCCAGGCAAGAAGCCGATCGCCTCCGACCTGCGCGACTCCGGCCAGATCGAAGCGGACGCTCACTGCATCATCCTCGTTCATCGCGACATGGACGACGAGGCGGGCCAGAACGGCGTCACCGAGTTGATCATGCCCAAGTGCAGGCACGCGCCTGTTGGCTCTTGTCTCGTTCAGCAGCAGGGGCAGTACGCCCGATTCGTCAACTTCGCCGGCAACCGCGAGCCATCCAACGAAGAAGTGGAGATCGGCCGCTCCTTCGCCAGTCAGTACAGGGGAGCATCCCGATGAGTAACGTAACTGCGGCACTGCCGCGCAAAAGCTTGACTGCGGTCGAGTGCAAGTTCCTGAAGCAGGGCAACCGTCTGCTGCTGGAAAAGACAAATGGCCGGATCGGCTCGGCGGCGTTCATGGACATCATCGCCGACTGGCACACCTCGCGCGCCAATCTCGGATTCGAGGCATTCGCCCGACTCTGGATCGCTGAAGGCAACGCAAAAAACAAGATCGCTGACAAGCTGCTGCGGGAGCTGTTCGGCATGGATGAGCCTAACCCGAGGAAAGCGGCATGAAGAAAAGAACATACGTTGACAAACCGCTGGGCGACACCGAGTACCTGCTCGAGCAGTGGGGATCGTGGCGAATGGCAGGAATGGGTGTTCCTCGGTACGTCTCCCCGGTGGCTGCGATGATGAACCAGTTCAATCCTGAGCCCAGCACGCAGTCATACGTAATCACCGATGACGTTGCGCTGGTCGTGGATGCCGCGCTCGCTCGATTGATTAAGCGGGAGCAGCAGATGGGTGACTTTGTCTGGTATTACTTCGGTGCAAAGTGGCCAGCAAACCGCGTTGCGCGGGAGCATGGGATATCTGAGCGAAAGGCATGGGAGCTGATCAAGGCGGGAGTGGCTTGGATCGACGGGGCGATTGATCGAACTACTGAAGCTGCGTAGAAAAAGCTTTCCGTACAGATAAACACCTGTTTTCATGGCACCGTGTTCAGCTTTTCAAGCGCGACACATCAGACAGAGCCCGGCCATTGCGTCGGGCTTTTTGTTGGATTGGATTTTTCGTTATGGCACTCTGCTACTCCGACTAATGGAGTGTCTGGAATGTCAAAGTTTTTGGAAGTGGCGAATACATACAAGCAAGCTCTCGAGGCTGATGCTGAGAAGCTCGAACATTTGCGCGATGTCGCACAGCAGGTGCGCAGGAAGTTTGAGGAATATCTAGGCGTGCCGAGCGGAAACCCGGTAATGATCAATGGCAGGGAGGCGCCACACGTCGCAATTGGAGATATTGATAAGAACGGAAACTTCACCGGAATTCCAAAAAAGGAGTTCCAACGATCATCCGCGGACCGCATTCAGTTCGTCATATGGTTCACCTACGATCCTGAGCCAAAACCGCGGACGGATGGCTCAATATCTTTTCATTTGCAGCTCGAGCAAATCGACAAGGGATACACGATTTGGCTCAACGACTTCGAAGAGCTCAAGATTTCTCTCGAAGACATGACTCCTTTGTTTGATGCCATGTATCAAAGCGCCATGGAAAAGGCGCGCAAAGCTATTCACTAAATTCGATTCTGCAGCTCTTGGGAGCTGCTTATGAATACTCAAGCCTCGGCATTCGCCGGGGCTTTTTCGTTTCTGGAGCATTCGATGCAAAGCCACGACTATGTGCCTGGTGTCTCCGTTCGGAAGCTTGATAAGTAATCCTGATTGATGCGCGCCACGTTTTTGAGAGTTTCAATTCGTGGCGCTATGGATGCCCCATTCTCAGATCGCCAGGTCTGATTCTGGGGGATGATGCTGTTACGATGGCCACCACTCAAATCAGCGTTTTAGAGGGATCTTATGCAGTCGTTTTTGTCGAAGACTTTTGGCGGGCTGACCCCCAGCTACTACATCCGGCAGCTTATTTTTGGGTCGTTGTTTACGATTCTGATTTTGTCGGTCGCGGCCAATAGCCCAACCGGCCTGATGGGTAAGCCTGGGCTGATTGTGATGTCGGTCATCAGCACGCTGCTCTACCCATACTCTCGGTTCGTATATGAGAGCGTCGTAAGCTACGTGATGGGCGGGAACGTATTCTTCGTCAACGCCATCCTTATGCTGATGGTGAAAGGGTTCACGATGGCGATGTGCTGGTCGTTTGCAATCTTCATTGCACCGGTTGGCCTGGCGTATCTCTACTGGCACAACAGTCGCCAGGTATCTTGAATGCGAGGAAGCCCGGCCATTGAGTCGGGCTTTTTTGTCGAAAGGATTCGATGTATATGTGAGTTTCATTTAGTGGCTAGGAGCCATCCATGAGCGACGAAACGGTAAAAAATCCTTCTCATGAGGAATACTTTGGAAGTGCCCCGACAGTCAAAAGCGAGTGGGACGGCAGGCAAGTCGACTGGTTGCTGCAGTGGCTCAGCGGTTTCATAAACGATACGAACATAAGAATCGGAGTAACGCTCACCGTCGGCGGAAACATGGTCACCGGGACGTTAATTCCGCATGAGGCTTACTTCGAACGGTTAGCGACAGATATTTCCACGCCCTTTGCAGACACCGATCCGGAAGGTCAGGAAGCACTCTATAAGCGAATCATTGGCTTTGGTAAGGCTGATCCGGAAGTGGAGAATCTTCCCAACCAGTATGTTCACCTCGATAATGCGCGCGTGCACACTGGAGGAAATCAGATCCTTCCAAGCCAAGGCACACTGTGGCGCGGGAAAGTGTCAGCGATAGATGGGTTCATACTCGGTGAGCTGAACAACGTTTGATCATGTAATAAGCATCTGACCGCTGCTGGTCGGGTGCACCCATATCAAGCCTCGGCATTCGCCGGGGCTTTTTCGTTTTCGGTTCTACCACACCCATCGCTCCGAGCTGGGAGTGCTGCTGGAGCCGGATCTATTCCCGACACCACCAGGCCTCGGCCGGGAGTGGCCTATGAGAGTCACCAATATGTCCGAACCCGGTCCACTCACCGCCGCTGGTGGTATTGCACTGTACAAGCTGGGCGCCTTTGGCTTCATTGCCGGGCTTGCCGCAGTTGTCGTAATGGCGATGACACTCCCGAAGACGGTGCGTGAGTTCTGCGTAGCGATGATCAGCACCACAGTCTCCAGCATTTGTGGCGGTGCCTTCGTCGTGCGCTGGTTGGGTATTGGCGACTGGGCAAACGACGATGTGGGACTCATTGCTATCGGCGGTTTGATCTTTGTGTGTGGTTTGCCGGCATGGGTGCTGGTCCGCGCTTGGTTCAAGTGGGCTGAGGCGCGGCGAGATAAAGACCTGGGTCAACTTATCCAGGACGTAGCCGATCTACGCAAAGATCTAAAGGGGTAGGAGCTGAGTATGAACACTGGAGACAAACAAGCCATCTCATCTTGGCAGGTGGTCGTTTATGACGACTGCGTCAGTTTCAAACGTGTTGATGACGGGCAGATGCTAGAAAGTTATCCGCACGTTTCCATTTCAAAAGCGGCTGTATATGCAATGGCTATTGTTCATGGCCTTCAACCACCAAGAGATTTTCGGCCGTGCGATAAACCGATTGAGGCTCATGGGGACGATGAAATCAAAGAGGCAGAGACGGATCTGCTCAAGGCGCAACAGCGATGCCTTGAGCAGAAAACTCATTTCATGGTTGGCGCGATACACAAGTGCGAGCCATCTACTGACAATCAGTTGCGTAGTGAGCAGTTTATTGTTGCGGCGCTAAGGATGGGGAGTTGACGGCAAAAATATTGGCTGTCGCCTTCTTGACCTCTTCGAGGTCATCTCTAAAACCTTCAGGAAAGTGTTTGAGTTCCATCTCGAGGAAAGTGTGCGCGTGACGAACTACGTTCTGTTGGCCGTTTTCATTGAGAGCCCTGATTAGCGAGATAAGTGCGAGCTGGGTGGCAAAAGCTTCTGTGTTCAAATTTTTCATAAACGTCCTTTTTGGTTTTGGTTAACTCAAATCGATCTTAACCACTAGAGGCGGCGCCCGCTACTGAGTGCCTGATCCACCCGGATCTCCGGACAGCGAGCCCAAGGTGATACGGCTTCAGGGCGCGCGCACGGTTTTCGTGCGCGAAAAACGCCGGGGACCCTGGGGTTTTTCGAAGGGTACGGGGTCGGAAACCCGCGGGAAAGCGTTAGCCACAGGGCTGGAAAGTTAGTTGACAGCGGTTGACAGGTTGACAAGGAATGCCGGGTTTTCAGCGACAGAATTCGCATGATCCAAAAAGTGGTTTTTAGTGAAGTCCCCCCGGTTCTATTGGACTGTAGGCCTTTTCATGCCTGTTCATTTTCTTAAACAGCAGCCCCGGCGCAATGGTCAGAGGGCTTGTCAACTAAGCCGGGTTAGTTGACAGGCTTAACAAGCCACGACGATGGAGGCCGCATGGCTTTTGTAACTCGCAAGGAGTACTGCGAGCTGAAGGGGTGGTCTCGGCAGTACGTTGGCAAGCTGGTCAAGAATGAACGACTGGTTCTGAATGCTGCCGGGCAGATTGATGTGGATGCCAGCGAGAAGCTTCTGGCCATGACGAGCGACCCGAGCAAGGCCGCCGTCGCCGCTCGACATGAGCGCAATCGCCCGAAGCGGGGTGATCAGCCACCGCTGGAAATAGTCATTGCAGACTTTGTAGATGACCCCTCTGGCCAGGTACCCGACTTTCAAAAGTCACGCGCTCTTCGTGAGCACTACCTGTCGCTTCAGGAAAAAGACAACTTCCTTAAAGCCCGAGGCACCTTGGTAGAGCGTAAAGCGGTCGAAGATGCGGCCTATAACGCCGGTCGCTTACTGCGTGATCTTTTGCTGGGAATGGCGCCACAGCTATCGCCGGAACTGGCCTCGCTGTCTGATCCATGGCAAATCGAAAAGCGTCTGACGTCGGCTTTGCGACAAACACTGGAAGATGCTGAGCGGCTGTCAGCAGCAGATCTACAACAAGCCATTACCCCGAGCTAACCCTATGTCCTTAGAAATGTCGAACGGTGCGACGGTGTACCGCGAAGCGTATTTCCGTGGGCAGCGACCAGAGCCAGATGTCTGGATTGATCAGTGGGCCGACGAGTACATGCGCATCCCGCGCGACACGGGTGCGGCCGAGCCTGGTCAATACCACACTTCGCGTACCCCTTATGCGCGTGAGCCGATGCGCTGTCTGTCACCAGCCCACCCGTGCAAACGCGTGGTGACTATGGTGGCTTCGCAGTTGATGAAAACGCAGATCGCCTTGAACTGGATCGGCGGCCTGATCCATATGGCCCCGTCCAACATCCTCACGTTGTTGCCCAGTCTGGGGTTGGCCAAACGGGTATCGTCGCGGATTGGTAAAACCATCAAGGCCACGCCGGTGCTGCGTGAGCGCGTGGCGTCCAACCGCTCGCGGGATGCGCGCAACACCATGGACACGAAGGAGTTCGAGGGTGGTTCGCTGTACATCACCACGGCCGGTTCGGCGGCTAACCTGGCGGAGCTTTCCGCGCGCTACATCTATGGCGACGAGGTTGATCGCTGGAGTGTGGACGTGGGCGAAGAGGGCGACCCGGTCGAACTGGCCGAGACTCGCGGCAGTACTTTCGGCCGTAACGCCAAATTCTATTTTTCCAGTTCGCCGACGGTCAGGGGGGCGTCACGGATCGCTGATCTGTTTGAGGTCAGCGATCAGCGTTACTACTACGTGCCGTGCCCAACCTGTGACCACATGCAGGTTCTCGAATGGGAGCGTTTGCATTACTCGGCGGATTTTCAGGTTGTGCATTACCAGTGCGCCGGCCCCGACTGCGACGTGCTGATCGAAGAGCGCTATAAGGGCGAGATGCTGGCGAAAGGGGAGTGGCGAGCGCACACCCAAGGCGATGGCGAAACCATTGGTTTTAACTTGAATGCGCTGTACTCGCCGCCCGGCTGGACCGGTTGGGCCTCGTTGGCCAAGCAATTCGAGAAGGCTAAAAAGGCTCAGGCCAAAGGCGATCTGGAGCCGATGCAGGTGTTTTATAACACTCGGCTGGCCAAGGTCTGGGATAGCGCTCAGGAGCAAACCTCGGCCGATGTGCTGAGGGATCGGGCGCGGCTGGAAAACTACGGGCTTGGCTCAATGCCCGACGGCGTGTTGATGCTGACTGCTTCTGTTGACACCCAAGCCAACCGCCTGGAACTGATGGTGATGGGTTGGGGCGCTGGCATGGAGCGCTGGGTGGTCGACTTTCAAGTGATCTCCGGCGACCCCGCCGATGAGCGCACCTGGGCGGCGCTGGACGAGTTACTCAAGGCCCGTTACAGACACCCTTGTGGTGCTGAGCTGATGATCATGGCGACTGCGGTCGACTCCGGTGGTAACCATACGGATGAGGTCTATCAGTTCTGTCGTATGCGCCGCTGGCGCAGCGTGTTCGCCATCAAGGGGGCGAGCAAGCGGGGCCGGCCGGTGATCGCGCAGCGACCTTCGATGGTCGACGTGACATGGAAGGGCCTGACTGAACGGCATGGTGCCGAGCTTTGGATTGTCGGTACCGACACGGCGAAGGACTGGATCTATAACCGCTATGTATTCGACACCGGCCCGGGAGCGCTGCACTTTGCCAACGACCTGCCGGATGACTTTTTCTCCCAGTGCGTGGCTGAGCGCAAAGTCACCCGTTACGTCAGGGGGCATAAACGCATCGAATGGACCAAGGGCAAATCCGAGCGTAACGAAGCGCTCGATCTGTTGGTTTACAACCTGGCCATGGCCCATTACCTCGGCATCAACCGCTACCAAGATCACGATTGGGCGCGGATTCGGCAGGCGGTCAACGAGTCGGTTTCGGGCGATAGCAGCCAACCCGTTCAGAGCGAACGGCTCAGCCGGCCAGTCGTAACACCGGCAGCACCGCAGGCGCCGCAACCAGCCGTGAAATCACGTCCGGCAGCCGCTCCCCCACAACGCCGCAGTTCCACCAGTGGCTACCTGAAGAGACGCTGATATGTCATTTACGAAAAAGCACCTCGACGCGGTTGAGGCGGCCATTGCTCGCGGTGAGAAAACTGTGCGCTACACCGACCGTACCGTGGAATACCGCACGGTCGATGAGCTGCTCAAGGCGCGCGAAGAAATACGCTCGTCGCTGGCCAGCGCCGCCGGGCCACGTTCGCGCGTGGTTCGCCTTTATCACGGGGGCAGGGGACTTTAATGGCCCGACATTTTCCGACGTTGACCCGTAACGGCTTTGTGCTGCCGTCCAACATCAAGGCCAGTTACGAAGGCGCTGGTGAAGGGCGCCGATCCGCTAACTGGGACGCTCCCGACAACGGGATCAACAGCATCAACACCCCGGCACTGCGCAATTTGCGGTCGCGCTCCCGGGCAGCGGTTCGCAATGACCCGTATGCCTTCAACGTCATCGACAAGCGCGTCAGCAACCTGATCGGCACCGGCATCACCCCTCGGCCAGCGACCGATGATGATGCCCTGCGCAAGCTGCTGCAGGAGCTGTGGAGCGATTGGGTTGATGAGTCTGATGCGGATGACCGCACCGACTTTTACGGCCAGCAGGCGCTAGTGGCGCGCACGGTGGAAACATCGGGCGAGTGCTTCGTCCGGTTGCGTCCTCGCAGTCGGGACGAAGGTTTGGCGGTTCCGCTGCAGTTGCAGATCCTGGCGCCGGAGTTCGTGCCGCACGACAAATTCGAGAGCACCAAGAACGGCAACATCATCCGAGCCGGCATCGAGTTCACGCCCGGCGGCAAGCGGGTAGCGTATTGGATGTACCTGTCGCACCCGCGTGATGCGGCCTCGTTGAACGCCGGCTACAACCAGCTAGTGCGCGTCCCGGCCACGCAGGTGCTGCACATCTTCGAACCGGTCGAACCTGGCCAGTTGCGCGGTGTGCCGCGCTTGTCGCCGGTTCTGAAACGGCTACGCAGTTTGGACAACTACGACGACGCGGTGCTGTTCCGTCAGGAGGTGGCCAACCTGTTTGCCGGCTTCATCACTCGCCCCCCGCCGGAATCGGGACCCATGCCGCGCGACCCGGTTACCGGTGCGCCGCTGGTTACGGATCGCGATGGTTTTACGCCGATGGTCGCGCTCGAACCCGGCACCATGCAGGAACTCGGTCCGGGCGAAGAGGTGGAATTTTCCAAACCGCCGGACGCGGGCAACAACTACCCGGACTTCATGCGTCAACAGTTGATGGCTGCAGCAGCGGGATCGGGCACGCCTTACGAAATCCTCACCGGCGACATGCGCGGCATCAACGATCGAGCGCTGCGGGTGGTACTCAACGAGTTTCGGCGTCGCTTGGAACAACTGCAGTTCAGCGTGTACGTGCATCAACTCTGCCGCCCGGTACGGGCTGCGTGGATGGACATGGCGGTGCTGTCGGGTGTCTTGGTGCTGGACGATTACGCACAGAAGCGCCGCCAATACCTGCGCACCCGCTGGGTGCCACAAGGCTGGGCTTACATCCAGCCGGTGCAGGACGTGCAGGCGCGAGCGATGGAGGTTAGAGCCGGGTTTTCGTCGCGCAGCGAGATGGTCCTGCGTACCGGCTACGACGCCGAAACGGTCGATCTGGAAAACGCCGCCGATCTGAAGCGGGCCACAGAGCTGGGCCTCAACTACAACACCCTGGATGCCGTCGAAGACACCGACGACAAGGAGCAACCATGAGCAAGAGCGCGAAACCGCGTATTTACAACCGCGCCGGCAAACGCGTCGAGGTCAAGGACAAGACCTGGTATGCCGTTAATGCCAGCGGCGAAGCGGCCGATCGAGTGATCGAAGTTTTCGTCTATGGCGAGATCGGCGCGTGGGGCATCACTGCTAATCAGTTCGTGCAGGATCTGCGCGCCATGGATGACGGCGTTTCACCAGTGGTGGCCGCGTTCAACAGCATCGGCGGCGATTTGTTCGATGGTCTGGCCATGCACAACGCGCTGTCGCGGCTGGGCGAGCGCTGCACTGGTCGCATTGATGCACTGGCAGCGAGTGCGGCCAGCGTTGCCGTGTGCGGTGCACACCGCGTAGTCATCGCGGCGAACGCCATGTTGATGATTCATAACCCCTACACCTATACAGGCGGGGACGCTGAGGACTTTCGCCGGGTCGCTGATGTGCTGGATCAAACCTTGGAGGCGATCATTGCGGCCTATAAGGCCAAGGCGCCCAACATCGACGACGCAGAACTGCGGCGAATGGTTAATGCAGAAACCTGGCTGACTGCCAATGAAGCATTGGCCCTCGGTCTGGCTGACGAAGTCGGCGACGGCATCAAAGTCAAAGCGTGCCTCGGTCAAGGCGCGGTGCTGCAACGATTCCAGCACGCACCGGCTGATTTGCTGGCCCAGCTCGACGAGCCACCTGAAGCGGATCCGGATCTTGATCCTGTCGATCCGCCGCTGGTGCCACCTGTAGTCGACTCGGCCAAGTTGGCATTGATGGTCACTCAGCGATGCACGGCGGCGGGCATCAGCAACCTGATCGAGCCGCTGCTCAAGTCCACCCAGCTTGAAAGCGAAGAGGTCGTTTTAGCCGGTCTGGCACGCGCCAAGGCGATAAACGACCTCTGCGTGGCCGCGCGGTTGCCGGAATTCAGCGCCGAGTATGTCGCGGCAGGTCTGGACGAGGCGTCGGTGCGGGCGCGTCTGTTCGACAAGATTGTCACCAGCGGTAAGGGCTTCGAAATCGACAACAGTCTGCCGCTGGCGGACGACCTGGCGCCCAAGGTGCTGGCCAAACAACCTGACCCCAACTCGATTTGGGCTGCTCGCCAAGTGGCCCAAACTGGAACCGCGCAAAGCGCGAAAGGAGCAAGAGCATGACCATCAAACAGGAACCGATGCACGCGGGTGAATTCCTGCTGTCCGAAGGCGCCGGCAATATTTCGCGTGAAGCGATCAACGTCGCGGCCGGTCCAGCGTTGTGGCCGGGACAAATCCTCGGACTGGTGACCGCCTCCGGCGAATTCGCACCCTACGAACCGACTGCTGAGGACGGCACCGAAAACGCTGTCGCCATTCTCTACGGCCCGCTGGGCGAATCCGATGTGGTGCGTCGCGGTCGCGCCGTGGTGCGGTTGGCCGAGGTCAGTGAAGCGCATTTGACCGGCCTCGATCTGGCCGCCGAGAAAGCACTCGCCGCGCATTTCGTGATCGTCCGCTAAGTCGATCCTTTTTTTGTATGCATCCCGCCGCGTGCGGGATTTTTCGTTTCTGGAGAGTACCCATGGCCGATATCGCCATTTTTGAAGACGAAGCGTTTACCGTTACCTCGCTGACCGCTGCACTCAATGATCAACCCTACCTGCCGGGCCGCATCAGCGCCCTGGGCCTGTTCCGCGAGGAAGGCATTACCACCCTGACCGTGCAGATTGAAAAGGACGGTGACACCCTGGCACTGGTGCCGGCCGGCGAGCGCGGTGGTTCTGGCCTGGTGGTTGCGGCGAGCAAGCGCAACCTGATCCCGTTCAACACCGTGCACCTGCCTGAGCGTTTCACCATCAAGGCGGATGAGATCCAAGGCATCCGCGCCTTCGGCACTCGAACCGAGCTGCAGGCGGTACAGGACGTGGTCAATGCACGCCTGGCAAAGGCGCGTCGTCAATTGGACGCCACGCATGAGTTCCAGCGCATGGGTGCCCTCAATGGCCTGATCCTTGATGCCGATGGCCAAACCCCGCTGTTGGACATCTATGCGGCCTTCGGTGTGGAGCGTCAGAAGTTGTCCATGGGGCTGACTGAGGCCGGTACCGAGCTGCGGGTTAAGTGCGGTGAAGCGCTGGACATGCAGGAAGACGCGCTCGGCAGTGTGACCAGCACCGGTTCTCGCGCCTTCTGCGGCAAGAACTTCTGGAACAAGCTGATTGTTCACAAGTCGGTCAAAGAGACCTACCTCAACAGTCAGCAAGCGGCAGCGCTGCGTGGTGACGCCCGGGAAAGTTTCGAGTTCGGCGGCATCATCTGGGAGCGTTACCGTGGCAAGGTCGCCGGCGTTTCCTTCGTCCATGACGACAAGGCGCTGCTGGTTCCCGAAGGCGTGCCCGATCTGTACATCTCCGTGTTTGCGCCGGCCGACTACATGGAAACGGTCAACACCCAGGGCATCCCGTACTACAGCATGATCGAGCCGCTGCCCTTCAACAAAGGTATGGCCGGGGAGGCTCAGTCCAACCCGTTGCACCTGTGCACTCGACCGCGCGCTCAGATCCTGCTGGAACTCTGACCGTGGGCTTTCGCGATCTGATCGCCGACGTCGACGCGGTGGTGTTCGAAACGCTGGGCGATACGGCGCGGATCGAGGGTCGCGAAGAGCCAGTGTTCGGCATGTTTGCCGCGCCCTGGCTGCAACCCAAGTTCGGCAAGCTCAACACCGGGTTGCGCGAGCCGCGCTTCGAGATTCGCGTCAGCGATTCGCAAGGTCTGGAACAGGGCATGCTGGTCAGCGTTGACCTGCCTGCTCTGGATGGCGGCGGTGACTACGACTTGATCCAGCTCGAACCGAGCGGCGACGGACTGGTCGCCCTGATTCTGAGGTTGCGGCCATGAGTGTCGGCAGCTATTTCAAACCCTCGGCCGGTGGCGGGATGATTTCTATCCAGTCCTCGGCCGCAGATTTTCAGGCGTTCCAAGACTTTGCCAAGGTGGTGCCGAAAGCGGCTGCTGCGGCGCATCGGCGCGCGATCAACAAGACGTTGGGCTGGTTGCGCACGCACATTGCCCGAGCCGTCAGTCGGTCAGAGCGCATTGCTGTTGCAGCGGTGCGTCAGCGGTTGCGCAGCTATCCGGTTTCCGGCGGTGCCGCGAGCGGCAAACTGTGGTTCGGGTTGAACGCCATCGAATCCAGCCGGATCGGCCGGGCGCGGCAAACCGGCAGCGGTGTGTCGGTGGCGGGGCGGCGTTACCAAGGGGCTTTCCTCAAGAAGGTCTACGGCAACAAACCCGACATCTGGATCCGCACAGCCAGCAAGCATTTCAACGGGGACGATTACCCGGACAGCACGGTGTCACCTGGTCGCGGGCCGAGTTCGGGCTGGGTCGCCGAACACGGCAGTCGTTTCCCGCTGGCCAAAGCCAAAGTGTCGCTGGAGCAGGCCCGGCCGCATTTCGACAGTTGGGTCAAAAAGGCCGATGAGCGTCTGCTGGAGATTCTCAAGCAGGAACTCAACTTTGAGCTGCAGAAATACCTTAAGAGGATCGGCAATGTCTGACGAACCGTTCAGCATGGACCAGCTTTATCAGGCGGTAGAGCAGCATCTGCATACCCACTTGCCGGGCGTGCAGGCCGTCACCGCTTGGCCAAACATTAAGGATCGCGTGTTGCTGCCAGCGGTGTTTCTGGAGGTGGCCGAGATCGAGCCGGGTACCGATATCGGCACCGGCGAAACCTCGCTGGTCTGCAAGTTCGAGGCTCGGATCATTGTTGACCCGATCAAGCCGCACCATCATCAACAGGCCGTGCAATTGGCGACCCAGTTGGCGGTGCTGCTGCGTTCGCAGACGTGGGGGTTGGCAGTTGAACCCGCCGAGTTTGTGCAATCGCTGCAGGACTGGACCCAGCAGCACCTGGATGGATACACGGTGTGGCTGGTGGAGTGGACTCAGCAAGTTTATCTCGGCCTTGAGGAATGGCCGTGGCCTGACGAACCGCCGGGGACGTTGGTGTTTGAAGTCGATCCGGGTGACGGGCAATTCAGGCCGGAGGATCTGCCGTGAGTTACGCAAGCGCCCAGCATGACCGCATGATCGCGGGGGCGGTAAAGGCCTGCTACGTGGTCGCGGTGGATCTGTCCGCATCTCCGCCGGTGTGTCGGGTGTCGGATGGCAGTGAATGGACCAGCGCCTGGGTGCGCTGGCACAGCATCGCCGCCGGCAAGGCCAGGCACTGGCGGGCGCCGTCCATGGGCGAGCAGGGCAGTTTGATCAGTCCCAGCGGTGACGTGTCACAAGGCACGTTTGTCCCGGGCCTGTACGGGAATGCTGGGCCGCCGCCGGACAACCGCGACCACGTCGAGGTCTGGCGTTTCGATGATGGCGGCTCGCTGATCTACGACTGGCAGGCGAAGTCTTACACCATCACCTTGCCGAGTGGCACGGTGGCGATCAAGGTCGGCGGCACGGACGTCGTCGTTACGGATAACGCGGTAACGGTGAAGTCGGGAACGATTGATCTTGAAGCGACCGTGAATATCAAAGGACCTGTCAATATCGACGGCCCGTTATCCGTAACGGGCAACATCGACGGCGCTGGCAACATCATGGCCGCCGGCAACAGCGACAACCATCACAAGCACTAACCCATCATTCATCCGGCCCGCCGCGTGCGGGCTTTTTTGTGTCCGGAGAAAACCAATGGCCAAGATCAATGACCAGCCTGTCGACGAGCAATTGCCGTCGCCGAATCGTCAGCCCATTACAGCCCAACAGCGAACGCCTGATCTGCTGTTGAAGTTTCGCGACAAGCTCTACACCTCGCGCACCCTGTGCATCCCCGGAACGGATCGCACGCTGGCGGTGGCCAAGCACGAGGTCGAGGTGTCGGCATCCGATGAGCAGGCTGTCAGTTTCCTGAAGACGCACCCCGAACTTGAACCGCTGGAGTGACATAGATGATCGGAATGGATCGCCACACCGGCCAACCCATTTCGGGCATCGCGCATTTGCGCCAATCCATCGGCGACATCTTGGGCACGCCGCTGGGCAGTCGCCGCCACCGCATGGAGTACGGCAGCAAGCTGCGCAGATTTGTCGATTTGCCTGTTAACGAAGGCTGGAAAAGCGCCGTACAGGCTGAGGTCGCTCGCGCTCTTGGACGCTGGGAGCCGCGTTTGAAGCTCGATCAGGTGCGTGTCATTTCCGTCATTGGTGGGCAAATCAATCTGCAAATCGTCGGGAAGTACCTGGGCGACAGCGTCACGTTGGAGGTGGCCGCATGAATATCGTGGATTTGTCGTCGTTGCCAGCGCCGACCGTGTTGGAGCCTCTGGATTTTGAAGAGGTTTATCAGGACTCGTTAGGCGTGTTTCGCGGGTACATGGGTGGTAACTGGACGGCCGCGCTGGAAAGCGATCCAGTGGTAAAAACTCTGGAAGTTGGGGCTTACAACAAGGTCGGCAACCGCGCCCGGGTCAACGATGCCGGCAAGGCTCTTTTATTGGCGTACGCGAGGGGCGGCGACCTCGATCACCTCGGGGCCAACGTCAATCTGAAACGCCTGGTGATTCAGGCTGCGGATCTGCAAGCGGTGCCCCCGGTGCCTGAGGTCAAGGAAGAAGACGACCCGTTTCGAGAGCGCATCCAGCTGGCCTATGAAGGGCTGACCACGGCCGGGCCACGTAACAGTTACATCCTGCATGCGCGCAGCGCCTCGGGACTGGTCGCTGACGCCTCCGCTGAAAGCCCAGCGCCTTGTTACGTTACGGTAACGGTGCTGAGTTCCGAGGGGGATGGGCGCGGCGAGGCCAGTCCTGAGCTGTTGGCCGTTGTTCGCACTGAGCTGAATGACGACGATGTGCGGCCGGTCGGTGATCGCGTCACGGTACAGAGTGCCGAGATCATTGATTACCGGATTGACGCCATCCTGCACATGAGCGGTGCCGGGCCGGAAAACGATGCCAGTTTGGCCGAAGCGAAAAGTCGATTGGCGGCGTGGATCAATCCACGCAAGCGGCTGGGGGTTGAGGTGGCCCGTTCGGCGATTGATGCTCAATTGCACGTTGCCGGCGTTTCCCGGGTGGAGCTGCCCGGCTGGGTCGACTTGGCCCCGACCAAGGAGCAGGCGGCGTACTGCATGGATTACACCGTGACGATGGCGGGCTGACATGAAGAGCCTACTGCCGATCAATAGCACGCAACTGGAGCGGGCCATGGAGGCCGCGTTCTTCGAAAAAACAATTGTCCCGCTGCGCGACCTTTACAACGCCGATACCTGCCCGGTGCATCTGCTGCCGCATCTGGCGTGGGCGTGGTCGGTCGATCGCTGGGATTATCGGTGGTCTGAAGCGACCAAGCGCGCAGCCATCAAAGCGTCTTTCTACATCCACAAGCACAAGGGCACGATCGGCGCGCTGCGCCGGGTGGTCGAGCCGCTGGGCTATCTCATTGAGATTGTCGAGTGGTTCCAGACCGTGCCCGAGGGAGTGCCGGGCACCTTCGCGCTGAAGGTCGGCGTTCTCGATACCGGCATCACCGAGGAAATGTATCGGGAGCTTGAGCGCCTGATCGACGACGCCAAACCCGTTACCCGGCAACTGACCGGGCTGGCGATCAGCCTGGAAACTCAAGGCGATTTGAATATCGCCGTGTCCCTCTACGAAGGCGACGAAATCGACGTTTACCCGCCCGTCATGCGTGACATTGAGGTCACTGGCAACTTTGGCGTGGTCGGTCGCGAACACACCATAGACACCCTGGACGTTTATTATGATTGATGCGAATTCGCAGTTTTTCGCGATCCTCACGAACGTGGGGATGGCCAAGCAGGCGAACGCCGACGCGCTCGGCATTCCCTGGCTGATCACGCAAATGGGCGTGGGTGATGCCAATCCGAACGGGCTGGCGGATCCGCCCAACCCGGTGCCGTCGGCCAGCCAGACTAAGCTGCTCAATGAGTGGCGCCGGAAGCCGCTCAATCAACTGAAGATCGACCCGGTTAACTCGGCGGTGATCATCGCCGAACAGATCATTCTGGCCGATGAGGGCGGCAAGTGGATTCGCGAAATCGGCCTCTACGATGCGGACGGTGATCTGGTGGCGGTGGCCAACTGCGCGCCGAGCTTCAAGCCGCTGCTGTCGCAAGGTTCGGGCCGCACGCAAATCGTGCGGATGAACTTCATTGTCACCAGCACGGGCAATATTCAGCTCAAGATTGACCCGGCGATTGTGCTGGCCTCCCGGGCCTACGTCGACGCGGCCATTCTGGAAGTGCTGCCGAAGAACAAGACGCCGGGCGAATTCACCCGGGTCAAGGTCAACGATCGCGGGATTGTGGTCTCGGGCGATAACCCGGACACGCTGGCGAAAATGGGGATCAAGGACAGCTACACCAAGGCCGAAATCGAGTCGATGATTGCCCAGGCCTCGGCGTTGCCGGTCGGTGCGACGGTCGCGTTCCCGCTGGACAAGGTCGCTCCCGGCTTTCTGGAGCTGGACGGTAGCGTCAAGAGCATTGCCGTCTATCCAGATCTGGCGGCGTTCCTCGGCACGGCTTTCAACAAGGGTGATGAGGGCGCCGGCAATTTCCGCTTGCCGGAATCGCGCGGCGAGTTCCTGCGCGGCTGGGATCATGGACGTGGTGTGGACGCGGGGCGAGCTGTCGGAAGCTGGCAGGTAGGTACGGCGACTTACGGTGATGGTGATGGTCTCAACCTGCCGATTCCGAATCTGAATAACCCTGCTCATGTAAGGGTGTTGGGGCTTGAGTACGATTCAGCTCCGGCAGTTGTCGAGTCCGTCACGGTAAATACAACGCCCAGTGCTGCAACCCCGCTCAATATGGACGGTGTACAGGCGCCTGGCACCGCCTATGTCGGCGTTGACTTTATGCGATCCCGTCCTCGCAACATCGCGGTCGTGTGGTGTATCAAGGCTTGGAATGCGCCGATCAATCAGGGAAATATCGACATTGCGGCGCTCGAGGCGCTGGCGACTCAGGCCACCGAAATTAAGCTTGGCACGGCCAAGATCGCCACGAAGGCGCAGACCGATGCCGGCACCGATGACGCCACGATTGTTACACCGAAAAAACTCAGGCTAGGTTTTCTGGCGAGTCTCACGCCTAACGGGTATGTGGCTTTTCCTAGCTGGCTTGGCGGCTTCACCATTCAATGGGGGCTGGGCAGCTACGTCGATAAAACGCCGATAAGCTTCACTCTTGCATACGCAAATGATTGTTTTGTCGTGCTGGCCACGGATGGGACGGTTGCCACGGCGGTGGCCTCGGATGTTGTCACGTATGGCGCTGCACCTGACACGCTGTCTAAAACTGGATTTTTGCTGCGATCCTCGCTTGGTGGAATTGGCGGCAACGTCTTCTGGTTATCGGTGGGAAAATAGATATGGGCATGCAAAGGCTTTATTCGCAGTCAACGGGCTGCACTTATTTCAAGGGCTTTCATGGTGAGATTCCGGGCGATGCGGTGGCGATCAGCGAAGCGCGTTTTCTAGAAGTCTTGGCGAACCCGCCTCTGGGAAAACGCCGGGGCCATGATGAAGGGGGGTTGCCGATTCTGGTCGATATGTTGCCGCCGAGTTCTGACGATCTGGCGGCGGCAGAGCGCGCTTGGCGTGATGCCGAGGTTTTGCGGGTTTCCTGGCTGCGTGATCGACATCGGGATCAGGTGGAAGTGGAATCACCCACTACCCTCAGTGCCGAGCAGTTCTCCGAATTGTTGGTGTACTTGCAGGCATTGCGGGACTGGCCGCAAGGTGAGCAATTCCCGCTCGTCGAACACCGGCCGCCGGCGCCGACCTGGCTGTCAGCACAACCCGACTAAACGCCCCGCACTGCCGGGGCGTTTTTCATTTCGTTACGCGTAACACCAACACCCTCACAGCCTCGCTTATGCGGGGCTTTTTCGTTTCTGGAGACTGACCCTTATGAGTGGTTTATTTCACGGCATCACGACCACGGTGGTGGAGACCGGCGCGCGCACCATCTCGCTGCCATCGTCGTCGATTATTGGTTTGTGTGACACCTTCACCCCGGGTGTCCTCGGCGGCGGTACAGCGAAGGCGGGCGAGCTGAAGTTGATCACTACCGAGCGCGAAGCCATTGCCGCCTTCGGCGCCGATTCGGCAATCACCAAGGCCTGTCAGGCGATCTACGTCAAAGCCAAGGCGGTGATCGTCGCCATCGGCGTGGCCAAGCTGGAAGACCCTGCGCTGCAAACCTCGGCGATCATCGGTGGCGTGCTGGCCTCGGGTCAGCGTACCGGCCTGCAGGCGCTGCTTGATGGCAAAAGCCTGTTCAACGCCCAACCGCGATTGCTGATCGCCCCGGGCCACACCGCGACTCAGGCGGTGGCCACGGCCATCGACAGCGTGGCGCAGAAGCTGCGCGCCATCGGCATCATCGACGGCCCTGGCACCACCGATGAGGCCGCCATGGCCTACGCCGATAACTTCGGCAGTCGCAACCTGTTCATGGTCGACCCGGGTGTGAAGTACTGGGACACCGTCACCAGCTCGACGGTCGACGCACCCAGCTCGGCTTGGGCAGCAGGCCTGTTTGCGTGGACGGATGCTGAATACGGTTTCTGGGCCTCGCCATCGAACAAGGAATTGACCGGTATCACCGGTACCGGCCGCGCGGTCGAGTACCTGGACGGCGACGAGACGTGCCGAGCCAACCTGCTCAACAACGCCAATATCACCACGATTATTCGCGACGACGGCTATCGCCTGTGGGGTAACCGCACGCTGTCGAGCGATCCGAAGTGGGCCTTTGTTACTCGCGTTCGCACGCTGTTCATCCTCATGGACGCGGTGCAGGCCGGGCACAAATGGGCGGTCGACCGCTCGATCACCAAGACCTATGTGGCCGATGTCACCAACGGTCTGGATGCATTCCTGCGCGACCTCAAAGCCCAGGGCGCGATCATCAACTTTGAAGTGTTCGCCGACACCGAGCTGAACACGGCCAGCCAGATCGCCCAGGGCAAGGTGTATTGGCGCATCCGTTTCACCGATGTTCCGCCGGCAGAAAACCCGAATTTCCTTTTCGAAGTCACCGATCAATGGATGACCGAAGTGCTTGAAGCAGCCTAAGGGGGCGTAGCAAATGATTCCTCAAACCTTGTTCAACACCAACCTGTTCGTCGACGGCGTGAACTTCTCCGGCGACGTACCCAGCCTGACGCTGCCCAAACTGACCACCAAGACCGACGAATATCGTGGGGGCGGCATGGCCGGCCCCATCGAGATGGATCAGGGGCTTGAGAAAATGGAAGCCTCGTTTGTCACCAAGGGCGTGCGCCGCGAATCGTTGAAGTACTTCGGCCTGGCTGACGGCACGGCCTTTAACGCCACGTTCCGAGGTGCTTTCAAGGGTCAAAAAGGCGCGGTGACAGCAGTCGTTGCCACCCTGCGCGGTCGCCTCAAAGAGGTCGATCTGGGTGACTGGAAAGCCGGCGACCCGGCCGAGATCAAACACGCGATTGCGGTCACCTACTACAAGCTCGAAATCGACGGGCGCCTGATGTACGAAATCGACATGGTCGCCGGCATTCAGGTGATCGACGGCAAAGACCAACTGCTCGAAGTGCGCAATGCGCTCGGCCTGTAAGGAATAGATCCAGATGACTCAAGCAATCGCTAAAAACCTGCCGGCCTGGCTTTCGCTCAGTGCACTCGGTGCCGTCGTAACCCTGACCCGTCCAAGCCAAGCGAACAGCGTCAACGTCGAGACGTTGAACCTGCGTAATCCGACCGTGCGTGAAGTGCGTGCGGCTGACCGTGCCGCAAACGGTGACGACGAACAACGCGAATTGATGCTGTTCGCCGGTCTGGCCGAAGTCGGACTGAAGGATCTGGAAGGCCTCAAGCTGGCCGACTATCGCCGCGTGCAGGCAGCGTATTCGCACCTGGTGCCGAAAACCGATTATTCGAAGTCGATGCCGGCATGGTTATCGCTGACCACCGATCAGGTGCTGGTGACGCTGTCGTGCCCGAGCGAAATCAACGGCGTGACGGTCGACAAGCTGGCCTTGCGTTCGCCCACCGTGGGCGACGTGCGTGCCGCCAACCGTGAGGTCAGTGGTGACGATGAGCAGCGCGAGCTGGTGTTGTTTGCGGCGTTGTCCGGTGCCCCTGTGGCGGATCTGGAGGGGCTGAAGCTGGTGGATTTTAACCGCTTGCAGGCCGGCTATTTTCGCATGGACAACGACGACGGGCTTTAACCCCAGCGTTATCAAGTCGGCGGCGAAACGTCTGGCGGCGGAAACGGGATTT
This sequence comes from Pseudomonas sp. N40(2020), assembly GCF_014472415.1. Lineage (GTDB taxonomy): Bacteria > Pseudomonadota > Gammaproteobacteria > Pseudomonadales > Pseudomonadaceae > Aquipseudomonas. Next base: position 57,890 of record NZ_JACSZV010000001.1, read on the forward strand.
TCCGCCGCCGAGATCCAGTCGATGCCGTTTGCGGAAATGGTGTGGTGGCTCACGGATTGAGCCGCTTTGGGTAGTGCTGGGCACATGGGGGCCATCACATGGCAAACAAAATCGCCCTCGGGCTGGTGATCGGCGGCGCCGTCAGTTCGACGGTCGGCGCCGCGTTCAAGGATGTGACCGGGCGCATCAAGCGCCTCGAGGCAGAAGGCAACAAGGCGCGCGTGCTGCAGCGCACGATTGGCGACACCATCCGCCTGCGCGAAGAATGGAAGAAGGCTCACGACACCGGCGCGGCCGGTGCGTCCAAATTACTCAACCGTTTGAACTCAAACCTCGACAGCCTGAAAAAGCAGGGGATCGAGGTCGGTCGGCTGGAAAAAGCCTATCGCTCGATGGGGCAGACGGCCAACAAAGCCGAGCTGAAAGCCAAGGGGCATCAGCAGATTGATTCGGGCGTGAAGGGCATGAAGGGCGCCGTCGGTGCGGCGGTGGTCGGTGTAGGCGCCTTGGCAGTGCCGACCAAGGTCAGCGCTGATTATGGCGCGATCGTGCGGGACATCGCGATCAAGGCCGGCATTGCCAACAAGCCGCAAGAGCAGGAGATGTCGCGCAAGATCATCGACACTTCACGCGACACCGGCATGGCGCGCAACGATGTAGCCGACGTGGTCAATCAGTTGGTCGGCGCCGGTATGGACCTGAGCAAGGCGCTGGAGTACGCGCCTGTCGCGGCCAAGTTTGTCGTGGGGCAGGGATCCAGTGGTGTCGACACGGCGAAGATGATCAACGCCCTGGGACAGAACGCCAAGATCACCGACCCCAAGCAGATGCAGCAGGCGCTGGAGGCGATCGCCTACCAAGGTCAGGCGGGCAGCTTCGAAGCGTCCGACATGGCCAAGTGGTTCCCTGAGCTGCTGGCGAACATGGCCAGCAACGGCATCACCGGCATGGACGCGGTGACGCAATTGGGCGCCATGCTTCAGGTGCAGATGAAACAGGCCGGCAGCTCGGACGAAGCGGCCAACAACCTGAAAAACTGGATGGGCAAAATCGGCTCGACCGACACGGTCAAGGCCTACGAAAAAGCCGGCATTGACTATGACGGCTCAATGAAGACGGGTTTGCAGAACGGTCTGTCCACGCTGGAGACCAGCATGGAGCTGGCTCAGAAGTACATTAAAGCCACCGATCCGAAGCGGGCGGCGGCCATGGCCGAAGCCACGGCAAAAATCAGCAAGGAAGCCGATCCCGAAAAGGCCAAGGCCATGATGGCCTCGTTTGAAGAATCCTTGAAAACCGGTGACCTGTTCGCCGACATGCAGGTCAAGGCCGCGCTATCGGCCTATATGCAGAACAAGGCGCTGTACAGCCAGCTTAAAAACGATTCGCGCGATGCAACCGGGATCCTCGACAAAAACCTCGCCGAGCGGCGTGAGTCGTCGTCGCAGAAGTGGGCCGAAATGGCTCAGTCGATGGATGACGCCATGCGCAGCATCGGGGACGCGCTTCGGCCCGTCACGGATACGGTCGCCGAGTCGTTGACCAAGGTCACTAAAGGTATTACGTCGCTGACGGATAGCGCGCCCGGGGTAGTTGCCGGTGTCGCCACGGTCGGGGCGGGGCTGATCGCCTTAAAAGGTATCTTCAGTACGATCAAAATCAGTAAGGGGCTGCTAAACCTTGCACGCGGTTCGCGCGGTGGCAGGAGAGAAAGAGACGCCGGCAATCAAAAGCCCGGAGAACTTGATCTGGTAGCGACTGGCCTGGATGTTGTTTCGCGGGTGAAGGAAGCGGCAACGGGCGGCGGCCTTGGCACTGAAACTGGCGCAGGTAACGACGGCGTCAAAAAGGTTTTCGTCGTCAACGCCGGTGCTATGGGTGGTGGTGTGGATGCGTCGGGTGAATCGCGTCGACGTGGACGCGGATCAAAGCGAAGCGCTCGGCGTCGGCCGTTGCCGAGTCCGAGAGGTCCACGTCAGTCTGTGCCACGTCCGTCTGTTTCGGTTTCACGCTCACCTGTTCCGGCTCCGCGTCCCTCTGTGCCGGTTTCACGTCCTGCTGTTCCGGTTCCGCGCACGCCTATTCCGCCGGTGCCACCTGTCCCAGCCGGGACGATGGCCAAGCTGGGCGGGGTCGCGCAAGCCGTTGGCAAGGTCGGCAAGGTAGCCAAGGTCATTCCTGGTGGCACGCTGCTGGAGTCTGGAGCGATGGCCTACGAGACATTTGAAAACGCCAAGACCAAGGACGAAAAAGCCGAGGGCTACGGCGCGGCCGCTGGCAATCTGGCCGGCACCATGGCCGGTGCAGCAGCAGGCGCGGCCATTGGTTCGGTTGTGCCGATTATCGGCACGGCCATCGGCGGCTTGATCGGCGCCTATCTGGGCAGTCAGGGCGGTGCGGCGTTGGGCGGATCTTTGGGTAAATCGCTGTTCGGTGGCGAGGATGAAAAGTCCGAGGAAAAGCCAAAGGCGCCCGTGCCGAGCACGCCGCTCATGATGGCGTCAGCGGCGCAGCAAGGCCCGGTGCTGGGGGATGTCGCGCGCTCGATGGCGGTGACGGCGCCGCTCAAGTCGGCGGCGCTGGCCATTCAACCCAAGGAGCCAGAAAAACCGGTACCGGCCAAGGTGGATCAGCAGTTCCAGTATTCGCTGAGCATGCCGGTCACGGTGCAGGGTGATGTAAAAGACCCGCAAGCCTTGGCGCAAGATCTGATGCCGCACATGCAGCGAATGATGGCGGACGCGGCGAAGAGTAACGCTGCCAAGCTGTACGACGAACCCCATCTGTAAGGAGGTTTCATGGCTTACATGGAGCAGATGCAATCAACTCTGAAGTATCTGGTGGAGGCGGCGGAAACCGGGCGACGTAGCGCGGATGGCATGCTGAGCCCGGTCAACGGTGCTATCCGCGAGCTGACCGGTGCCGCGTCCGAGCTGGAGAACATCCCGTTTGTCGGGCCGGCCATCGGCGCCAAACTTCAGCGGGTAATGCGCGGCGTCGATGCGGCTCAAGCCAAGGTCGGTCAGGTGGTGGCGGTGTACGGTCGCGCCACTCGGGCGGCCGCCGAGGTGCAGGAGCGGCTAGGGACGTTGAAGGAACAGGCGGGCAAGGCGGCCACGGCGATCAACAACGTCGCCGGCAAAGTCAGCCCGGCGTTGGCCAACATCGTGCCCACCAGTTCCTTTGCCGTGGATGCCACGCCGGCGCCGGAGGCGGTGAAGCCGTTCCCGCACCTGATGATCATTCAGCCGCGCGATCCGAAGATTGAGCCGTATTACTTCAACCTGGACACGGCCGCTTTCGACGAGCTGAGCCGTTCGACCGAATTCCGCTGGGCTTCGCAGGAGCGCTTGACGCGCCGGCCGGCGAAGCAAGCCATCGGTATGGGCGATGAAAAGTTGACGCTCAAAGGCACGATCTACCCGGGCTTCAAAGGCGGTTTAAAGCAGCTCGACACACTGCGTTCCATCGGGGCCAGGCTTCAACCTCTGACCTTGACCACGGGGTATGGCGAGGTGATCGGAACGTGGTGCCTGAAGACGATCAACGATGAACAGGGCGCGTTTTTGCACGGCGGGATTCCCCGCAAAATGGGGTTCACTCTGGAGTTTGAGCGCTATGGCGAAGACATGCAGGACGTCTGACGGCGACATGCTCGATGTCATTTGCAACAACGTTTACGGCCATCTGAATGGCAGCGTCGAGGCTGTGCTTGATGCGAATCAGGGGCTGGCTGATGAGCCTCAGCCGTTCCGGTCGGGCGTGATCATCGTCCTGCCGGATCTGCCCAGCCCGACCAGTGAGGGCGTCAGCCTGTGGGATTGACCCGGGGCGATGCCTTCGCCGGCGCCGTGTCGCGTTACGCGTAACGACGCCTTGTTTTTTTGGCCCGCCTTGTGCGGGTTTTTTATTGGGAAAAATCCATGACCCCGATGTTTCGTATTGTCGCCGATGGCGCCGATGTCACGGCCAAGATCAATGATCGGCTGTTGTTGCTGCGCACTTCTGACAAGCCGGGCATGGAGTCCGACGAGTTTGAGTTGCGTATCGACGACCGTGACGGGCAAGTGCAATTGCCACGGCGTGGCAGCTCAATTGAGATCTACCTGGGATATGCCGAAACGAGCTTGGCGCGCATGGGCAGCTACACCGTGGACACCGTCGAGGTTTCAGGCCCGCCCGACACCATCGTGATCAAGGGCAAGGCCAGCGACATGCGTGGCAGTGGCAAGACCATCCGTAGCGGAAGCTGGGAAGACGTGCCGCTGTCGAAGATCGTGGCTGACGTCGCTGCGCGCAATGGTTGGACGCCGGTGTGTCCGGTGTCGACCAAGGTCGCCCGGGTCGACCAGCTCAACGAGTCCGACTTTAATTTCATTACCCGCCTGGCCAAGCAATACGACTGCACGGCCAAGGTGGCCGACGGCAAGTTGTTGGTGATGCCGCGCCAGGGTGGCCAGACAGCCAGCGGCAAGACATTCGGCGCTATTACCCTGACTCGACGCGACCTCAGCCGTTGGCAATTCAGTCTAGGCGATCGCAACTCACACAAGGCGGTTTCGACCAAGCACCAGAACAAAAAGGACGGCAAGCTGGAGGTGGTCACCATCGACAACGATGACTCCCCGGACGGTCTGCCGGCGGTGCATACCGATCGCCATATCTACCCAAACAAGACCGCCGCCGAAGCGGCCGCCAAGGCGCGACTGTCAGCGTTCAACCGCTCGACCGCCGACGTGCGGTTTGAGATGGAAGGACGGACTGACATCTTCGCTGAGCGGCCGATTCTCGCCCAGGGCTTCAAGGCCGGGCTTGATGGCGAGTATCTGGCGGACTCGGTCGAGCAGGTGTTCACTCAGTCCGGCTGGTCGACCACGGTCGAATGCAACGCCGGCAAAGCCGGTAAATCCAAGGGCAAGAAAAAGAAAGAGGCTAAGCCACCGCTCAAGGTGGTGAACATCGAGAAGCAGTAACCGCATCCTATCGCCGCCTGAGTGCGGTTTTTTTATGTCTGGAGTTTGTATGTCCATCACTGAACAACAGCTGCAAAGCATCATGCCCAACGCCCGCCGCCAAGCGGGCGTTTTTGTATCCGCCCTCAACGCAGCCATGGCCCATCGACAGATCAACACGCCGAAACGGCAAGCCGCGTTTCTGGCGCAAGTCGGTCACGAGTCGGGTCAGCTGCAGTACGTCCGGGAGCTGGGCGGCGAGCAGTACCTGAGCAAATACGACACCGGCAACCTGGCTGCAAAACTGGGCAACACGCCGGCAGCGGATGGTGATGGCCAGCGCTATCGCGGTCGCGGCCTGATCCAGGTCACTGGCCACGACAACTACCTGCGCTGTAGCTTGGCGCTGTTCGGTGACGAGCGATTGCTGCGCACGCCTGAACTGCTGGAGCTGCCGCAGTGGGCCGCCGAGTCGGCCGCATGGTTCTGGTCAGTGAATGGGCTGAACGCGCTGGCAGATCAAAACGAATTCAACGCGATCACCCGCAGGATCAACGGCGGCCTCAATGGCCTGCAGGATCGGCTGGAGTTGTGGGGGCGGGCGAGGGCGGTGTTATGCGTCTAGGCGAACTGATCCCGGCGCCGTATCGGCTGCTGGCAAAAGGAGTGCTGCTGGTCGCCTTGGTCGGTGGGTCCGCGGCCATTACTTGGCAAGTCCAGGATTGGCGCTACGGTAAACAGCTCGCAGAGCAGGCCCGACTCCACACCGAAACCTTTAACCAGTTGGCGCTGGCCACGGTTGCGCAGCTGCGTACCGAACAGGACAAACGCCTCGCGCTCGAGCAGCGCCTGGCAACCAGTGAACAAACCCATTATCGAGCCTTGAGTGATGCCCAACGTGATCAAGGTCGCCTGCGCGACCGTCTTGCCACTGCTGATCTGCGCCTGTCAGTCCTACTCGACGCCACCATCGGCGCCGGCAACGGATCATTGTCAGCCGCCACCGCCACCGGCGGCGTGGTTCATGGCCCCACGAGAGCCGAACTTGACCCAGCGCATGCTCAACGAATTATCGGCGTCACCGACGCCGGTGATCGAGGATTGATCGCGCTGCAAGCCTGTCAGGCCTACGCAAAAGAAGTGTCAGCACCGAATTAGATAGGAGCGGCCGGAGTGGATGCGCAAACACAACTCCGGCAGTCGACACCTTGCTCAGCAACTACGCTTTGAAGCCAGGCATACCTTGCGCAGCACGCCACTGTTTTACAGTTTCGGTGATGCCTTCCGCTGAATCATCAGCTCCGTCTTCCGGGTAAAATATCAGATCAGAGCCCCCCGGGTGCTCGCTCACTTCCTCAAAGTGGAACACTAATTCATCCACTTCCGGTTCTGTTCCGTCGTGGCTGATGATGCGCTGCAGGAGGGCTACGAACTCACCTTCGGTATATTCATTGAATGTGTTTTTCATGATTTTTGCCGGTCTTCCTTGTGAATTTCAGCGTGGCGTTTAGGCGTTGCTACACAGAGATTATCAACGTCGTAGACAGCCCCACCATGTTGAATGTGTTCTATGTGATGGATCTCGTAGCGACCGTTCTTTCCGTTTCGTTCTGCTTTCGGCGCGAATGGAGAATTGCCTTTTGCTAACCACTCTTGGTTGGTGGGCTTGAACTGGCTGAGCAATTCGGGATCATTGCTCACGGCAGTCCATAGCGCTGCCCGGAAATCGTCAAAGCTCTTAAATTTTTGCCCCCGTAACTGATCAGCAATTCTTGACGGAATCGGTGCGCCAAGGCCCGCGCCAGCTCCAGCAAGCCAGATACCGGACACATCTTGCCCTTGTCCAGTCACTGCGCCAGGGGAGTAGCGAGCATTGATGACAATGTACAGCGGTTGTACACCTGATCCCGCTGGGAATATTAAGATGAAGTCTTTGTAAGTGTCCGGGTAGATTGGGCTGACGATGATGGTATCAGCCTGTTCGGTGGGTGGATAAATCCATATCTGAGGCGCTTGGGGAGCGGCCTCCAAAGGGGGAATCCCCGAGGTGCTGGATGGATCAACTGCTGGAGTCCAGATCAGTGTTACGCCGTCCCCAAAGTCCGCCACTTGCTGAGAGCCTTGCTCAACGAACTGTACCACTGGAATCATCTCCCAGTCGGTGCGCTTTTGTGTGTTGTAGCCATACCCCTTCAGGGTGCCATCAGCCTGCTGTTCGACATGTATTCGAACTCGAGTACGGCCTTCTTTGAGTGATTGGAGCTGTCCTTCGGTGTATAGGGCGCTATCACCCAAGCTCGAAGGCCAAAGTAGCGCAACTACACCTACCAAAGCACCAGCCGCTACACCGGCAGTGGCCACGCTGGTACCGCCAGCAGCACCTGCACCGGTTGCGGTGCTCCCCGTCGCAACAGCAGCACTGCATAATCCACCACAAGACACACCCGCAACCGAAGCGGCAGCCCCGCCCAGCAGAAGTGTTCCCAAGGTTGCGGGTAGCGCTCCGCTGACTTTCTTGAGGGGGATGTTCCCTTGTGCATCAGTTTCACGGCCGCCGAGAATCGCGAACTCGCCGAAATTGGCAATTTTCTCGACAGGAATAAAGCCGGATGGCTTTTTGTGATCGATCACACCGTCAGGGAGATCACAGCTTTTCGCGAACGCACAGCCTACGGGGGTGGGCTTGGCGTCTTCCTTTAATGGGAGGTCTTTGTACTCAGCCCAACGCTGGGCATGGATATCAACAGGCTCTACGCCTTGGTTGCGATAGCCCTTCTGCGGGTTTGGAACATAACCACTCATGCAACATCCTTGTTCGTCCTTGAGGTTTTTCGTCCCGAAGCAAATCGGAGCGTGATGTTACCGCTATGGTTGGCGAGTTTGAATGCAGGCACTTTGGTATTGCGCCAGCAATGTGCCGACTGAGGCTAGGTGCAAACCTGACTTGACCCTTACGTATGCTCAACGAACGCCATCACCGCCATTAGCGACCGTGGCCTGATCGCGATGCAGGCGTGCCAAGCGTATATTGGGTCTCTAATGAAACACTAAACCCCTATCATTTTTTTAAACGACTCGGTCAGAAGCAACGGTACTACCGGAGTGGCCACCGTAACTGCGTCAGCGATACCACCTAAAACATTCAATATTTTTGAGCCGACAGTAGTTTCGCTGATAGCTGATCTATAGTCGCTGTCAAAGGCACTATGGCCAAGCAATGCATCGATAGATGATATAATCGGGATTTCGCCACCCAGCCGGTATTCTTCCAGCGCGGTGACGATTTTTCTAAGGGATCTAGCAAGATACTCCCTTACTTTGATTTCCAGATCTCCAGATAAGACTTCTTCTACCAGCTCATTCAGGGATTTGATGAATTCTTGAATCTGTAGACTGGTTAACTTACTCGGGCTCTTGAATTCTAGGAGCTCTGCCGCAGATGTTAAGTGGTCAATTGCCGTGGAACTGACGTGTGCAATAAATGACTCAAATGGCCCGTTCATTTCCTGATTGAGAAAGCCAGTGTCAAGTGCTGTCTTCCATGTTTGCGATGCCCTCGCCTGTCTAGGAAACAGTTCATTAACCAGTTGAAATGTCTCTTCGGACAAATTCATTACCTTTGAAAGACGCTCATGCATCAGGGCCGTACTTTTCCCTGCGTCCAGAATTTTGGTCCAAGCTTGGCGGGTAGTGATCGTCCTACTGATGCCTTGAGCCTCGATCAAAACATCCAAGAGACGCGAGGCCGGGTTTCCATTTTCCATAAAATTTCCGAAGTGGATTGAGTATCTCTAGCTCTAAAACTAGCTCACTCCGCCCCTGTTTCGCTAGGGGAAAATCCAGTCAAAAGACAGGAGAATTTTATGCCGCCTACTGGTCAACCGGTGGGGGCGACTGCCTGTTCCGGCGACGATCCTTCTTGACCCCAGACCGTCCCAAGATTTCGTCCACCAATTTATAAAATTCCTCTGAAGTCGAAGGCTTATGGGATGATAGGCCGGATCTTTGGCCCAACATCGCGGGGCCGCGCTTTTTTCGCTCTGATTGCAGTGTGTCGCTCAGAACAGATGGCGCCTCTACCCTTTGAGGTTTTTCTATCGAGTTTCCCTCGATGTAAGCATCTGCCCATTTGTCTAGCTCAACCCGGTCAAAGCCTACGCCTTGTGCGCCGACCGGGAACTCGCGCACATATGGCCGGACGACCTTGTTGAATACGTCTCGGCACATACCCAGATAACCTGGCGCCTGCTTTGCTCTGATTATGCGGGGCTGGAGGATGAGCTTATCCATGAGTCTATGCCTTTGGGAGAGGGTGCGACCTCCATCGAGCTCTGCAGCGAGCACCAGTTTCGGCATGGTGGGTAGAGGCCGCACCAGCTTTAAATCGTAGCACGCGATACTGAACGTAAAAGGCTATCCGCCGAGTGGATGCCGTGAAGCATGCTCAATATAGCCACGCGGGGATGCATGGTTAATGCTCAGATCAATCGAGTTTAAGCATCTGCGCAAGTAATGGATCATTTGATCCCAGTACCGCTTCCTGTATATCCACGAAGTACATTCCGCCCGTGATTTCTCCGACTATCTCGCCTTCCTCAATCCATTTTTTCAGCTGCTGGAGACTTGGTTTATTACCTGCATAGCGCAGCTTGCGATACTCACCGACTTCCATAAGTCTAGGAAGTCTCACTGTGACCTGAGAAAGAATTTTCATACTCCGTGCCCTCTTCGAGCCGCCTCTATTCTCTCAACCAGACTGCTTCCAGTCGTCCTATCAAGCCGCGCCGGTTCACGGTAGTGAGCATTGGGCTCTACATAGTAATTGCGTCCATGCTTGATCGGGAGAGGAGTGATCCGGCCTTCGCGCGCCCATTTTCTCAGTGTATTGGAGCTGGGTGGCGTTCTGAAGTGATCTTTAGCCCATTCAGTGAGAGTCAGTTTGGTCATGATGGCACCGGATGATGAGTTTTTTATCAAACTTATTTCAATCGGAGCTCGGGGCTTTTTTTCGGCTCGTAATGCCCGCCGAGACGGCTGATAACGACTTGGTGCAACACCTTCGGATGTCCGTCCCCGCCGAGAATAAATGGAAAGGAATTTTCGCGCAGCCAGCGCGATTGAGCAGCAGGCCGCTCATACCCGGTAAGTGTGGCCATTTCGTCTTTCGTTAGGAACATAATGGTTCGCTCGTCCGATTATCCATTCATACCGCACCAGCTTATGCTCAAAGAGTTATCCCTCACCGTACCGGCGAACATGGGACGAACGCATTGCAGATTGGCCACGAGTATTCAGTCCGGCGTCATCATCAAAGCCAAGGTCATTTTGATAAATTCTTCATTTCTGTCGATCGCCCATAGTGCGCCACGCACGTTTTCAGCGACCTCGGCCGAGCCTCGCTGTTCGACCCAATTCGTCAACTCCATGATGGCTGCTTCGAGGGCGAGCTGGTTTTCGTTGATCTTGAAGAGCAGCGAGGGGAGCAGGTCTGAGTTCGGCATCATTTCTTTCCGGTAGAAGAAACAGATTATTTCAAGCGTGGAGAACTCGCCTGTGACGTTCGGGGCCTGGTCTTTCCCCAAGTCAGAACCTCTGACCTAATCCATGCCACCGCTCGACCACCTAGGCTGACTTGTCGAGGGAATTTGCCTTCATTTACCATCTTATAAATTGTCGAGCTGCTCAATCCTGTAATCCGCTTAACTTCGGTCAATCGAATAAACATAGCAGACGTATCCGGCTGCTCTGCTGGCCTTTCCGGGCTTTCAAATCGTAGCCCTGGGGTAGCAGGTTCAAGGCGAACGATTTTTTCTGAACGCCCCATCAAGCATTCATGTTCCGCAGTACATTTTTTGTGTTGAGCATCCAGATATGAGGCAAGGTCTGCGATGTGAACCCCGCAAGCTGATTGAAGAGAAGAGTCGATTTTGACCATCACGAGATCAATCGTGCCCTCTCTTACCTTTTTCTTTAGCTTGCTTGGGGTTAGGTGGCTGAAGTAATCCGCGCAAACCCGTTCCAACGGAATAATGACCTGAGCGTCATACTGAGCCATCAATAAAAACAGAGTGTTCATCCTTCATACCCTGTGCACAGAGGGGGGCGGTCATCCCTGCGGAGCGGTTTTTTCCATTCGCTTCTGCCTAGCTGCTTGCCATGCCTTGCGTTGGGATTGACGTGCAAAAAACGTTAATACGCCCGCTATCCCCGCGACGATGAGCGTGATGTATTCGAAGCGTTCACCGTTGACACCCGCCAGCGCCAATGCTGCCATTGCCGAAAAGCCGCCCGCGGAAGCACCCAATATGCAATCGTTGACTTTGCTCGTAGGCCTCGGCCCTTTCAGCCTAGCCACGTAGGTCTCGTCCTCTTTTGCAAGCGAGTAATAGCTCTCGGCGTCTTCAACGTCGTTGCCCATCTTTGCAGCCCCAAGATTTTCTCCTGAGCTTAGCGTGGATTCGTGGAACTCTCACTTTGCATGCTGTCATTAAGCTGGCATAACCGAGCCAAAACCACCCATTCAGGCACAAAAAAGGCACTTGCGATAAACGCTAAGTGCCTGATTTGTAACGCTTATTTGGTGGAGCCGGGGGGATTTGAACCCCCGTCCGCCAGTACTCCGCTGTCGGTACTACATGCGTAGCCGTGTCTATTAAGTTAACCCTCAGCGACCCGACGGGCAGGGTGCTTTGGGCGAGTTGTGTAAGTTTTAGCCGCTTCGTCCACAACGTACTGCACGGCGATTCTGTTCTATATGACAATCATTTTGGGTTTACAGACATCCCCTGATGATTGCTGGACCCGAAGGTACCAGAAGGGAAGGCTAAGGCTGCTTACGCAGCGAGAGCGTATTCCCCGTAGGTTTCGTCATTGGCAACTATAAGAAGTTGCAACAGTGGATTTACGAGTTCTGTTACCAACTCGGCATGCACCTAAAGTTTCGCAACCGGCGTCGAATCCTAAACGGCCCCGAACTCATTGCTCAGTACATCTTGGTGAGCAACAAGCCTGCGCAGTGTACGCCAATCGGCGAGCAAGGCCAACCCGAAGGTTGGCCTTGCTTCGATCAGTTTTTGGTGCCATCTGCTTTTTGAAGATCCGAAATCAGTTGCGAAGTTTCCGCAACGCAGTTGTCGATTTGGCCTTTAGCCTTGAGGTCGTTTGCCCTGGTCACAGTGGCTTCAGCCTTTTGGCTCAGCTCTGGCTTCGTTGACAGCTGACCCTTCATATTATTGATGGTCTGGATATTGACCTCGCATAGGTCGTCAGGCTTGTCTGCGGCGAACGAAGTGGAAGCCATCATCGAGGCAGTAATGCACAGACCTAACAGTACAGAACGTTTCATGTGTATCTCCTTGAATCGAGTGGTCCAGACTTCGCTCGCCGTAAAGACGGACAACCGAGTTGGGGTAGAACCCCGTTTTTCGGGGCTTAAGCTGTGGACTACGCTCGTACTCAAGGGTTCTATTTTTATTCAGCAGGCTTTCGCTCGAGTTACCCGATCAACCAGATAGACCAGCCCGTGGTAGTCAATTCCGCCATGCTGTGTCAGGCCGATTTCGCACGTCCGGCTGGTGGAGATCCCTTCGCTGCAATGTTGCACCGCGTTCTTGAGCGTGCGCAGCGAGTGGCTGTTCAGCTCTGGAGTGGTAAAGCCCTTGTCGCCTGCAAAACCACAGCAGTGAATGCCCTCCGGAATCACCACGTTTTTACTGCACTTGCGCGCCAGATCAATCAGCGCCTGGCTTTCGCCAAGGTGCTGAGTGCTGCAGGTGATGTGCACGGCAATCGGCGCTTCCTGTGGGGTGAAGTCCAATCGATCAAGAAGATGCGTACGGATGAAACGCACCGGGTCGTACAGGTCCAGGCGAACATCTCCCACATCCTGCACCAGTCGCAACGTGCACGGGCTGGTGTCGCAATAGATCGGATCAAGCCCGCCGCGACTCGCGTGCAGCAGTGCGCTGATCAACTCCTGACGCTTGTGTTCGGCTTGTTCGGCATAGCCTTTGGAAGCGAAGGGTTGGCCGCAGCAAAGGTTGTCCTGATTGTCCGGGAAGACCACTTGATAACCAGCCTTTTCCAGCAATCCACGGGTTTTGTCGTACAGCGACATCTGCTCTTTATCACCCGCCGCCGGGCCCATGACCCGCGATACACAAGCGGCCAGATAGACCACACGCGGGCGCTCATCCGACACGCTCGGGCTGAAGCGAATGGCTTTCTCCGGCTGCGGCATGGCATTCGTCCAAAGCGGTACCTGACCTTTGGAAAGGCGAGTCAGTGTTGCCGAAAGTTTCGCCAGACGCGGCGCACCCAGCAACATCCGCGCACCGTTGGCCACGTGCAGGGTGAAGCGCGCCCCTTGCAGGGTCTTGGCGAAATTTCCTTCAATCCAGTCAGCGGCTTTCTGATGCGTCGCGTGTCGGCCACGGAGCTTTTTCACCAGGTCTCCGGTGTTGATGCCTACAGGACAACGTTGTGCGCACAACCCGGTCGCCGCGCAGGTCTCGATGCCTTGATACTCGTAGGCTTTTTCCAGTTCAGTGGTATCGACGCCTGAACGTTTTTTCGCCTGAATGTCGCGCCAGATCACGATGCGCTGGCGTGGGCTGAGGGTCAGGCCTTTCGACGGGCAGACCGGTTCGCAAAAACCGCACTCGATGCACTTATCCACAATCTCGTCGGCTGCCGGCAGTGGCTTCAGGTGCTTGAGGTGGATCTGCGGATCTTCACTCAGCACTACGTCCGGGTTAAGAATGCCGCTCGGGTCGAGCAGGCGTTTGAGTTGCCACATCAATTGGTAGGCATCGCTGCCCCATTCCAGCTCGACGAACGGCGCCATGTTGCGCCCGGTGCCGTGTTCAGCCTTCAGCGAACCTCCGAATTCCACCGCCACCAGTTGCGCGACGTCGTCCATGAACGCTTGATAGCGTGCGACTTCTTCCGGGCTGTTGAAGCCTTGGGTGAAGACGAAATGCAGATTGCCTTCCAGGGCGTGCCCGAAAAGGATCGCTTCGTCGTAGGAATGTTTGTCGAACAGCTCGATCAAGCGGTTTACACCGATGGCCAGTTGCTCGATCGGGAAGGTCACGTCCTCAATGATCACCGTGGTCCCGGTTTTACGCACGGCACCGACGGCGGGGAAGGTGTCCTTGCGGATTGCCCAGAGTCGGGCGTTCTCGACCGGGTCTTCGGTGAAGTCGACCTGTTTTTCCACCGGGAAGCCGATGAGCGACGTCATGATCTGCGCCAGTTGTTCCTGCAGCAACGTGGAAGACGCCGCGCGGGATTCGATCAGTAACGCACAGGCATTATTCGACAGCTGTTGTACGAAGGAGGGCATGCCCGGTTTGTCCTGCACCGAGCGAAGACTCCGCCGATCCAGCAACTCCACCGCCGACACCGGTTGGCTTTTCAGTATTGTGACGGCGTTGCAGCAGGTCTCCACATCCGGGAATACGATCAGCGCCGAAGCCTTGTTCGGATGATCGATCACCGTGTCGTAAGTCACCGCACTGATGAAGCCAAGGATGCCTTCGGAACCCACCAGCAAGTGGCTCAAGATATCCACAGGGTCGTCGAAATCCACCAAGGCGTTGAGCGACAGGCCGGTGGTATTTTTCAGACGGTATTTGTGGCGAATTCTTGCAGCCAGTTCGGCATTGGCGCGGGTCTCGCGGCCCAAAGTCGCCAAGCGTTCCAGCAGATCCGCATGGCTTGCGTGAAACGCCGCAATACTGGCGGCATCTTCCGTATCAAGGCGCGTGCCGTCTGCCAGTACCAGACGAATCCCGGCCAGCGTGTGATAAGTGTTTTGCGCGGTGCCGCAGCACATGCCGCTGGCGTTATTGGCGACGATTCCGCCGATTTTGCAGGCGTTGATCGACGCCGGATCCGGGCCGATCTTGCGCCCGAACGGAGCCAGCCACGCATTGGCTTGTGCGCCGATCACTCCCGGTTGCAGACGGATTTGCGTGCCTTCGCCGCGTATCTCGCGAGCGTTCCAGTTATCCCCAAGCACAATCAAAACGGAATCGTTGATTGCCTGCCCGGACAGGCTGGTGCCTGCGGCGCGGAAGGTCACCGCAACGCGGTCGCGCCGGGCCAGTTGCAGCAGCGCCACCACTTCGTCTTCAGACTCGACGCGGATCACCAGTTGCGGAATCAGTCGATAGAAACTGGCGTCGGTGCCGAAGGCCAATGTCGACAGCGGATCATCGAAGCGGCGATCCGACGGAATCAGTTGTTGCACATCGCGCAGGAAATTCGCCGGTAACGTCATTGGTCCTCCAGAATCAGAACCACCAGGTCTTTCGGGCCGTGGGCACCGTAGGCCAGCACTTGCTCGATGTCAGCGGTTTTCGACGGGCCCGACACCAGCAAGGCGTTGGTCGGCATGCCTTGCGCCCATTCGAACTCCTGCTGCACCTGATAGAAATTGTCGCGGATTTCGCTGGCCTTGAGCAGGGCGAAATGCACTGGCGGCACCAGGCTCATCAGCCGTGGTTCTTCGCGGGTCGGCCAGAGAATCAGGCTGCCGGTGGCGGCAATGGCGCCGAGGGTGCCAGTGAGGCTGGCCGGCGTGTCGTTGAACAACTCGGCTTTCCATTCTTCCATCGGCCGGTCGTAGGATTTCAGTGCCGGCAGATCGGGATTGTTCGCCCAGTGTTGTGTGATGCGTCGCCCGTGGGGCGTTGTCGGTGCGATCAACAGACTCGGCAACTGGCGGTCGCGCAGCAATTGCGCGAGCAGCGCTGGCCACTCTTCGCCAGTGCTCAGGTGAATCTCGGTGTGTACCGACTCCATCAATTTACGCAGTTGTGGAATGCGTTGTTCGGCGCTGTAGGTGTAAGGCTGGGTCACCAGTTCGATATCGAAGTTGTCGGCTATCGGCGTGGCGCCGATCAGGCTTTTACGTAGCTTGCCGAGGATATTTTGCTTGGCGCTCATCAGCGGTCTCCCTGTTTGGCCAGGTGCTCGCGGGCCATGTCATGCAGTGATCGGGCGGCGGGTTTCGGCGCACTGTGGTTCTGCGTCCACGGGCCGACGTTGCTCGGAGTAAGGGCGCGCAGGCGCGTGGCGAAGAAGCCGAATAGCCGATACAGCGTCGGCGAGCTGTTGAGCTTGGCCCAGGCGTTCCAGATGAAGCGTTCCTTGCGCGAATACTTGCTGCCCTGGCCGCGCATCACTTGATGTGGGCTGTCCGGGGCTTTTACGTTCTCTTCGCGTAGGCGACGCAACAAAGCGGGGATAGGAATTTTTACCGGACACACTTCGCCGCAGGCGCCGCACAAGGAGGAAGCGCTCGGGTGATCCGGGACTTTCGCCAGACCGACCATGTGCGGGGTGATGATTTTGCCGATAGGCCCGGGGTAAACCTCGCCATAGGCGTGGCCTCCGATTCGGGTGTAGACCGGGCAATGATTCATGCACGCGCCGCAGCGTATGCAGTTCAGGGTCTGACGCAATTCGCTGTCGGCGAAGGCCTGGCTGCGCCCGTTGTCGAGCAGGACCAGATGCACTTCTTGCGGGCCGTCGAGTTCATGATCCTTGCGTGGTCCGGAGATCATGTTGACGTAGGTGGTGATCGGGATACCCAGCGCCGAACGGGTCAACAGCGACAGCAGCGGCACCACGTCGCGCAGGTTTTCCACGACTTTTTCGATACCGGTGACAGCGATGTGCACCGGCGGCACGGTGGTGGTCATGCGGCCGTTGCCTTCGTTTTCCACCAGCAGCAGGGTGCCGGTTTCGGCCACGGCGAAGTTGACGCCAGAGACGCCGATGTCCGCTTCGAAGAATTTCTGCCGCAGGACTCTGCGACCGATCTGAATGAGTTGGTCAACGTCCTTGGTGTATTCCACGCCAAGTTTGTCGTGGAACAAGGACGCGACCTGACCGGCATTCTTGTGGATCGCCGGCATAATGATGTGTGAAGGCTTCTCGTGGTCGAGCTGGACGATGTATTCCCCCATGTCGGACTCCAGACATTCAATGTCTTGAGCCTCGAGGAAATGGTTCATCTCCATCTCTTCGCTGACCATCGATTTGCCCTTGATCACTTGCCGCGCCTCGTGAGCGCGGATGATCGATAAGACGATGCCATTGGCTTCGTCCACCGTTTCCGCCCAGTGCACTGTCACACCGTTGCGGGTCAGGTTCTGTTCCAGTTGCTCGAGCAGGTCGGGCAGCTTGGAGAGCGCGCGGGCTTTGATCGAGTTGCCCAAAGCACGCAAATGTTCTCTTTCGTGGGCATCGCTGAAAGACGCTGCCCGTTTGGTCATCAGTGAATCCATCGCGGTACGGAAGTTATTCCGTAGCTGCGCATCACCCAAGGCGTTGTGCGCCCGGGTGCGGAAATCTTCTTCTACGGCAACCGTAGGAATAATCGTCGAGGTGCTCATTTCGCACCTCCGGTTCGCTGCCAAAGGAAACTGGCCAGATGTTGGCCACGCAACGCTTCCTGCTGTTTCTCCAGCGAGCCGTTGATGTTCATCAAGCAGCCACAGTCGGCACTCAGCACCTTGTGCGCGCCGGATTCCTTCAACGCGCGGGTCTTGTCAGCCACCATCGCGCCGGAAATGTCTGGCATACGGACGCTGAATGTCCCACCGAAGCCACAGCATTCGCTTTCGTGGTCATGGTTGACCCGTTCCACGTTGCTCAACTGCGCCAACAACTCGCGGCCGTGCAGGTGGGTGTTCATCTCGCGACGTGCCGAACACGATGTGTGCAGCGCCACTTTCACCGGTTCGCCGCTGTCCTTGAGCTGCACCTTGCAGACAAACAGCAGGAACTCGGCCAATTCATAGGTCCGTGTCGCAAGGGCCTGAACCTGTTTCAAGGTTTGCGGCTCGTCCTTGAACAAGTCGGCGTAATGCTCGCGCAACATCCCCGCGCATGAACCCGACGGCACCACCACCGGATAATCCCCGGCAAACAGCGCCAGTTGCGAGCGCGCCACGGTCCGCGCCTGCTCGGTGTAACCCGAGGTGTAGGCCGGTTGTCCGCAACAACTCTGCCCTTGCGGGTATTCAACCCGGATACCTTCGCGCTCCAGCAAGTGAATCGCGTCCATCCCGGCTTCGGGGTAGAACAGGTCAACCACGCACGTGCCGAACAGGTAGACCCGCGACGGTTTCTCGCTGGGGTATTGCCGAGGTTCGGGCAGTGGCGGTGCAACGCGGGTCGCGTTCGGCACAGCGTTGTAATAAAGCTCGCTCATCAGGCGTGTCTCCGGGTGGGCCCGGTTATCCGTCTGTTGCGGCTGCTGAATATAAAGAGCGTTGCTTTCAGCAGCCTTACAGACCGGGTTGTGAATTGCTGACGCCGGAATCACGAACCGGCGTCGGTTATTTCCGTGTTGCCTGTAGGGTTAGTGCACCAGCATGCCGGTGAGCCAGTAGGCCTGAGCCAAAGTGATCAGGCCGACAATCGTTGCAAAGAATAGGCTGTGCTTGAGGGTGAAGCGGAACAGATCCGATTCTTTGCCCACCAGACCGGTCGCAGCGCAGGCCACGGCGATCGATTGTGGCGAGATCATCTTGCCGGTCACGCCGCCGCTGGTGTTCGCGGCGACCAATAGAGTGTCGCTGACGCCAATCTGGTGTGCAGTGGTGGCTTGCAAGGAGCTGAACAGGGCGTTGGACGAGGTGTCGGAGCCGGTCAGGAAGACGCCGAGCCAACCGAGGAACGGCGAGAAGAACGGGAATGCTGCGCCGGTTCCCGCCAACACCAGGGCCATTGTCGAAGACATGCCGGAATAGTTGGTGACGAAGGCGAACGCCAACACCATGCCAATCGACAAAATCGGCCAGCGCAGTTCGTAAAAGGTCTCTTTCAAAGTGGTAAGACCAGTTTTGAAATTGATCTTCAGAACCAGCATCGAGATCAGCGCAGAGAAGAAAATCGCGGTGCCCGTCGCGGAAATCGGATCAAGTTTGAATACCGCCGGGATCGCGGTTGGCGCGGCCACGATAGGTGCAGTCTTGATCACCAGTTGATCAAGGTGTGGGATCGCGAAGTTGAATACCCACGCATACATCGACCCGCCGGCTGCGAACATGGCTTTGAATGGTTTGAGCGTCCAGATCGTCACCAGCACGGTGAGGATCAGGAACGGCGACCAGGCTTTGAAAATTTCCCCGAGGCTGTAAGGCGAAACCACGGTGGTGCGTTTCTGGCCGAAACCGCCGACGCAGGCTGTAATCGCAGCGCTGGATGTAGCGCCGGCGATTTGCGCGCCTGCGGTACGTTTCGGCTGCCAGACTTTGAGGAACAGAGTTAGGGAAATCAGGCTGGCCAGGGCCGAGGTGATGTCAGGCAGTTCCGGACCAATGAAGTTCGACGTGAAGTATTGAGTGATGGCAAAGCTCAGGCCCGCGACCAGTGCGGCCGGCCAGGTTTCACGCACGCCGCGCATGCCGTCCATCATGAACACCAGCCAGAACGGCACGAACAACGACAGCAGTGGCAGTTGGCGGCCAGTCATCGCGCCGATCTTGAAGGCGTCGATGCCAGTGACTTGTCCGGCAACGATGATCGGAATCCCCAGGGCGCCGAAGGCAACCGGCGCGGTGTTGGCGATCAGGCACAGACCTGCGGCATACAACGGGTTGAAACCGAGTCCGACAAGCAGGGCCGCGGTGATCGCCACCGGTGCACCGAAGCCGGCGGCACCTTCAAGGAACGCGCCGAAGCAGAAACCGATCAGCAATACCTGTAAGCGCTGGTCGTCGGTGATCGACAGTACCGAGCTGCGAATAACTTCGAACTGACCACTTTTGACCGTCAGTTTGTAAAGGAATACCGCCGCGACAATGATCCAGGCAATCGGCCAAAGGCCGTAGGCGAAGCCATATCCAGCGGCGGCGAAGGCCATATCGACCGGCATCTGGAACGCGAAGATCGCCACGGCAATCGACAAGGCCAGCGTGATGCTGCCGGCCACATGGCCCTTGAGACGAAACACCGCCAAGGCGAGGAAGAAGAAAACGATGGGGATGACGGCCGCGAGTGCGGAAACGCCGAGACTGCCGAGCGGGCTGTAGAGCTGTTGCCAGGTTTGCATATGGGGTGGCCCCTAATTGTTGTTGGTCAGGCACTGTCAGCGTATTTGGATAATTGGTAATACCAATTTACAATCGCTGTTGGCTAGGGTAAAAGCCTTGATGTCGGTGTGTCAATTTGTCGCCCTGAAACTTTTGTCGAATAAGCGGAGCAGATTGCATCTGATCCGGTTTGAGCGGGTGTCGTCTGGTAGGTGTGGCCAAGGCGCCGATAGGCCAGAATAGAGGCCCCGGCAAGCGATCGGGATCGTGGAGAAATGAGTTATGGGGTTTGATCAGATACGTCAGCGCCGTTTGTCTGACGATATTGTCGAGCGACTCGAGGGGATGATCCTTGAGGGCACGCTGAAGTCCGGTGAGCGGCTTCCGGCGGAGCGCGCGCTGGCCGAGCAATTTGGCGTATCACGTCCGTCATTGCGCGAAGCGATTCAGAAACTGGCGGCCAAAGGTCTGCTGGTCAGCCGTCAGGGGGGCGGCAATTATGTGGTGGAAAGTCTGGGTTCGACGTTCAGCGATCCACTGCTGCAATTGCTCGAAAGCAATCCCGAGGCGCAGCGTGACTTGCTGGAGTTTCGGCATACTCTGGAAGCATCGTGCGCCTATTACGCCGCATTACGCGCCACCGACGTGGATCGCGAGCGGCTGACTGCGGCGTTTGAAGAGTTACAGGACTGCTATTCGCGTCATGACGAAGTGAGCCGGACGGAAGAGGGCGCGGCGGATGCGAAATTTCACTTGGCGATTGCTGAGGCCAGTCATAACGCGGTGTTGCTGCACACCATTCGTGGGTTGTTTGATCTGCTCAAGCGTAACGTCGTGACCAACATCGGCGGGATGTACAAACAGCGCACGGAAACCCGTGACATGCTGATCACTCAGCATCGGGAATTGTATCTGGCGATTATCGAAGGGCGTGCAGAGCAGGCGCGTGAAGTTTCCAGTCGACACATTTTGTATGTGCAGGAAGTGCTGGAAGAGGTGCGGCAGGAGGTTCAGCGCATGGCTCGGGCGGAGCGGCGCAAGGGGATGTAGCTTTTTAAAAGCAAAAGATCGCAGCCCGCGTTAGCTCTCTGTAGGAGCTGCCGAAGGCTGCGATCTTTTGCTGGCGTCACACAACTCAAGCAGAAAGATCAGTCTTCCTTGCCTTTGTTGCGCACCGCACGCTGCAGCTCACGACCCGCATCACGCTCGCGCTCGGTGTCACGCTTGTCGTATTCCTTCTTGCCCTTGCCCAGAGCGATCTCGCACTTGACCATGTGCTTGCTCCAGTACCAGGACAGGCATACGCAGGCGTAACCCTTTTGCTGCACAGCGGCGGCGAGCTTTTCCAGTTCGCGGCGGTTGAGCAGCAATTTGCGTGTGCGCACCGGGTCGGCGATGACGTGGGTGCTGGCGGTCATCAGAGGCGTGATGTGACTGCCGAGCAGCCACGCTTCGCCATCCTTGAGCAGCACGTAACTGTCGACCAGTTGCAGCTTGCTTGCCCGCAGACTTTTTACTTCCCAGCCGGCCAGGACCAGACCAGCCTCGAACTTATGCTCGATGAAGTAATCGTGTCGCGCCTTTTTGTTCTGCGCGATGGTCCCTGTTGGGTGTTTCTTCTGTTTAGCCATAGGGGCGGCATTATATGGAGATAAACGGCCGTCGGCTACGGTGATGCTGCGTGCTTGAGCAGGTTGAGTGAATCCCGGACAATGCGGCCTCTTTTTCTAACGCTTGGGCGTGATAAACGATGTCGACAGACAAGGTTTCTGTCCACGGCAGTTGGGCTAGCCGCTGGGTATTCATACTCGCCGCGACCGGTTCGGCCGTGGGACTGGGTAGTATCTGGAAGTTCCCCTACATGGTCGGGGTCTACGGCGGCGGTGCGTTTGTACTGATGTTTCTGGCGTGCATCGCACTGATCGGCATTCCGGTAATGCTGGCTGAAACCCTGATCGGCCGGCGTGCGCGGCAGAGTCCGGCGAATGCCTTGAAGGTGCTGGCACTGGAAGCCGGACACTCAGCCAAGTGGTCGTGGGGCGCCTTTGCCGGGATGATTACGGCGCTGCTGATCCTGTCTTTCTATAGTGTGGTGGGCGGCTGGTCGCTGGATTACATCGTCGATATGGGCCGCGGGGACTTTCAGGGGGTGACCCCGGATCAGGTTGGTGCGTATTTCGGCAATGTCATCGCCGACCCATGGCGCCTGACACTTTGGCACACGATTTTCATGCTGCTATCGGCCGTGGTGATTGCCAAAGGCGTGGTTGCGGGGCTTGAACGCAGTCTGCGGATCATGATGCCGCTGCTATTTGTGATGATCCTGGTGTTGCTGGGCTACAGCATGACAACCGGGCACTTCATGGAAGGCGTGCATTTCATGTTCGACTTCCATCCGGAAAAAGTCCTCGACGGACTGCTGCCAGCCATGGGTCACGCGTTCTTTTCCCTGAGCGTGGGTGTCGGCTCTATCATGATCTACGGGGCTTATATGCCCAAGGATGCATCGTTATCCGGTACGGTCGTCGGTGTCGCGCTGCTCGATACTTTCGTTTCGCTGGTGGCTGGTCTGGCCTTGTTTCCGATTGTTTTCGCCGCCGGCCTGAACCCGAGCGAAGGCCCTGGCCTGATGTTCGTCAGCTTGCCATTTGCCTTTGGTAACGTAGCGTTTGGTCAGTTGATGGGCGTGGTGTTCTTCGTGCTGGTCGCGGTTGCGGCCTGGAGTTCGGCCATTTCTCTGCTTGAGCCGATGGTGGCTTATCTGGTCGAACGCACCAAAGTCAGCCGCGCCTGGGTGACTTTCTGGCTGGCATTCGTTTGCTGGTTCGTCGGTTTGGGCACTGTTTTCTCCTTCAATATCTGGAAGGAAGCCAAATTTTTCGTGAACGAAGGCGGCATGTTCCATCTCTATCAATGGGGTGCACAGAGCGGTCTGGACTTTTTTGGCGTGATCGATTTCTTCACTTCGCGGATCATGTTGCCGCTTGGCGGGCTTTGTTTCGTGTTGTTCGCCGGTTGGGTGATGGGGCGTGAAGCGGTGCGTGACGAGTTGTCGATCCGTAACCCGGTACTGTTTGGCCTGTCCTTGTTCTTGATGCGCTACGTGGCGCCTATCGGCATAGTTGTAGTGTTTGCCGCTCAGCTCTGGAAGTAACGCTTACATGACGACACATATTCAACGATCAGCATTGCTGCCTTACCCGGCCCAGTTCCTTTATGACCTGGTCAACGACGTGGCGCGTTACCCTGAGTTCTTGCCGTGGTGCTCGTCCGCCGAAGTGCTGGAAAGCTCGCCGGAGCACATGCGCGCCAGTGTCGGCGTGGCCAAGGGCGGTCTGAGCCAGCATTTCGTGACGCGCAACACGTTGGTGCCGGGGCAGTCTATCGAGATGAACCTCGAAGAAGGCCCGTTCAATCAGCTGCATGGCGTCTGGGTGTTCAAGGTGTTGAACGAGAAGGCCTGCAAGATCAGTCTGGATCTTTCGTTCGACTACGCGGGCCCTTTGGTGCGTGCCACTCTGGGGCCGCTGTTCAATCAGGCGGCGAATACGCTGGTGGATGCGTTCTGTCAGCGCGCCAAGCAGATGCATGGTTGAGTCAGTGATCGAGATAGAGGTCGTGTATGCGGCCGTTGATCGTCAGGTCTTGCGTGCGGTGAGTGTCCCCGAAGGGAATACTGTGCGTGAGGCATTGATCAAGTCCGGGATCGGTGACGAGTTCCCTGAGCTTGATCTTACTGAATGCCCGTTGGGAATCTTCGGCAAAGTGATTGCCGATCCGCAGGTTCGCCTGATTCGGGCAGGGGATCGCATTGAAATTTATCGTCCTTTGCTCGCTGATCCGAAAGAAGTGCGGCGCCTGCGTGCGGCCAAGGCTGCCGAGGCGAAAGCTAGAAATCAGTAGGTCGGCTAAACGACAGGCAATAAAAAACCCGGAATTCCGGGTTTTTTATTGCGTCGCAAATTATTGCGGCGAGGTGTCCAGCGGCTCTGGTGTCGGAACCGGAACGGTTTCTACACCATCGACGTCCTTCTGGATCTGATCCAGCAAGGAACCTGGCTTTACCGGTTTTTCCGGTGTTGGCTTCTCGGCGTTTTCAGCAGGAGCGGTCACGGTCGTGCCACTGTCCTTGCCGAGAATGGCTTCGTCACGGCTGACGCCCGGCATAAAGTCACCGGACAGGCTGACAAGCTGGTCGTTTGAGTTGAAAATAACGCTGACGCGTTCCTGTTGGCGTTCACCGCCACCCGGTTGCAGGCTGTACAGATAATCCCAGCGATCGGCATGGAACGTGTCGGCAAGCAGGGGGTTGCCCATGATAAACCGTACTTGCGGCCGGGTCATTCCCGGGCGTAACTGGTCTATCATGTCCTGCGTGACGACATTGCCCTGCTGGATGTCGATTTTGTAAACCCCGGGGAATGAACAACCGGCGAGTGCGAGCAGTCCCACAAAGGTGAAACTGGTTAGCAAGAGCTTGGTGTTTTGCATCGGTGGGCGACTTCCACTATCTTGGCTGGGACAACGTAAACGCCGATCATACCCGCATTAAGAGAAGCTGCGAAGCAGCATCGCGAGAAAGCTGACCATGGTTGAAAATAGCGAACTACGCAAAGCCGGCCTCAAAGTGACCCTGCCACGGGTCAAGATCCTGCAAATGCTCGACTCTACCGAGCAGCGTCACATGAGTGCCGAGGACGTCTACAAGGCGTTGATGGAAGCTGGCGAGGACGTCGGTCTGGCCACGGTTTACCGTGTTCTGACCCAGTTCGAAGCGGCTGGCCTCGTGGTCCGTCACAACTTCGACGGTGGCCACGCGGTTTTCGAATTGGCCGACGGTGGACACCACGACCATATGGTCAACGTGGAAACCGGTGAGGTTGTCGAATTCGTCAGCGTTGAAATCGAAAAGCTTCAGAAGGCAATTGCCGACGAGCACGGTGTCGAGTTGGTGGATCACAACCTGGTGCTGTACGTACGCAAGAAAAAGTAAGCATGTCGCGCGAATTTCAGGTTCGCGAAACGAGCGAAGGCGACCCGTGGGTCGCCTTCGTGCTTTCTACTGTGCGTGAAATTTAAGCTTTTGCGGTAACGACCATCTTTTTGGCGTGAGCCAGGGATTCTTTGGTCAGATCGATTCCGCCCAGCATCCGCGCCACTTCTTCTATACGGTCGTTCTTGCTCAGCTTGGAGACGGCTGTATGCGTCGCCTGTTCGCCGCGTACCTTGTGCACGAACAGATGCTGATGCCCCTGCGCCGCCACTTGCGGCAAGTGCGTCACGGTCAGCACCTGTCCGCGTTCACCCAGCCGGCGCAACAACTGACCGACAATCTCAGCGGTAGGGCCGCCAATGCCCACGTCGACTTCGTCGAACACCAGTGTCGGAATGCGCGAGGTCTGTGCAGTGATGACCTGAATCGCCAGGCTGATCCGCGACAGCTCGCCACCGGACGCCACTTTCGCCAGTGCCTTGAGTGGCTGGCCAGGGTTGGCGCTGACCAGCAATTCAACCTGTTCGAGTCCGTTGGGCAGCAGTTCATCGCTGCTATTGGCGCGTAGCTCGATAGTGAAGCGACCGCCAGGCATGCCCAAACGTTGTATCTCTTGTTCCACCGCGCTGGCAAGGCTGCCGGCAGCCTGGTGGCGCAAATCACTCAGTTCTCGCGCTTTTTCCTGATAGTGACGGGCATAGGAGGCCAGTTCTTCGCCCAGTCGCTCAATGGACTCGTCATTGGCATTAAGGCTTTCGATTTCATCCAGCAGTTTCTGCTGCATCTCTCCGACTTCGGTCGGCTGGATCCGGTGTTTGCGTGCCAGCGTGTAAATAGCGTCGAGGCGCTCTTCCAGATATTGCAGGCGTGCCGGATCGGCATCGAAGTTGTCGAGGAAACGATTGAGTTCACCGACTGCTTCCTCAACCTGTATTTGTGCGCTGGTCAGCAAGCTGCTGGCTTCGCCAAGAGCACCAACGGAATTGTTCACGCTCGACAGGCGATTGAGGCTGGCGGTCAGCGCGTTCAGTACATTGCCGGAGTCACTTTCGCTGCACTGCTCGACGACTTGCCGGCAAATGCCAAGCAAGGTTTCAGCGTTAGTCAGGTTTTTGTGTTCCTGCTCCAGCTGTTCGAGTTCGTTATCACCGAGGCCGAGGTTTTCCAGTTCTTCGAGCTGGTAGCTGAGCAGTTGATGGCGGGCGCGTTGTTCATCGCCGGAGTTGGAGAGGCGCTCCAGCTCCTGGCGAGTCTGCCGCCAGCGCTGGGCAGCCAGTTGCACCTGGCGAGCCAGGTCGGTAGCGCCAGCGTATTCGTCGAGCAGGCGACGATGGGTATCGGTTTTCAGGAGGGACTGGTGTTCATGCTGGCTATGGATGTCGATCATCAGTTCGCCGAGTGCCTTGAGATCGCCAAGCGGGCAGGGCGTGCCGTTGATATAGCCGCGAGAACGTCCTTCAGACGTGATGACCCGACGCAGGATGCACGGGCCGTCGATGTCCAGATCGCGCTCGGCCAGCCAGGCGCTGGCCTCGGGGATGTCGGCAAGATCGAAGGTCGCGAGAATATCGGCCTTGTCGGCGCCCGGGCGAACCACGCCACTGTCGGCGCGATCGCCAAGGGTCAGGCCCAGGGCGTCGAGCATGATCGACTTGCCGGCGCCGGTTTCCCCGGTGATCACGCTCATCCCGCGATCAAGTTCGAGATCGAGATGTTCAACGATGGCGTAGTTATGTACGGACAGGTGCACCAGCATAAACGCCGCTCCCAGGCTTTAGGTCTGGTTATTTATACAGTGTTTTGTTTCGGGCTGACAATGCCCTCCCTTAGCTCGATTTGCTTGAACGCAATTTCTGCTTAGTGCATCGAGGAATGAGAATGCGGCACTTTTTTGTAGGGTTAATCGTTGAAGGCCCTTGAAGCCTGATTTTGCGGCCCCATATATCGGGGCAGAAGCGCGAGTCGAACTCGCGGACGATATTGAAAGGAGAATTCTATGGCTGACGAACAGACAGTAGATAAGCAAAACCCAGAAGCCAATCAGGCGCCCGAGGGTTCGGGTGACGACCTGGCGACCCGTGTACAAGTGCTCGAAGAGCAATTGGCCGCCGCGCAGGATCAGTCTCTGCGTGTCGCTGCCGATCTGCAGAACGTCCGTCGTCGTGCCGAGCAGGACGTGGAAAAGGCGCACAAGTTTGCGCTGGAAAAGTTCGCCGGCGACCTGCTGCCGATCGTCGACAGCCTGGAGCGCGGCCTCGAGCTGTCGAACCCGGACGACGAAAGCATCCGTCCGATGCGTGAAGGCATCGAGCTGACCCTGAAAATGTTCCACGACACCCTCAAGCGTTATCAGCTTGAAGCGATCGATCCGCATGGCGAACCATTCAACGCCGTTCAGCATCAGGCGATGGCCATGCAAGAAAGTGCCGACGTCGAGCCGAACAGTGTCCTGAAGGTGTTCCAAAAGGGCTACCAACTTAACGGTCGCCTGTTGCGTCCGGCCATGGTTGTGGTCAGCAAGGCGCCGGCGCCAATTTCGCCTTCGATTGACGAGAAGGCTTGAAATTAGTCGCAAGGCCCCCATTTAGAAGTCAAGCGTTTAAGTGCTACCGCAGTTAGCCACCACTGCTGCGGCATCCAAATCCAAAGTTTCGGGAGAGTGAACATGGGCAAAATTATCGGTATCGACCTGGGGACTACCAACTCCTGCGTCTCCGTGCTGGAAAACGGCAAAGCAAAAGTTATTGAAAACGCTGAAGGCGCGCGTACCACGCCGTCGATCATCGCTTACGCCAACGATGGCGAAATCCTGGTCGGTCAGTCTGCCAAGCGTCAGGCAGTGACTAACCCGCACAACACTCTGTACGCGGTAAAGCGTCTGATCGGTCGTCGTTTCGACGAAGAAGTTGTGCAGAAAGACATCCAGATGGTCCCTTACAAGATCGTCAAGGCTGACAACAACGACGCCTGGGTTGAAGTGAACGGCCAGAAAATGGCACCGCCACAAATCTCGGCTGAAATTCTCAAAAAGATGAAGAAGACCGCCGAAGACTACCTCGGCGAGCCAGTGACTGAGGCGGTGATCACCGTTCCGGCCTACTTCAACGACAGCCAGCGCCAAGCGACCAAAGACGCCGGCCGCATCGCCGGTCTGGACGTAAAACGTATCATCAACGAACCAACCGCAGCCGCTCTGGCTTACGGTATGGACAAGGCCAAGGGCGATCATACTGTGATCGTTTATGACCTGGGTGGCGGTACTTTCGACGTTTCCGTGATCGAGATCGCTGAAGTTGACGGCGAGCATCAGTTCGAAGTGTTGGCCACCAACGGTGACACGTTCCTGGGCGGTGAAGACTTCGACATTCGTCTGATCGACTACCTCGTTGACGAATTCAAGAAAGAAAGCGGCATGAACCTTAAGGGTGACCCGCTGGCCATGCAGCGCCTGAAAGAAGCCGCTGAAAAAGCCAAGATCGAGCTGTCCTCTGCTCAGTCGACCGACGTCAACCTGCCGTACATCACTGCAGACGCCACCGGTCCTAAGCACCTGAACGTGAAGATCTCGCGTGCCAAGCTCGAAGCACTGGTTGAAGACCTGGTTCAGCGCACCATCGAACCTTGCCGTATCGCCATGAAAGACGCAGGCCTGGACGTTGGCGCGATCAACGACGTGATCCTGGTCGGCGGTCAGACCCGTATGCCGCTGGTGCAGAAGCTGGTGACCGATTTCTTCGGTAAAGAAGCGCGTAAAGACGTCAACCCGGACGAAGCTGTTGCCATGGGCGCTGCTATCCAGGGCGCTGTTCTGGCTGGTGACGTGAAAGACGTACTGCTGCTCGACGTCAGCCCGCTGACCCTGGGTATCGAAACCATGGGTGGCGTGATGACTGCGCTGATCGAGAAAAACACCACGATTCCTACCAAGAAATCGCAAGTGTTTTCGACTGCCGACGACAACCAGGGCGCCGTGACCATTCACGTCCTGCAGGGTGAGCGTAAGCAAGCCGCACAGAACAAGTCCCTGGGCAAGTTCGACCTGGCCGACATTCCACCTGCTCCACGTGGCGTGCCGCAGATCGAAGTGACCTTCGACATCGACGCCAACGGCATCCTGCACGTCGGTGCGAAAGACAAGGCGACCGGCAAGACCCAGTCGATCGTGATCAAGGCCAACTCCGGTCTGTCCGACGAAGAAATCGAGCGCATGGTGCGTGACGCCGAAGCTAACGCTGACGAAGACCGCAAGTTCGAAGAGCTGGCCGCTGCCCGTAACCAGGGTGATGCACTGGTTCACTCGACTCGCAAAATGATCACCGAAGCGGGCGACAAAGTTACCGCCGAAGAGAAGACTGCGATCGAGGCTGCTGTGGTTGCTCTGGAAGTTGCTGTTAAAGGCGACGACAAGGCTGCCATCGAAGCGAAGGTTGAAGAGCTGTCGAAAGTCTCCGCTCCGGTTGCTCAGAAGATGTACGCCGAACAGGCTCAGCCTGCTGAAGGCGCAGCACCGCACGACGAGAAAGCTGAAAAGGCTGACGATGTTGTCGATGCAGAGTTCGAAGAAGTCAAAGACCACAAGTAAGTTGTTGGTCGGCCGGTTGACTGCCTTTAGGCGGTGACTGGTAGGATGTCGCCGCGCGGGAGCTTGCTCCCGCGTTGGCGTATCTGGAATACGCGAATTTTTACAGTATGCGACAAGGTTCGAATGCTGGTGGTATGGCCGGAAATGCTCCTGCTTTTCGCGCCGAAAGTACCGCATGAATCAAAGACCAGGATCGTTGAATTGACGTGAGTTGGGTCCGGGCCTGTATTGGGGCTCAGCGAGTTTGGCGATCCTCAGGAGGGGTTTGCCGGACGTCCTCAAGAGTGCAAAGACTTATGGCAAAGCGTGACTATTACGAAGTGTTGGGTGTTGAGCGTGGCTCAAGCGATGCGGATCTGAAGAAGGCCTATCGTCGTCTGGCGATGAAGCATCACCCGGACCGTAATCCCGATGACAAAGCATCGGAAGAACTGTTCAAAGAGGCCAACGAGGCCTATGAAGTGCTGTCCGATTCCAGCAAGCGTGCAGCTTACGACCAGTACGGTCATGCCGGTGTCGATCCGAGCATGGGTGGTGGCGGTGCAGGTTTCGGCGGTCAGAACTTCTCTGACATCTTTGGTGATGTCTTCAGTGACTTCTTTGGTGGCGGTCGCGGCGGTTCCCGTGGCGGCGCTCAGCGTGGCAGCGACTTGCGCTACACCCTGGAGCTGAATCTGGAAGAGGCAGTGCGCGGCACGAGCGTGAATATTCGTGTGCCGACGCTGGTCAATTGCAAACCATGTGATGGCTCGGGCGCCAAAAAAGGCTCGTCGCCTTCGACGTGCCCGACGTGCGGTGGCATCGGTCAGGTGCGCATGCAGCAAGGCTTCTTCTCGGTGCAGCAGACCTGCCCGCGCTGCCATGGCCAGGGCAAGATCATTTCCGATCCGTGCGATTCCTGCCACGGTGACGGCCGCGTCGAAGAGTACAAAACCCTGTCGGTCAAAGTGCCGGCCGGCGTCGACACCGGCGACCGCATTCGCTTGTCCGGCGAAGGCGAGGCGGGTACTCAAGGCGGCCCGACTGGCGATCTGTACGTGGTCATCAACGTCCGCGAACACGACATCTTCCAGCGTGACGGCAAGCATCTGTTCTGCGAAGTGCCGATCAGCTTCGTTGACGCGGCGCTGGGCGGCGAACTGGAAATCCCGACCCTCGACGGTCGCGTCAAGCTGAAAATCCCTGAAGGCACTCAGACCGGCAAGCAGTTCCGCGTCCGCGGCAGAGGCGTGGCGCCGGTGCGTGGCGGTGGTGCGGGCGATCTGATGTGCCGTGTAGCGGTCGAGACCCCGGTCAACCTGAACCGTCGTCAGCGCGAATTGCTGGAAGAGTTCCGCAGTTCTTTGGCGGACGACAACAGCCATTCCCCGAAAACCACCGGTTGGTTCGACGGTGTGAAGCGCTTCTTCGGCGATTTGTAAGGAGTCGGCATGCGACGTATTGCAGTGATGGGCGCCGCCGGGCGCATGGGCAAGATTCTGGTTGAGGCCGTGCAGCAGCGCGCGCCTATGACCGGTTTGACTGCCGCTGTCGTCCGTCCTGGCAGCACGCTGATCGGGGTGGATGCCGGTGAGTTGGCTTCGCTGGGGCGAATTGGTGTGCCGCTGTCCGGTCATGTGGAAGCGGTCGCTGATGAGTTTGATGTGTTGATCGACTTCACGCTTCCGGAAGTGATGCTGAAGAACCTGGCGCTCTGCCGTAAGGCGGGCAAGGCCATGGTCATCGGCACTACGGGTCTGGATGCTGCGCAGAAGCAGTTGCTGGTCGAGGCGGGCAAGGATATTCCAATCGTGTTCGCCGCCAACTTCAGTGTTGGCGTCAATCTGTCGCTGAAGTTGCTCGACATGGCGGCACGCGTGTTGGGTGATGAGGCGGACATCGAGATCATCGAAGCGCATCACCGACACAAGATCGATGCGCCGTCGGGTACTGCGTTGCGCATGGGTGAGGTCATTGCCAGTGCGCTGGATCGTGACTTGCAGAAAGTTGCCGTCTACGGTCGTGAAGGTCACACCGGTGTGCGCGAGCGTGAAACCATCGGTTTTGCCACCGTCCGTGGGGGCGATGTCGTTGGTGATCACACTGTGCTGTTTGCCTGCGAAGGCGAGCGCCTGGAGATCACTCACAAGGCTTCCAGTCGCATGACCTTCGCCAAGGGCGCGGTGCGTGCAGCCTTGTGGCTGGAGGGTCGTGAGCCGGGTCTTTATGACATGCAGGATGTGCTCGACCTGCGTTGAGCCGTTATTGAATCCGGCGCAAACGCCCTGTTTGCGCTGGTTTTTCTCCGCTTGGCGACTTCCTGTCGCATTCTCCGGCCTTTAAGGCTCTTTAGCGGTGGACCAAAAAAGCCTTTTTCTGTAAGCTACAGCTTTAGTGTGTCCACTAAAAGCGCGCAGAATAATTCAGTGAAGAAGCGGGGTGACGTGTCCATACGTCACTCCGCTTTTTTACAACCTGCGATCGCCCTTTCATGCGTTATTTACGGGAGGTCTTCTTGACTAAGCCAGCCATACTTGCCCTTGCTGATGGCAGCATTTTTCGCGGCGAAGCCATTGGAGCCGACGGTCAAACCGTTGGTGAGGTGGTGTTCAACACCGCAATGACCGGCTATCAGGAAATCCTTACCGATCCTTCCTACGCCCAACAGATCGTTACCCTGACTTACCCGCACATCGGCAACACCGGCACCACGCCGGAAGACGCCGAGTCCGACCGTGTCTGGTCCGCTGGCCTGGTCATCCGTGACCTGCCTCTGGTAGCGAGCAACTGGCGTAACACGATGTCCCTGTCCGACTACCTGAAAGCCAACAATGTTGTGGCAATCGCCGGTATCGACACCCGTCGCCTGACCCGCATCCTGCGTGAGAAAGGCGCACAGAACGGCTGCATCATGGCCGGTGACAACATCTCCGAAGAAGCTGCGATTGCCGCTGCCCAAGGCTTCCCGGGCCTGAAAGGCATGGATCTGGCGAAAGTCGTCAGCACCAAGAAGCAATACGAATGGCGTTCGACTGTCTGGGATCTGAAAACCGACAGCCACGCGACCATCGAAGCTTCCGAGCTGCCATACCACGTGGTTGCCTTCGACTACGGCGTCAAGGTCAACATCCTGCGCATGCTGGTCGAGCGCGGCTGCCGCGTCACCGTCGTGCCGGCACAAACTCCGGCTGCTGACGTGCTGGCACTGAAGCCGGATGGCGTGTTCCTGTCCAACGGTCCTGGTGACCCGGAGCCGTGCGACTACGCGATCCAGGCGATCAAGGACGTGCTGGAAACCGAAATTCCGGTATTCGGCATCTGCCTCGGCCACCAACTGCTGGCTCTGGCCTCCGGTGCCAAGACCCTGAAAATGGGTCACGGCCACCACGGTGCCAACCACCCGGTGCAGGATCTGGACACTGGCGTCGTGATGATCACCAGCCAGAACCACGGTTTCGCGGTAGACGAAGCGACCCTGCCAGCCAACGTTCGCGCGATCCACAAGTCGCTGTTCGACGGCACCCTGCAAGGCATCGAGCGCACCGACAAGAGCGCGTTCAGCTTCCAGGGCCACCCTGAAGCGAGCCCGGGCCCGAACGATGTAGCGCCACTGTTCGACCGCTTCATCAACGAGATGGCCAAGCGACGCTAAGCGTTCGCCTTGAGACTGTAGAGAGAAGCCCCTCGAGGGCGGCCCCGAACCCGGCGGCCCCTTCGAGACTTCAGAAATCGATCAAGACGGCTTGCCGACTGACCTGCGGATTTGAGTGACAAACCCATGCCAAAACGTACAGACATTAAAAGCATCCTGATTCTCGGCGCTGGCCCGATCGTTATCGGCCAGGCCTGCGAATTCGACTACTCCGGCGCCCAGGCTTGCAAAGCCCTGCGCGAAGAGGGTTACCGCGTCATCCTGGTGAACTCCAACCCGGCCACCATCATGACCGACCCGGACATGGCTGACGCCACGTATATCGAGCCGATCAAGTGGCAGACTGTTGCCAAGATCATCGAAAAAGAACGTCCGGATGCCGTGCTGCCTACCATGGGCGGCCAGACCGCTCTTAACTGCGCCCTGGATCTGGAGCGCGAAGGCGTTCTGGAGAAGTTCGGCGTGGAAATGATCGGCGCCAACGCCGACACCATCGACAAGGCTGAAGACCGTTCGCGTTTCGACAAGGCGATGAAATCCATCGGCCTGGCGTGCCCGCGTTCCGGTATCGCCCATAGCATGGAAGAAGCCAACGCGGTTCTCGAAACCCTGGGCTTCCCGTGCATCATCCGTCCGTCCTTCACCATGGGCGGCACTGGCGGCGGTATCGCTTACAACCGCGAAGAGTTCGAAGAAATCTGCGCCCGTGGTCTGGACTTGTCGCCGACCAAAGAGCTGCTGATCGACGAATCGCTGATCGGCTGGAAAGAATATGAAATGGAAGTTGTCCGCGACAAAAAGGACAACTGCATCATCGTCTGCTCGATCGAAAACTTCGACCCGATGGGCGTGCACACCGGTGACTCGATCACCGTGGCTCCGGCTCAGACCCTGACCGACAAGGAATACCAGATCCTGCGTAACGCCTCTCTGGCGGTACTGCGCGAGATCGGCGTCGAGACCGGCGGTTCCAACGTGCAGTTCGGTATCTGCCCTGACACTGGCCGTATGGTCGTGATCGAAATGAACCCGCGCGTATCGCGTTCCTCGGCGCTGGCTTCGAAAGCCACCGGTTTCCCGATCGCCAAAGTCGCGGCCAAACTGGCTGTGGGTTACACCCTCGACGAACTGTCGAACGACATCACCGGCGGCAAGACCCCGGCGTCCTTCGAGCCGTCCATCGACTACGTCGTCACCAAGCTGCCGCGCTTCGCCTTCGAGAAGTTCGCCAAGGCTGACGCACGCCTGACCACTCAGATGAAGTCGGTGGGTGAAGTCATGGCCATCGGCCGTACTTTCCAGGAATCCCTGCAGAAAGCCCTTCGCGGTCTGGAAGTGGGCGTTTGCGGTCTGGACGAGAAACTCGACCTGAGCAACCCGGAAAGCATGAGCGTGCTCAAGCGCGAGCTGACTGTGCCGGGCGCCGAGCGTATCTGGTACGTGGCCGACGCTTTCCGCGCCGGCATGACCGTCGAAGAAATTTTCGGCATGAACATGATCGACCCGTGGTTCCTGGTGCAGATCGAAGATCTGATCAAAGACGAAGAGAAGGTCAAGACCCTCGGTCTGTCCGCTATCGACCGCGACCTGATGTTCAAGCTCAAGCGCAAAGGCTTCTCCGATCAGCGTCTGGCCAAGCTCCTGGGCGTCACCGAGAAAAACCTGCGTACTCACCGCCACAAGCTGGATGTGTTCCCGGTCTACAAGCGCGTTGACACCTGCGCGGCCGAGTTCGCCACCGATACCGCTTACCTGTACTCGACTTACGAGGAAGAGTGCGAAGCTGCGCCGTCCGGTCGCGACAAGATCATGATTCTGGGCGGTGGTCCAAACCGTATCGGTCAGGGTATCGAGTTCGACTACTGCTGCGTTCACGCTGCGCTCGCTCTGCGCGAAGACGGTTACGAGACCATCATGGTCAACTGCAACCCGGAAACCGTTTCCACTGACTACGACACTTCTGACCGTCTGTACTTCGAGCCGGTAACCCTGGAAGACGTGCTGGAAATCGTTCGTGTCGAGAAGCCGAAAGGCGTGATCGTCCAGTACGGTGGCCAGACTCCGCTGAAACTGGCCCGTGCCCTGGAAGCCGCCGGTGTGCCGATCATCGGCACCAGCCCTGACGCCATCGACCGCGCCGAAGACCGTGAGCGCTTCCAGCAAATGGTTGAGCGTTTGAACCTGCGTCAGCCGCCAAACGCCACCGTGCGTAGCGAGGACGAAGCGATCCGTGCCGCCAGCAAGATCGGTTATCCGCTGGTCGTGCGTCCGTCCTACGTACTGGGCGGGCGGGCGATGGAAATCGTTTACGAAGAAGAAGAACTCAAACGCTACCTGCGTGATGCGGTGAAAGTGTCGAACGACAGCCCGGTGCTGCTCGACCACTTCCTCAACTGCGCCATCGAGATGGACGTTGATGCAGTCTGCGACGGTACTGATGTCGTGATCGGCGCGATCATGCAGCACATCGAGCAGGCCGGCGTTCACTCCGGTGACTCCGCGTGCTCGCTGCCGCCGTACTCGCTGCCGCTGCATATCCAGGACGAGATGCGCGAACAGGTCAAGAAAATGGCCCTGGAGTTGGGCGTTGTCGGCCTGATGAACGTGCAATTGGCGCTGCAGGGCGAAGACATCTACGTCATCGAAGTCAACCCGCGCGCTTCGCGTACCGTGCCGTTTGTCTCCAAGTGCATCGGTGTTTCCCTGGCGATGATCGCGGCTCGCGTGATGGCCGGTAAAACCCTGAAAGAAATCGGCTTCACCAAAGAAATCATTCCGAACTTCTACAGCGTGAAAGAGGCGGTGTTCCCGTTCGCCAAATTCCCTGGCGTTGACCCGATCCTTGGCCCAGAGATGAAGTCGACCGGTGAAGTGATGGGTGTCGGCGACACCTTCGGTGAGGCATTCGCCAAGGCCCAGATGGGCGCGAGCGAAGTGCTGCCGACTGGCGGTACTGCATTCATCAGCGTGCGCGACGATGACAAACCGCTGGTTGCAGGCGTGGCCCGTGATCTGATCAACTTGGGCTTCGAAGTGGTTGCCACTGCCGGTACTGCCAAGCTGATCGAAGCTGCAGGCCTGAAAGTGCGCCGTGTTAACAAGGTGACCGAGGGTCGTCCGCACGTGGTCGACATGATCAAGAATGACGAAGTCACGCTGATCATCAACACCACTGAAGGTCGTCAGTCGATCGCTGACTCTTACTCCATTCGCCGTAATGCCCTGCAGCACAAGATTTACTGCACCACCACCATTGCTGCGGGCGAAGCTATCTGTGAAGCGCTGAAGTTCGGTCCGGAAAAGACCGTGCGTCGCTTGCAGGATCTACACGCAGGATTGAAGGCATGATCAAGTACCCAATGACCGTCCAGGGCGCGAAAGCCCTGGAAGAAGAACACGCTCACCTGACCAAGGTCGTCCGTCCGAAGCTCAGCCAGGACATCGGTACGGCCCGCGAGTTGGGCGATTTGAAGGAAAACGCTGAATACCATGCCGCCCGCGAACAGCAAGGCATGGTCGAAGCGCGGATTCGTGACATTGAAGGCCGGATTCAGAATCAGGTCGTTATTGATGTCACAACAATTCCTCACACTGGCAAAGTGATTTTCGGTACTACCGTGGAAATCGCTAACGTCGAGACGGATGAAAGCGTCACTTACCACATCGTGGGTGAGGATGAGGCTGACTTCAAACTCGGCAAGATTTCGGTCGGTTCGCCTCTGGCCCGCGCCTTGATCGGCAAGGAAGAGGGCGACGTGGTTGCCGTGAAAACGCCAAGTGGCGTTATCGAGTACGAGATTGTCGAAGTCCGTCACATCTGAAACCGGGCGCCCGCTGCATGCGGGCGCCATGCTTTGGCAGCTGACCCAGATGTTGTGGGTCGGTGGTCTCTGGTTGGTTCATTTCGGTTTGCAGCCGGTGTTGGGCAGGATTGGCCTGGCGCCGCTGCTGATCGATGAAGTCGCCAGTGCATTTGAAGTGCTGGTGGTGGGTTTTTCCGCCGCATGCGTTATTTTTCAGGCTTTGGTGCTGGTACAGGCCGAGGGTCTTGGCAGTCTATGGCGGGATTTTCGCGGGCAGGTGCTGTTGATGGCGTTGTATGCGTGCGCGATGTTTATCGCAGTACGAGTCGGCTGGCCGGATGCGCAGCGCTGGCAGGTGTTCAGTTATCTGGTTCTGGGGTTTTCCGGGCTGGTGCTGGTGATGCAGCCGGTGCCGGGATGGAGTGGCAGGGTGCGCGAAGCACACCCTTGACCCTTTTCATCACTTGAAGCGATGAACGTTCGACAGCTGCTTGTTGGCGCTGAAGTTCTTGCGGTAAACCAGTGCCATCTTGCCGATGACCTGCACCAGATCCGCCTTACCGACCTTGCACAGCTCTGCAATGTGCGCGAGGCGTGACTCACGATCGAGGATGTTGAGCTTGATTTTGATCAGCTCGTGATCCGCCAAGGCGCGTTCAAGTTCGGCTAGCACACCTTCAGTCAAACCGTTGTCAGCCACAGTCAAAACCGGTTTCAGGTGATGGCCAATGGATTTGTACTGTTTCTTCTGCTCTGGAGTGAGCGGCATAATCTGACCCTTTCGTCTGGATTCTGTAAAATGGCGGCCATTTTACCCGAGGGTTCGTGGATCCGCCCAATTAATCACGACCCTTATCATCGAGGTGCCCAATGGCGCGTTCCAAGACAAGCCTTGGTTGGCTGAAAAGACATGTCAATGATCCTTACGTGAAGCAGGCGCAGAAGGATGGTTACCGCTCGCGTGCGAGTTACAAGCTTCTGGAAGTCCAGGAGAAATACAAGCTGATCCGCCCTGGCATGAGCGTTGTCGACCTTGGGGCTGCGCCCGGTGGCTGGTCGCAGGTTACCAGTCGGCTGATCGGTGGTCAGGGGCGTCTGATCGCTTCGGACATCCTGGAAATGGACAGCATTCCGGACGTGACTTTTATCCAGGGTGACTTCACCGAAGACACAGTGCTCGCGCGGATCCTTGAAGCTGTGGGTAATTCGCAGGTGGACCTTGTGATTTCCGATATGGCCCCCAATATGAGTGGTACGCCTGAGGTGGACATGCCAAAAGCCATGTTTCTTTGCGAGCTGGCGCTTGATCTGGCGGAACGAATACTCAAGCCGGGTGGAAATTTCGTGATCAAGATTTTTCAGGGCGAAGGGTTTGATGTTTACCTGAAGGATGCTCGTCGGAAATTCGACAAGATCCAGATGATCAAGCCTGACTCTTCCCGTGGCAGTTCCCGCGAGCAATACATGTTGGCTTGGGGCTACCGCGGTCGCAGTGAATAAAACGAGGTTTTTGTGCGGGGTGATAGGTTTTTCGTATTTTGCCCTGCGTGTATAAGCGAATATTGTGTAGAAAGTGTTTCACAAAGGGTTACAGACGGCGCCTGCCAGAGTTGTAGGTAATGTAGTAAGTTAGGCCGGTGAATATCATGCGAAGCGCGCGCCAGTAGCGGAGCTTGCTTCAGAGGGTAGTTAATTGAACGATATGGCAAAGAATCTGATCCTGTGGTTGATCATCGCGGCTGTCCTGGTGACGGTGATGAACAACTTCTCCAGCCCTAACGAGCCGCAGACCCTCAACTATTCCGACTTCATCCAGCAGGTCAAGGATGGCAAGGTCGAGCGCGTAGCGGTTGATGGCTATGTGATTACCGGCAAGCGCAACGATGGCGATAGCTTCAAGACCATTCGTCCGGCGATTCAGGACAATGGCCTGATCGGCGACCTGGTCGACAACCATGTTGTAGTTGAAGGCAAGCAGCCTGAGCAGCAAAGTATCTGGACCCAGCTCCTCGTGGCCAGCTTCCCGATCCTGGTGATCATCGCGGTGTTCATGTTCTTTATGCGCCAGATGCAGGGCGGCGCCGGTGGCAAGGGCGGGCCGATGAGCTTTGGCAAGAGCAAGGCGCGTCTGCTGTCCGAAGATCAGGTGAAAACCACTTTGGCTGACGTTGCCGGTTGCGACGAAGCCAAGGAAGAAGTTGGTGAGCTGGTTGAGTTCCTCCGTGATCCGGGCAAGTTCCAGCGTCTGGGCGGTCGCATTCCTCGCGGTGTGCTGATGGTGGGCCCTCCGGGTACCGGTAAAACCCTGCTGGCCAAGGCAATTGCCGGTGAAGCCAAGGTGCCTTTCTTCACCATCTCCGGTTCCGACTTTGTTGAAATGTTCGTGGGTGTCGGCGCGAGCCGCGTTCGCGACATGTTCGAACAGGCCAAGAAGCACGCGCCTTGCATCATCTTCATCGACGAAATCGACGCTGTCGGTCGTCATCGTGGCGCCGGTATGGGTGGTGGGCACGACGAGCGTGAGCAGACTCTCAACCAGTTGCTGGTTGAGATGGACGGCTTCGAAATGAATGACGGCATCATCGTAATCGCTGCGACCAACCGTCCTGACGTACTCGACCCGGCATTGCTGCGTCCGGGCCGTTTCGACCGTCAGGTCGTGGTCGGTCTGCCGGATATCCGTGGTCGCGAACAGATCCTCAAGGTTCACATGCGTAAAGTGCCAATGGGCGACGACGTTGCTCCGGCCGTTATCGCTCGCGGTACTCCGGGCTTCTCCGGTGCCGACCTTGCCAACCTTGTCAACGAAGCCTCGCTGTTTGCGGCTCGCGCCGGCAAGCGCATC
Source organism: Pseudomonas sp. N40(2020) (assembly GCF_014472415.1). Classification (GTDB taxonomy): domain Bacteria; phylum Pseudomonadota; class Gammaproteobacteria; order Pseudomonadales; family Pseudomonadaceae; genus Aquipseudomonas. Next base: position 97,749 of record NZ_JACSZV010000001.1, read on the forward strand.
GTCGAGATGAAAGAGTTCGAGCTGGCCAAAGACAAGATCATGATGGGCGCCGAGCGCAAATCGATGGTCATGTCCGAGAAAGAGAAGCAGAACACTGCTTACCACGAAGCTGGCCACGCCATTGTTGGTCGTGTAGTGCCTGAGCATGATCCGGTCTACAAGGTTTCGATCATTCCGCGCGGCCGTGCGTTGGGTGTGACCATGTTCCTTCCGGAAGAAGATCGCTACAGCCTGTCCAAGCGTGCGTTGATCAGCCAGATCTGCTCCCTGTATGGCGGCCGTATTGCTGAGGAAATGACCCTCGGCTTCGATGGTGTGACCACCGGTGCTTCCAACGACATCATGCGTGCCAGCCAGATTGCGCGGAACATGGTGACCAAGTGGGGTTTGTCGGAAAAACTCGGTCCGCTGATGTATGCCGAAGAAGAGGGTGAAGTATTCCTTGGTCGCGGCGGTGGTGGTCAGGCTGCAAGCTTCTCCGGTGAGACAGCCAAACTGATCGACTCCGAAGTGCGCAGCATCATTGATCAGTGCTACGGCACTGCCAAGCAGATCCTCACGGACAACCGTGACAAGCTTGATGCCATGGCAGATGCGCTGATGAAGTACGAAACGATTGATGCCGAGCAGATCGACGACATCATGGCTGGCCGTCCGCCTCGCGAGCCTCGCGACTGGTCGGGAGGCACTGGTGCACCGCCGCCTCCGGTTGTTCAGGATGAGCGTCCGGAAACACCGATTGGCGGTCCGGCTGCTGACGTTTAAGGTTTTTAATGACTTCTGTACAGTCCCTGACCCGGTTGCCTTGCGGCAACCGGGTTCTTGATTTGGCCCGGACGCATGTCATGGGTATTCTCAATGTCACTCCCGATTCGTTCTCCGATGGCGGCCGCTACAGCCAACTCGACGCGGCCTTGCGCCATGCGGAGTCTATGGTTGCGGCTGGTGCGACGCTGATCGACGTGGGTGGTGAGTCCACTCGTCCTGGCGCGCGAGCGGTTTCGCCGCTGGAAGAGCTAGAACGCGTGGCGCCAATCGTTGAGCTGATCAATCGCGAACTCGATGTAATTATCTCGGTAGACACGTCGACCCCCGCCGTGATGCGCGAAACTGCGCGGCTGGGCGCGGGTTTGATCAACGATGTGCGGTCGCTCCGGCGCGATGGCGCACTGGATGCGGCGGCGGCAACGGGCTTGCCGGTCTGCCTCATGCATATGCTCGGTGAGCCGGGTGATATGCAGAACAATCCGCAGTATCAGGATGTCACGCGGGAAGTGGGTGATTTTCTCGCTGAGCGCATGGCTCAATGTGCGCTGGCGGGTATCCCTGCAGACCGGATCGTTCTCGACCCGGGCTTTGGCTTCGCCAAAACCCTGCAGCACAATCTAAGCTTGTTCAAACATATGGAAGCCCTGCATGCGCTGGGCCGGCCATTGCTGGTCGGTGTTTCACGCAAGAGCATGATCGGCCAGGCGCTTAATCGCCCGGTAGGTGAGCGTCTGCATGGTGGTCTAGCACTCGCGGCACTGGCATCTGTCAAAGGCGCGCGTATATTGCGCGTCCATGATGTAGCGGAGACGGTGGACGTGGTGAGAATGATCGCGGCCGTCGAATCAGCCGAATAAGAATGATGGAGCACTTATGAGCAAGAAATACTTTGGTACTGACGGCATTCGTGGCCGAGTCGGGGTATACCCGATTACTCCTGACTTCATGCTTAAACTCGGTTGGGCTGCTGGCATGGCGTTCCGCAAGATGGGCGCGTGCAAGGTGCTGGTCGGCAAGGACACGCGAATCTCCGGCTACATGTTCGAATCGGCTCTAGAGGCTGGCCTGACATCGGCAGGTGCTGATGTGATGCTGCTCGGTCCGATGCCGACGCCGGCGATTGCTTACCTGTCGCGCACTTTCCAGGCTGAGGCCGGCATTGTAATCAGCGCTTCGCACAATCCGCACGATGATAACGGCATCAAGTTCTTCTCTGGTAAAGGCACCAAGCTGCCGGATGAGCTGGAGCTGATGATTGAGGAGTTGCTCGATACGCCAATGACCGTGGTTGAATCGAGCAAGATCGGCAAGGTTTCGCGAATCAATGATGCGTCCGGTCGTTACATTGAATTCTGCAAGAGTAGCGTGCCGACAGGGACCAGCTTTTCCGGTCTCAAGATTGTCATCGACTGCGCCCACGGTGCTACTTATAAAGTTGCCCCAAGCGTTTTTCGTGAGCTTGGCGCGGAAGTTGTCGTGTTGTCGGCCCAGCCCAATGGTCTGAACATCAACGACAACTGTGGCTCAACCCATATGGGGCAGTTGCAGGCGGCCGTCCTGGCTGAGCACGCTGATCTGGGCATCGCTTTTGATGGCGATGGCGATCGGGTTCTGATGGTCGATCACACTGGCACAATCGTTGATGGTGATGACTTGTTGTTCATCATTGCGCGTGATCTGCATGAGCGTGGCAAATTGCAGGGTGGCGTGGTCGGTACTCTGATGAGTAACCTCGGTCTGGAATTGGCCCTCGCTGAACTTTCGATTCCATTTATTCGTGCCAATGTCGGCGACCGCTATGTGATAGCCGAGTTGCTGGAGCGAAATTGGCTGGTCGGTGGTGAGAACTCGGGGCATATCGTTTGCTTCAATCACACCACGACTGGCGACGCGATCATCGCCGCACTGCAGGTGCTGATGTCGCTCAAGACGCGTAATCAAGGTCTGGCGCAAGCCCGGCAAGCACTGCGCAAGTGCCCTCAGGTGCTGATCAATGTGCGTTTTGGTGGTGGCGAAAGCCCGCTGGAGCATCCGGCTGTCAAGGAAGCCAGTGCGCGTGTAACCCAGGCAATGGCGGGGCGCGGCCGTGTGCTTTTGCGCAAGTCCGGCACAGAGCCTCTGGTGCGCGTAATGGTCGAAGGCGAGGATGAAACTCAGGTTCGCAGTTACGCCGAAGAACTGGCAAAACTGGTAACTGAAGTTTCTGCCTGATTCGGCTTGCAAGCCATGATTGTGTTGGGTAACATCTGCGCCCACTTTGACCGACGAGGTACAGCATGCGTCGCCCTATGGTAGCTGGTAACTGGAAGATGCACGGTACCCGCGCCAGCGTCGCTGAGCTGATCAACGGCCTTCGTCATCTGGCCTTGCCTAGCGGTGTTGATGTCGCGGTATTCCCGCCTTGCTTGTATATCAATCAAGTGGTTGATGGCTTGAAAGGCAAGTCGATTTCGGTCGGCGCGCAGAACTCTGCGGTGGAATCCATGCAAGGTGCGTTGACTGGTGAGATTGCGCCGAGTCAGTTGGTGGATGCAGGTTGTTCCCTGGTACTTGTCGGGCATTCCGAGCGCCGTCAGATAATGGGCGAGCGAGACGCAATGCTGAATCGCAAGTTCGCAGCGGCACAGGCATGTGGCTTAATCCCGGTGTTGTGCGTAGGGGAGACCCTCGAGCAGCGCGAAGCTGGTAAAACTCTTGAGGTTGTCGGGCGTCAGCTGGGCAGCATCATCGAGGAGCTGGGTGTAGGTGCCTTTGCCAAGGCAGTCATTGCTTACGAGCCTGTCTGGGCCATTGGTACCGGGCTGACTGCAACGCCGCAACAGGCTCAGGATGTGCATAAAGCCATTCGTGAGCAGTTGGCGGCAGAGAATTCTGAAGTCGCACGAGGTGTGCGGCTTCTATACGGCGGCAGCGTGAAGGCGGCCAATGCGGTCGAACTGTTCGGCATGCCGGATATCGATGGGGGGCTCATTGGTGGGGCTTCCCTGAATGCAGATGAGTTCGGTGCGATCTGTCGCGCCGCGGGAAACTGAAAAAATGCTGGAAACAGTCGTAGTCGTTTTTCATCTGCTGGGTGCATTGGGCGTAGTTGCTCTGGTTTTGCTGCAGCAGGGTAAAGGTGCGGATGCTGGTGCGTCTTTCGGAGCAGGTGCTTCAAATACTGTGTTCGGAAGCCAAGGTTCCTCTACCTTTCTTAGTAAGTTTACTGCTATACTTGCCGCCGGTTTCTTCATAACCAGCCTGGGGTTAGGTTACTTTGCTAAAGAGAAGGCTCATCAGCTGACTCAAGCAGGATTGCCAGATCCAGCGGTTTTGGAAGTACCTAAGCAACAACAACCGGCTTCTGATGATGTACCGGTGCTTCAAGAGCAAAAGTCGGCTACTCCAGCGACTGACGTACCTCCAGCTCAAGAGCAGAAGTAAGAAGGGTTTCAAAAGTAGTTTTGCCGAGGTGGTGGAATTGGTAGACACGCAACCTTGAGGTGGTTGTGCCCATAGGGTGTAGGGGTTCGAGTCCCCTTCTCGGTACCAATTAGTCAGGAGAGCCCGCTGTTGCGGGCTTTCTTGCAGGTGGAAGGTTACATTGACCCTATAAGGGATCGGTCGTATACTTCCGCCCCAGCTTTGTCGCGGGGTGGAGCAGTCTGGTAGCTCGTCGGGCTCATAACCCGAAGGTCGTCGGTTCAAATCCGGCCCCCGCAACCAGTTTTAGGAGCCCCTTTTAAGGGGCTTTTTGTTAGCTGGACACTTTCAACGCCGCTGTTCGACGGCGTTTCAAGGATGGGCGTTATGCCCATTTTTTTATTTTGCATAGCATGCACATATCATGCACTAGGGGGTTCAGGTGTCGAGCAAGCTAGAAGAGTTGCAGGCCTTGCTGGCCCCGGTGGTCGTGGCCCTAGGCTATGAATGCTGGGGTATCGAGTTTTCGGCTCAGGGTCGTCACTCGATGTTGCGCGTTTATATCGATAAAGAGGGTGGCGTGCTGGTGGACGATTGCGCCATTGTCAGCCGTCAGATCAGCGGTGTTCTGGATGTTGAAGATCCGATCGCTGTTGAATACACCCTCGAAGTTTCCTCGCCTGGCATGGAGCGCCCACTGTTCACTATTGAGCAGTTTGCAAAATTTGCCGGTGAACAAGTGAAGATCAAGCTGCGCTCGCCTTTTGAAGGTCGACGCAACTTTCAGGGCCTTCTGCGCGGTGTAGAAGAGCAGGACGTCGTGGTGCGGGTAGATGACCATGAGTTCCTGTTGCCGATCGATATGATCGACAAGGCCAACATTATTCCCAGTTTTGACTGAGACGCGGATCCCGCGGATCCAATGGCTTGCGAAAGGCGAGGCGTACGATGAGCAAAGAAGTACTGCTGGTTGTTGAGTCGGTATCCAATGAAAAGGGCGTACCGGCAAGCGTAATTTTTGAAGCGCTGGAGCTGGCCCTGGCCACTGCTACCAAAAAGCGTTTTGAAGACGAAGTTGACCTGCGTGTGGAAATTAACCGCCACACCGGTTCTTACGAAACTTTCCGTCGCTGGACGGTCGTCGAAGAGAATGATCTCGACGATCCGGCTATCGAAACCTGGCCAACCAAGGTTGCCGAAACGCATCCTGGTGCCAAGGTTGGCGACGTCGTTGAAGAAAAAATCGATTCTATCGAGTTCGGCCGCATTGCTGCGCAGACTGCCAAGCAAGTCATCGTGCAGAAAGTGCGTGAAGCCGAGCGCGCTCAAGTGGTTGACGCCTATCGCGAGCGCCTGGGAGAAATCATCTCCGGCACCGTGAAGAAAGTCACCCGCGACAACGTGATCGTCGATCTGGGCAATAACGCTGAAGCGTTGCTGGCCCGTGAAGACATCATCTCTCGCGAAACCTTCCGTGTCGGCGTGCGTCTGCGTGCGCTGCTCAAGGAAATCCGCACCGAGAACCGCGGCCCGCAGCTGATCCTGTCGCGTACCGCGCCGGAAATGCTGATCGAGCTGTTCCGCATCGAAGTGCCGGAAATTGCCGAAGGCCTGATCGAAGTAATGGCTGCGTCCCGTGATCCGGGTTCGCGCGCCAAGATCGCCGTTCGCTCGAAGGACAAACGCATTGACCCGCAGGGCGCTTGCATCGGTATGCGCGGTTCGCGCGTCCAGGCAGTGTCGGGTGAGTTGGGCGGTGAGCGTGTTGATATCGTCCTGTGGGACGACAACCCGGCTCAGTTCGTAATCAACGCCATGTCCCCGGCCGAGGTTGCGGCAATTATCGTTGACGAAGATGCCCACGCCATGGACATCGCCGTTGGCGCAGACAATCTGGCTCAGGCCATCGGTCGTGGTGGTCAGAACGTGCGTCTGGCAAGCCAGTTGACTGGCTGGACCCTGAACGTGATGACCGAATCGGACATCCAGGCTAAGCAGCAAGCAGAAACCGGCGACATCCTGCGCAACTTCATCGACGAGCTGGAAGTCGACGAAGATCTGGCACAGGTGCTGGTAGATGAAGGCTTCACCAGCCTGGAAGAGATTGCCTACGTACCGTTGGAAGAAATGCTCAACATCGACGGCTTTGACGAAGACACCGTCAACGAGCTTCGCGCTCGTGCCAAGGATCGTTTGTTGACCAAAGCCATCGCTACTGAGGAAAAGCTGGCAGACGCCCATCCGGCCGAAGACCTGCTCTCGCTTGAGGGTATGGACAAGGATTTGGCGATGGAACTGGCGGTGCGCGGCGTAATTACCCGCGAAGACCTGGCCGAGCAGTCTATTGACGATCTGCTCGACATCGACGGCATTGACGATGATCGTGCCGGCAAGTTGATCATGGCCGCCCGAGCCCATTGGTTCGAGTAATTAGGCGCGGCCTGAGGAGAGAAGTGCATGACGCAAGTCACGGTGAAACAACTGGCCGATGAGGTCAAAACACCGGTAGAGCGCCTGTTGCAGCAGATGCGTGAGGCAGGTCTGCCGCACACCGCCGCCGAAGAAAATGTGACTGACAGTGAGAAGCAATCCCTGCTGACTCACTTGAAGAGCAGCCACAAGGCGAAAGTGGAAGAACCACGCAAGATCACGCTGCAGCGTAAAACCACCAGCACCCTGCGTGTGGCTGGTAGCAAGAGCATCAGCGTTGAAGTTCGCAAAAAGAAAGTTTTCGTACAGCGTAGCCCGGAAGAAATCGAAGCCGAGCGCAAGCGTGAACTGGATGAGCGTCGCGCAGTAGAAAATGCTACGCGCCAGAAGGCTGAAGAAGAAGCCAAGCAGCGCGCCGAAGAAGAAGCGCGCCGCCAGCCTGCTGCTGCGCAAGCCGCTACTAACGACGCCGCTTCGGCGCCGGCCGCAGTTGCTGAGCCAGTACGCGAAAGCGCACCGGTAGCCGCTGCTCCAGCACCGTCTGCTGACGTTCGTAACAAGCAGAACGAGCAGCGCCGTCCGGACAAACCACGTGCCGATGACAACAATCGTCGCAGTGGCGGTGGTGATGGCGAGCGTAAAAACGCTCCGCATCGCGCATCGGTCAAAGAGAAAGCGCCAGCACCACGTGTCGCGCCACGTACTACCGACGAAGAAAGCGATGGCTTCCGTCGTGGTGGTCGCGGCAAGGCCAAGCTGAAGAAGCGCAACGCTCACGGTTTCCAGAGTCCAACCGGCCCTGTCGTGCGTGATGTGCAGATCGGCGAGACCATCACCGTTGGCGATCTCGCCAATCAGATGTCGGTCAAGGCTGCTGAAATCATCAAGTTCATGTTCAAACTGGGTACTCCAGCGACCATCAACCAGGTGCTTGATCAGGAAACTGCTCAGCTGGTAGCCGAAGAGCTGGGCCACAAAGTGACCCTGGTCAGCGACACCGCTCTGGAAGATTCCCTGGCCGAGTCCCTGAAGTTTGAAGGTGAGTCGTTCTCCCGTGCACCAGTCGTGACCGTAATGGGCCACGTTGACCACGGTAAGACCTCGCTGCTCGACTACATCCGTCGTGCCAAGGTTGCTGCTGGCGAAGCCGGCGGTATCACCCAGCACATCGGTGCGTACCACGTTGAAACCGAACGCGGCATGGTCACTTTCCTCGACACCCCGGGTCACGCCGCGTTTACCGCAATGCGTGCCCGTGGCGCCAAGGCGACCGACATCGTGATTCTGGTCGTTGCAGCCGATGACGGCGTAATGCCGCAGACCATTGAAGCTGTTCAGCACGCAGTAGCGGCTGGCGTTCCACTGGTGGTTGCAGTGAACAAGATCGACAAGCCGGGCGCTGATCTTGATCGCATCCGTAGTGAACTGTCGGTTCACGGCGTGACGTCGGAAGAGTGGGGCGGTGATACGCCGTTCGTACCGGTTTCGGCGAAAGTCGGTACTGGTGTGGACGAACTGCTCGAAGCTGTTCTGCTGCAAGCCGAAGTTCTCGAACTGAAAGCGACCCCATCGGCTCCTGGCCGTGGTGTTGTGGTTGAATCGCGTCTCGACAAAGGTCGTGGCCCGGTTGCAACCGTTCTGGTTCAAGACGGTACCCTGCGCCAAGGCGACATGGTTCTGGTCGGTTCGAACTATGGCCGCGTTCGCGCCATGCTCGACGAGAACGGCAAGCCAATCAAGGAAGCCGGTCCTTCCATCCCTGTCGAGATCCTCGGCCTGGACGGTACCCCGGACGCTGGCGACGAGATGAGCGTAGTTGCAGACGAGAAGAAAGCCCGTGAAGTGGCTCTGTTCCGTCAAGGCAAGTTCCGCGAAGTCAAACTGGCTCGCGCTCACGCCGGCAAGCTGGAAAACATCTTCGAAAACATGGGTCAGGCAGAGAAGAAGACGCTCAACATCGTCCTCAAATCCGACGTCCGTGGTTCGCTGGAAGCTTTGCAGGGCGCTCTGAATGGCCTGGGCAACGACGAAGTGCAAGTGCGCGTAGTCGGCGGCGGTGTCGGTGGTATCACCGAATCCGACGCTAACCTGGCACTGGCTTCCAACGCTGTACTGTTTGGCTTCAACGTGCGTGCCGATGCTGGCGCTCGCAAGATCGTCGAGCAGGAAGGTCTGGATATGCGTTACTACAACGTGATCTACGACATCATCGAAGACGTCAAGAAAGCCCTGACCGGTATGCTCGGCAGCGATGTTCGCGAGAACATCCTGGGTATCGCCGAAGTGCGTGACGTGTTCCGTTCGCCGAAGTTTGGCGCGATCGCAGGCTGCATGGTGATCGAAGGTGTTGTGCACCGTAACCGTCCGATCCGTGTACTGCGTGAAGACATCGTTATCTTCGAAGGCGAGCTGGAATCCCTGCGCCGCTTCAAGGATGACGCTTCCGAAGTACGTGCCGGCATGGAATGCGGTATCGGCGTGAAGAGCTACAACGACGTCAAAGTCGGTGACAAGATCGAAGTCTTCGAGAAGGTTCAGGTTGCTCGCAGCCTCTAACTCGCGCACTTCAAGGGCCACGTCGAGCCGCCGCATGCAGATGCGCGCCACGGCGTCAGGACTCTAAACGCAACGCCCGGTCTGGCTTTTGTCAGGCCGGGCGTTTGCCGCTTTCAGACCTTGCGGGTTTCACCGTGGGGCAGTAACAGGTAACAAGTCATGGCAAAAGAATACAGCCGTACCCAACGTATCGGCGATCAGATGCAGCGTGAGCTGGCCCAACTGATCCGTCGTGAAGTCAAAGATCCGCGCGTCGGCCTGGTCACCATTACCGCTGTGGAAGTCAGCCGTGACGTCGGTCACGCAAAGATTTTCATCACCGTAATGGGGCAGGACAATGCTGAAGATATCGCGCAAAGCATCAAGGTCCTGAATGCCGCTGCGGGTTTCCTGCGTATGCAACTGGCCCGCGAAATGAAGCTGCGCAGCGTGCCGCAATTGCACTTCCACTACGACGAATCCGTCGTGCGGGGTGCGCACCTGTCGGCCCTGATCGAGCGTGCCGTTGCTGAAGACAATCAGCACCCGGCAGTTGCTGAACCTGAAGACACCAAGGAGTAATTCGGTGGCTCAGGTCAAACGTATCCGTCGTAACGTCAGCGGTATCATTCTGCTCGACAAGCCGCTGGGGTTCACCTCCAACGCCGCGTTGCAGAAGGTTCGCTGGCTGCTCAACGCCGAGAAGGCCGGGCACACCGGCAGTCTCGATCCACTGGCCAGCGGTGTGTTGCCGTTGTGCTTCGGCGAAGCGACCAAGTTTTCGCAATACCTGCTCGATTCCGACAAGGCTTATGAAACCCTGGCGCAACTGGGCAAGACCACCACCACGGCGGATGCCGAAGGTGAGGTTTTGCAGGAACGCCCGGTGACCGTTGGTCGCGCCGATGTCGAGGCTGTCTTGCCGAAATTTCGCGGCCAAATCAGTCAGATACCGCCGATGTACTCCGCGCTCAAGCGTGATGGCCAGCCGCTGTACAAGCTGGCCCGTGCAGGCGAAGTAGTGGAGCGTGAACCGCGTTCTGTTACTATTGCGCGCTTGGAATTACTGGCCTTCGAAGGCGATACTGCGCGACTTGCGGTGGATTGCAGCAAGGGCACCTATATTCGCACCCTCGTGGAGGATATCGGTGAGCAACTCGGTTGTGGTGCGTACGTCGCAGAATTGCGCCGTACCCAGGCCGGGCCTTTCACCCTGGCGCAGACCGTGACCCTCGAAGAGCTCGAAGCGGTACATGCCGAAGGCGGCAACGAAGCGGTCGACCGCTTCCTGATGCCATCGGACAGCGGCCTGCAGGATTGGCCGCTGTTGCACTTCTCGGAAGCGAGCGCGTTCTACTGGCTCAACGGCCAGCCGGTACGTGCCCCGGATGCTCCGAAGTTCGGCATGGTGCGGGTACAGGATCACAATGGTCGCTTCATCGGTATCGGTGAAGTGAGCGAAGACGGGCGTATCGCGCCGCGTCGCTTGATTCGGTCAGAATGACCGGAACCGGCCTGTGTAACAGCAGGTCGGCGAGTGTGGCTGTTAACAGGCACGGTCACGACTCATTTATAGATACAGGGATTTGTCCCTGGCCTGTTGAAGCTGTTTCCCTGAAACAGTTTCCTGATAAAAGGATTGCCTCATGGCTCTCGACGTTCAAGAAAAAGCTCAAATCGTTGCTGACTACCAGCAAGCTGTTGGTGACACTGGTTCGCCAGAAGTGCAAGTTGCACTGCTGACCCACAACATCAACAAACTGCAAGGTCACTTCAAGGCCAACGGTAAAGATCACCACTCCCGTCGTGGTCTGATCCGCATGGTAAACCAGCGCCGTAAGCTGCTGGACTACCTGAAAGGCAAGGATCTGGGTCGTTACCAGACTCTGATCGGTCGCCTGGGTCTGCGTCGCTAATCAGCGATTGCGCTATGAGGTTGGTTGTCTGCAAGGCGTCAGCGGTTTACCGCTGGCGCCTTGCAGGCTCCCAGCCTCAAGTTTTATCTGGATACACGTTTTACCCTGGACAGGCGTTGGGCCGACTCCCGACATTGCCCAAGAATTTCGCAAGAAACCAGTTCCCCCAAGAGCCACAAAGAAGGTAGGACACCGTGAACCCGGTAATCAAAAAATTCCAGTTCGGTCAGTCGACCGTTACCCTCGAGACTGGCCGTATCGCCCGTCAGGCCTCCGGCGCAGTATTGGTCACCGTTGACGACGACGTCAGCGTATTGGTGACTGTTGTTGGTGCCAAGCAAGCCGATCCGGGCAAGGGCTTCTTCCCTCTGTCCGTTCACTACCAGGAAAAGACTTACGCTGCCGGTAAGATCCCTGGCGGTTTCTTCAAGCGTGAAGGCCGTCCTTCCGAGAAAGAAACCCTGACTTCCCGACTGATCGACCGTCCGATCCGTCCGCTGTTCCCAGAAGGCTTCATGAACGAAGTGCAGGTTGTCTGCACTGTCGTTTCCACCAGCAAGAAGACCGATCCGGACATCGCTGCGATGATCGGTACCTCGGCTGCCCTGGCTATCTCGGGTATCCCGTTCGACGGCCCGATCGGCGCCGCTCGCGTAGCGTTCCACGAAAGCACCGGCTACCTGCTGAACCCGACTTACGAGCAGCAAGCTGCTTCGAGCCTGGACATGGTCGTTGCCGGTACTTCCGACGCTGTGCTGATGGTTGAATCGGAAGCCAAAGAGCTGACCGAAGACCAGATGCTGGGCGCGGTACTGTTTGCTCACGACGAGTTCCAGGTTGTGATCAACGCCGTTAAAGAACTGGCTGCTGAAGCTGCCAAGCCAACCTGGACCTGGGCTCCTGCGCCAGAAGCTACCGAACTGCTGAACGCAATCCGTTCCGAGTTCGGCGAAGCGATCTCCCAGGCTTACACCATCACCATCAAGGCCGACCGTTACGCTCGCCTGGGTGAGCTGAAGGATCAGGTGGTTGCCAAGCTGTCCGGTGAAGAAGGCCAGCCTTCGTCCAGCGAAGTCAAAGCTGCATTCGGCGAAATCGAATACCGCACCGTTCGCGAAAACATCGTAAACGGCAAGCCACGTATCGACGGCCGCGACACCCGCACCGTACGTCCGCTGAACATTGAAGTTGGCGTTCTGCCGAAGACCCACGGTTCGGCCCTGTTCACCCGTGGTGAAACCCAGGCTCTGGTAGTTGCGACCCTCGGCACCGCCCGTGACGCACAGCTGCTGGATACCCTGGAAGGCGAGAAAAAAGACCCGTTCATGCTGCACTACAACTTCCCTCCGTTCTCGGTAGGCGAGTGTGGTCGCATGGGTGGTGCTGGTCGTCGTGAAATCGGTCACGGCCGTCTGGCCCGTCGTTCGGTTTCGGCCATGCTGCCTGCCGCTGACGTGTTCCCGTACACCATCCGCGTGGTTTCGGAAATCACCGAATCCAACGGTTCGAGCTCGATGGCTTCCGTCTGCGGCGCTTCCCTGGCTCTGATGGACGCTGGCGTACCGATGAAGGCACCGGTTGCCGGTATCGCGATGGGTCTGGTTAAGGAAGGCGACAAGTTCGCAGTCCTGACCGACATCCTCGGCGACGAAGACCACTTGGGCGACATGGACTTCAAAGTAGCCGGTACCGCCAAAGGTGTGACCGCGCTGCAGATGGACATCAAGATCAAGGGCATCACCGAAGAGATCATGGAAATCGCTCTGGGCCAAGCCCTGGAAGCGCGCCTGAACATCCTCGGTCAGATGAACCAGATCATCGGCCAGTCGCGTACCGAACTGTCGGCCAACGCTCCGACCATGATCGCGATGAAGATCGACACCGACAAGATCCGTGACGTTATCGGTAAAGGTGGCGCGACCATCCGTGCGATCTGCGAAGAAACCAAGGCTTCGATCGATATCGAAGACGACGGTTCGATCAAGATCTTCGGCGAAACCAAGGAAGCGGCTGAAGCAGCTCGTCAGCGCGTTCTGGGTATCACTGCTGAAGCCGAGATCGGCAAGATCTACGTCGGCAAGGTTGAGCGCATCGTCGACTTCGGCGCATTCGTCAACATCCTGCCGGGCAAGGACGGTCTGGTTCACATCTCGATGCTGAGCGACGCTCGTGTTGAGAAAGTGACCGACATCCTGAAAGAAGGCCAGGAAGTGGAAGTGCTGGTACTGGACGTGGACAACCGCGGCCGTATCAAGCTGTCCATCAAAGACGTGGCAGCGGCCAAGGCTTCGGGCGTTTAATCACCCGAACGCTTTAGCGCAATAAAAATGCCCCGCCGTGAAAACGGTGGGGCATTTTTTTGTCTGCTGTAAAGCAACAGTGCCCCAGTCAAGTTGCCGGAGTCCAGGACCGGTGCTAGGTTTAGCCCACCGCCCGTGTAGCTCAGCCGGTAGAGCAGCGCACTCGTAACGCGAAGGTCGCAGGTTCGATTCCTGTCTCGGGCACCACCTCCGCAATTTCACCCTCCGATTCATGTTCCGCAGGTCAGCTTTTTGTGCAAGAGATGTAAAGAGCCGTGTAATTCGTCATGCAAACATCCTATATTCGGTGCCTGCATGAGCATCGCTTAGCAGTTTTCAGATGATCCCGAATGGTTCCGAAGGCCGGGCTAACCGCGTCAGAGAGATCCTTGATGATCCAGATCCATCTTCCATTCCTAAGATCAGCGAGAACGCCATGACCGAATCAACTCAAGAGCAACGCCACAAACAAGCGCTGGAGAAATACAAACTCGACGCGCCCCAGTTGATGGACGAGATCAAGGACTTGAGTGCCGATGATCAGAAAGACCAGATCCAGTGGGCATTCGAAGATGAAGCCGAGGCTCAGGGTTTGCAGCCGTGGGAACTGACGCTCAAGTACACCAGCACGCCTGAAGAGTTCGAGGCTCAGCGTCTCGTATTGCACAAAGAGGCTGCCGACGTACTGGGCGTCGAGTGGGAAGAGTACTGCGAGATGAACAATCTGGTGGTTTGAAAAAAAAAACGCCAGCCTCAACCAGGCTGGCGTTTTTTATGGCGTGCAGTCTTCAGAGGCTCAGACGCATCGACAGATCCACCGCCTTCACATCCTTGGTCATCGCACCAATCGAGATGTAATCCACTCCGGTTTCGGCGATCGGCAACAGTGTGCTTTCGTTGATCCCGCCGCTGGCTTCCAGTTTGGCCTTGCCGCCGTTCAGGCTCACCGCTTCGCGCATGTCGTCCAGGCTCAGTTCGTCGAGCATGATGATGTCGGCGCCGGCCGCCAGAGCTTCTTTCAGCTCATCCAGGCTTTCCACTTCGATTTCCACCGGTTTGCCCGGGGCAATCCTGTGCGCGGCTTCAATGGCTTGCGCAATGCCACCGCTGGCAGCGATGTGGTTTTCCTTGATCAGAAAGGCGTCGTACAGGCCGATGCGATGGTTGTGGCAGCCACCGCAGGTCACGGCGTATTTCTGCGCCAGACGCAGGCCTGGCAGGGTCTTGCGGGTGTCGAGCAGCTTGACCTGGGTTTCGGCGACGAAGTCCGCCAGATACTGCGCGCGGGTTGCCACGCCCGAGAGTAATTGCAGGAAGTTCAGGGCGCTGCGTTCACCGGTCAACAGCGAACGGGCCGGGCCTTCCAGGTGAAACAGTGGCTGATTGGGTTTGACCCGCTCGCCATCGACCACTTGCCAATGCACCGCCACACGTGGATCGAGCTGGCGAAACACCGTATCTACCCAAGCAGTGCCGCAGATGACGGCGTCGTCGCGCGTGATGATGGTGGCTTTGGCCAGGCGTTCGGCCGGGATCAGTTGCGCGGTGATGTCGCCGCTGCCGATGTCTTCGAGCAACGCACGGCGCACGTTGGCTTCGATTTCGGCGGTCAAATCGGCGAGACGTAGATTCGGCATAACGGGCTCCACAAACAAAGTGATTCGATTATAGGGGCATGGCACGAGCCAACCCAAGGCGATAACTCGCCTGCTTGACTGCATCTGGTCGATTTTCTTTGAGCAAACAGTGTTCGCACGTGGTCAGTGGAAGGTGTCCGGGGCATAGGGGAAACCCTGACGCCTATGGCGCCGGGGATAACTTTTGCAAGATAATTCGCCTTGCGTTTGACGTCATAGCTTTGACGTTGCCATCGATGTTGCTGATCAACGAAAGAATCACCGTTTCAGGAGGCTTGGATGCACAAAGACGGGAAAGTAGTGCCTTTGCACAAGGCCGCTACCGATCAGGCGAATCATTCGCCGCTCGCCCGCCTGCCTGTGATTCTGCTTCAGGTTCGCGACAAGGCTGCTCAGCAATTGCGCCACGGTCTGCAGGAGCTGTTCGACAATGCCGACGACACCCTGTTCGAAATGGCCGACCGGGCGCGCAACGACGTCGAACAGAACATTTTCTTCGAAGCCATGCGCGACCTGCGCCTCAAGCGCAAAAACATCGAGCGCGGCTTTCTTGAGCAGTTCTTCGAGGCTTTTGTCGGCCTCACTCAAAACGATTCTGCGCACAACGCGCTTCCGCGCACTTTGCTATACGAAGAATCCGCGCCGCGCACCGATGACATGGAGCGCAATGTGGCCGTAGAGACCATGGTCGGCCGCGTGCTCAAGCGTGATGGCTTCGCGCTCGATCAACTGACCGCGCGTCTCAGTGCATTGCTCGGCAATCCCCTCGACGACCAGCACAACCCGCTCGGTCCGGCGCTGCTCTGCGAATATTTCCTTCAGGCCGGGCGCAATCTGGGCGTGGAGATCAAGGTCAAGCTGATCCTGCTCAAACTGTTCGAACGCTATGTATTGGCGGACACCGAACAGCTGTATGCCGAAGCCAATCAGTTGCTCAGCGCCACTGGCGTGTTGCCCGAATTGAAACCGGTGCCCGCGCGCCGCGCTATCGATCGCGCAGTGGCCGACGTGAACAGCGAAGAAAGTAACGATCCGCCGCCAGCAGACGAAGGTGTGCAGGAAGTCTTTGCCGCGTTGCAGGAGTTGCTGTTGCACGTGCGCGGCAGCGTTGCGCCGATTCTGGAGCCGAGCGCTGCGGCTCAACCCATCTCCACCCGCGACCTGCTGCGCCTGCTCTCGCACTTGCAGCAATATGTGCCGGCGCTGGCTTCACAGGACGACTTCGATCTGCGTAACCAACTTGAACAACTGCTTACGCGGGTCAGCGTCAAAAGTGGCAAATCGCGGATCGTCGGCGGCGCTGATGAAGACGTGATCAACCTGATTGCCATGGTGTTCGACTACATTCTTGACGATCGCAATGTCCCGGACTCGCTCAAGGCTCTGATCGCCCGTTTGCAGATTCCGATGCTCAAGGTGGCGGTGCTCGACAAGAGTTTCTTCAGTCGCAGCAGCCATCCGGCGCGTCGCTTGCTCAATGAAATTGCCGAAGCGGCGATGGGTTGGGGTGATTGCGACGGTGAGACGCGTGACAGCTTGTACCTGCGAATCGAGCAGGTGGTGCAGCGCTTGCTCACAGACTTTGTCGATGATCCGGCGATTTTTTCCGAATTGCTCGCCGACTTCCTCGCCTTCACCAGTGATGAACGCCGTCGCAGCGAGTTGCTCGAACAGCGTCTGCGGGATGCCGAAGAAGGTCGGGCGAAAACCGAGTTGGCCCGTCGACGGGTCGAGCAAGCTTTGAATCAGGCACTGTTGGGCAAAGTCCTGCCACCGTCGGTGGTGACATTCGTCCAGAACGCCTGGAGCAAAGTGCTGCTGCTGACCGGCCTCAAGCATGGCGAGCAGTCTGCCGAGTGGCAGGCTGATGTGCAGACTCTGGAACAACTGATCTGGAGTGTGCAGCGTCATGACGATACCGAGTCCGGCATGCGTTTGTTGGCGCTGGTACCGGGGTTGCTGAAATCGCTGCGTGATGGTTTGAGCAGATCGGCATTCGATCCGTTTGCCACCAGCGAATTCTTCAGCGAGCTGGAAGCGCTTCACGTACGGGTGCTTGAACCTTCAACTGTGGCCGATGAAGCGGCGCCGGCGCTGATCGAGGTGTCGCAGCAGATCCGGTTGCAAACCGCAGATGAAGGCGTGATGGCGCTGGCATCGGCGCGCTCGTCCCGCGACGACGCAGGCCTGCAACAGGTCGATCAACTGCGTGTGGGCAGTTGGGTAGTGTTTCAGGAAGAAGATGAACACACCCTGCGCTGCAAACTCGCGGCGATCATCGACGTCACCGACAAATACGTCTTTGTCGACCGCACCGGGATGAAAGTGCTGGAGCGCAGCCGCATCGGATTGGCCCTTGAATTCCAGCGCGGTGCGGTGCGCGCGCTCGATGACACCCTGCTGTTCGACCGCGCGCTGGAGTCGGTCCTCGGCAATCTGCGACGACTCAATCGCGCCAAGTGATCGCGCGCCGGGGGCCGATCACGGCATACTGGGCGCCAACACAGTCGGCGTTGAAGGAATCGGTATGCAGTTGGATCCCGCTAGCGGGTGGTGTCACGGGGTGCAGGCCTGCCCATCGCCCAACTTCAATGAACGCCCTGCGGGCGAAATTTCCCTGTTGGTGATCCACAACATCAGCCTGCCACCCGCGCAGTTCGCCACCGGCAAGGTGCAGGAATTTTTCCAGAATCGTCTGGATGTCACCGAACATCCTTACTTTGCAGGGATTGCCGACCTACGGGTCTCCGCGCATTTTCTGATCGAACGTGACGGCAAGGTCACCCAGTTTGTCTCCTGTCTTGAGCGGGCGTGGCATGCGGGCGTGTCGATGTTCGAGGGGCGCGAAACCTGTAACGATTTTTCTGTGGGCATCGAGCTTGAAGGCACCGATGATCTGCCGTTCACCGACGCGCAGTATCAGGCGCTGACCGTGCTGACCCGCCAGTTGCAAAGCGCATTTCCGGCCATCACCGGCGCACGTATTTGCGGACACAGCGACATTGCACCCGGGCGCAAGACCGATCCTGGCCCGGCATTCGACTGGGCGCGTTACCGCGCGGCCCTGGCACAAGAGGAAGGACAATGAGTTTTCTGGTGTTACTGCTGGCGGTCTGGATCGAGAAATTCTCGGCCTTGCGCCATCGGGTTCAACGCGATGGCGGATGGATCCGCGAACTGAACAAACTCGAAAGCAGCGAGCGTCTGGCCAAACAGCCCTGGCTGGTGCTGACGATTCTGGTGTTGCTGCCGTTGGCGTTGCTGGGTCTGTTGCTGGTTGTGCTGGAACCCGTGGCATACGGCCTGCTGGCCCTGCCGGTGCATTTGCTGGTGGTGATTTACAGCCTGGGGCGTGGTGACTTGCTCGGCGGGCTCGGGCCGTTCCGCGATGCCTGGCGGCGCGAGGATCTGCAAGCGGCGGCGCATGTGGCCAAGCGTGATCTGGATATCTGCGCCGACAGCGGCGAGCAATTGCTCGACCGGGTGCAGGGGCATCTGTTGTGGCAGGCCTACCAGAGCTTCTTCGCGGTGATCTTCTGGTATTTCGTGCTCGGCCCGGTGGCGGCGCTGGCCTATCGCTTGTTGGCGCTGGCCGAAGAGCACGGTCAGAACCCGGCGCTGGTCGAGCGTGCCACGCAACTGCGCCACGCCTTCGACTGGGTGCCTGTGCGCTTGCTGGCGGCGAGTTTTGCGTTGGTCGGCAACTTCGTCGCGGTCAGCCGAGTGATGCTGCATGAGTTGCTGAACTGGAACATCAGTGCTGCACAACTGATCAACAAGGTCGGATTGGCAGCGGGGGAGATCCCGGCTCCTGCCGTTGGGCCTGAAGGCATCAACACCCTCGATTGCCTGTGGGAATTGCTGCTGCGCGCGGCGGTGCTGTGGTATGCCGGGTTTGCCTTGTGGACGGTGCTGATTCACTGATTGATGGTGCCGAGGGAGCAAACTCCCTCGGCACACGCCACCGTTAACCTTAAGTTACAAAACCTCCCTCCGATTTGAGCTATACAGAGATAGCGCCCGATGGTGGCTATCTGCTGTCTCTGCGCGCCTGCCAATAAAAACAAGAAAAACCAAGGGAGACTTCCAGTGAAGAGCTTGCTCTATCCCGCCGTCTCGCTGATGAACCGTCTGAGCTTCGGCATGAAGTTCAGCCTGATCAGCGTGCTGTTCCTGGTGCCAATGCTGGTGACCAATTTCTATCTGGTGCGCGATTCCTATCGCGAATTTCAGGGCACCCGCGTCGAGCTGCAAAGCCTCGACCTGCTGGGCAGCAGCCTGAGCCTGCGTCGGGATCTGGAAACCCTCAACAACCTGGTGCAGATCAACGTCACCCTCGGCCAGTCCGGCAAGGCTGGCAATGTCGAAGCGCAGATCAGCACCCTCGAACAAGCCGTTCTGGCGCGCCTGCAAGGGCTGACGGCAATGACCGACGATCCTGAGCAGATCAAGGTGTTCGACGGTAAACGCGATGAAATGATTGCCGCGTTCAAAGCCCAGCAAGCGGAAAACTCCCTGCAAAGCAAAAGTGCCTTGATCGGCAAGTTGCTGGCCAGTGCGCAGATTTTCAGCCAGATCATCACCGGTCAGGCTGGCCTGAGTCGCGACAATCAGGGTGACATCCGTCAGCTCAGCGAACTCGTTACCTTGATAACACCGACCGTTACCCAGACCCTCGGCGAAGGCCGGGCGATGGGGTCGTATTCGCTGGGGCAGGGTTTTCTCAACAGTTCGTCGAGCACCCGTTTTGATGAACTGCTGGTGCAGATCGAAAAGCTTCAAGCTGAATATGGCCTGAAGCTACAGGACGCCCTCGGCTCCAGCAAAGCGGCGCACGAAACACTCAGCGCTCAGGCCGAGACGAGTAAAGCGTCGCTTAAACAGGCCAGCGAATTGTTCGAAGAGCAAGTGGTGATGGCCGACACCCTCGACGCACCGTGGCAGGCGTTTTACGACCAGATCACCGGGCTGATCGACAAGACCTACCAGCTCGACGAAGCCTCCCTGAAATTCCTCGACACGCAATTGCAGCAACGTCTGGCGCAAAACCGCACGCACATGGTCTTGCAAGCTGTGGCGTTGTCGGTGGTGTTTGTGCTGATTTTCTATCTCTACGGCGGTTTCTACGCCTCGACTCGCACCACACTCAAACGCCTTGGCGCGATGATGGACAAGGTTGCGGCCGGCGACATGACCGTCAACTTCAAGGCCAGCAGCCGCGATGAGCTGGGTGAATTGGGCGAAGTGTTCAATGGCACGGTGAGGAAAATTCACGACTTGATCGAGCGCGTCGGCCACACCGTTGGCGAAGTCGAGCGTCAGGCCGCGCAGGTTGAAAATGTCTCGGCGCAAAGCAATCAGGCCGTTGCCGGGCAGCGCACGCAGATAGAACAAGTGGCGACGGCGATGAACCAGATGTCGGCGACCTCACTGGAGGTGGCGCGCAGTGCCGCAGCGGCGGTGAGCAGCGCCCACAGCGTGAATGACGAGACCGTCAATGGTCGTGGTCTGGTGGAGTCGCAGCAGGGCAGCATTGCCGCGCTGGCCAGCGAGATCGATCAATCGGTGCGGGTGATCAATCAACTCGCGAGTGACAGCCAGTCGATCAGCCGCGTACTGGAAGTGATCAAGAGCATCGCCGAACAGACCAACCTGCTGGCACTCAACGCTGCGATCGAAGCCGCTCGCGCCGGGGAACAGGGGCGCGGTTTTGCCGTGGTCGCGGATGAAGTGCGCACGTTGGCCAAACGCACGCAGCAGTCGACCGAAGAAATCGAGCAGATGATCGCCAAGCTCCACGGCGGCGTCGGTGCGGCGGTGAAGGCTATGGGCATCAGCCATCAGATGGCCAACGGCACGGTCGGGCAGTCGGAGAAGGTTCAGCAGGCGTTGGAAAACATCCTTGGCGCGGTGGGCATGATCGTCGATCAGAACCAGCAGATTGCCGCTGCGGTGGAGCAGCAGACAGCGGTGGCCCATGACATCGACCAGAACATCGTCGAGATCAACCGTGCCGGCGAACGCACGGCGCAGGGCGCGCATCAGACTGAAGATGCGAGTCGGGCGTTGTCCGCTCAGGTCGTGGAACTCAAACAGCTGATCAGCGCCTTCCGTGTGTAGCGTGTACACAGCTAAATTACCAGCCGAACACTTCGCAGCTGTTGGCAGTGCTGGTAGCAGCCAATTGCTGCGCGCTGATATTCATCAGTTGCGCGAGCACTGCACAAATCGCTGGCAGATGCGCCGGGCTGTTGCGCTGACCGGGAAACATCGCGGGCGCCATGTCCGGTGAATCGGTTTCCAGCACGATCGAATCCAGCGGCAGATCCGCCAGTACTCGATGCATGCGCAGCGCCTGCGGCCAGGTCGGCGCGCCGCCTAAACCCAGTTTGAAACCGAGTTTGATGTACTCGCGCGCCTCTTCGCGACTGCCGGCAAAGGCGTGGATGATCCCGGCCCGCTTCAAACGAAAACGCTTGAGCGTGGCAATCACCGCCGCGTGGCTGCGGCGCACATGAATCAGCGCCGGTAATGCAAAGTCCGCCGCCAGTTGCAGTTGCGCTTCGAACAGCGCCTGCTGGCGCTCGCGGTCAAGGGTTTCGATGAAGTAGTCCAGACCGATCTCACCCACCGCACACAACTGTCGATGACCGCGCAGCCGCGTCAGCCAGTCGCCGAGTGCCTTTACATCTTCGGGGCGGTGCTGATCGAGATAAACCGGGTGCAGACCGAACGTCGCGTACAACTCGGGATCGCTCTGCACCAGATCCCACACCCGCTGCCAATTACCTTCACAGACCCCCAGCACCACCATCCGCCGCACCCCGAGGGCGCGGCTTTCCGTCAGCAACTGCGAACGGTCGGCGTCGAAGTCGGGGAAGTCCAGGTGGGTGTGGCTGTCGATCAGCTCCACGGTTCAGTCCCGGTGAATACGCTGCTTGAAGGTACGCGCGATAGCTTGCACGCCTGGCTTGTATTCCGACTGTTCGACGGCGGCCAGTGCCAGTTCCAGCGCCTTGTCGGCGATCAACTGGTGCTGCTGGGCCATGGCGTTGACCGGCAGCGGCAGGAAGTCGAGCAACTGCGTGTCGCCGAACGTGCCGAGGCGCAGTGGACGGGATTTGAGCGGGAAGTCATGCAACGCGTCGAACACGCCCTGCAACAGCACGTAGGAAGTCGTCACCAGCGCGTCCGGCAAATGGCCGAGGCGTTGCAGGAGTTCTTCCATCAATTGCTTGCCACATTCGCGGCTGAAAGATTCGGCATGCTCGACCAGCACTTCGCCTTTGAAATCGACGAGGGCCTGTTTGAAGCCGGCGGCACGTTCCTGGCTGATACTCAGCTCAGGGCGGGCGCCAAGCAGAACGATCTGCTTCAACTGAGGATCGAGCAGGCTTTGGGTCAGGTGCAGGCTGGCCTCGCGGTCGTCGCTGATCACCGAGCAGAAATGCTCGGGTTCCATGACCCGGTCGATGGCGATGATCGGCAGGCCCTTGGCCTGCAACTGGCGGTAACTGTCATCCCCGGCCGGCAGGCAACTGGCGACGATCAGCGCATCGCAACGGCGCGCCTTGAACAGTTGCAGCAGTTGGCGTTCGCTGTCCGGCGCATCGTCGGAGCTGGCAATCAGCAACTGATAACCACGCGCCCGCGCACCTTGTTCCAGCAGTTTGGCGATCCGCGCGTAACTGGGGTTTTCCAGATCCGGCAGGATAAAGCCCAGCGTGCGGGTATGCCGACTGCGTAACCCGGCCGCTTGTGGATTGGGCGTGAAGCCGTGTTGCTCAACCACCGCACGCACCCGCTCGACGGTGGCGGTGCTGATGCGTTGCTGTGCGGCCTTGCCATTGATGACGTAGCTGGCGGTGGTCACGGACACTCCGGCCAACCGCGCGATATCACTGAGTTTCAACCCGGTATTTCCTTGTTTTTTCGAGCGTACGGCGAGATTTTCGCCAATCCTACCCGATTCGGGCAGACGACCATTGCCTGCGCGCATCCGACAAGTTGGACTTCAACGATGAGACATTATCGAGTAACGTGCCGATCAATCTAGATTAAACGTTTCAGCAAGCGTATTTTCTACGTTTTAGACGCTTTTGGCCGGTTCTGCCGTGAAACCGCCAAAACTGCCCCTGAAAAGGAAGCTGACAAGCGCCTAAGCTGCAACCATCCAAAACAATACCTGGCGCCTTCAAGTGCCAAAAAGGAGATCGCATGCTCGAGCTCACTATAGAGCAGATATCCATGGGCCAATCGGCTGTGGATAAACCCGCTGCTCTGCAATTGCTGGCCAATCATCTGGTCGCCGATGGACTGGTCGCCGACGGATACCTCGCCGGATTGCAGGCCCGCGAAGCCCAGGGCTCGACCTTTCTCGGTCAAGGTATTGCCATTCCCCACGGTACGCCCGAAACCCGCGATCAGGTGTTCGCCACAGGTGTGCGCCTGATGCAGTTTCCCGAGGGCGTGGATTGGGGCGACGGCCAGATCGTTTATCTGGCCATCGGTATCGCCGCCAAATCCGACGAACACCTGCGCCTGTTGCAACTGCTGACCCGTGCCCTCGGCGAGACCGATCTGGGCCAGGCCCTGCGTCGCGCCAGTTCCCCTGAAGCGCTGCTGAAACTGCTGCAAGGCGCGCCGCAGGAATTGGCGCTGGACGCACAGATGATCGGCCTCGGTGTCGCTGCCGACGATTTCGAAGAGTTGGTCTGGCGGGGGGCGCGTCTGCTGCGTCAGGCTGATTGTGTGAGCAACGGTTTTGCCGGTGTGTTGCAGCAAGTCGAAGCGCTGCCGCTGGGCGATGGTTTGTGGTGGCTGCACAGCGAACAAACCGTGAAGCGTCCGGGGCTGGCCTTCGTCACCCCGGACAAACCAATACGCTACCTCGGTCAGCCGCTGAGCGGTCTGTTCTGCCTGGCCAGCCTCGGCGAAGCCCATCAGGCGCTGCTTGAACGCCTCTGCGCATTGTTGATCGAAGGTCGCGGCCATGAACTGGGCCGCGCCACCAGCAGCCGCAAAGTCCTTGAAGTGCTCGGCGGCGAGTTGCCTGCCGACTGGCCGAGCGCACGCATCGCGCTGGCCAACGCCCATGGTTTGCACGCGCGTCCGGCGAAAATCCTGGCGCAACTGGCGAAGAGTTTTGACGGCGAGATTCGTGTACGCATCGTCGACAGTCAGGACAGCGCCGTGTCGGTGAAGAGCCTGAGCAAACTGCTCAGCCTCGGCGCCCGTCGTGGTCAGGTGCTGGAGCTGATCGCCGAGCCAAGCATCGCTGCCGATGCGTTACCGGCATTGCTTGCGGCCATCGAAGAAGGTCTCGGCGAAGAGGTCGAGCCGCTGCCAGCCGTAAGTCAGCAGCGCGAAGTCATCGCCGATATCGCCGAAGTCGTCATCGCCCCGGCGTCCGGCACTCAGTTGCAAGCGATTCCCGCTGCACCGGGCATCGCCATTGGCCCTGCGCACATTCAAGTGCAGCAAGCCATCGAATACCCACTGCGTGGCGAATCCGCCGGCATCGAACGCGAGCGTCTCAAGCAAGCGCTGAGCGATGTGCGCAGCGACATTCAAGGCTTGATCGAGCGCAGCAAAGCCAAAGCCATTCGCGAGATTTTCATCACCCATCAGGAAATGCTCGACGACCCGGAACTGACCGACGAAGTCGACACGCGCCTCAAGCAAGGCGAAAGCGCTGAAGCGGCGTGGATGGCAGTGATTGAAGCCGCAGCCAAACAGCAGGAATCGCTGCAGGACGCCTTGCTCGCCGAACGTGCGGCGGATCTGCGTGATATCGGCCGCCGGGTGCTGGCGCAACTGTGTGGCGTGCAGACGCCGAACGAGCCAGAGCAGCCGTACATTCTGGTGATGGACGAAGTCGGCCCGTCCGACGTGGCGCGGCTCGATCCGGCGCGAGTGGCAGGGATTCTAACTGCTCGCGGCGGCGCCACCGCGCACAGCGCCATCGTCGCCCGTGCCTTGGGCATTCCGGCGCTGGTCGGTGCAGGTGCAGCGGTGTTACTGCTGGCGCCGGGCACGCCGTTGCTGCTCGACGGCCAACGCGGTCGCCTGCATGTCGACGCCGATGCGGCGACCCTGCAACGCGCCACCGAAGAACGCGACACCCGTGAGCAACGCCTCAAAGCAGCCGCCGAACAACGCCATCAACCGGCGCACACCACCGACGGTCACGCCGTGGAAGTGTTCGCCAACATCGGCGAAAGCGCCGGTGTGATCAGTGCGGTGGAGCAGGGCGCCGAAGGCATCGGTCTGCTGCGCACCGAACTGATTTTCATGGCCCACCCGCAGGCGCCGGACGAGGCGACTCAGGAAGCCGAATACCGCCGCGTCCTCGACGGCCTCGCTGGTCGACCGCTGGTGGTGCGCACGCTGGATGTCGGCGGCGACAAACCGCTGCCCTATTGGCCGATTGCCAAGGAAGAAAACCCGTTCCTCGGCGTGCGCGGCATTCGCCTGACCTTGCAGCGTCCGCAGATCATGGAAGCGCAATTGCGTGCCTTGCTGCGTTCGGCGGATAACCGCCCATTGCGGATCATGTTCCCGATGGTCGGCAGTGTCGAAGAGTGGCGTCAGGCCCGCGACATGACCGAACGTCTGCGTCTGGAAATCCCCGTCGCCGATCTGCAACTGGGGATCATGATCGAAGTGCCGTCCGCCGCGTTGCTCGCGCCGGTGCTGGCCAAGGAAGTCGACTTCTTCAGCGTCGGCACCAACGACCTGACTCAATACACTCTGGCCATCGACCGTGGTCACCCGACGCTGTCGACCCAGGCTGACGGCTTGCACCCGGCGGTGCTGCAACTGATCGACATCACTGTGCGTGCGGCCCATGCCCATGGCAAATGGGTCGGCGTGTGCGGTGAGCTGGCAGCCGATCCGTTGGCAGTACCTGTGCTGGTCGGTCTCGGTGTCGATGAGTTGAGCGTGTCCGGCCGCAGCATTGCCGAAGTGAAAGCACGCATCCGCGAAATCAGCCTGACCCAGGCGCAAACCCTTGCTCAACAAGCCCTCATCGTGGGCAGCGCCAATGAAGTGCGTGCATTAGTGGAGGCCCTGTAATGGCCAAGATTCTCACCCTGACCCTCAACCCGGCGCTGGACCTCACGGTCGAGCTGCCGGTACTGGCTGCCGGTCAGGTCAACCGCAGCGATGAGATGCACACCCATGCTGCCGGTAAAGGCGTGAACGTCGCGCAGGTGCTGGCCGACCTCGGCCATCAACTGACAGTCAGCGGCTTTCTCGGCGAAGACAATCTGCAAGCGTTCGAGACCCTGTTCGCCAAGCGCGGCTTTGTCGATGCGTTTGTCCGTGTGCCGGGCGAAACGCGCAGCAACATCAAAGTCGCCGAGCGCGATGGCCGTATCACCGACATCAACGGCCCGGGGCCGGTGGTCGATGCAGCGGCGCAGCAGGCATTGCTTGATCGTCTGGTGCAGATTGCGCCGGGGCACGACGCGGTCGTGGTCGCCGGCAGTCTGCCGCGCGGCGTGACTGCACAGTGGTTGCGCGAACTGATCGAACGGCTCAATTCCCTCGGCCTGAAAGTCGCCCTCGATTCCAGCGGTGAAGCATTGCGCGAAGCGCTCAAGGCCAGTCCGTGGCTGATCAAACCGAATACGGAAGAGTTGGCCGATGCGCTTGGTTGCGAAGTGGTTTCCCACGCCGCCGAGGCGCACGCAGCGGCGCAGTTGCACGGGCAAGGCATCGAACACGTGGTGATCTCCCACGGCGCCGACGGCGTGAACTGGTTCAGCGTCGGCTCGGCGCTGCATGCCTCGCCGCCAAAGGTCAGCGTCGCCAGCACCGTGGGTGCCGGTGATTCGCTATTGGCCGGCATGCTCCACGGTTTGCTCAGTGCCGACACGCCGGAGCAAACCTTGCGCACGGCCACGGCGATTGCCGCAATGGCGGTGACCCAGATCGGTTTTGGCATCAACGACGCCGCGCAACTGGCGCAGCTCGAACAGGGCGTGCGCGTGCGCCCCCTGACAGAACAATAAGAGGGTTTGTCATGAAGTTAGCCATTGTTACGGCTTGCCCGAACGGCATGGTCACCAGTGTGCTGTGCGCCCGTTTGCTCGATGCGGCGGCCCAGCGTCAGGGTTGGAGCACCAGCGTCGAAGTGGTCGACGCGGCGCACCCGGAACGTGAATTGTCGGCAGCGACCATCGAAGCGGCGGAGTGGGTGTTGCTGGTCGCCACCGGTAACGTCGACATGACGCGTTTTGTCGGCAAACGGGTCTTTCAGATTGCCCCGGCGCAAGCCCTTCAGGACGTCGAAGCGGTGCTGCGTCGTGGTGCCGAAGAAGCCGAAATTTATGTCGCCAGCGCAGCCGCCCCGGCTGCCGTTGAGCAGCGTACGCCGCGCATCGTCGCCATCACCGCGTGCCCGACCGGCGTCGCACACACCTTCATGGCGGCCGAAGCGTTGCAGCAAACGGCCAAGCGTCTGGGCTATGAATTGCAGGTCGAAACTCAGGGCTCGGTCGGCGCGAAAACTCCGCTGAGCGCGACAGCGATTGCCGAGGCTGACGTGGTGCTGCTGGCGGCGGATATCGACGTCGCCACCGAGCGATTCGCCGGCAAGAAAATCTACCGCTGCGGCACCGGCATTGCGTTGAAGCAATCCGAAGCCACCCTGAAAAAAGCCCTCGCCGAAGGCCAGCAGGAAAGCGCCGCCAGCGACGGCAAGGCACCGGCCAAGTCGGAGAAAACTGGCGTCTACAAACACCTGTTGACCGGCGTGTCGTACATGCTGCCGATGGTGGTGGCGGGTGGTTTGATGATCGCGTTGTCGTTTGTCTTTGGCATCACCGCGTTCAAAGAGGAAGGCACACTGGCGGCGGCACTGATGCAGATCGGCGGCGAGACCGCGTTCAAGCTGATGGTGCCGCTGCTGGCCGGTTACATCGCCTACTCGATTGCCGACCGTCCAGGCCTGGCGCCGGGGATGATTGGCGGCCTGTTGGCGAGCACCTTGGGCGCCGGGTTTATCGGCGGGATCGTCGCCGGGTTTATCGCCGGTTATGCGGCCAAGGCGATCAGTCGTTATGTCGCGTTGCCGCAAAGTCTTGAGGCACTGAAACCGATTCTGATCATCCCGTTGTTCGCCAGTCTGTTCACCGGCCTGGTGATGATCTACGTGGTCGGCAAACCGGTGGCGGGCATGCTCGCGGCGCTCACTCAATTTCTCGACAGCATGGGCACCACCAACGCGATTCTGCTTGGGATCGTGCTCGGCGGCATGATGTGCGTCGACCTCGGCGGGCCGATCAACAAAGCCGCGTATGCGTTCTCGGTGGGGCTGCTGGCCTCGCAGAGTTACGCGCCGATGGCCGCGACCATGGCGGCCGGGATGGTGCCGCCGATTGGTCTGGGCATCGCCACGTTCATCGCCCGGCGCAAGTTCGCCCAGACCGAACGCGAGGCCGGCAAGGCTGCCTTCGTACTGGGGCTGTGCTTTATCTCCGAAGGGGCGATTCCGTTTGCCGCGAAAGATCCATTGCGGGTTATCCCGGCGAGCATCGCTGGCGGTGCGCTGACCGGTGCGTTGTCGATGTACTTCGGCTGCAAACTGATGGCGCCGCACGGTGGCTTGTTCGTCATGCTGATCCCGAATGCGATCAATCATGCGTTGCTGTATTTGCTGGCGATTGTCGCGGGGAGTTTGTTGACGGCGGTGGTTTACGCGACGGTCAAACGGCCTGAAGCCGTGGAGCTGGCAATGGAACCCGCCAAGGCCTGAAACCACAAAAACTGTGGGAGCGAGCTTGCTCGCGAATGCAATCTGTCAGTCACATGGATGTTGACTGGCACACCGCTTTCGCGAGCAGGCTCGCTCCCACAGGAGGATGTGTTGTCATGCCGGATTCATCATCGCGTGCTTTAGTTTTCCTTTTTTCAGGGAGAACAGCATGAGCGATTTCAATGTGGGTCGCCGGCGTGTCATGCAAGTCGTCGGCGCCGGGCTGCTGATGCCGAGCCTGGCGCCGGCGGTGATTGCGTCGGTCAAGGATCGTCCGCAACTCACCGATGGCGTGCAGTCCGGCGACCTGCAAGGCGACCGCGCGATGATCTGGAGTCGCAGCGATCGTCCGGCGCGGATGGTGGTCGAGTGGGATACCCGCAGCCAGTTTCGCAACCCGCGCCGCGTCGTCTCGGCGCTGGCCGATGCCCACAGCGATTTCACCGCCCGGGTTGAGCTCACCGGGCTGCCCGCCGATCAGGCGATTTTCTATCGCGTGTACTTCAAGGACGCCCGCACTGGTGTGGCCAGCGAACCGTGGCTCGGCCACTTGCGCAGCGCCCCGACGGCGCGGCGCAATATTCGCTTCGTCTGGAGCGGCGACACCGTCGGCCAGGGCTTCGGCATCAACCCGGACATCGGCGGCATGCGTATCTACGAAGCGATGCGCCTGCGCCTGCCGGACTTCTTTATCCACAGCGGCGACACCATCTACGCCGACGGCCCGGTGCCGGCCCAACTGACCACCGAAAACGGTCGGGTGTGGCGCAACATCACCACCGAAGCCAAGAGCAAAGTCGCCCAGACCCTCGACGACTATCGCGGCAACTACCGCTACAACCTGCTGGACGAAAACATCCGCCGCTTCAACGCCGAAGTGCCGCAGATCTGGCAGTGGGATGACCATGAAGTGGTCAACAACTGGTCACCCGGCAAACAGCTCGACGAGCGTTATCAGGAAAAAGATATCCACACCCTGGTCGGCCGTGCGCGCAAGGCCTGGCTGGAATATTCGCCGATGCGTTTGCAGGCGGCCGACGGTGGCGGGCGGATCTATCGCAAGATCAGTTATGGGCCGATGCTCGATGTGTTTGTGCTGGATATGCGCAGTTATCGAGAAGCCAACGACGACAACCTCGGGGCGGCGAAACCGTTCTTGGGGCGTGAGCAACTGGACTGGCTCAAGCGTGGCTTGAAGAAATCGAAAGCCCAATGGAAGGTGATTGCCGCCGACATGCCGATTGGTCTTGGCGTGCCTGATGGCGAGGTAAGTCCGGGCGTGGCGCGCTGGGAAGCGGTGGCCAACGGCGACCCGGGACCAGCGCAGGGACGTGAGTTGGAAATAGCTGAATTGCTCGGTTATCTGCGAGCGCAACAGGTGCGCAATTTTGTCTTCCTGACGGCAGACGTGCATTACTGCGCGGCGCATCACTATCACCCCGACCGTGCGGCGTTTCAGGATTTCGAACCGTTCTGGGAATTTGTCGCGGGGCCGTTGAATGCCGGGAGTTTTGGGCCCAATCCATTGGATAAAACCTTCGGCCCCGAGGTGGTGTTCGAAAAGGCTCCGCCGGCACAGAACACTTCGCCGTTTGCCGGGTTTCAGTTTTTTGGCGAGGTGAATATTGAAGGGCAGAGCGGGGAGATGAGTGTGGTGTTGCGGGATCTGGATGGGGTGGCGGTGTTTGAGAAGAAGTTGCAGCCGGTTTGAGATGGGGGGGAGTCAAAAGCTACCCTCACCCCAGCCCTCTCCCAGAGGGAGAGGGAGCTGACCGCATTGTCTCGAGTCATACGCCGACCTGAAAAACCGAGTCGATTATGAATTCGGTGGAGAGCGTTCAGGTCGGCGTATTTCTGGAGCATATTCCGATCAGTCCCCTCTCCCTTTGGGCGGTCCGACGTTTCGGGAGGGCTAGGGTGAGGGGTTTTTCAGACCCTCCGCAATCCTGATGATCTGCTCCAGCACATCCCCCATCTGCTGCATCACTTCCAGATTACTGAACCGCACAACTTCAATACCCTGACGTTGAAGGAACAGCGTCCGACGCTGGTCGTGAATGACGCCCGCCGTTTCATAGTGCTGACCGCCGTCCAACTCGATGGCCAGTTTCAACTCAACACAATAAAAATCCAGCACATAGGGCGGGCAGGGGAATTGCCTGCGGAACTTGAGATCAGCGATTTGGCGCGAGCGCAACCTTTGCCAGAGCAGGTGTTCACAGTCGGTTTGGTGAGTGCGTAAATGGCGGGCGAATTGAGCGAGTGTGGGGCGGTTTGGCATGCTTCACGTTCCTTGTGAAGTGGCTTGAGATTTCACTGTAGTTCACGACCCTCACCCCAGCCCTCTCCCATGGGGAGAGGGGGCCTACGGAGTTGTTTCAGGTTGTACATCGACCTGAAAGACCGAGTCGATTATGGATTTGGTACAGACGCGGATGGCGATTATGGCTCTGGCGCAGCGCTCTGATATCGATGTTGGATTCGGCACAGAGCTTTCAGGTCGGCGTATTTCTGCAGCATCCCCCAATCAGTCCCCTCTCCCTCGGGGAGAGGGTTAGGGTGAGGGGCTTTTCAGCGATTTCAATAAACGTCGCGGCGGTATCGGCCCTGTTCGGTCAGGCTTTCGACTTCAGCAGCACCAAGAACGTCATGGAGCACTTGATCCACGCCTGATGCCATCCCCTGCAAGCTGCCACAGATATAGATGACAGCACCGTCGGCCAGCCACTGCTTCAACTCATCAGCCGACTCACGCAACCGATCCTGCACATAAATCTTCTCGGCCTGATCCCGCGAAAACGCAAGATCCAGCCGCTCCAGATCACCATTGATCAACCACTCTTCCAGCTCCGCACGGCACAGGTAATCGTATTCACGATTACGTTCGCCAAACAATAACCACTGACGCTGTTGACCGTCGGCAATCCGTGCCTTGAGCAAACTGCGCAACCCGGCAAGGCCGGTGCCGTTACCGATCAGAATCATCGGCACCGGTTCATTCGGCAGGTGGAAACCGCTGTTTCGGCGCACCCGCAAGCTGATGCTGCCACCCACCGGCGCATGCTCGGTCAACCAACCGGAGCCGACGCCGAGGCTGCCGTCGCTGTGTTGTTCCTGACGCACGATCAGCTCCAGCAAACCGTCGGCGGCAATCGAAGCGATCGAGTATTCGCGCATGGCCAGCGGCACCATGGCATCGACCAGCGCCTGCGCATGCAGACCCACCAGATGCGCGCGATGCTCGGGCAGCTGGCGCGAGGCCAATGCCACTTCCAGCGGTTCGTCGAGGCCGTTGATGTTCACCGTGGTCTCGCCCCGAATGCCGAGGCCGTCTAGGAAGTGCTCGATGATCCACGGGCAGTTGCGTGGCAGCACTTCCACCAGATCACCGGCCAGCCAACTGCTGGTATTCGGTGCGCTCAGGCCCAACAGATAAACCGGCGAACCGCTGCTGTCCGGGTTCATCAGTTCACGGCGGACCAGCGTCCAGTTGTCGTAGCTCGGCGCCTGCCAGGTGTCGACCGGTGCTTGCCCGGTGAGTTGGCCCAGTTGGGTTTGCCAGTGACGCAGGGCATACGGATCGCCGCTGTCGACTTCTACCGGGGCAAACAGGGTCTTGCCGCCGTGCTCGCTCAACCATTGGTGCAGACGACGGGCGAACCCGCAGAAGTGTTGATACTGACGATCGCCCAGACCCAGCACCGCGTAGTTCAGGCTGTCGAGTGTCGAGGCTTTGCCCAGCACCTTGCGTTCGAAACCACGGGCGCTGTCCGGCGCTTCGCCGTCGCCGAAGGTACTGACGACAAACAGCGCGTTGGTTGAATCACGCAGATCCTGTTCGCTGACATTGGCCAGCGGCTGCACCTTCACCGGCAACCCGGCGGCCTGCAATTGGCCGGCGGTCTGCCAGGCCAGTTGCTCGGCAAAACCGCTCTGGCTGGCGAAGCCGATCAGCCACGCCGGAGCATCGCCGGCCGGTTGTGCGAGGCCTTTGCGGGCATCTTTGATCTGCTTTTTCTTGCGGCGACGATCCAGATACAACAGCCATCCGGTGATGAAAAACAGCGGCATGCATATGGCGGCGACAGTGATGATGATCCGCCCGATGAGACCGAAATAGCTGCCGACGTGCAGTGCATAAATGCTCGTCAGCAGTTGCGCCTTGAAGCTCTTGTCGGCGTAGCGGTCGACGCGTTTGACGATGCCGGTGGCCGGGTCGAGGGTGATCTGGTTCAGCGCGCGATCATGGGGCGAGCTGTCGAGCAGGTAGAACACCGTCGCCGGTTGGCCAGCCACGGGCGGCATGCGGATGTTGTAGGCGGACAGGCCTGGGCCGGCGGCGCTGTAGATGCTGCTCCACATCGCGGCGTAATCGGCGGTGGGCGCAGGACCTTCTGGCGCAGGCCCGCGACCACCGCGCACGCGTTCGTTTTGCGGGGCGTCGGAAAGCAGTCTGGTCAGGCCCTTGTTGTACCACTCGTACGACCACGACAACCCGGTCAGCGCCAGCAGCAGATACACCAACAGGCACCAGGTGCCGGCTACCGAGTGCAGATCCCAGTTGAAGGCGCGGCCCTTTTTCTTCCAGTCGAGGGTCAGCCACACACGCCAGCTGTTCCACTGGCGCGGCCAGCGCAGGTAAAGGCCCGAGAGGCAGAAGAACAACAGGATCAGGGTGCAGGCGCCGGTGATGTTGCGACCGGTGTCGCCCATGGCGAGGAAACGGTGCAACTGCAGCATCAGGCCGAAGAAGTCCTGACCCACGGCATCGCCCATGAACTCGCCGGTGTACGGGTCGAAGTAGCACATTTCACCGCGACGTTCGCCTTTGGGCGGGGTGAAGTACACCCGCGCGGCGTTGCCACTGTCGGTCTCGACCCACAGCATCGAGACTTTTTTGCCCGAGGTGGCTTCGATGCGTTCCACCAGTTCAACGGGGGGCAGCACGCCGGAAACTTGTTTTTCCACCTGCAACACCGACGGGTTCAGCGCCCGCAGGATCTCGTCCTGAAACGAATAGGCGGCGCCGGTAATGCCCATCAGGGCCAGCACCAGGCCGGCAGTGATGCCAAAAAACCAGTGCAACTGGAACAGGGTTTTCTTCAACACGTCACTCGCCGTCCGTTTGGAAATTGTCATCACGGCGCACATTATGCCGTGGGTTATCGAGAGCTTCTTTGATTACGCACAAAAGCCCCGTTCAATCTAATGAACAGGGCTTTGTTGTTTGTAGGAGCTGCGGCACGCTGCGATCTTTTGTTCTTGGATTTCCCAGAGTCAAAAGCAGGATCAAAAGATCGCAGCGTACCGCAGCTCCTACAGGTTCCTTAGAAGTGGAAGTTGGTGCTCAACAGTGCCGTACGACCCGCCGCCTGGTTGGCGAAGTGGGTCGAGAAGGCTTTGTCGTAATAGGTTTCGTTGGTCAGGTTTTGCACGTTGAGTTGCAGGTCGACGTTCTTGGTCAGCTTGTAGGCCGCCATTGCGTCGTAGCGAACATAGGAGTCGACCATGGTGGTGTTGGCCACGTTGCCGAACACGTCGTCGACATAGAACGCACCGCCACCGATGGTCAGCTTCGGCGTGACTTGGTAAGTGGTCCACAGGCTGGCGCTGTTTTTCGGTGTGTTAGGCAGTTGATTGCCGTCGGTGGCGCGGTTCAAAGCGCCGCCATCAACTTGCTCGCTGTCCATGTAGGCGTAACCGGCGAACACTTGCCATTTGTCGGTGATCTTGCCGCTGGCCGACAGTTCGATACCTTGCACGCGGGTTTTGCCGGCGTTTTCGTAGGAAGTGGTATCGACTTGCACACGCGCGTTTTCTTTCTCGGTGCGGAAGATGTCGGCGGTCAACGACAGGCGATCGTTGAGCAGATCCCACTTGGTACCGATTTCGTAGTTCTTGGTGGTTTCCGGCTCCATGTCGCTGCTCAGCAGGTTGCCGCTGCGATCCGGGGTGCCACCCAGTGGGTTGCCTTCCTGACCTTCGCCGAGGGTGTTGCCCGGCGGTGTGGCGGAGGTGGCGTAAGAAGCATAGATGCTGCCGTTTTCCGCCGGCTTGTAGACCACGCCGAACTGACCGGTAACGAACTCGCTGGTGTCATCGCCCTTGGAGGTGGTGGCGCCAGCAGCGGTGTAGGTCTTGTACTCGGTGTCGAAGTGGTCGTAGCGCAGACCCATGTTCACCAGCCACTGCTCGGACAATTCCAGGGTGTCGAACACATACAGCGCGTAGGTGTTGGCCTTGGTGTCGGTGCCGGCGTAGTTGCGCGAGATCGCGCCGTTCCACGGATCGTTCGGGTTCGGGTTCGACAGCGAGGTGCAGTTGTAGCCACTCGACGAGCCGATCATCGAAGGGGTGCAATTGGTGGACGCGGCAGTGGTGCGCGGCGTGGTGTCGGTGTTGACGTTATACGAGGACTTCTGGCTTTCCTCGCGGGTGTATTCCACGCCGGTGGAGAAGCTGTTCTTGAAGCCGGCGACGTAGAAGTTGCCGAACAGGTCAGTCTGGTTGGTGGTGGTCTCGGTGTTGCTCACGCGAGTGTTCGCGCGACGCCAGACGCTGCCGTTATTGACGTTACCCTTGCTGTCGTCCGGCTGGGTCAGGATGTAGTCCTGCATGCTGGTGCCGTGGCGCAGGGTGTTCTTGATCGTCAGCGAGTCGCTCAGGTCATGCTCGATGGCGAAGGTCGCGGTGTCGGTGCGGCCCTTGCGGAAATCGCGATCCAGACCGTAGAAGTTGCTGTCATCACCGCCGGCGTAGGGCTTGTCCGGATTGGACTTGGTTCGCGGATTCGACAGCGTGTAAGGCACGCCCGAATCCGGGGTGTCGTTGCTTTCGAGATGGTAATAGTCGAGGTTGACGCGGGTGTCGGTGCCCAGGCCGAAGGCCAGCGATGGCGCGATACCCCAGCGGTCGTAGTCGACCTTGTCGCGACCGGCGACGTTGCTCTCGTGGCTCATCAGGTTCAGACGGCCGGCAGCGGTGTCGCTGAACTGATAGTTGCCGTCGAGGGTGTAGCGCTGGGTCTGGTCGGAGCCCCAGGTGAAGCCACCGTCGAACGAGTTGCCCAGGTGCGCTTTCTTGCTCACCAGGTTGATGCTGCCGCCGGCCGCACCGCGACCGCCGATGGCGGAATTCGGGCCCTTGCTGACTTCAATGTTTTCTACCGCGAAGATTTCGCGGCTTTGCGAACCGGTGTCGCGCACGCCGTCCAGGTAAGTGTCGCCCTGGGCGTCGAAGCCACGGATGAACGGACGGTCGCCCTGCGGGTTGCCGCCTTCACCGGCACCGAAGGTGATGCCCGGCACGGTACGCAGCGCGTCCTGCATGTTCAGGGCGCCGGTATCCTTGAGGACTTGTTGTGGAATCACAGTCACCGAGCGCGGCGTGTCGACCAGCGGTGCGGTGTACTTGGGCGAGGAGGCTTTCTCGACCTGATAGGAAGTCGCGTCCTGGGCTTCGCCGGTGATCGACGTGGCGTCCAGGGCGATGGCATTGCCGGCAGCTTTGCTGTCGGTCTTTTCGGCGGCGAACACCATGTGGCCGGCGGAGCCAGCGGTGATTGCCACGCCGATTGCAGAGGCGAGCAAGCGTGGTGAACTGACCGGTAATTGTGCGTGTTGACGTGCCATTTTTATTCCCCTCCCCAAGGATTTGAGGTCGCGGAATATAGGGTAAACAGTTATTCGTATCAATTGCGAAACATTGTTATTCGCACTGAATTTACATTCTTTACAATTTGGCCTTACGGTTTTTACTGATTCATTCGTCTCGCGGGTTTTACTTGGCCAATAAGAATCAATACCATTGGCGCCCCTTTACCATCAGGTACGTTTGCCATGCTGCTGCACATTCCCGGCCTGTTCGCGAAAGAAGAAGTGCAGCGTATCCGCCAGGCGCTGGAAGAAGCGGATTGGGCCGATGGCAAGATCACCGCCGGTTTCCAGTCGGCCAAGGCCAAGCACAATCTGCAACTGCCTGAAGGCCATCCGCTGGCCAAGGAAATCGGCGCGGCAATGCTTGAACGGCTGTGGCAAACCCCGCTGTTCATGTCTGCCGCGCTGCCACACAAAGTGTTCCCGCCGTTACTCAACTGCTACACGGCGGGCGGCAGTTTCGATTTCCACATCGACAACGCCGTGCGCCAGCCCAAGGGCAGCATCGAGCGGGTGCGTACCGATCTGTCGGCAACACTGTTCTTCAGCGAACCTGAGGATTACGACGGCGGCGAACTGGAAATCCAGGACACCTTCGGCACCCAACGGGTGAAACTGCCCGCCGGTGACATGGTGCTGTACCCCGGCACCAGCCTGCACAAGGTCAATGCAGTCACTCGCGGCGCGCGGTATGCGTCGTTCTTCTGGACGCAAAGTCTGGTGCGCGAAGACAGTCAGCGCGCGTTGCTGTTCGAGATGGACGGGGCGATCCAGCAGCTCACCCAGGACATGCCTGATCACCCGTCGCTGATCCGCCTCACCGGCACCTACCACAACCTGCTGCGTCGCTGGGTCGAGGTATGAGTTTTCATCTGCGCCGCGAAGAAGTGCTCAACGTTGAGCAGCTCAGCGCCATGCTCGAAGAGAGCCCGGCCCGTGCGGCACAGGCGATTTTGCTGGCGGCGGGCGAGGGTGTCCTAGAGGCACAGGCGTTGCTCGGGCAGATCCTGCTCGATGGCCGAGGCATTGCGCAGGACCAAGCGCTGGCGCTGCGCTGGTTCGGCATCGCTGCGGGGCGAGGGCATCTGATGGCGCGCAATATGCTCGGCCGTTGCCACGAGCATGGCTGGGGTTGTGCAGTGGATGCCGCGGTTGCGGCGCAACATTATCGAATGGCCGCCGAGGCAGGGCTGGACTGGGCGATGTATAACCTGGCCAACTTGCTGGCGACCGGACGAGGCGTGGCTGCGGATCATGTTCAGGCGTTAGAGCTTTATCAGCATGCCGCCGAATCGGGCCATGCGAAATCGATGAACTTGCTCGGGCGATATCTGGAAGAAGGGCAGGTGTGCCCAGCGAATCCGGCAGCGGCGCGTGAGTGGTATCGACGTTCGGCTGAGGGCGGAGATTTTCGTGGGCAGTTCAGTTACGCGGCGGTGTTGGCGGATGAGGGCAATGTCGATGAAGCCATTCTCTGGCTTGAGAAGGCCTTGGCCGGTGGCAACCTGAATTTCCTGCGAGTAGCGAGTCAGACGCTGGCGAGCGCAACGGATCCCAGAATCCAGGCCATGGCCAACCAATATTCTCAACGCTACGCGCAATCCTTGTAGGGGATCGGCGGATACGAAAAAGCCCATGACACGTCATGGGCTTTTTGCATTTCGGTGTGTGTGCGTTACACGTAGAACGATTTCAGCGGCGGAAAGCCATTGAACTCAACTGCGCTGTAACTGGTGGTGTAAGCACCGGTCGACAACCAGTACAGACGATCACCAATGGCCAGGTTCAGCGGCAGGCCGTACTTGTAGTTCTCGTACATGATGTCGGCGCTGTCGCAGGTCGGGCCGGCGATGACGACTTCTTCCATCTCGCCTTTTTTCTCGGTCCAGATCGGGAACTTGATCGCCTCGTCCATGGTTTCGATCAGGCCGGAGAACTTGCCCACATCGGTGTACACCCAACGCTCGACGGCGGTGCGAGATTTTCGTGCAACCAGCACCACTTCGCTGACCAGAATACCGGCGTTGGCGATCAGCGAACGGCCCGGCTCCAGAATGATTTCCGGCAGGTCATCACCGAAGTCTTCTTTCAGGAAGCGAATGATTTCTTCCGCGTAGGTTTCCAGGCTGTTGGTGCGGGTGATGTAGTTGGCCGGGAAGCCACCGCCCATGTTGATCAGCTTCAGGTGAATGCCGTCTTCTTCTTTCAGACGTTCGAAGATCACTTTGACCTTGGCGATCGCTGCGTCCCAAACACTGATGTCGCGTTGTTGCGAGCCAACGTGGAACGAGATGCCGTAAGGCACCAGGCCCAGGTCGCGAGCGAGGATCAGCAGATCCATGGCCATGTCGGTCTGGCAACCGAATTTGCGCGACAGGGGCCAGTCGGCCGTGGTCGAGCCTTCGGTAAGGATACGTACATAAACTTTCGAGCCCGGCGCAGCCTTGGCGATGTTGCGCAGGTCGGCTTCGGAGTCGGTGGAGAACAGACGCACGCCCTTCTCATAGAAGTAGCGGATGTCCTTGGATTTCTTGATGGTGTTGCCGTAGCTGATACGGTCGGCGCTGACGCCGCGATCCATCACTTTGTCCAGCTCGTAGATCGAGGCGATGTCGAAGCTCGAACCTTTCTCTTTGAGCAGGTCGATGATCTCGACGGCCGGGTTGGCCTTGACCGCGTAGTAGACCTTGGCGAATTCGAAACCGGCGCGCAGGTCATCGTAGGCCTGGCTGATCATCGCGGTGTCGATCACCACGAACGGGGTTTCCTGTTTGTCGGCGAACGCCTTCATTTTGTCAAAAGTGGCGCGCGCGAAATAATCTTCGACGTTGATCGACATGCTGGGAGACTCCTAAGGGCAAACTGAATTGATCAATGGGTGCAAATGAACGTCCTCCGTATCCCCACTTTGGTTCGCCTACTTCCCAAGGCATGTCGCCGAAAGCAAAAAGGCCATGGGAAATGCAGCTTCTTTCCCTTGGCCTTGCTGTCTCGTCGTCAGTACTTGAGCCGGATGGATCGTTTCCAGCATGGACGTTCGGCGCGAACTTTAGGGCGTGAGGGGCGTGAGATCAACTAAAAATGTCGCGTTTTTGCACGCTTCTGACGTGCGTAACCGATATCACTCTTTGTAGCCGACCGAGATGACGGTCAGATGTTCCCCGGAAATTTCCGAGTGTTAAACATACCTGCACGTTCGCGGATTATGTCGGCTAAGTCGTGGGTAAGTGTGATTGACGCAACATCGGCGACGTTGGCGGCGAGAGAGGGGTGTGAGGGGGATTTTGGTCGTCTAAGGCGCTATGTCTGAGCGGCTGTCCGACAGCCAGGTGTTGAGATTCTTTTCCGCTTTGTGAGTGAAGAAAAAATAACGCAAATCCTGTGGGAGCGAGCCTGCTCGCGAAGGCATTTTTACAGTCGACATCATCGCCGACTGATACTCCGCTTTCGCGAGCAGGCTCGCTCCCACTGGTTGTGTATTTTTTACGCGACTACCGCTTCAGCTGGCGAGACGATACTGGTCTTCATCCCGCGCGAACGCCCCGAGCTCAGATATGCCGCAATTGACTCCTGCGTTACCTCGCCCAGGAACACTCGCTCGGCATCCATCACCGGCAGCCACGCACGGTTGAACTCGTACATGCGCGACAGCAGGATGCGCAGGTGTTCGTCGTACGCCGCCGTGGCGTTGAACTCACGCAGGTACTGCGCGCAGGTGCCGGTCTGGCGGTGCAGGTCGCGACGACGCACGTAACCCAGTGCCTTGTTCTCGGCGCAAGTGACGACGACATAACGACGGTCATGCTCGTCTATCAACTCCAGCGCATCGGCCACCGGGGTTTCCGGGCTCACCGACGGCGCGTTGTCCGCCGCGTCTTCAGCCTTGACCAACAGCAAGCGTTTCAGTGTGCTGTCCTGACCGACGAAGCTGCTCACGAAGTCGTCCGCCGGATGCGCGAGCAGGGTGTCCGGGTGGTCGATCTGCAGCAGCTTGCCGGCGCGGAAGATCGCGATCTTGTCGCCCAGTTTGATCGCTTCGTCGATGTCGTGGCTGACCATGATCACGGTCTTGTTCAGCGCGCGCTGCATCTCGAAGAACTCGTTCTGGATCATCTCGCGGTTGATCGGGTCGACCGCGCCGAACGGTTCGTCCATCAGCAACAGCGGTGCATCAGCTGCCAGTGCGCGGATCACGCCGATGCGTTGTTGCTGGCCACCGGACAACTCGCGTGGATAGCGATGCAGATACTGCTTGGGCTCAAGCTTGATCATGCTCATCAGTTCGCGTGCGCGGTCGTGGCACTTCTGTTTGTCCCAGCCTAGCAGTTTCGGCACCACGACGATGTTCTCTTCGATGGTCATGTTGGGGAACAGACCGATCTGCTGGATCACGTAACCGATGTTGCGGCGCAGGGTGACTTCGTCGAGATCGGTGGTGTCTTCGCCGTTGATCAGGATCTTGCCCGAGGTCGGTTTGATCAGGCGGTTGATCATCTTCAGCGTGGTGCTTTTGCCGCAGCCCGATGGCCCGAGGAACACACAGATTTCGCCTTCATTGACGGTCAGGCTCACCGAGTCCACGGCTTTCACATCTTTGCCGTTGCTTTGGAAGGTCTTGCTGAGGTTTTGAAGTTCGATCATTTGAGTAATCCTTTTGGAGTCAGCGAACGTTGCAGCCACTGCAGGAAGAGGTCGGCGAAAATCGCCAGAAGACTGACCAGCAGCGCGCCGACGATAAGCATCGACATGTCGCTGCGGCTGATTGAAGCGAGGATCAACACGCCGAGGCCACCGGCGCCGATGGTCGCGGCGATGGTCATCACGCCGATGTTCATCACCACGGCGGTGCGCACACCAGCGAGGATCACCGGCACTGCGATCGGCAGCTCGACCATGCGCAGGCGCTGGCCGAAGGTCATGCCGATGCCGCGTGCGGCTTCACGAATGCCCGGTTCCACACCCGTGAGGGCGAGGTAGGTGTTGCGCATGATCGGCAGCAGTGAATAAAGGAACACGGCGGTGATCGCCGGCATCGGGCCGAGGCCCTGGCCGAACTTGGAGTAGAACGGCAGCAGCAAACCAAACAGGGCAATCGACGGCACGGTCAGCAGCACCGTGGCGCTGGCCTGCAAGGGGCCGGCGAGTGTCGGGAAGCGCGTCATCAGAATGCCAAGTGGTACACCGACGACGATCGCCAGCGTCACAGCGATGCCGACCAGGGTGATGTGCTGCCAGGTCAGGTGCATCACCTGCTGCCAGTCGAGATGGGAAAAGGCGTTCAAGAATTCCATGACTTCTCCTCTCTTAATTCAGTGGATGCTGGCGCAGGAAATCGGCGGCAACCGACGACGGGCTTTCATGATCGACATCGACCCGCGCATTGAGCTGGCGCATGGTTTCGTCATCGAACAGTTCGGCCAGCGGCTTGAGCTGCTCGGCGAGTTTAGGGTGCGCGTCGAGGTAGGCCTGACGCACTACGGGAGCTGCGGTGTAGTCGGGGAAGTAATGCTTGTCGTCTTCCAGCAGCTTGAGGCCGAAGGCATTCAGGCGACCGTCAGTGGTGTAAACCAGACCGGCAAACACCTGACCGTTACGCAGTGCGGTGTAGACCAGCCCCGCATCCATCTGGCGGATGTTCTTGCGGCTCAGGTTCATGTCGTAGAGCTTGACCATGCCGTCCAGACCGTCGGAACGGTTGGCGAACTCGGTGTCCAGCGCCACCAGGTGATTGGTCTTGACTTCAGCGCGCAGCACTTCGTTCAACTGGCTGATATTGCTGATCTGCGGATATTCCTCGGCGACGTTTTTCGGCAGGGCGAGGGCGTAGGTATTGCTGAATTTCGACGGCGTGAGCCAGACCAGTCCCTTCTTCGCGTCGAGGTCTTTGACCCGGGCATAGGACTGGGCGCTGTCGAGTTTTTCGGTGACATGGTTGTATGCCACCAGGGAGACGCCGGTGTATTCCCAGAGCATGTCCAGTTGCCCGCTTTCGTGGGCGCTGCGGGCAAGGTTGCTGCCCAGACCGCCGGTGACCTGCGCGTCGTAGCCTTTGCTGCGCAGGTATTGCGAGGTGATTTCCGCGAGCAATGTTTGCTCGGTGAACACCCGGGCACCGATGCGGATAACCGGTTTTTCTGCGGCTTGGGCGATGCCTGCGAACAGCAGGGCACTGCTCAGGATCAGGCCTGAGATCAAGCTAAGTCGTTTCATATTCATTCCTTCGCAAGAGCCTTAAGACGGGCGCAAACCGCGTTCCAGCCAGAGACGGCTGGCGAGGGTGACCACGCCATCGAGCAGCAAGGCCAGCAGCGCGGTACACGCGGCGCCGAGCAGCAGTTGCGGCTGATTGTTCAGGGCGATGCCGGGGAAGATCAGGCTGCCAAGGCTGTTGGCGCCGATCAGGAACGCCAGCGGCGCGGTCCCGACGTTGATCGCCAGCGCGACACGCACGCCACCGACGATGATTGGCACGGCGTTGGGCAACTCGACTCGCCACAGCACCTGACGTGGGGTCATGCCGATGCCGACGGCGGCTTCTTTGAGTGAACCCTGAACGTTTTTCAGGCCTTCGTAGGTGTTGCGCACAATCGGCAGCAACGAGGCGAGGAATAAAGCGAAGATCGCCGGACCACTGCCGATGCCCAGAATCCCCAGGGCAATCGCGAGAACGGCCAGCGGCGGCACGGTGTTACCGATATTGAAAATCTGCATGAAGCGTTCAGCACGGCCGACCATGGTCGGGCGACTGAGGAAGATGCCGGCGGGGATGCCCACGACAAGGGCGGCCAGCATTGAAGCGAGGACGAGAATCAGATGAGCTTGCAGGTAAAACAACAAATCGTCGCGGTAGTGTTCGATCGTGTTGATGCCGATCCAGTGGACCAGCAGGGCCAGGAGCGCGATAACCACCGCACCTCCCATCAGCCCTTTGCCATAGCGGATAGCCACAGGCGGACTCCTTTTTTATAGTCGGCGAGCGCAATCCCGTGTGGCATGCCAAACCTTGGCTGCCGGGAAAAACGTTCGCGAGAAGCAGCTCCCTCAGCACCGGCAAAAAGCGGCCTGAAAGCGAGCCATGAGCGCAGCCTCGTCAGGCTAACTTGCTGATTTTTCAGCCCCTGACGAAATGTCGTAACAGGGGATGGACGTCTCCGTGCTTTAAAAGGTTCCCATCCGAGGCAGCATTTGGCCACCCTTAATGTGCTCAACGGTTCGGTTATTGCACTGACTTGGGCTATAATCGCGGCCCTTTTTTGAATCACCGCCAGGCGATTTCCCATGACCAACCAGGCCGCCGAAGTCGCGAAACGCCGCACTTTCGCCATTATTTCCCACCCCGATGCCGGTAAAACCACGATCACCGAAAAGCTCCTGTTGATGGGCAAGGCGATTGCTGTGGCCGGCACGGTGAAATCCCGTAAATCCGACCGCCATGCGACATCCGACTGGATGGAGATGGAGAAGCAGCGTGGTATTTCCATTACCACGTCGGTCATGCAGTTCCCGTATCGCGACCACATGGTCAACCTGCTCGACACCCCGGGCCACGAAGACTTCTCCGAAGATACCTACCGCACCCTGACGGCGGTGGACTCGGCATTGATGGTTCTCGACGGCGGTAAAGGTGTTGAGCCACGGACCATTGCGCTGATGGACGTCTGCCGTCTGCGTGACACGCCGATCGTCAGCTTCATCAACAAACTCGACCGTGACATCCGCGACCCGATCGAACTGCTCGACGAGATCGAAGCCGTTCTGAAGATCAAGGCTGCGCCGATCACCTGGCCGATCGGTTGCTACCGCGACTTCAAAGGCGTGTATCACCTGGCCGACGACTACATCATTGTCTACACCGCCGGTCACGGTCACGAACGCACCGAAACCAAGATCATCGAGAAACTCGACTCCGACGAAGCGCGCGCGCATCTGGGCGACGAGTACGAGCGCTTCATCGAACAGCTTGAGCTTGTGCAGGGCGCCTGCCACGAGTTCAACCAGCAGGAGTTCCTCGACGGTCAACTGACCCCGGTGTTCTTCGGTACCGCGCTGGGCAACTTCGGTGTCGACCACGTTCTGGACGCAGTCGTTGACTGGGCGCCACGCCCGCTGGCCCGTGTGGCCAACGAGCGTACCGTGGAGCCGG
The DNA here is from genome assembly GCF_014472415.1 of Pseudomonas sp. N40(2020). Classification (GTDB taxonomy): domain Bacteria; phylum Pseudomonadota; class Gammaproteobacteria; order Pseudomonadales; family Pseudomonadaceae; genus Aquipseudomonas. Next base: position 142,300 of record NZ_JACSZV010000001.1, read on the forward strand.
TGGAAGAGAAGTTCTCGGGTTTCATCTTCAAGATCCAGGCGAACATGGACCCGAAACACCGCGACCGCATCGCCTTCATGCGTATCTGCTCCGGCAAATACGAAAAAGGCATGAAGATGCGCCATGTGCGTACCGGCAAGGACGTGCGCATCGGCGACGCCCTGACGTTCTTCTCTTCCGAGCGTGAGCAACTGGAAGAGGCGTTTGCGGGCGACATCATCGGTTTGCACAACCACGGCACGATCCAGATCGGCGACACCTTCAGCGAAGGCGAAGCCCTGAGCTTCACCGGCATCCCACACTTTGCGCCGGAACTGTTCCGTCGCGTGCGTCTGCGCGATCCGCTGAAATCCAAGCAACTGCGTCAAGGTTTGCAGCAATTGGCCGAAGAGGGCGCGACCCAGGTGTTCTTCCCGGAGCGCAGCAACGACATCATTCTCGGCGCCGTGGGTGTGCTGCAGTTCGATGTGGTCGCCAGTCGTTTGAAAGAGGAATACAAGGTCGAGTGCTCGTATGAGCCGATCACTGTTTACTCGGCGCGCTGGATTGAATGCGACGACAAGAAGAAGCTTGAAGAGTTTTCCAACAAGGCTGTGGAGAACCTGGCATTGGACGGCGGTGGTCATCTGACTTACCTCGCACCGACGCGGGTTAACCTGGCGTTGATGGAAGAGCGTTGGCCGGATGTGAAATTCCGTGCGACGCGTGAGCATCACTAAGCGCTGAGCTGTTATGTCCGAAGCCCCTGAGGTGTACGCCTCGGGGGCTTTTTTTGGTCTTGGCGGCCTGTGGGCCGACCAGGCTCTGGGTGTTCTTTGTGAATATCCGTTTTTTTGGGTGTTGCGGCTGGCGGTTTCGCCCTTACGGCGAGGTACTTTTTCCAAACGCCGAAAAAGTACCCAAAAAGGCTTGCCGCAACGTACGGCCCGCTCGCTGAGGCTCGGGGTTCCTTCGCTCCGGAATTGATCCGGCCGCATCGCTTCCGGTTTGCTTCGCTGCACCTCCTTTCGATGTGTTTGGCTCCGCCAAACGGCGCTTCGCGCCCACCCCCGGATCAATCCCTCCACTCAGCCTGCCGACGCGGCCTGTGGATCAAGATCAAGAGCTGCAGCCGAGCTTGCGCTCATCCTGTGTAGGAGCTGCCGAAGGCTGCGATCTTTTGATCTTGATTTTGCTCTTCTGTGGGAGCTGGCTTGCCAGCGATGGCGGCCTTACAGCCGACCATTTTCTAGCTGAGTGCACTCAACAACTGAGCTGCCGAAAGCAGCAAAGTCAAAAGATCGCAGCCTGCGGCAGCTCCTACAGGGGGTTGTAGGGCGACTCCGTTTTTTGTGATCTCGGCATACTTGAGCGCGACAACCAGCGAGCTGGCCGTTAGTGTTTCAGGTTCACGAACGTCGCTTTGAGAGGTCAATGGAATGACGAGTCGACTGACTCACCTGTTACGACTGGACGGCTATTTCGGCGTCATGGCCTGGGTGCTCGCGGCGCTGCTGTTCATCAATCGCTTGAGCAGCATGGTCAAGTTGTTCATGGCGCTGTATCTGCGTCAGGAACTGGGGCTGGCGATTGAGACCGTTGGCTGGCTGCTGTCCGGTTACGGCGCGGGACTGTTGATCGGTTCGATGGTCGGCGGGTTGCTCAGCGACCGCTTTCCCACAGCGCGTCTGACGGCAGCGTTGTTTTTTCTGTCGGCATGGACTCTGCTGTTGTTGGGGCTGGTCACTGATGTGCCGTGGCTCGCGGCGTTGTTGCTGTTCAGTGGCGTACTCGATGGGGCGATCCGCACGCTGCATCAGCGGCTGATCATGGAGTATTGCGAAACCGCGCAACGCTCACGTGCGCAGGCTTTGAGCCGGGTCGCGCGCAACCTCGGTATGGCCGCTGCCGGCATTGCTGGCGGGGTGCTGGCGCAGACTGATTTTCGCTGGGTGTTCTTCGCCAGTGCGGCGATGACGTTGCTGGCCTTGCTGTGGTTTGTCCGCACGACATGGCGCCGTTCGGTGCTCGCACCGGAGCACTCAGCCGACAGCGCTGAATCCCCTGGTGTCCCCTATCGCGACCGGCCATTTCTATGGCTGCTGGCTGCGGCCGTTCTGCTCGGCATGGCCTTCGACACGGTCTACAGCATGCTTGGCAATTACCTCACGGATTACTACCGCTTGAGCACCGAGGCCATCGGCTGGCAGTTCGCCTTGAACGCGGTGCTGGTGGTGACCTTGCAGATTCCGCTGAGCCATTGGGGCGAGCGCTGGGGCGTGCGTGCACAACTGGTCGCCGGTTGCGTGTTGCTGGCCATCGGGCTGGGCATGTTGCCACTGGGGTCCGGGCTGGCTTATGTCTGTTTGTCGACGCTGATCTGGACACTGGGCGAGGCGCTGTTCATGCCGCCGTTGAATGTGCTGGTCATGCAACACGCACAGGGTGGTAAAAGCGGGCAGTACTTCGGCCTGTTCTTCATGTGCTGGAGCGCCAGCGCACTGTTGTCGCCAGTGCTGGGCGGGCAGATCTACGGCCAGTTTGGCGGGCACAGTGTCTGGGTGGTCAGTGCCGTACTCGCGCTGGCGGCGATCCCGTTGGCGTGGCGGGCAACCCGTGCGCCCACCCTCTAAATGGCTGCACGTGCTGCTTAGCCGAATCGGTACTAGGGATTATTCGAAAGCGTTCTGCCGGGCGACGGCATTTCTATGGCTTCGATAACGTCCTATCTGGTGAACCCGGCTGATCGGAACTAGATTTCATTCAGCGCCGGATCGGCATTGGTGTTTCACCTGCACAGGATGGAATCGATCATGAAAAACAGGTTTCTACGGGTTTTACTGCTGTTGAAAGTGATGGTCATGCTGTCCCTCGGCACCGCGACGGCCTGGGCCGAGTGCGAGGATCATGATTCCCAGGCGTTCAACGGGCAGGTGGGGCCTAGCGGGTTAATGTTGGCCGCGTCTGACTCCGAGGCTGGTGATCAGGGGCAGGGCGGCAGTGCCGATGATGATGACTCGACTACCGAGGAGCCGGACACCGACGATGATGAGGGCGATAGCCAGAACTAGTTTTCAGGCAAAAGAAAACCCCTTCTATCTCGACCGATGCGCAATCGAGGTGGAAGGGGTTTGCTCAACACTTGAATCATTGCAACAACACAAATCCCCTGTGGGAGCTAGCCTGCTAGCGATTTCGGTGTATCAGTCGACGAACAGGTTGGCTGACACACCGCTTTCGCGAGCAGGCTCGCTCCCACATTCTTTCAGGGCAGTCTTTACGCCGCGCCGTCGAGGAATTGCTCCGCGTAGTGGCAAGCCACTTGGCGGTTGTCGAGAGGGCGCAGGGCCGGCTCTTCAGTGCTGCACCGCTCGGTGGCATACGGGCAGCGCTTGTGGAATGCGCAGCCAGGTGGCGGGTTCAGCGGGTTGGGCAATTCGCCGACGATTTTGATTTTCGGCTTGTTCGGGTCCGGGTGAATGGTCGGGGTCGCCGACAACAACGCCTGGGTGTACGGGTGCAGAGGGCGTTCGTAGATGTCGTTTTTCGGGCCCATTTCCACCGGGCGACCGAGGTACATCACCATCACGTCATCGGCCACGTGTTGCACTACCGCCAGGTTGTGCGAGATGAACACGTAGGCGGTGTTGAACTCCTGCTGCAGATCCATGAACAGGTTCAGCACCTGCGCCTGAATCGACACGTCCAGCGCCGAAGTCGGTTCGTCCGCCACCAGCACTTTCGGTTGCAGCATCATCGCGCGAGCGAGGGCGATCCGCTGGCGCTGACCGCCGGAGAACATGTGCGGATAACGCTGGTAGTGCTCGGGACGCAAGCCGACCTGCTTCATCATCGCCTGGACTTTTTCGCGACGCTCGGCGGCGGACAGGTTGGTGTTGATCAGCAGCGGCTCGCCGAGTTGATCACCGACTTTCTGCCGTGGGTTCAACGACGCGTACGGGCTCTGGAACACCATCTGCACGTCTTTGCGCAGTTGCTTGCGCTGTGCCTTGTCGGCACCGGCCACTTCCTGGCCGGCGATTTTCAAGGAGCCGGACGACGGTTCTTCAATCAGGGTCAGGGCGCGGGCGAGGGTGGATTTGCCGCAGCCCGACTCGCCGACAACCGCGAGGGTCTTGCCGGCCTCCAGTTCGAACGACACACCGTTGAGGGCGCGCACGGTCGCGTGGCCCTTGAACAGGCCACGGGAGACTTCGTAGTGACGGGTCAGGTCGCGGGCGGTAAGTACGACGGCCATTACGCCACCTCCTGGTTCAGCGGGTAGAAGCAGCGGGCGAGGCTGTTGCTTTTCGGATCAAGGGTCGGACGCTGCGTGCGGCAGCTGTCTTGCACGTACGGGCAGCGCGGCGACAGCAGGCAACCCTGCGGCCGGTCGTAACGGCCCGGGACGATGCCCGGCAGCGTCGCCAGGCGCTCGGCGCCCTGGCTGTGTTCCGGAATCGCCTTGAGCAGCGCTTCGCTGTACGGGTGCGCCGGGATGTCGAACAGTTGTGGCACCTGACCGACTTCAACGGCTTGACCGGCGTACATCACGCACACGCGCTGGGCGGTTTCGGCCACGACGGCGAGGTCGTGGGTGATCAGCACCAGGCCCATGTTCTGTTCTTTCTGCAACGCCAGCAGCAGATCCATGATCTGTGCCTGAATCGTTACGTCGAGTGCCGTGGTCGGCTCATCCGCGATCAGCAGTTTCGGCTCACCGGCAATCGCCATGGCGATTGCAACACGCTGGCTCATACCGCCCGACAGTTGATGCGGGTAGGCGTCCATACGGCTCGCGGCGCCTGGGATTTCAACTTTTTCCAGCAGTTCGATCGCACGTTTGCGCGCTTGCTTGCCGGACATTTTCAGGTGCAGGCGCAGCACTTCTTCGATCTGGAAACCGACGGTGTAGCTCGGGTTGAGCGCGGTCATCGGGTCCTGGAACACCATCGACAAGTCTTTGCCGACGATTTGCCGACGTTGACGATTGCTCAGTTTGAGCATGTCTTTGCCGTCAAAGCTGAGCGAGTCGGCGGTCACGATGCCGGGATGCTCAATCAGCCCCATCAGCGCCATCATGGTCACGGATTTACCCGAACCCGATTCGCCAACGATGGCCAGCACTTCGCCTTTGTCGACTTTCAGGTCGAGTCCATCAACAACGGGCGTAGCAGTCTTGTCGCCGAAACGAACGTTGAGATTCTTGATTTCTAACAGTGACATTGGAATCTCCTCAGGCGGCGTTCTTGAGTTTCGGGTCCAGCGCATCGCGCAGACCGTCGCCCATCAGGTTGATTGCCAGCACGCTGAGCAAAATGGTCAAACCGGGCAGGCTCACCACCCACCAGGCGCGTTCGATGTAGTCGCGGGCCGAGGCCAGCATGGTGCCCCACTCAGGGGTTGGCGGTTGTACGCCAAGGCCGAGGAAGCCCAGGGCGGCGGCATCGAGAATCGCCGAGGAGAAGCTCAAGGTTGCCTGAACGATCAGCGGCGCCATGCAGTTCGGCAGTACGGTGATGAACATCAGGCGTGGCAGACCGGCACCGGCCAGGCGCGCGGCGGTCACGTAGTCGCGGTTCAGTTCGCCCATCACGGCTGCACGAGTCAGACGTACGTAGGACGGCAAGGACACCACAGCGATAGCGATCACGGTGTTGATCAGGCCAGGGCCGAGGATGGCGACGATCGCCACAGCCAGCAGCAAGGACGGCAGGGCCAGCATGATGTCCATCAGACGCATGATGGTCGGGCCAATCATCTTCGGGAAGAAACCGGCGAACAGACCGAGCAGAATCCCCGGGATCAGCGACATCACCACCGACGACAAGCCGATCAGCAGCGACAGGCGCGAACCCTGGATCAGACGCGACAGCAGGTCGCGACCCAGTTCATCGGTACCGAGCAAAAACTGCATCTGCCCGCCTTCAAGCCACGCCGGCGGCGTCAGCAGGAAGTCACGGTATTGCTCGCTCGGGTTATGCGGCGCAACCCACGGCGCGAACAGCGCGCAGAAGATGATCAGCAGCATGAACAGCAGGCCGGCAACCGCGCCTTTGTTCTTGGAGAAGGCTTGCCAGAATTCTTTGTACGGGGACGGATACAGCAGGCTTTGATCGACTGCTACCGCTGGAGTTGGAGTGGTCATGGTCATGATCTCAGCGCTGATGACGGATGCGTGGGTTGGCAAAGCCGTAGAGGATGTCCACTACGAAGTTGACCAGAATCACCAGGCAGGCGATTAACAGGATGCCGTTTTGCACAACCGGGTAGTCCCGGGCGCCGATGGCTTCGATCAGCCATTTACCGATGCCGGGCCAGGAGAAAATGGTTTCGGTCAGGACTGCACCGGCCAGCAGGGTGCCGACTTGCAGGCCGACCACGGTGAGTACCGGAATCAGCGCGTTGCGCAGACCGTGGACGAACACCACGCGCGACGGCGACAGGCCTTTGGCCTTGGCGGTGCGGATGTAGTCTTCGCGCAGCACTTCGAGCATCGACGAGCGGGTCATCCGCGCGATCACTGCCAGTGGAATGGTGCCGAGCACGATGGCCGGCAGAATCAGGTGATGCAGCGCATCGAAGAACGCGCCGACGTCATCGGCCAGCAGCGTATCGATCAGCATGAAACCGGTGCGCGGCTCGATGTCGTAAAGCAGGTCGATCCGCCCGGAAACCGGCGTCCAGCCCAGGCTCACCGAGAAAAACATGATCAGGATCAGACCCCACCAGAAGATTGGCATCGAATAACCCGCGAGGGAGATGCCCATCACCCCGTGGTCGAATAAAGATCCTCGTTTGAGTGCCGCGATCACCCCGGCCAAGAGGCCCAGAATGCCGGCGAACAGCAGGGCGGCCATGGACAGTTCCAGGGTCGCCGGGAAAAGGGAGGTGAACTCGGTCCAGACGCTCTCACGCGTACGCAGGGATTCGCCGAGATCGCCGTGGGCCAGTTTGCCGATGTAGTCCAGATACTGGGCATACAACGGTTTGTTCAGACCTAGGCGTTCCATTGCCTGAGCGTGCATTTCGGGGTCGACCCGACGTTCGCCCATCATCACTTCCACGGGGTCGCCCGGAATCATGCGAATCAACGCGAAAGTCAGCAAGGTGATGCCGAAAAACGTGGGGATCAACAACCCCAGTCGGCGGGCAATAAAACTAAACATCTTGTGTGGTACCTCATCAGCCGGTTAGGCGTGCCCGGCTTCCCTGGGGTCAGGGAGGCCGGGAGTTTCTTATCTACTTCACCTGGGTAGTGGCGAAGTTATTAGTTGTCAGGGGGCTGATGTGATAGCCCTCTACGTTGTTGCGCATTGCAGTAAACATCCGCGTGTGGGCCATGCTGATCCATGGTTGATCCTGGTTAAAGATCACCTGGGCTTGTTCATACAGCTTGGCGCGTTCGGCCGGATCTACTTTAGCTCGTGCTTCGTCGATCAGCGCCTGGAACTTCTCGCTGCACCAGCGCGCGTAGTTTTCGCCGTTCTTGGCCGCTTCGCAACTGAGCATATGCGTCAGGAAGTTATCCGGGTCGCCGTTGTCGCCTGCCCATCCGGCCGAGACCATGTCGTGCTCGCCGGCCTTGGCGCGTTTAAGCATCTCGCCCCATTCCATCACACGGATGTCGATCTTGATCCCGACTTTCGCCAGGTCAGCCTGCATCATTTGTGCGCCGAGCATCGGGTTGGGGTTGGTCGGACCGCCGCCGTTGCGGGTAAACAGGGTAAACGTGGTGCCTTCTGGAACCCCGGCTTCCTTGAGCAGGGCGCGAGCCTTGTCGAGGTCGCGTGGCGGATTCTTCAGTTCGTTGTTGTAACCGAGCAGGGTGTCCGGGTACGGGTTGACCGCGACGGTCGCGTTGCCCTTGCCGAACAGTGCATTGACGTAAGCGGCTTTGTCGAAGGCGATATCGATCGCCTTACGCACGCGCACGTCGCTCATGTATTTGTGCTGGGTGTTCATGGCGATGTACGAAACGGTCATCGCGTTCAGTTCATCGACCTTCAGATTGCTGTCTTTCTTGATGCTCGGGATGTCATCCGGTTTCGGATACAGCGCGATCTGGCACTCATTGGCCTTGAGCTTTTGCAGGCGCACGTTGTTGTCGGTGGCGATTGCCAGAATCAACGCGTCGGCCGGTGGCTTGCCACGGAAATACTCCGGGTTGGCCTTGAACCGTACCTGGGCATCCTTGGCATAACGCTGGAAGATGAACGGGCCGGTGCCGACGGGTTTGTTGTTCAGGTCGGCGGTCTTGTTGGCCTTGAGCAACTGGTCGGCGTATTCGGCGGAGTAGATCGCGGTGAACGGCATGGCCACGTCGGCCAGGAACGGCGCTTCGCGACGGGTCAGGGTGAACTTGACCGTGTAGTCGTCGACCTTTTCCACGTTCTTGAGCAGTTCCTTGAAGCCCATGCTTTCAAAGTACGGGAAGCCCACGCTCGACAGTTTGTGCCACGGGTGATTCGGGTCCAGCTGACGCTGGAAGCTCCAGAGCACGTCGTCGGCGTTCATGTCGCGGGTCGGCTTGAAGTATTCGGTGGTGTGAAACTTGACGCCTTTGCGCAGGTGGAACGTGTAGGTCAGGCCGTCTTCACTGATTTCCCAGGTGTCTGCCAGGGCCGGAACGATTTCCGTCGTACCCGGCTTGAAGTCCACCAGGCGGTTGAAGATGGTTTCGGCCACAGCATCCGCCGTGACTGCAGTTGTGTACTGGACCATGTCGAAGCCTTCCGGACTGGCTTCGGTGCAGACCACCAAGGGTTTGGCCGAGACGCCGATGGCGGCGCTCAACAACGCGGCAGCGACGGCCGCACGTAGGGGAAGCATTTTCATCGATAACCCTCTGCAATCGGTTGAAGACAAAAAACCGAACGGCCGACTCATCATGAGTCAGCCGTCGGTTGGCGTTTTTTACAGGATGTTGAATGGAATCGTGGTCACGAGACGGAACTCGTTGATGTTGCCATCAGCCTGGTTTTCGCTGGCGCGGTGAGTGGTGTATGTCGCACGAATGGCGGTGGCCTTGAGTGGACCGCTTTGTACTGCGTAGGAAGCACCGACGCCGTATTCGTAATGGGTTTCACCATCCATCAGGCTCAGGTCGCCTCGCTTGGCTCCCGGATCGGTGTAGGCAGTGCCGCGGTAGTGAGTACCGTCGATGCCCCAGCCGCGTGCCTGGTAGATGTTGAACTTCAGGCCTGGTACGCCGTACTCGGCCATGTTGATGCCGTAGGCGATCTGGAAGGATTTCTCGTTCGGGCCGTTGAAGTCCGACAGCAGGGAGTTGGCCAGGTAGATGCCGTTGGTTTCGTGCAGGTAGTCGAAGTACTCGTTACCGTTAACTTCCTGGTACGAGAAGGTCAGGCTGTGGGCCTGGTGAGTCAGACCCAACGACAGCGAGTAGGTGTCGTTGTCGATGTTGCCCATCAACTTTTTGCCTTCGTCGACGGTCTTGTAGTAGTTCAGACCGGTGGTCAGGCTCAGCACCTGGCTATCACCCAGTTCGTGGGTGCCGCCGAAGTAGTACTGGTTCCAGAAGTCTTCGACGTTGGCGACGTACAGGCTGGTTTTCAGGCTCTTCAGCGGCTGGTAGTTCACGCCGGCGGTGTAGACCTTGTCGGTCTCAACGCCAGTGGCGGAGTACTCGGAGCGGAATTTCGACAAGCTTTGTTCAGTACGTGGCGAGACGCGGTCAAAACCTGCCAGGTCGAACGACAGGTTGTTGAGCTCTTCGCTGTGCAGGCTGATACCTTCGAAGCTCGAAGGCAGCGGACGGTTACCGATGACGTCGACGATCGGCGTGCTGAAGTTCTGGCGGCCCGCGGTCAGCGTGGTGTTGGACACACGGAACTTGACGTTGGCCAGACCCAGTTTGCTCCACTGGTCTACGGCGTCGCCGTCGGAGTCCGCCAGGGTACGGTTGGAGCCGCCAGCGATGTTCTTGCGATCACCGTCCAGAACGATGGCGTTGTAGGCCGCCACTTCAGTGCTGACGCCAACGGTGCCTTGGGTGAAGCCCGAGGTGTAGTTGACGATGGTGCCTTGCACCCAGTTGATACGACGCTGGGTCGGTGTCTTGACCAATGGCGAAGTGTTCTTGTCGCTGTTCTTCACGTAGCTGAAGGTGTCATCACGACGCTTCAGTTCGTTGGCGTACCAGTTACGGGTTGTGCCGCCCAGGCTTTGTCCATCGATAAAACCCTTGGCCTCGCTTTGGGCGCTACTGCCGGCCAATGTGGTAGGGACGAACTCCTGACTTACAGGTTCTGCGTACGCCGTGGCGGTGATGCTGCTGATGGCCAGGGCCAGTATCGCGGTGCTGCTCAGTTTCATGGGTGAAGCTCCTTTACTTTCTTTTTATGCCGGCTTTTTTGGGTTGGCCGGTTATTGGTTTAGAACTTATTCACACACCGCAAACGTTTGCAAAATGCCGGATTGGCGAATTTTGGCAAAGCGCTTGCGTGAGGGGGATAGACGGCCCCCCTCAGTATTGCGGCTAATCGGTTGGGTTAATCGATACTGACACCCGAGAACACGTTGCGGCCGAAGGGGCTCACCTTGAACCCTTCAACCCGGGTGCTTAACGGCTGGTTGACCGTCGAGTGGGCGACAGGCGTGATCGGCACTTGCTGCTTGAGCAACTGCTGGGCCTGTTTATAGAGCGTGGTGCGCTGGTCGCGGTCGGTGACGACCTTGGCCTCTTTGATCAACTTGTCGTAAGCCGGATCGCACCACATGGAGTAGTTGTTGCCGCCAATGGCGTCGCAGCTGTAAAGCGTGCCGAGCCAGTTGTCCGGGTCACCGTTGTCACCGGTCCAGCCGATCAGGCTGATGTCGTGCTCGCCGTTCTTGGTGCGCTTGATGTACTCGCCCCATTCATAGCTGACGATCTTCACTTTCAGACCGATCTTCGCCCAGTCAGCCTGGAGCATCTCAGCCATCAGTTTGGCGTTCGGGTTGTACGGACGCTGTACCGGCATTGCCCACAGGGTGATCTCGGTGCCTTCTTTGACGCCGGCAGCCTTGAGCAGCTCTTTGGCTTTTTCCGGGTTGTAGGCTGCGTCTTTGATCGTGTCGTCGTAAGACCATTGGGTCGGTGGCATGGCGTTGACGGCCAGTTGGCCGGCGCCTTGATAAACAGCGTTGAGAATCCCCTGTTTATTCACCGCCATGTCCAGCGCCTGACGCACTTCGAGCTGGTCGAACGGTTTGTGCCGAACGTTGTAGGCGATGTAGCCGAGGTTGAAGCCGGGCTTGGAGATCAGTTGCAGCTTTGGATCGGTCTTCAGCGCTTCAACATCGGCAGGGCGCGGATGCAGGGTGACCTGGCATTCACCAGCCTTGAGCTTCTGCACGCGCACCGAAGCGTCGGTGTTGATCGCGAAGATCAGGTTGTCGAGTTTTACCCGGCTCGGATCCCAGTAATGTTTATTAGCTGTGTAACGGATGTTCGAGTCTTTCTGGTAGCTCTTGAACACGAACGGCCCAGTGCCGATCGGCTTCTGGTTGATGTCGCTCGGCTTGCCTTCGGCCAGCAGTTTGTCGGCGTATTCGGCAGACAGGATGGCGGCGAAGCTCATGGCGATGTTCTGGATGAACGCGGCGTCGACGCTGTTGAGCGTGAACTCTACGGTCAGCGGCCCGGTCTTCTCGACCTTGGCGATGTTCTTGTTCAGGCTCATCCCGTTGAAATACGGGAACTCGGTCGGATAAGCCTTACGGAAAGGCTGTTGTGCATCAAGCATGCGATTAAACGTAAACAACACGTCGTCGGCGTTTAAATCGCGGCTCGGCTTGAAGTACGGCGTTGTATGAAATTTCACACCTTCACGCAGGTGAAAGGTGTACTTGAGACCATCCTCGGAAATATCCCACTTGGTCGCCAGGCCAGGGACGACATTGGTCGCGCCTTTTTCGAACTCGACCAAACGGTTGTACAGCGGCTCGGCGGCATCGTTATCGGTAGCCGTCGTGTATTGCGCGGTATCAAAACCCGCCGGGCTGCCTTCGGAGCAGAAAACCAGGCTTTTGGGTGCGGCGAAACTGGCTGACGAGACGGTCAACAGACCGGCACCCAGCAATGCGGAAAAAACCAAGGTATGGCGCATGACGCTCCCTCTTTTTTAGTGTTGTTCGATGCGCCGCGATCCCGTCCGGGGATGTTGTGGCTGCATCAAGCTCAAACCAGTACGGACAGCAAAACCGTTAGCCCACACAGTCACTGGTCAGAACCCGACGGTAGGGGCCGTGGATCTGGCAGTAAATGCGTTGAGTCCTAAAGACTCGTAGGAAAAGGCAACACATCCTGTACCACTCTGTTAAGGCAGGGCGGAAACAGATGTAGGCAAATTCCTAGGCAATCGGCAGAAAAAAACAGCGGCGACGCTGGAAACGTCGCCGCTGTGTCTTTTTATTTGCTGACGCTGACGCCGTAGAAGGAGTTCAAGCCAAATGGGCTGATCTTGAAGTCCTGCACGTTGGCGCGCATGGGTTGATACACCGTCGAGTGAGCGATAGGTGTCATTGGGACTGCATCTTTGAGGACGTGTTGCGCCTGTTTGTACAGTTCGGTGCGCTTGCCCTGATCAGTGGTGCGCTTGGCTTCTTTGACGAGGCCGTCGAACTTCTTGTCGCACCATTTGGAGAAGTTGTTGCCGCTCAGCGAGTCGCAGCCAAACAGAACATTGAGCCAGTTGTCCGGATCACCATTGTCACCGCTCCAGCCAATGATCATGGCTTGGTTCTCGCCACCTTTGGAACGCTTGATGTACTCGCCCCATTCGTAGCTGGTGATCTTCACTTTCAAGCCGATCTTGGCCCAGTCGGACTGGAGCATTTCAGCCATCAGCTTGGCGTTCGGGTTGTACGGACGCTGCACCGGCATCGCCCACAGGACGATCTCGGTACCTTCCTTGACGCCGGCTTCCTTGAGCAGCTGCTTGGCTTTCTCAGGGTCGTACTTGGCATCCTTGATGGTGGTGTCGTAAGACCACTGGGTCGGCGGCATGGCGTTGACGGCCAATTGGCCAGCGCCCTGGTAAACCGAATCGATGATCTGAGGCTTGTTGACAGCCATGTCCAGCGCCTGACGCACGCGCAGGTCGGCCAGCGGGTTCGCTTCGTTGCTGCCCTTGACCTTGTCCATCACGTTGTAGGCGATGTAGCCCAGGTTGAAACCAGCCTGATCAGGCATCTTCAGCGACTTGTCTTCTTTCAGCGCTTTCAGGTCGGCTGGACGCGGGAACAGGGTGACCTGGCACTCGTTCTTTTTCAGCTTCTGAATGCGTACCGACGGGTCGGTGGTGATAGCGAAGATCAGGTTGTCGATCTTCACGTCTTCAGGCTTCCAGTAGTCCTTGTTCCCGGTGTAGCGGATGTTGGAGTCTTTCTGGTAGCTCTTGAACACGAAAGGACCAGTGCCGATCGGCTTCTGGTTGATGTCGGCAGGCTTGCCATCCTTGAGCAGCTGGGCAGCGTACTCGGCGGACTGAACCGAAGCGAAGCTCATGGCCATGTTCTGGATGAACGCAGCATCAACTTCTTTAAGGGTGAACTTGACGGTGTGGTCGTCGACTTTATCGATCTTGGTGATGTTGGTGTCCATCCCCATGTCGGTGAAGTACGGGAATTCGGTCGGGTACGCCTTACGGAACGGGTCATCCTTGTTAATCATGCGATTAAAGGTGAACAGCACGTCGTCGGCGTTGAACTCACGAGTCGGCTTGAAATACGGGGTGGTGTGGAACTTGACGCCTTCACGCAGGTGGAAGGTGTAAGTCAGGCCGTCATCGGAAATGTCCCACTTGGTCGCCAGACCAGGAATCACGGCGGTGCCGCCGCGTTCGAACTGGGTCAGACGGTTGAACATGGTTTCGGCTGAGGCGTCGAAGTCGGTTCCGGTGGTGTACTGGCCCGGATCAAAACCGGCCGGGCTCCCTTCGGAGCAAAACACCAGGTTAGTCGCAGCGGATGCGAAAGGTGCGGAGGCTAACAAGCCTGCGCCGACTAAAAACGGAATGACCGCGTGTTTAAGCATGTTGGCCTCATGATTTGTTGTCATTTTTTGATTTGAGGTACGACCTCGTGAGTCGTGCCTGCGGATACTTATGCAGGCGCCATACCCAATGCAAGATCCAGAGCGGTCGGTGGCCTCAAACGGTGGCACGAACGTACCTTAATGTCGCATCTGTATAACTTTTGACGCATTTGACCGTTTGCGGGTGGTTTTTACGGTGCAAATGAAGCCCCAAAATGGTGCGCGGTTCAGGCTGTGCGCGCCGCCTTGGGGCTCGGTGTTACTTATTTATACCCACGCCGTAAAAGGGGGTTAGACCAAAAGGGCTGATACGGAAATCAGTGACTTCTTTGCGCAGTGGTTGGAACACCGTGGAGTTGGCAATCGGGGTGATCGGCACCTGCTGCTTAAGGATCAGTTGCGCCTGTTGATACAGTTTTACCCGCTGCGCTTTGTCAGTGGACACCTTGGCCTGTTGCACCAGTTTGTCGTAGGCCGGGTCGCACCATTTGGCGTAGTTGCTGCCTTTCACCGCCGCGCAGCTGTAAAGCACGCCGAGCCAGTTGTCCGGATCGCCGTTGTCGCCGGTCCAGCCGTAGATCATCGCGTCGTGTTCGCCGTTCTTGGCGCGCTTGATGTACTCGCCCCATTCATAGCTGACGATGTTGGCCTTGATGCCGATCTTCTCCCAATCCTGCTGGATCATCTGCGCCGACATCCGCGCATTCGGGTTCGAGGCGCGCTGCACGGTCATTGCCCAAAGGTTGATGGTTGTACCCGGTGCAACCCCTGCTTCTTTAAGTAGCGCCTTGGCCTTTGCCGGATCGTGCGGCGCGTCCTTGATGTTCGGATCGAACGACCATTGCGCCGGCGGCAAAGCGTTCTGGGCCAACTGGCCGGCACTCTGGTAAACGGCTTTGATGATCGCCGGTTTGTCGATGGCCATGTCCAGGGCCTGACGCACTTTGAGCTGGTCCAGCGGCGGGTGAGTGGTGTTGTAGGCGAGGAAGCCAAGGTTGAAACCGGCCTGTTTCAGCACGCGCAGATTTGGGTCTTTTTCCATCACTTCGATGTCGGCGGGGCGCGGGTAACCGCTGACCTGGCATTCGCCGGTTTTGAGTTTTTGCAGGCGTACGGCGGCGTCCGGGGTGATCGAGAAAATCAGGTTGTCGATCTTTACATCCTCGGGTTTCCAGTAGGCCGTGTTCGCGACGTAGCGGATTTGCGAATCTTTTTGATAGCGCTTGAACACGAACGGGCCGGTGCCGATCGGTTTCTGGTTGAGGTCGGCGGCTTTGCCTTCCTTCAACAGTTGCGCGGCATATTCGGCGGACTGCACCGAGGCGAAGCTCATGGCGAGGTTTTGCACGAAGGCGGCGTCGACGTTGTTGAGGTTGAAACGCACGGTTTGCGCGTCGAGTTTTTCGACTGATTTGATGGTGGTGTTGAGGCCCATGTCGGTGAAATACGGGGACTCGGCGGGGTAGGCCTTGCGGAAGGCGTTTTCCGGGTCGAGCAGGCGTTGGAAGGTGAAGAGGACGTCGTCGGCGTTGAAGTCGCGGGTTGGGGTGAAGTATTCCGTTTTGTGGAATTTCACGCCTTGGCGCAGGTGGAAGGTGTACTGCAGGCCATCCGTTGAGACGTCCCATTTTGTGGCCAGGCCGGGTTCGATGTCGGTGCCGCCGCGTTTGAATTGGGTGAGGCGGTTGAAGACGGTTTCGGCGGAGGCGTCGAAGTCGGTACCGCTGGTGTATTGGCTGGGGTCGAAGCCTGCGGGGCTGGCTTCGGAGCAGTAGACCAGGGTTGTGGCGGCGTTTGCTATCGGGGCGGTTGTGGCCAGGGCCAGCGAGATCAAAAGCGGTTTGAGGGTGGATCTTGGCATGGAGTCCCCGGGGGTATGGAGGTGGTTTTGGGTTGAGATTAGCGGGGAATTGTGGGGGTTCGGAAATATCGTTTTTCTTGGGGGAGTGTCTATCTCGGTATATGTGGGCGGCTTTTGTTGTGGGTATATCCGTTGCTGCGGTCATGACGGCTTAGGGTTCCGCCCTTACGGCGGGTCACTTTTTCCAGACCCCGAAAAAGTAACCAAAAAGGCTTGCTCCTGCGTGCGGCCCGCTCGCTGGGGCTCGGGGTTCCTTCGCTCCGGGATCGATCCGGGGGCATCGCTTCCGGTTTGCTTGGCTGCACCTCCTTTCGCTGTGTTTGGCTTCGCCAAACGGTCGCTGCGCTCCTACCCCCGGATCAATCCCTCCGCTCAGCCTTCCGACGTCGCCCGTGGATCAAGATCAAAAGCTGCAGCCGAGCTAACGCTCATCCTGTTGAGTGGTGGAAAAGCGTGCGGTCGGCTTTTGGGTTGTGTTGGGTTTGGCCCTCATCAGGACGCCGCCAGCCCAGCGCTCTCCCGAGGGCGAGGGAGCCGATTTGTGGGCTTTTCAAACCTGAGTTCGACTCGGTATCCCACGTCGGCGTACCTCTCCCAAACACCTCGGTCAGTCCCCTCTCCCTCCGGGAGAGGGCTAGGGTGAGGGTTCGCTTTGGCTGTTTAAAGAGCTGTCGAATTACCAGAACCTTCCCACAAGGTTTTCAGGTTGTCCGTCGGACGTGCGATCTCTAGGCTTGGGTTGTCGCTGAATGTTCAGCGATCGGGTGTGAGAACCCGGCAATTCATAGTCATTCAGTGTTCATGCCCGCATAATTGCCGCCAGCCAATCCGCTGCATGCAAATGCGTTATGGCGGCTCTGTGCGGGCAGACTTATGTCTGGCCGGGTGCCTATGACCGGTTTTCTCACCCCGCACAAAGCTGCCACCTCTTCGCCGTGTGAGAAACGGCAGGAGATGGCTCAACTTCATAGGTGAAACGCATGACTAAGCCTGTACCCGATCCACCCGAAGAAAAACCAACCCCCCTCGAAGAAGCCCTCCGCGCCGAAGACCTGGCCCGAAACCGCGAAGCCATCAACCGCGCCCTCGATTTCTATCTCTGTCCCCAACCCAGAAAACCGCGCCAACCGAGCACGATGTTCATGGTCTGTCCCAACGTCGACACTGAAAGTCTGCTCGCCCATGCCTGTGAATCACTGGCCTCTGCCAGCGCCGCAGCCAGCAACTTCGCCAACGAGTTGGGTGGCACGCAGCGCAATACGGTGCTCGGTATTCAGCAGATCATCATGCTGGCCGAACTGGCGGTGAACCGGGCGCTGGATCGGGTTGATCCGCAGACTTGAGACCGCGTTATCGTTCATCGCTTGCAAGCCAGCCCCCACAGGTTTTGTGCCGATTTTGGAATCGACGCACGATCTTGTGGGAGCTGGCTTGCCAGCGATGACGGCAGCTCAAACAACACAAATCCCAGGCACAAAAAAACCGGCGATCATGCTCTGATCGCCGGTTTTTTATTCAGCCCATATCACATTACTGCATCAACACTTCAATCGAGCCATCAGCGGTCATGCTGACCTGGCTGGTGCCTGCTTCAACTTCCGGCGTCACTGGCGCTGAATCCATGCCGGCGGCTTTCATCATCATCGGGGCGCGCAGGTACGGTTGTGGGTAGCCGTTGCTGTTGAGGTTCAGATTGACGATTTTGTAGCTCTTGCCGCCGAGTGCATCGGTGGCCAGTTGGGCGCGGGCCTTGAAGGCGGTGACGGCTTCTTTGAGCAACTGGTCTTCGCTGGCCTTGCGGGTCGGGTCGGCGATGGCGAAGTCCATGCCGCCCATTTTCAGGTCGGTCAGCAGTTCGCCGGTGAGTTTCGAAAGTGCAGCGAAGTCGGCGCTTTCCAGGCGCAGTTCGGCGCGCTCACGCCAGCCAGTGATCTTCTGACCCTTGGTGTCGTAGATCGGGTAGCTGTTACGGCTGCCCTGGCGCAGGGTGATGTCTTTGACTTGCTTGGCCTGGGCCAGTGCCTTGTTCATGGTGGTGCTGACGTCGGCGGCGAGTTTGGCCGGGTCGGTGTTTTGTTCTTCGGTGTAGAGGGTCACGATCATCAGGTCGCGAGCCACTTCCTGGCTGACTTCGGCGCGCAGGGCAATCTGGTTGTAGTGCAGCTCATCGGCGGCCAGGGCCGGAAGGCTGGCGACGCTGCCGATGGTGAGGGCGAGAAGGGCGGCGCTGCGGCGAAATGTGTGCATGAAAGCTCCTTGATGGGGGCGCAGGTTTTTTCAGTGCTGGCCTGCGTGAACCATCAGACTCTAGCTTTTATGATCCGGTTCGCCCAGTTACAACTTCTATACAGATAGCTCGGCCCCTATAGCCGCAGAAACTCTTTGCGCCATGTGGTCGTTTGCCGCACTTTCGCCTCTCAAGGGCGCGGCTTGGTTATACTCCGTGCGATCCGCCTGGAGCGCTCATCAGGAGAGCTCATGCTCGCCCCCGTTCAACTGACTTCCGCCACTCGCCAGAACCTTTGGCGACTGACTTTCATCCGCACCCTGGTGCTCGCCGCGCAGGCCGGCTCTGTGGGGCTGGCCTATTGGCTGCAACTGCTGCCGTTGCCGTGGGTGCAACTGGCGATGACGCTCGGCTGTTCGACACTGCTCTGCGTGTTCACCGCCGTGCGTTTGCGCACATCGTGGCCGGTCACCGAACTCGAATACGCGCTGCAACTGGCCTGCGATCTGGTTATCCACAGTGCGCTGCTGTATTTCTCCGGCGGTTCAACCAACCCCTTCGTTTCCTATTATCTGGTGCCGCTGACCATTGCGGCGGTGACGCTGCCGTGGCGTTATTCGGTGATCCTGTCCGGCATCGCGCTGGCGTTGTACACCTTGATGCTGACGCGGTTTTACCCGCTGGAAACTCTGCCGGTCGCCCGCGAAAACCTGCAGATTTACGGCATGTGGTTGAGTTTCGCCCTGGCCGCTGCGGTGATCACTTTCTTCGCCGCGCGCATGGCTGAAGAGTTGCGCCGTCAGGAAGAATTGCGTGCGATCCGCCGTGAAGAAGGCCTGCGCGATCAGCAGTTGCTCGCCGTCGCCACCCAAGCCGCCGGCGCCGCCCATGAGCTGGGTACGCCGCTGGCAACCATGAGTGTGCTGCTTAAAGAGATGCAGCAGGATCACCCTGACCCGATGTTGCAGGACGATCTGAAAGTGCTGCAGGATCAGGTCAAACTGTGCAAAGAAACCTTGCAGCAACTGGTGCGCGCCGCCGAAGCCAATCGTCGACTGGCGGTGGAGATGCAGGACGTTACGGTGTGGCTCGACGAAGCGCTGAACCGCTGGCACCTGATGCGTCCGGAAGCCAGTTATCGCTTCCATCGTCTTGGCCAGGGCACGGTGCCGCGCATGGCGCCGCCGCCGGATCTGACCCAGGCCCTGTTGAATCTGCTCAACAACGCCGCCGACGCCTGCCCGGAGAACCTCAAGGTGACGCTGGACTGGGACGCGGAAAACCTGACCATCAGTATTCGCGACCATGGCGCCGGTGTGCCGCTGGCCATCGCCGAACAGATCGGCAAACCGTTTTTTACCACCAAGGGCAAAGGTTTCGGCCTGGGCCTGTTTTTGAGCAAGGCCAGCGTGACACGCGCCGGCGGCTCAGTGAAACTCTATAGTCATGAGGAAGGCGGCACGCTCACCGAGCTGCGCCTGCCCCACGGCGCCCGAGGAGACCAACATGAGTGACGAAATCCAAGTTGAAGGCGAAGAACTGCCGCATTTGCTGCTGGTCGACGACGACGCGACCTTTACCCGAGTGATGGCCCGCGCCATGGCCCGCCGTGGCTTTCGCGTCAGCACCGCCGGTTCTGCCGAAGAGGGCCTGACCATCGCCCAGGCCGATCTGCCGGACTACGCCGCACTGGACCTGAAGATGGACGGCGACTCCGGCCTGGTGTTGCTGCCGAAGTTGCTCGAACTCGACCCGGAAATGCGCGTGGTGATCCTCACCGGTTATTCGAGCATTGCCACTGCGGTCGAGGCGATCAAGCGTGGCGCCTGCAACTACCTGTGCAAACCCGCTGATGCCGACGACGTCCTTGCCGCGCTGCTCTCCGAGCACGCCGACCTCGACACGCTGGTGCCGGAAAACCCGATGTCGGTCGACCGCCTGCAATGGGAACACATCCAGCGCGTGCTCACCGAGCACGAAGGCAACATCTCCGCCACTGCCCGCGCCCTGGGCATGCACCGCCGCACGCTGCAGCGCAAACTGCAGAAACGTCCTGTTCGTCGCTGAACCTGCGCTGAACGACTATCGCCAGCCCTCGCGATAAAACGCACCGATCATCTATGATCGGTGCGTGTCTGTTCTTTTCTATATCGAGCCTTTTCCATGAATCAGAACGCTGAATATTCCGCGGTCAACGATGCTGTGCGCGGGCAGTTTTTTCGCAAAGTGTGGGCGATGATCACGCCTTATTGGCGCAGTGAGGAGAAGGTCAAGGCCTGGACGCTGCTGATTGCAGTGATCGCACTCTCGCTGGTCAGCGTGGGCATCTCGGTGTGGTTCAACACCTGGTACAAGGATTTTTACAACGCGCTGCAAAAGAAGGATGAAGCGGCGTTCTGGAATCTGATTCTCTACTTTTGTGCAATCGCAGCGGTGGCGATTGTCGGTGCCGTATACAGACAATATCTGACGCAGATGCTGACGATCCGCTGGCGGGCGTGGCTGACCGAAAAGCATTTCTCCCGCTGGCTCGCCGACAAGAATTATTACCAGCTGGAGCAGGGCGGTTACACCGATAACCCGGATCAGCGGATTTCCGAAGACCTCAACAGCTTTACCTCCAACACCCTTGAACTGGGTATCGGGCTGTTGCGCAACATCGTCAGTCTGGTGTCGTTCTCGATCATTTTGTGGGGTGTGTCGGGCAGCATCGAAATCTATGGCATCACCATTCCCGGCTACATGTTCTGGTGCGTGCTGGTTTACGCCGTGGTGGGTAGCTGGCTGACGCATTTGATCGGTCGTCGCTTGATCGGTCTGAACAACAAGCAACAACGTTTCGAAGCTGACCTGCGTTTCTCTATGGTGCGGATACGTGAGAACGCCGAGAGTATCGCGTTGTACAACGGTGAGCCGAATGAGAACCGCCGGCTGAGTAACCGTTTCGGGATGGTCTGGCACAACTTCTGGGACATCATGAAAGTGTCCAAGCGCCTGACGTTTTTCACCGCCGGTTACAGCCAGGCCGCCATCATCTTTCCGTTCATCGTTGCTTCGCCGCGTTACCTCACCGGTAAGATCGAACTTGGCGAGCTGATGCAGATCAGCTCGGCATTCGGCAACGTTCAAGAGAGCTTCAGCTGGTTTATCAACGCGTACCAGAGCCTCGCTTCCTGGCGTGCCACCTGTGATCGTCTGCTGAGTTTCCGCCAGGCGATGACCGACAATGAAGAGCGTCCTCCGGCCATCGATGTACAGAATCAGGGCCGCGAATTGAAGGTGCATGACCTCGGACTGGATCTGGCCGATGGTCGTCATCTGCTGACCAGCGCCGACATGACTGTCGAACCGGGTGAGCGCCTGATGCTCAGCGGCCGCTCCGGCAGCGGCAAGTCCACCTTGCTTCGGGCGATGGGCCATTTGTGGCCGGCGGGCCACGGCAGCATTCGACTGCCGGCGGCGCGTTATCTGTTCCTGCCGCAGAAGCCCTATCTGCCGATCGGCACTCTGCGAGATGCGCTGAGTTATCCACAACCGGGTGATACGTATTCGTCGGAACGCTACGCCGAGGTGCTGGAAACCTGTCGTTTACCGCATCTGGTCGCCCGTGTAGATGAAGCCAATCACTGGCAGCGCATGCTGTCGCCAGGTGAGCAGCAACGTCTGGCCTTCGCCCGCGCGCTGCTCTATGCGCCGCAATGGCTGTACATGGACGAAGCGACCTCGGCGATGGATGAAGAGGACGAAGCGACGCTGTATCAGGCGCTGATCGATCAGTTGCCGGGGTTGAGCATCGTCAGCGTTGGTCATCGCAGCAGCCTCAAACGCTTCCACCCACGGCATGTGCGGATCGACAGCGGTCATTTGGTTGAGCAGACCGTGAACGCCTGATCACCTCCACCCCTGTAGGAGTGAGCCTGCTCGCGATAGCGTTCTGTCAGTCACATTGATGTCGAATGTTCCGACGCCACCGGCTCACTCCTATAGAGAAGCGATGTGAGCCGACCAGTGATCGTACAACCCGCTTGAGCTATGATGCCCCCAAGCCGAATTTTCGAGACAAGATACAGACTATGGAAAACGCGATCGAAACCCCGCGCCTGCCGCGCAAGCGCCGCAGTCTGGCTCAGGAACTGGTGACGGTGCTGAGCGAGCAGATCCGCGATGGCCTGCTCAAGCGCGGCGACAAATTGCCCACTGAGTCGGCGATCATGGAAGCCCATGGCGTCAGCCGTACGGTGGTGCGCGAGGCGATTTCCCGTTTGCAGGCCGCCGGCCAAGTGGAAACCCGCCACGGCATCGGTACCTTCGTGCTCGACACACCGAGCCCGAGCGGTTTTCGTATCGACCCGGCCACCGTCGTTACCCTGCGTGACGTGTTGGCCATTCTTGAACTTCGCATCAGCCTCGAAGTGGAGTCCGCCGGCCTCGCCGCGCAACGCCGCAGCCCCGAGCAACTGGCAACCATGCGTGCCGCCCTCGATGCGCTGAACGACAGCGTCGCCCATGCCAGCGACGCCGTGGCTTCTGACTTCGCGTTTCACCTCGAAATCGCCTTGTCCACGGGCAACCGCTATTTCACTGACATCATGACCCACCTGGGCACCAGCATCATTCCGCGTACCCGGCTGAATTCCGCGCGACTGGCCCATGACGATCAGCAGCACTACATGAATCGCCTGAGCCGCGAGCACGAAGAAATCTACGAGGCCATCGCCCGCCAGGATTCCGATGCTGCGCGTGCGGCCATGCGTCTGCACCTGACCAACAGCCGAGAAAGACTGCGCCAGGCCCATGAAGAGGCGCAGGCGCAGCGGGGGTAACGGCTTAGGCTTCGATACGCAGCATCAGCGGGGCCGAAAACGGCTCCATGCTCGATTCGTCCTGAAACTTGTAGCGCAGTTCAATTTCGCAACTCACGTACGTCTTCAGCACTTCCTTCGGAATCTGCAATTCGATGCCCGTGAGTTTTTCCATCTCGTCCTCGGCGTCATCCCAGGCGCCAGTATCAACTTCTTCGCCTGCCCATTCGGGCTCTTCGGGATCGTCGCCAAGAATGGCGTAGACGCTCCAGTTGGCTGCAAAGTCGCTGGAGTCCGGGACCTCAACGATCAGGTGATCGCTCAATTCCGACAAGTTCACGGTTACCGTTTCAGATGAATGAGGCAGAAATTGTGTGAGTGTGAGTGTGGGTGAGGCAAAAGTCATGAGGGTCGCTCTCCATGCGTAGTGCGCCGTGATCCATTCACGGCGGTTCTGCACGGTAAAAGACTCTCGCGGAAGGTGTTTTAAACCGTTCATTTCCAGTCATTTCAAAGCCCCCTGTAGGAGCTGCCGCAGGCTGCGATCTTTTGACTTTGATTTTAAAAAGCAAGATCAACAGATCGCAGCCTGCGGCAGCTCCTACAGGGGAGGGTTGCGTCAGTGAAGGGGCAGAATTGAACGGTCAACCCTTACGGCGAGCAGGCCGGCAACGGGTTTGGCATCAAAGGTTGCGTAACCTTGGGCATTTACCGTCGCCCGGGCGATAGGCAGGCCTTTGGCCAACAACTCCAGCGGCGCACCCTTGAGCGATTGGCCCGAGGCCAGTTCCAGTTTTAATGTGATCGTCATGGCGGTTCTCCTTGATTAATTGACGTTGCCGGTCGGGTGGTAATCCTTGAGCAGCAGGTAAGTGCTCCAGCCCCACCAGTCGTCGACGGTCGCGGTGTCGTTGAGGTTGTTGACGTCCTTGCGCCGCAACACTTTGCCGCCTTCGGTGCGGAACAGTGGCGAGAAGTTGTTCCCCAGATTCAGTACCGCCGTCAGGTCCGGCAGGCGTTTGAGCGCGGCGAACGCGGAAGGCGCGGGGAGGTTGCCGCTGAGGTAAGCCGCGAACACTTCATCTGCCGAGGTTTGCACCGCTTGATTGACCTGTTGGCGGTTGTCGGCGTCGGTGGCCTCGAAGTAGCGCTTGTCACCGTATGCCCGCCACTGATCACCACGACTGTTTTGCACCTTGAGGCCGAATTTGCTGTCCTCGTCGTGCATGAAACGGGTGATCAACGAACCCAGATCGCTCGGTGTCACCACTGCTGCCAGCTCCTTGCGTGGCACCCGCAGGTGGCCGGAGGAAAACAGGTCGGTGAGGAAGTGGTCGGCAAACGCGTTCATCGCGTAAGCCCGTTCCAGTTGCAGTTCATCCTGATTGGCGCGGGCAGCAATGGCGGTTTGCAGCGCGGCGGTGTGGCCGGCGATATAGGCCAGTTTTGCCCATTCGCCAAAGTGGTCTGCGTTATTTGCTGCCAGTTTCAGGTAACGACCAAGCGGGAACAGCGCCGAGACAAAACTGCCGCCACCGGTGATTTTGTTCCACTCTTCGGACAACGTATCTCCTAGCGCGTCGTAGGCTTCGTGCGGTTGTTTCCCGTCCTTGATGGCCTGTTTAACCGCGTCGATCTCTTTTTGCATTACCGCAAGAATCTGCGTGGCTTCGGCCCGTGCGGCGGGCAACACCGCAAGAGAGTCGAAAGCGGCGTTGAAACGTTGCAGGCGATCCACCGGCGTAGCGCCTTCGCTGATCGGGCGATCCGGGATGCCGTAGAAATCACCCCCCAACGCCAGAACCTGGCCGTAAGTGAAGGCTGAGCCGTTCGGCAGGTGCAGTTGCACGTTTTGCGCGAGCACCGGTTCGGCATTTTCGACAAAGCGCAGCAGCGTGTTATCGCCGATGGCCGTGTGTTCGCCACCTTCGAAGCGTGCCTGCGGCCTGCCTTTAAAGGCGTTTGCGGGGAGGGCAGTGACCGGTTCGACATCGCTGTGGGCATCGGCGATGTGCAGCACCAGATGCGGATTTTCGGCGTCAAAGCCGATGCCGGATTCAGTGAACAGATCATCAAAACGGGCAATGATCGGCTTGGGTTTTTCCTGAGGTTTCGGGTGTAGACCGGACATTTCTTTCTCCTTGATATGTCATCGGAAGGTTTATGTTTAGCTGTATGTATATACAGCTAAACAAACCTTAGCCGAGAAATTTCCTACGTCAAGAAACGATCTTGTCCGACAAAAAGTGCCCGCCAACGATGAAATGCAGTTGACGGTTATCTTTTAAGTTGTACGATGACCTACAACTTCAGCGAGCGCTGAAAGGTTTACTCACAACAATATTGCTACCCAGGGTGTTCGAATAATGAATCCACAAGAACTGAAGTCCATCCTCTCTGCCGGCCTGCTGTCTTTCCCGGTCACCGATTTCAACGCGCAGGGCGATTTCAACCGCGCGGGCTATATCAAGCGTCTGGAATGGCTGGCCCCGTATGGCGCTTCGGCCTTGTTCGCAGCCGGTGGCACGGGTGAGTTCTTCTCCCTGGCCGCCAGCGAATACTCGGAAATCATCAAGACTGCCGTCGACACCTGTGAAACCAGCGTTCCGATCCTCGCCGGCGTTGGCGGTTCGACCCGTCAGGCCATCGAATACGCTCAAGAAGCTGAACGCCTGGGCGCCAAAGGCCTGTTGCTGCTGCCGCACTACCTGACCGAAGCCAGCCAGGACGGCGTTGCCGCCCACGTTGAAGCGGTGTGCAAATCGGTCAAGATCGGCGTGGTCGTCTACAACCGCAACGTCTGCCGCCTGACCGCGCCGCTGCTGGAACGTCTGGCCGAGCGCTGCCCGAACCTGATCGGTTACAAGGACGGTCTGGGCGACATCGAGTTGATGGTGTCGATCCGTCGCCGCCTTGGTGATCGCTTCAGCTACCTGGGTGGTTTGCCGACCGCTGAAGTCTACGCCGCTGCCTATAAGGCGCTGGGCGTGCCGGTTTACTCCTCGGCAGTGTTCAACTTCATTCCGAAAACCGCGATGGATTTCTACCACGCGATTGCCCGTGAAGATCACGCCACCGTCGGCAAGATCATCGACGACTTCTTCCTGCCGTACCTGGACATCCGCAACCGCAAAGCCGGTTACGCCGTGAGCATCGTCAAGGCGGGCGCAAAAATCGCCGGCTATGACGCGGGCCCGGTGCGGGCACCGCTGACCGACCTGACCGGCGAAGAGTACGAAATGCTCGCCGCACTGATCGACAAGCAAGGTGCGCAGTAACACACGACAAACCGAGGCCGCTGAGCAATCAGCGGCTTTTTGCGTGAAGGCTTTTAGTTTCGAGGGCTGTCCCGTGGCAAATGCAAAACGTTACGACAACTACATCAACGGTGAATGGGTCGCCGCTGCCGATTACTCGGCCAACATCAACCCGTCCGAGTTGAGCGACACCATTGGTGACTACGCCAAGGCTGACCTGACTCAGGTTAACGCCGCCATCGACGCTGCCCGCGCGGCGTTCCCGGCGTGGTCGACTTCGGGCATTCAGGCCCGTCACGATTCGCTGGATAAAGTCGGTACGGAAATCCTCGCCCGCCGCGAAGAACTCGGCACTTTGCTGGCTCGGGAAGAGGGCAAAACCCTGCCCGAAGCCATCGGCGAAGTGACCCGCGCCGGCAACATTTTCAAATTCTTCGCCGGTGAATGCCTGCGTCTGTCCGGCGACTACGTGCCGTCGGTGCGCCCGGGCGTCAACGTCGAAGTGACCCGCGAAGCACTCGGCGTGGTCGGCCTGATCACCCCGTGGAATTTCCCGATTGCCATTCCATCGTGGAAGATCGCTCCGGCCCTGGCTTACGGCAACTGCGTAGTGCTCAAACCTGCCGATCTGGTCCCGGGCTGCGCCTGGGCGTTGGCCGAAATCATCTCGCGCGCAGGCTTCCCGGCCGGTGTGTTCAACCTGGTGATGGGCAGCGGTCGTGTCGTCGGTGAGGCACTGGTCAACAGCCCGAAAGTCGATGGCATCAGCTTCACCGGTTCGGTCGGCGTCGGTCGGCAGATCGCGGTCAACTGTGTGTCGCGTCAGGCCAAGGTTCAGTTGGAAATGGGCGGCAAGAACCCGCAGATCATTCTCGACGACGCCGACCTCAAGCAAGCGGTCGAGCTGTCGGTGCAGAGCGCGTTCTACTCCACCGGTCAGCGTTGCACGGCGTCGAGCCGCTTGATCGTCACTGCCGGAATTCATGACAAGTTCGTTGAGGCCATGGCCGAACGCATGAAGTCGATCAAGGTCGGTCACGCGTTGAAATCCGGCACCGATATCGGTCCAGTGGTTTCGCAAGCGCAGCTTGAGCAGGACATGAAGTACATCGACATCGGCCAGTCCGAAGGTGCACGTCTGGTCAGCGGCGGTGGTCTGGTGACCTGCGACACCGAGGGCTACTTCCTCGCGCCGACCCTGTTTGCCGACAGCGAAGCCTCGATGCGGATCAGCCGCGAAGAGATTTTCGGCCCGGTGGCGAACATCGTCCGCGTCGCCGATTACGACGCCGCACTGGCCATGGCCAACGACACCGAGTTCGGTCTGTCGGCGGGCATTGCCACCACGTCGCTGAAGTACGCCAACCACTTCAAGCGCCACTCCCAGGCCGGGATGGTGATGGTCAACCTGCCGACGGCGGGCGTGGATTACCACGTTCCATTCGGTGGGCGTAAGGGTTCATCCTATGGATCACGTGAGCAAGGCCGCTATGCGCAAGAGTTCTACACCGTGGTGAAAACCGCCTACATCGGCTCCTGATACACGCAATACCCCTGTAGGAGCTGCCGAAGGCTGCGATCTTTTGATCCTGATCTTAAAAACAAGATCAAAAGATCGCAGCCTGCGGCAGCTCCTACAGGGAGCAAGCGAATACACAACAGATTCACCCGCGCATAAAAATAATCAGTGGGAGTACATCTACATGCAATCGTCCAAGCCGACTCACGTCCGCTATTTGATCCTGCTCATGCTGTTTCTGGTGACCACGATCAACTACGCCGACCGCGCCACCATCGCGATCGCCGGTTCCAGCCTGCAAAAAGACCTTGGTATCGACGCGGTCACCCTCGGTTACATCTTCTCCGCATTCGGTTGGGCCTACGTGGCCGGGCAAATCCCCGGTGGCTGGTTGCTCGATCGCTTCGGCTCGAAAAAAATCTATGCCCTGAGCATTTTCACCTGGTCGCTGTTCACCGTGCTGCAAGGCTTTGTCGGTGAATTCGGCATGTCCACGGCGATTGTTGCGCTGTTCATGCTGCGCTTCCTCGTAGGTCTGGCCGAAGCGCCATCGTTCCCCGGCAACGCACGCATTGTCGCTGCCTGGTTTCCGACTGCTGAACGCGGTACCGCCTCGGCGATTTTCAACTCGGCGCAATACTTTGCCACCGTGTTGTTCGCCCCACTGATGGGCTGGATCGTTTACAGCTTTGGCTGGGAACACGTGTTCATTGTCATGGGCATCCTCGGCATCGTCGTCTCGCTGATCTGGCTGAAAGTGATCTACAGCCCGCGCGAACACCCGCGCATCAATGATGCCGAGTTCAAACACATCGCCGAAAACGGCGGCATGGTCGACATGGACCAGCGCGGCAAAAAATCCGACGGCCCGAAGTGGGATTACATTCGTCAGTTGCTGACCAATCGCATGATGCTCGGCGTATACCTGGGCCAATACTGCATCAACGGCATCACTTACTTCTTCCTGACCTGGTTCCCGGTTTATCTGGTGCAAGAGCGTGGCATGACCATTCTCAAGGCGGGTTTCATTGCGTCCTTGCCGGCGATCTGCGGTTTCATCGGTGGTGTGCTCGGCGGGGTGATTTCCGATTACCTGCTGCGTAAGGGCCATTCTCTGACCTTCGCCCGCAAGGCGCCGATCATCGCCGGCCTGCTGGTGTCCAGCAGCATCGTGGCCTGCAACTATGTCGATGTTGAATGGATGGTCGTTGGCTTCATGGCCCTGGCATTCTTCGGCAAAGGCGTTGGCGCTCTCGGCTGGGCAGTGGTTTCCGACACCTCGCCGAAACAGATTGCCGGTCTGAGCGGTGGCCTGTTCAACACCTTCGGCAACATCGCTTCGATCACCACGCCGATCGTGATTGGCTACATCATCAGCTCCACCGGTTCGTTCAAGTGGGCGCTGGTGTTCGTCGGTGCCAACGCACTGGTCGCGGTGTTCAGCTATCTGGTGATCGTTGGCCCGATCAAGCGTGTCGTGTTGAAAGAGCCGCCAACCCAAGGTGGTACTGAAGCCACCGGCAAATTGTCTCAAGCGCATTCCTGAGGAGCGGCGTCATGCAGTTGATTGAACATTCCGACTCGCCGCGCTACATCCGCCTGCACGAGCGGGACAACGTCGTGGTTGTGGTCAATGACCAGGGCGTACCGGCCGGCACTGAATTCGCCGATGGCCTGGTGACGCTGGATTTTGTGCCGCAAAGCCACAAGGTCACTCTGGAGGACATTCCCGAGGGCGGCCAGGTGATTCGCTACGGCCAGATCATCGGTTATGCCTTGCAGCCGATCCGCCGTGGCAGTTGGGTCAAGGAAGATCAACTGCGCATGCCGACCGCGCCGCCGCTCGACAGCCTGCCGCTGTCGACCGAGGTGCCGGACGCTCAGGCACCACTGGAAGGCTTCACCTTCGAGGGTTATCGCAACGCCGACGGCACCGTCGGCACGCGCAACATCCTGGGCATCACCACCACCGTGCAATGCGTGACTGGCGTGCTCGATCACGCGGTGAAACGCATCAAGGAAGAACTGCTGCCGAAGTACCCGCACGTCGATGACGTAGTCGCATTGACCCACAGTTACGGCTGCGGCGTGGCGATCACGGCCACCGATGCCTACATCCCGATTCGCACCGTGCGCAATCTGGCACGCAACCCGAACCTGGGCGGCGAGGCGTTGGTGATCGGTCTGGGCTGCGAGAAATTGCAGGCCGGGCAGGTGATGCACGAGGACGATGCTTCGGTGGATCTCAGCGAGCCGTGGCTGTATCGCTTGCAGGATTCCAGTCACGGTTTTACCGAGATGATCGAGCAGATCATGGAACTGGCTGAAGTCCGCTTGAAGAAACTCGACCAGCGTCGCCGCGAAACCGTGCCAGCGTCCGAGCTGATCCTCGGCATGCAGTGCGGCGGCAGCGACGCGTTCTCCGGCATCACCGCCAACCCGGCGCTGGGATACGCCTCGGACTTGCTGCTGCGCGCGGGGGCGACGGTGATGTTTTCCGAAGTCACCGAAGTGCGTGATGCGATTTATCTGCTGACTTCCCGCGCCCAGACCAAGGCTGTCGCCGAGGAACTGGTGCGCGAGATGGACTGGTACGACCGTTATCTGGCCAAGGGCGAAGCGGATCGCAGCGCCAACACCACGCCGGGCAACAAGAAGGGCGGGTTGTCGAACATTGTCGAGAAGTCGCTGGGTTCGATCGTCAAATCCGGCAGCAGCGCGATCAATGGCGTGCTTGGCCCGGGTGAGCGGTTCAAGCAGAAGGGGCTGATTTTCTGTGCGACGCCGGCCAGTGATTTTGTCTGCGGCACGTTGCAGTTGGCGGCAGGGATGAACCTGCATGTCTTCACCACGGGTCGCGGCACGCCGTATGGCTTGGCGATGGCGCCGGTGGTGAAGGTCTCGACGCGTACTGAACTGGCGCAGCGTTGGCCTGACTTGATCGACATCGACGCCGGGCGGATTGCCACCGGGCGCGCGACGATCGAGGAGTTGGGCTGGGAGTTGTTCCACTACTACCTGGCCGTGGCGAGCGGCAAGCAGCAGACGTGGGCGGAGAAGCACAAGCTGCATAACGACATTACGTTGTTCAATCCGGCGCCGATTACCTGAGTTTTGGGGGGAGGTCAAAAGCTTACCCTCACCCCAGCCCTCTCCCGGAGGGAGAGGGGGCCGATTCGGGAATATTTTAGAAGTACATCGACCTGAAAGTGCTTGGCTGAATCCATAATCGACTCGCACTTTCAGGTCGATGTATAGCGAAAGACACCTCGGTCAGTCCCCTCTCCCTCCGGGAGAGGGTTAGGGTGAGGGGCTCTTGAAGCTTTTGGCTTATCATTAGCCCCCTAACGACGCTCACCCAAGGCTCCCCGGCATGCTGGCAATCTTCCTCGAAACCCTGAACATCACCGCGCCGGTGTTTGCCATGCTGTTTCTCGGTGTGCTGCTCAAGCGCATCGACTGGATCAACGACAACTTCATCCACACGGCCTCGTCGCTGGTGTTCAACGTCACCATGCCGGCGTTGCTGTTCCTCGGCATCCTGCATGCCGACTTACACGCCGCGTTGCAACCGGCACTGCTGATCTATTTCTCCATTGCTACGCTGGTGAGTTTTGCTGTGGCCTGGGGCTGGGCGATTTTGCGCTGTCCGCGTGAAGATCGCGGCATCTATACCCAAGGCGCGTTTCGCGGCAACAACGGTGTGATCGGTCTGGCACTGGCCGCGAGCATGTACGGCGACTACGGGATTTCCCTCGGGGCGATTCTCGCGGCGCTGGTCATCCTGTTCTACAACACGCTGTCGACCATCGTGCTGGCGGTGTACAGCCCGGTGATCAAGTCCGATCCGTGGAGCATCTGCAAAAGCGTGTTCAGCAATCCGCTGATCATCAGCGTGATCGCGGCGGCGCCGTTTGCCTATTTCAAGATCGGTCTGCCGGGGTGGCTGGAAACCTCCGGCCAGTATCTGGCGCAGACCACTTTGCCGCTGGCGCTGATCTGCATCGGCGGCACGCTGTCGCTGGCGGCCTTGCGCAAGAGCGGCAAGATGGCGCTCAGTTCCAGCCTGGTGAAGATGATCGGCCTGCCGGTGCTGGCGACGTTCGGCGCATGGCTATGCGGTTTTCGCGGGGCTGAACTGGGGATTCTGTTTCTGTACTTCGGCAGCCCGACGGCGGCGGCCAGTTTTGTCATGGCCCGGGCGGCGCAGGGCAATCACGAGCTGGCGGCGGCGATCATTGTGCTGACCACTCTGATGGCGGCGATCACCACCAATCTCGGGATCTTCTTTTTGCAGTGGGGCGGGTGGATCTGACCGGCAAGATCAAAAGATCGCAGCCTGCGGCAGCTCCTACACAGGATTGCGTTCCCCTGTAGGAGCTGCCGAAGGCTGCGATCTTTTAGCTCTTCTGATAGGTATCGATCACTTCCTGCGCCGCGCGAAACGCATCGATCGCCGCCGGCACACCGGCATACACCGCACAATGCAGCAGCGCCTCGCGAATCTCATCCACTGTGCAGCCATTGTTCAGCGCACCGCGCACATGACCTTTCAGCTCTTGCGGACATTTCAAGGCAGTCAGCGCAGCAAGCGTAATCAAACTGCGGGTCTTCAACGGCAGGCCTTCGCGATTCCACACGCCACCCCAGGCATGCTCATTGACGAAATCCTGCAGCGGCTGGGTGAATTCCGTGGCGTTGCCCAGCGCCCGATCAACAAACGCATCGCCCATTACCTGGCGGCGGACTTCAACCCCGGACTTCTTCGATTCGGTCATGGCATATCCTATTTGTGGTGTTGGCGGCGCCAGGCGATGACTGACGTGATCAGCAAAAACGTCAGCAGCGTCGGCAAGACGTAAAACAACATCAGCCGCTCAAGCTTGCCGGCCAGCGGCATGCCGGTGGTGAACGACACCACATGCAGCCCGTACGCCAGATACAAACCAAGCAGCAGCAGACCTTCGGCGCGGGTCACGCGGTAGCCGGAATAGAACACCGGCAGACACAGCGCTGCGACACCGAGCATCACCGGCAAGTCGAAATCCAGCGCATTGGGCGAGACCGACAGCGGTGTCGGCGCGATCAACGCGGTGATGCCGAGTACACCGAGCAAGTTGAAAAGATTGGCGCCGATCACGTTGCCCACCGCAATGTCCCGTTGCCCGCGCAATGCGGCGATCAGCGAGGTAGCGAGTTCCGGCAGCGAGGTGCCGACGGCCACCACGGTCAGCCCGATAACGCGCTCGGAAAATCCAAGATCGGTCGCCACCACAACGGCAGCGCCCAACAGCAGATGCCCGGCGAAGACCAGCATCGTCAGCCCGACAATGATCATCAGCGAACAGCCGATCCAGGACGTCTGCGCTGCTTCGGGATGCTCCGAATGCGGTCGTGTCGAATGCCGTGACTGGCGCAGCAGCAAACCAAGGTATAGCGCCAGTGCGCCCAGTAAGAGGATGCCGTCGATGCGACCGATTTCCTCATTCCACGCCAGAACGAACACCAGCAGGCAGGCACCGATCATCAGCGGAATATCGAGGCGCACCAGTTGCCGCGACACGCGCAGCGGAATGATCAGCGCCGACAAGCCGAGGGTCACGAGGATGTTGAAGATGCTGCTGCCGACCACGCTACCGACGGCGATGTCGGGATTGTGCGCCAGTGCGGCTTGCAGACTCACCGCCATCTGCGGAGCGCTGCTGCCGAGGGCGACGATGGTCAGGCCGATGATCAGTGGCCGTACATTCAGTCGCGCGGCGAGGCGCACCGCTGCGCGCACCATCAGTTCGGCACCGAAGATCAGCAGGCATAGCCCGGCGAGCAATTCGATCACGCTGATCAGCGGTAAATCGGTCAGTCCGAAAATGGTCGGCGCTCCATCAGTCGAGGGCCTGAATGCGAACCCGCGCAGTACCGGCGCGCAGCATGCCGATCTGGTTTGCGGCCTCGCGGGACAGGTCGATCAGTCGGCCACGGGTATGGGGGCCGCGGTCGTTGATACGCACCACGACGGATTCGTCATTCTTCAGATTGGTGACCTTTACCCGGGTGCCGAAGGGCAACTGGCGATGGGCGGCGGTCAGGCCATGCTGGTTGAACGCTTCGCCGCTGGCGGTGCGTTTACCGTGGTGTTTGGCTCCGTAATAGGAGGCGACGCCGGTCTGGTCGTAACCGTGCGGGTCGATGGTGTCGGTGCTGGCGCATCCGGCCAGTAAAGAGAGCAGGGCGCAGCTGACTAACAGACGCTTCATTCAAAGGTTTCCCGAAACAAATGTGGGAGCGAGCCTGCTCGCGATTGCTTTCTGACAGTCAACATTGAGTTGAGTGCCGAACCGCTATCGCGAACAGGCTCGCTCCCACATAGGGTAGAGCCAGGCTTTAGGTCTGGCTCCATTTGCATCAGCCTTCGAGCTTGCTTTTCAGCAGTTCGTTCACTTGCTGCGGGTTGGCCTTGCCTTTGGAGGCTTTCATGGCCTGACCGACGAAGAAGCCGAACATCTTGCCGCGTTTGGCTTCGTCTGCCGCGCGGTATTGCTCGACCTGCTCGGCGTTGGCCGCGAGCATTTCGTCCAGCACCGCCGAGATCGCGCCGCTGTCGGTGACTTGCTTGAGACCGCGCTTTTCGATGATCTCGTCCGCGCTGCCTTCGCCGTTGGCCATCGCTTCGAACACAACCTTGGCGATCTTGCCGGAGATGGTGTTGTCCTTGATGCGCTGCAGCATGCCGCCCAGCAGTTCAGCGGAAACCGGCGACTCGTCGATGTCCAGGCCTTGCTTGTTGAGCAGGCTGCCCAACTCGACCATCACCCAGTTCGCCGCCAGTTTGGCGTCGCCGCCGATGGCTGCAACTTTCTCGAAGTAGTCGGCTTGTTCGCGACTGGTGGCCAGCACGCTAGCGTCGTAGACCGACAGACCGAATTGCTCCTGGAAGCGCTCGCGTTTCTGCGGAGGCAGTTCCGGCAGGGTGGCGCGCACCTCGCCCAGGAACGACTCTTCGATGACCACGGGCAGCAGGTCCGGATCGGGGAAGTAACGGTAGTCGTTGGCTTCCTCTTTGGAGCGCATCGGACGGGTTTCGTCCTTGTTCGGATCGTACAGACGGGTCTGCTGGATCACTTTGCCGCCGTCTTCGATCAGCTCGATCTGACGCTGGATCTCGGAGTTGATCGCCTTCTCGATGAAACGGAACGAGTTGACGTTCTTGATCTCGCAGCGCGTGCCGAAGGCTTCCTGACCTTTCGGACGGATCGACACGTTGCAGTCGCAACGCAGCGAACCTTCGGCCATGTTGCCGTCGCAGATGCCCAGGTAACGCACCAGCGCGTGGATCGCCTTGACGTAAGCCACGGCTTCCTTGGCGCTGCGCATGTCCGGCTCGGAGACGATTTCCAGCAGCGGCGTGCCGGCACGGTTCAGGTCGATGCCGCTAGCACCGTTGAATTCTTCGTGCAGGCTCTTGCCGGCGTCTTCTTCCAGGTGCGCGCGGGTGATGCCGACACGTTTGACCGTGCCGTCTTCCAGCGCGATGTCCAGGTGTCCCTTGCCAACGATCGGCAATTCCATCTGGCTGATCTGGTAGCCCTTCGGCAGGTCCGGGTAGAAGTAGTTTTTACGGGCGAATACGTTGTGCTGACCGATCTCGGCGTCAATCGCCAGACCGAACATCACGGCCATGCGCACAGCTTCCTGGTTCAGCACCGGCAAAACGCCCGGCATGCCCAGATCAATCAGGCTGGCCTGAGTGTTCGGCTCGGAACCGAATGTGGTGGAACTACCGGAAAAGATTTTCGACCGGGTAGTGAGCTGAGTATGAATCTCCAGCCCGATCACGACTTCCCATTGCATGTGTGTCTCCTCAGAAGCCGGTTGGGGTGCGGGTGTGCCAGTCAGTGTTCAACTGATACTGGTGCGCAACGTTGAGCAAACGGCCTTCCTGGAAATACGGCGCGAGCAACTGCACGCCAACCGGCAGACCGTCGACAAAACCGGCCGGCATCGACAGGCCCGGCAGGCCCGCGAGGTTGGCGGTGATGGTGTAGACGTCTTCCAGATAGGCAGCGACCGGGTCGCTGTTCTTGGCGCCGAGTTTCCAGGCCGGGTTCGGCGTGGTCGGGCCGAGGATGATGTCGACTTCATTAAAGGCAGCCATGAAGTCGTTCTTCACCAGACGACGGATTTTCTGCGCCTTCAGGTAGTAGGCGTCGTAGTAACCGGCGGACAGCGCATAGGCACCGACCATGATCCGGCGCTGTACTTCAGGCCCGAAGCCTTCGCCACGGGAGCGCTTGTACAGGTCGATGAGGTCTTTCGGGTGCTCGCAACGGTGGCCGAAACGCACGCCGTCGAAACGCGACAGGTTCGAAGAAGCTTCGGCCGGGGCGATCACGTAGTACGCAGGAATCGCGTGCTGCATGTTCGGCAGGCTGATTTCCTTGATCACGGCACCGAGCTTCTGCAGCTCTTTGATGCTGTTCTGGATCAGCTCGGCGATACGCGGGTCGAGACCGGCGCTGAAGTATTCCTTTGGAACACCGATGCGCAGGCCCTGCAGCGAAGTGTTGAGGCTGGCGGAGTAATCCGGCACGGGCTCATCGATGCTGGTGGAGTCGTTCTGATCGAAGCCGGCCATACCTTGCAACAAAATTGCGCAGTCTTCGGCAGCGCGCGCCAACGGGCCGCCCTGATCGAGGCTGGAAGCGTAAGCGATCATGCCCCAGCGCGAAACGCGACCGTAGGTCGGTTTCAGGCCAGTGAGGTTGGTGAACGCGGCCGGCTGACGGATCGAACCACCGGTGTCGGTGGCAGTGGCCGCAGGCAACAGACGAGCGGCAACGGCCGCCGCCGAACCACCGGACGAACCGCCCGGCACGTGTTCCAGGTTCCACGGGTTTTTCACTGCGCCGTACCAGCTCGACTCGTTGGCCGAACCCATGGCGAATTCGTCCATGTTGGTCTTGCCCAGGGTCACGGCACCGGCTGCGGCCAGTTTCGCGACCACGGTGGCGTCATACGGGGCCTTGAAGTTGTCGAGCATCTTCGAGCCGCAACTGGTGCGGATGCCCTGGGTGCAGAACAGGTCTTTGTGGGCGATCGGCGCACCAAGCAGCGCGCCGCTCTCACCGTTGGCCCGGCGCACGTCGGCGGCTTTCGCCTGCTCGATGGCCAGCTCTTCGGTGAGGCTGATGAAACTGTTGAGCTGCGGGTCGAGCTGGGTGATACGCGCCAGCAGGACTTTGGTCAGCTCTTCGGAAGAAAACTTTTTATCGGCGAGACCGCGGGCGATCTCGGCCAGAGTCATTTGATGCATTGCAGGCTCTTTCCCTTTAGTCGATGACTTTCGGAACCAGATACAGGCCGTTTTCGACCGCTGGTGCGATGGACTGATAGGCCTCGCGATGATTGGTCTCGGTCACGACGTCGGCGCGCAGGCGCTGACTGGCTTCCAGCGGGTGGGCCAGAGGCTCGATACCGTCGGTATTAACAGCCTGCATTTCGTCGACCAGCCCGAGAATGCTGTTGAGGGCGGAAGTAATGTGCGGAAGATCGGCATCATTGAGGCCAAGGCAGGCCAAATGAGCGATTTTTTCCACGTCGGAGCGTTCTAGCGCCATCGGGATTCTCCAGTGGAAAACAGAACGGACGGCGTCCGTGTGTTAGATTGTCGGAACACTACCGCACTTCTACGGTCATAAGGCCGCGATTGTGGGGCTTGGTGCACAGAAAAGCGGCCAATTTAACATATTGGCGCCTTGCCCAAAATCCCTGTCGTTGTTAGAGTTTGCCGCACTTTTTTACCCACGCGTTGCCTAGGGTCCCTTTCCCATGTTCAAGAAACTGCGTGGCATGTTTTCCAGCGATCTTTCCATTGACCTGGGCACTGCCAACACCCTTATTTACGTGCGCGAGCGCGGTATCGTCCTGAATGAGCCATCGGTTGTGGCCATTCGGACACACGGTAATCAGAAAAGTGTCGTTGCTGTCGGCACCGAGGCCAAGCGCATGCTCGGCCGTACGCCGGGCAACATTGCTGCCATTCGTCCGATGAAGGACGGCGTGATCGCCGACTTCAGCGTCTGCGAAAAGATGCTGCAATACTTCATCAACAAGGTTCACGAAAACAGCTTTCTGCAGCCTAGCCCTCGTGTGCTGATCTGTGTTCCATGCAAATCCACCCAGGTTGAGCGTCGTGCCATCCGTGAATCGGCTCTTGGTGCCGGTGCGCGTGAAGTGTTCCTGATCGAAGAACCAATGGCTGCTGCGATCGGTGCCGGCCTGCCGGTAGAAGAAGCGCGCGGTTCGATGGTCGTCGATATCGGTGGTGGTACTACCGAAATCGCGCTGATCTCCCTGAACGGTGTGGTTTACGCCGAATCCGTCCGCGTTGGCGGCGACCGCTTCGATGAAGCGATCATCACTTATGTGCGCCGCAACTACGGCAGCCTGATCGGCGAATCCACCGCTGAGCGCATCAAGCAGGAAATCGGTACGGCCTACCCGGGCGGCGAAGTTCGCGAAGTCGACGTTCGCGGTCGCAATCTGGCCGAAGGCGTTCCACGCGCATTCACCCTGAACTCCAACGAAGTGCTGGAAGCTCTGCAAGAGTCCCTGGCCACCATCGTTCAGGCCGTGAAAAGCGCCCTGGAGCAGTCGCCGCCGGAACTGGCTTCCGACATCGCCGAGCGTGGCCTGGTGCTGACCGGTGGTGGCGCGCTGCTGCGTGACCTCGACAAGTTGCTGGCTCAGGAAACCGGTCTGCCGGTGATCGTTGCCGAAGATCCGCTGACTTGCGTTGCTCGCGGCGGTGGCCGTGCATTGGAAATGATGGATAAGCACACCATGGATCTGCTCTCGAGCGAATAAGTCGCCGAGTGCAATACGTGGGTGAGCGCGCAGGCAGCACTTTGCAGTGCTGCCTGTTGGCGTTTATCTTCTGTCAGTCTTCATCCAGGCCGGTTTGATGCCGTATGAATAAACAGAACATTTGCCTGGGAGGAGCGGCTTATTAAACCGCTTTTCGCCAAGGGCCCTTCACTGGGCGTCCGCCTGTTGGTGCTGGCCGTGTTGTCGGTTGCGCTGATGGTGGTCGATGCCCGCTTTGATCTGCTCAAGCCAGCGCGCAAACAAGCGTCGCTCGTGCTGATGGATGCCTACTGGATCACCGACCTGCCCGGACGGCTGTGGGACGGTATCGCCAGCCAGTTCGGCAGTCGCACCGAGCTCATCGCCGAAAACGAAAAACTCAAGACCGAAAACCTGCTGTATCAGGGCCGTATGCAGAAGCTTGCCGCGCTGACCGAGCAGAATGTTCGGCTGCGCGAGTTGCTCAACTCTTCAGCGCTGGTCAACGAAAAGGTTGAAGTGGCCGAGTTGATCGGCATGGACCCCAACCCCTTCACCCACCGCATCATCATCAATAAAGGTGAGCGCGACGGCGTGGTTCTCGGTCAGCCGGTGCTCGATGCACGCGGTCTGATGGGGCAGGTGGTCGAGTTAATGCCGTACACCTCCCGTGTATTGCTGCTGACCGACTCAACTCACAGCATTCCTGTGCAAGTGAACCGTAACGGTTTGCGGGCAATCGCCAGCGGTACCGGAAACCCGGAACGTCTGGAACTACGCCACGTCGCCGACACGGCGGATATCAAGGAAGGCGATTTGCTGGTCAGCTCTGGCCTCGGTCAGCGTTTTCCAGCGGGTTACCCGGTGGCGACGGTCAAGGAAGTGATCCACGATTCCGGTCAACCGTTCGCAATCGTTCGCGCCGTGCCGACTGCTGCGTTGAACCGTAGTCGCTACCTGCTGCTGGTGTTCAGTGACTCGCGTACCGCCGAGGAGCGCGCCAACGACGCCGCGCAGGCTCAGGAAGCTCTGGATGCCCATGGCGGCGGTCCGATGCAGCCGGTTAACGTTTCGCGACCGCTGGTCATGCCGGCGCCTGCCGCAACGCCAACCGCCGAACCGGCACCCGCCGCCACAGTGCCCGCCGCGACGCCGGTCAAGCCTGGCGCGAGCAAGCCGCCGGCGACTGCTCCGACGGCGACAAAGCCACCGGCTTCTGCGCCAGCAGCCAGCAAACCGCCCGCCAAACCGCCGGCGACGGCGCCAGTCACCACTGGGGGACGAGAATAATGGTCGGTGTAAAAGCCTCTCGAAATGGCTGGATGGTCTGGCTGACGTTTGTTATCGGCTTGTTGCTCAGCGTCTCGCCGTTGCCGATCTTCATGGAAATACTGCGTCCGCTGTGGCTGGCTTTGCTGCTGACGTTCTGGGCGCTGTACATGCCGCAGACGGTCGGCATGGTCACGGCGTTCTGCCTGGGTCTGGCCGAAGACGTGCTGCAGGGCGATCTGTTCGGGCAGAACGCGCTCGTCCTCTCGCTGATCACTTTCCTGGTGCTGTCACTGCAACAACGCTTGCGAATGTTCCCGATGTGGCAACAGTGCCTGGTGATCCTGGTGATCTTCGGCCTCGCACAACTGGTGCAGTTGTGGCTCAGTGCCTTGACCGGCAACCGTCAGCCGACCCTGGCGCTGGTCCTGCCGGCACTGGTCAGCGCCTTGCTCTGGCCCTGGATCAGTTTTGCCCTGCGTGGATTGCGCCGCCGCTACAAAATCAATTGATCCGGTGAAGCAGGGCACTGAACAGGGAGACGTTTTGATGAAGCCGCTTTACCTCGCCTCTGGATCGCCGCGTCGGCGTGAGTTGCTCACGCAGATCGGCGTCCCGTTCTCCGCCATCAGCGCGGATATCGATGAAACCCCGTTGCCCGAAGAATCGCCATCGGCCTATGTCGAGCGCCTTGCGCGCGGCAAGGCTGAGGCCGGCCGGCGCACGGTCTTGTCCGGCCAGGCATTCTGCGTGTTGGGTGCCGACACAGCGGTGGTGCTGGACGGCAAAATTCTTGGCAAACCGGTGGACGAAGCCGATGCATGCGCCATGCTGATGATGTTGTCCGGCAAGGAGCATGAAGTGCTGACGGCGATTGCCGTGCTCGAAGGTGAGCGCTGCGACTCGCGGGTGGTACGCAGTCTGGTGCGGTTCCGGCCGATCAGCCGCGAAGAGGCCGCTGCCTACTGGGCCAGCGGCGAGCCCCGGGACAAGGCCGGTGGATACGGCATTCAGGGGCTCGGCGCGGTGTTTGTCGCGGGGCTCAATGGCAGTTATTCGGCGGTGGTCGGGTTGCCTGTTTGCGAAACCGCAGAACTGTTGGGCCATTTCGGCATACCCTGTTGGCAAAACCTGAACGCGCAATAAGCGTCGTACGAACAAGATGCGGCCATTATCGTGAACATGCCTGAACGAGATCCTGCCATGAGTGAAGAGATTCTGATCAACATCACGCCGATGGAGTCGCGCGTGGCGGTGGTCGAAAACGGTGTGCTGCAAGAAGTCCACGTCGAGCGCACGCAAAAACGCGGGATCGTCGGCAACATCTATAAAGGCAAGATTGTCCGGGTGTTGCCGGGTATGCAGGCAGCGTTCGTCGACATCGGTCTGGATCGTGCGGCGTTCATTCATGCCGCTGAGATTTCTCTGCGCGAAGGCCCGGCAGTGGAAAGCATCAGCGCACTGGTGCACGAAGGTCAGAGCCTGGTGGTGCAAGTCACCAAAGACCCGATAGGCTCCAAAGGCGCGCGGTTGACCACGCAGTTGTCGATTCCGTCGCGCTACCTGGTGTACATGCCGCGCACCGCTCACGTCGGTATTTCGCTGAAAATCGAAGACGAAGCCGAGCGCGATCGCCTTAAGCAGGTGGTCACCGATTGTGTGGCCAAAGAAGGCATCAAGGAGGCTGGCGGCTTTATTCTGCGTACCGCCGCTGAAGGCGCCGGGGCCGATGAGATCCTTATGGACATCCGCTATCTGCGGCGCCTGTGGGATCAGATCAACGAACAGATCAAAACCATATCTGCGCCGAGTGTGATCTACGAAGACCTCGGTCTGGCCCTGCGCACGCTGCGTGACCTGGTCAATCCGAAGATCGAGAAAATCCGCATCGATTCACGGGAAACCTTCCAGAAAACCACGCAGTTCGTCGCCGAACTGATGCCTGAAATCGCCGATCGTCTGGAACATTACCCGGGCGAGCGACCGATTTTCGATTTGTACGGCGTCGAAGACGAAATCCAGAAAGCGCTTGAGCGCAAGGTACCGCTGAAATCCGGTGGCTATCTGGTGGTCGATCCGGCGGAAGCCATGACCACCATCGACGTCAATACCGGGGCATTCGTCGGTCATCGCAATCTCGAAGAAACCATCTTCAAGACCAATCTCGAAGCGGCCACTGCGATTGCCCGGCAGATGCGTCTGCGCAATCTGGGCGGGATCATCATCATCGACTTCATCGACATGGAAGATGAAGAGCATCAGCGCCAGGTGTTGCGTACGTTGGAGAGACAACTGGAGCGCGATCATGCCAAGACCAACATCATCGGGATCACCGAGTTGGGCCTGGTGCAGATGACCCGCAAGCGTACCCGCGAAAGCTTGGAGCAAGTGCTGTGCGAACCGTGCAGCAGTTGTCAGGGTCGCGGCAAGCTGAAGACTGCGGAAACCATCTGTTACGAGATTTTCCGCGAGATCCTTCGTGAAGCCCGAGCCTATCAGGCCGAGGGTTATCGCGTGCTGGCGAACCAGAAAGTGGTCGACCGACTGCTCGACGAAGAGTCCGGCAACGTTGCCGAGCTTGAAGGGTTTATCGGGCGCACTATTCGCTTCCAGGTGGAAACCATGTATTCCCAGGAACAATATGACGTGGTGCTGCTCTGAACCCCTGCGTCATCTTTTTTCCACAGCGGCTGGCCTCAGCTTTTCGCAGTATTTTTGCCATGGGAGCCAACTGACATGGACCGTCTGACACGCATTTTGGCCGCACTCACCCGCTGGGGGCTGGGCCTGTGCGCGTTGGTTCTGGTGTTGATGGCGCTGTACGTCAGTCTTGGTCGCGAGCTGACCCCGTTGGTGGCCGAGTACCGCACCGACATCGAAGACAAGGCCAGTGCAGCCCTCGGCATGCCGTTGCAGATTGGCGAGCTGGAGGGTAACTGGAGCGGGTTCGCGCCGATCCTGCTGGCCCATGATGTGATGGTCGGCGACGGTGCCAACGCCCTGCGTCTTGATCGAGTGCGTGCAGTACCCGATCTGTGGGCCAGTCTGTTGGCCCGCGAAGTGCGCATCGCTCATCTGGAACTCAATGGCCTGAAAATCAGCCTCAAGGAATCCGAGGACGGCACCTGGGCGCTGGAAGGCTTGCCGGTGCAGAAGGATCAACCGTTCGATCCCGAGCAACTGTTCAAGCGCTCGCAAATGATTCAGCAACTGTCGGTGCTCGACAGTCAGGTGACCTTGCAGCCACTGGATCACGCGCCGATGACCCTCACCTACGTCGGCCTCAACCTGAAAACCGGTGCCACTCGTCAGCTTCTCGATGCACGTTTGACCCTGCCTGATGGCCAACCCGTTGCACTGAACCTGCGAACTCGAATCCGCCCCGGCCAATGGCAAGACAGCGCGATAGAAGGCTACGCCAGCCTGCCGCAAAGTGATTGGTCGAAGTGGCTGCCAGAGCGCCTCACTCAACAATGGAATTTCTCCGAGATCAAGGCCGGCGGCGAGCTCTGGGTGAACTGGGCCGAGGGCGCGCTGCAAAGTGCGGCGCTGCGTTTGAACGCACCGCAAGTGACTGGCGCCTACGCCGAGCGCAAGCCGATCCAGATCAACAATCTGGCGCTCAACGCCTACTACAAAAACAGTGCCAACGGCGCGACCGTCACCCTCGATTCGCTGGCGATGAACTTCGGCGAAACCCGTTGGGAGACACGCGTGCAAGTGCAGCAGACGCGCGCCACTGACAAGGTCGACGAACTCTGGCATTTGCAGGCAGATCGTCTTGATCTCACCCCGATCACCCCGTTACTCAATGCGTTGGGGCCGTTGCCGCAAGGCTTCGCCACCGTGGTCGAGCGCCTGAAAGTGACCGGTGGGCTGCGCAACGTGTTGCTGGATTTCCGCCCGAACGCCACTGACGGTACAAAATTCGGCTTTGCCGCCAACCTTGATCGTGTCGGTTTTGATGCCTATCACGGCGCCCCTGCGGCGCGAAATGTCAGCGGCAGCCTCAGCGGTAATCTCGATGGTGGCGAGTTGCGCATGGACAGCAAGGATTTTGTCCTGCACCTCGATCCGATCTTCGCCAAGCCCTGGCAATACATTCAGGCCAACGCACGGCTCACCTGGAAACTGGATAAAGACGGCTTCACCCTGATCGCGCCTTACCTGAAGGTACTGGGCGAGGAGGGCAAGATTGCCGGCGACTTCCTCATTCGCCTGCATTTCGATCACAGCCAGGAAGACTACATGGACTTGCGGGTCGGTCTTGTCGATGGCGACGGCCGCTACACCGCCAAATATTTGCCCGAAGTGCTGAGCCCGGCGCTCGACGAATGGCTGCGCACCGCGATTCTCAAAGGCGCGGTGGATCAGGGCTTCTTCCAGTACCAAGGTTCGCTGAGCAAAAATGCCGGCGAGGCCGACCGCAGCATCAGCCTGTTCTTCAAGGTGCATGACGCCGAACTGGCCTTCCAGCCGGGCTGGCCGCATGTGAGCAAGGTCAGTGGTGACGTGTTCATCGAAGACAGCGGCGTGCGGATCTGGGCCAGCAAGGGCCAGTTGCTCG
Source organism: Pseudomonas sp. N40(2020) (assembly GCF_014472415.1). Classification (GTDB taxonomy): domain Bacteria; phylum Pseudomonadota; class Gammaproteobacteria; order Pseudomonadales; family Pseudomonadaceae; genus Aquipseudomonas. The sequence continues at coordinate 186,664 of NZ_JACSZV010000001.1, forward strand.
ATACGCAGGTCAGTGATGTTTTCGTCAATATTCCCCATGTTCCGTCGGGTCAGAACCCCCATATGTTTCTCGACGGCGCATTTGCCGGTGGTCTGGGTGACGGGCTGAAGATCCTGCAGGAAGCACCGATCGGCACCGCCGACACCTTCGCCGGCTGGGAAGGCTCGGGCGATCTGCAAGGCAAGCTGAAACTGGATATTCCGCTGGCCAAGGGAGACCAGCCGAAAATTCTCGTCGACTTTAAAACCGCCAATGCGCGGCTGAAACTGGCCGAACCGAAACTGGAGCTGACGCAACTCAAGGGCGACTTCCGTTTCGACAGCGCCAAGGGGCTCAGCGGGCAGAACATCGCAGCTCGGGCGTTCGACAAACCGGTCACCGCGCAAATCTTTGCCGATGGCAGCCCCGGTAAGCTCAGAACCCGAGTGGCCGCTTCGGGACAGGTAGAGGTCAAGAAACTCACTGACTGGCTCGGCGTGACTCAGCCGTTACCGGTGACCGGGACGATTCCCTATCAGCTGCAACTGAACCTCGACGGCGCCGACAGCCAGTTGATGGTCAGCTCCAACCTCAAAGGGGTGACCGTCGACCTGCCCGCACCGTTCGGTATGGCGGCCGATGTCGGTCGCGACACGGTCTTCCGCATGACTCTGCAAGGGCAGGAGCGGCGTTACTGGGTCAATTACGATCAACTGGCCAATTTCACCTTTGCCGCACCACCGACGAATTTCGCTGACGGGCGCGGCGAGTTGTTTCTCGGTGCAGGCGAAGCTGTGCTGCCGGGCGCCAAGGGCTTGCGTATTCGCGGCGTGCTGTCGGAGCTGGACGTTGCGCCGTGGCAGGAACTGGTCAACAAATATGCCGGACAGGACCCGGGCGGCAGTGCCAAGCAACTGTTGAGCAGTGCTGACTTCAAGATCGGCAAGCTCACGGCGTTCGGCACCACGCTGGATCAGGCCTCGGTTCAGGTCAATCGCAAGCCGGGGGCGTGGAATCTGGCGCTCGACAGTCAACAGGCCAAAGGCACTGCCAGCCTTCCGGACGCGAAAAGCACACCGCTTGCGGTGAATCTGCAATACGTGCGACTGCCGGCGCCGGACCCGACGGTACAGGCCGACGAAAATTCACCAGACCCTTTGGCGTCAGTGGATCCATCGAAAATTCCGGCGCTGGATATCACCATCAATCAACTGTTCCTCGGCCAGGATCTGGTCGGTGGCTGGTCGCTCAAAGTGCGCCCGACCGCCAAAGGCATCGCCCTGAACAACCTCGACATGGGCCTCAAAGGCATTCTGTTGCAGGGCAACGGCGGCTGGGAAGGCGCGCCGGGGTCGACCAGCAGCTGGTTCAAGGGCCGGATTGGCGGCAAGAATCTGGCCGACGTGCTCAAGGGCTGGGGCTTTGCGCCGAGCGTGACCAGTGAAGAGTTCCATATGGACGTCGATGGCCGCTGGCCGGGTTCGCCGGCATGGCTGGCGACCAAACGCTTCTCCGGCACACTCGATGCGTCGCTGAACAAGGGCCAGTTTGTCGAAGTCGAGGGCGGTGCGCAGGCACTGCGGGTGTTTGGGCTGCTGAACTTCAACTCCATCGGCCGCCGTTTGCGTCTGGATTTCTCCGACCTCTTCGGCAAAGGCTTGAGCTACGACCGGGTCAAGGGACTGCTGGTTGCCAGCAACGGTGTGTATGTCACACGGGAACCGATTCGCCTGACCGGGCCGTCGAGCAACCTCGAACTGAACGGTACGCTGGATCTGGTCGGTGATCAGGTCGATGCCAAATTGCTGGTGACCTTGCCGGTGACCAATAACCTGCCGATTGCCGCGCTGATCGTCGGTGCCCCGGCGGTCGGCGGTGCGCTGTTCCTCATCGACAAGCTGATCGGTGACCGTGTGGCACGTTTTGCCAGTGTGAAATACACCGTCAAAGGCCCGTGGAAAGAACCGAAAATCACGTTCGACAAGCCTTTTTGAACAGCCAGGCCTTGAGACGATGGAGTAGCATGGCCGCATATGTCTTGCGGAGTTCGCCATGTCTTTAGCGGTCATTCAAATGGTCAGCCAGAGTGACGTGCTGGCCAATCTGGCTCAGGCCCGGCGCTTGCTCGAACAGGCTGCGGCCGGTGGCGCGAAGCTGGCCGTGTTGCCGGAAAACTTCGCTGCCATGGGCCGTCGCGACATCCCTGACATCGGTCGCGCTGAAGCATTGGGCGAAGGTCCGATTCTGCCATGGTTGAAACAGACGGCCCGCGACCTCAGGTTATGGATAGTCGCCGGCACGTTGCCGCTACCACCCATCGATCAACCGACGGCCAAGTCGCATGCATGCTCGCTGCTGATCAACGATCAGGGCGAAACCGTTGCTCGGTATGACAAGCTGCACCTGTTTGATGTGGATGTGGCGGACAATCGCGGGCGTTACCGCGAATCCGATGACTATGCTTATGGCGGTGGTGTGGTGGTTGCGGATACACCGGTCGGCAAAGTCGGTCTGACCGTGTGTTATGACCTGCGCTTTCCGGAGCTGTACAGCGAATTGCGTGCCGCCGGTGCCGAGTTGATTACGGCACCTTCAGCCTTTACCGCGGTGACCGGCGCGGCGCATTGGGATGTGCTGATTCGCGCGCGGGCCATCGAGACTCAGTGTTACGTGTTGGCGGCAGCACAGGGCGGGATCCATCCGGGACCGCGGGAAACCTTCGGGCATGCGGCGATCGTCGACCCGTGGGGGCGTGTGCTGGCGCATCAGGATCAAGGCGAAGCGGTGCTGTTGGCCGAACGCGATAGCGATGAACAGGCGTCCATCAGGGCGCGAATGCCGGTGACGCGTCATCGGCGGTTTTTTTCGCAGGGCGCACTGCGACCTGCTTCAGAACATGAATTTAAGGCCTAAACCATGAGCGAGTTGTTGTCCTCAGTCAGTGATCACCTTTTGGCGCCCGGCGGCGTGACGATCGAGAGCCTGCAAGGCGTGCTCGGCGATCTGGCCGGCCCGGGCATCGATGCCGCCGATCTGTATTTCCAGGGTCAGATTTCCGAGTCCTGGGCGCTGGAAGACGGCATCGTCAAGGAAGGCAGCTTTAACCTCGATCAGGGTGTCGGCGTGCGTGCGCAGTCCGGTGAGAAAACCGGTTTCGCCTACAGCAACGCAATCACTCTCGAAGCCCTCGGCGCTGCGGCGCGTGCAGCACGCTCGATTTCCCGTGCCGGGCAAAATGGCACGGTGCAGGCGTTCTCCACACAAGACGTCGCCCAGCTGTATGCGCCGGACAATCCACTGGAAGTCCTGACGCGTGCCGAGAAAGTCGAACTGCTCAAGCGCATCGACGTCGCCACTCGCGCCCTCGATCCGCGCATCCAGCAAGTCAGCGTGAGCATGGCCGGGGTCTGGGAGCGGATTCTGGTGGCGTCCACCGACGGCGGACTGGCGGCGGATGTCAGGCCACTGGTGCGCTTCAACGTCAGCGTCATCGTTGAGCAGAATGGTCGTCGCGAGCGCGGCGGCCATGGCGGCGGCGGGCGTACCGACTACCGTTATTTCCTCGCTGAAGACCGTGCCATGGGCTATGCCCGTGAAGCGCTGCGTCAGGCGCTGGTGAATCTGGAAGCCATTCCGGCACCGGCCGGTACTTTGCCGGTGGTGTTGGGTTCGGGCTGGTCTGGCGTACTGCTGCACGAAGCAGTCGGCCACGGTCTGGAAGGCGACTTCAACCGCAAGGGCAGTTCGGCCTACAGCGGGCGCATGGGCGAGATGGTCGCCTCGAAACTCTGCACCATTGTCGATGACGGCACCCTGAGCGGGCGTCGTGGATCGCTGAGTGTCGACGACGAAGGCACCCCGACCGAATGCACCACGCTGATCGAAAACGGCGTACTCAAGGGCTACATGCAGGACAAGCTCAACGCGCGCCTGATGGGCGTCGCCCGTACCGGCAACGGTCGTCGTGAATCCTATGCGCATCTGCCGATGCCACGGATGACCAACACCTACATGCTCGGCGGCGAAAGCGATCCGGCGGAAATCATCGCTTCGGTGAAGAAAGGCATCTACTGCGCCAACCTTGGCGGCGGTCAGGTCGACATCACCAGCGGTAAGTTCGTGTTCTCCACCAGTGAGGCTTATTTGATCGAGGACGGCAAGATCACCGCGCCGGTCAAAGGCGCGACGTTGATCGGCAACGGTCCCGAGGCGATGAGCCGGGTGTCGATGGTCGGTAACGATCTGGCGCTGGACAGCGGTGTGGGGACGTGTGGCAAGGATGGGCAGTCGGTGCCGGTGGGTGTTGGCCAGCCGACGCTGAAAATCGATGCGATCACCGTGGGTGGCACTGGCGCATAAGATGAGGTGGAGCTGCGGGTGGCGCACAGGGCGACCACCCGATGACGATTATCAACGCAGACCGCGTTGAGTCTCGTCCAGCTCACGGATGTACTTGAAGATCTTGCGGCTCGATGCAGGAGGTTTGTTTTGCGCAACCTCATGCTGGGCCTGACGGATCAGGGAACGCAATTGCTGGCGATCGGCGTCCGGGTACTCGACGACGAATTTCTCCAGCACGGCATCGTCGCCCGCGATCAGGCGATCACGCCAGCGTTCGAGATTGTGGAAACGCTCGTTGTACTGGCGAGTCGAGGCATCCAGTTGATCGAGCAGCGTCAGAATCGCGTCAGTGTCCTGATCGCGCATCAGCTTGCCGATGAACTGCAAGTGCCGTTTACGCGCGATGTTCGCGGTGTGCTTGGGCGCATCGGCCAAGGCACGGCGCATCGCGTCGGTCAGCGGCAGTTTTGCGATCAAGTCAGGCTTGAGTGTTGTAAGGCGCTCGCCGAGGTCAACCAGAGCATGCAGCTCGCGTTTGACCTGAGATTTGCTTTTTTCTCCCGTATCGAGGGAGTCGTCGTAAGAATCAACCATGGTGGCAGTCCGCAAAGAAACGCCGCCATGATAACCAGTCGGGGGCCGCTTGTCCGGCCCGGTCGCTCGATGACCCCAGCCGAAAGCAGAATTTGAGTGGAGATGAGCATGAGTGCAGTTCAAAGCGTCGGCCCGCAGGCATTGCCGGCACTGCAGGAACAAGTCGAGCAGATCATCGCCGAAGCCAAGCGTCAGGGCGCCAGTGCCTGCGAAGTCGCGGTGTCGCTGGAGCAGGGGCTGTCCACATCGGTACGTCAGCGCGAGGTCGAAACCGTCGAGTTCAACCGCGATCAGGGCTTTGGCATCACGCTATATGTCGGCCAGCGCAAAGGCTCGGCCAGCACGTCCGCCACCGGGCCTGATGCGATTCGCGAAACGGTCGCCGCTGCACTGGCCATCGCCAAGCACACGTCCGAAGACGAAGCCTCGGGCTTGGCCGATGCAGCCCTGATGGCCAAGGATCAGCAGGATTTCGATCTGTTCCACGAATGGGATATCACCCCGGAGCAGGCCATCGAGAAGGCATTGCTCTGCGAAGCAGCGGCGTTTGATGCCGATGCACGAATCAAGAACGCTGACGGCACTACGCTCAGCACCCATCAGGGTTGCCGCGTTTACGGCAACAGCCACGGTTTTATTGGTGGCTATGCGTCGACCCGGCACAGCCTGAGCTGCGTGATGATCGCCGAGGCTAATGGCCAGATGCAGCGTGATTACTGGTACGACGTGAACCGTCAGGGCACTTTGCTCGCTGACCCGGTGAGCATTGGCCAACGTGCTGCGCAACGGGCGGCGAGCCGTCTGGGCGCACGTCCGGTGCCGACTTGCGAAGTCCCGGTGCTGTTTTCTGCAGAACTGGCGGGTGGGTTGTTCGGCAGCTTCCTGTCGGCGGTTTCCGGCGGAAGTCTTTATCGCAAATCGTCTTTCCTGGAAGGTACGCTGGGGCAGAAACTGTTCCCGGAATGGCTGACCATCGACGAGCGTCCGCACCTGATGCGAGCTATGGGCAGTGCTTCTTATGACGGTGATGGCCTGGCAACTTACGCCAAACCGTTCGTCGAAAAAGGTGAGCTGGTGTCGTACATCCTCGGCACTTACTCGGGGCGCAAACTCGGCATGCCGAGCACCGCCAACGCCGGCGGCGTGCACAACCTGTTTGTCACCCATGGCGATGAAGACCAGGCTGCATTGCTGCGTCGCATGGGTCGTGGGCTGTTGGTCACTGAGTTGATGGGCCATGGTTTGAACATGGTCACTGGTGACTATTCTCGCGGGGCGGCGGGTTTCTGGGTCGAGAACGGCGAGATCCAGTTCGCGGTGCAGGAAGTGACCATCGCCGGCAATATGCGCGACATGTTCAAGCAGATTGTCGCCGTGGGCAATGATCTGGAGTTGCGCAGCAATATCCGCACCGGTTCGGTGTTGATCGAACGGATGACGGTTGCGGGCAGCTAAACCCAGTCCCGTAACACCAAAAGGCGCGCCATCCGATCGGGTGGCGCGCCTTTTTTATGCCTGCCACAACGATGGCTCCTAAAAAAGGCACTCTTGTTTTGGTTCTCATTATCATCTAATAATAAATCTCATCTCCGAACGAGTCCCGGATCATGAGTTCTGCCTTGCATGAGCAGCCGTACCTCGAAAACTGGCGCTGGATGAGTCGCCAGATCCGTTGCGCGATGGATCCCGACGAACCGCGTCTGATCGAACACTATCTGGCCGAAGGCCGGTATCTGGCCTGCTGTACCGCAACTTCCCCGTGGACTATCGCTGAAACCTCGTTCCGTCTGCTGCTCGACACGGCCACCGACATCGCCTTGCCGTGGCACTGGCGCAACCTCTGCCTCGATCAAGCCTGGCGCCCGTTGCGTGAAATGGAGCGCCTGTCGCTGTGCAATTGCCGGCTCAAACGCTGGCAGCGTTACACCTGGCAACTGGCGACCTGCGAGTTGCAACCCTCGATTCCTCTCATTGAACTGGTGCAAGGATTTACTGATGACCAAGACTCGTATTGAGCGCGACAGCATGGGCGAACTGCAGGTGCCGGTGGACGCTCTCTACGGCGCGCAGACCCAGCGCGCAGTGGATAACTTCCCGATCAGCGGCAAGCCGATGCCGGCGCAATTCATCCGCGCGCTGATTTTGGCCAAAGCCGCCGCCGCCCGGGCCAACGTCGAACTCAACCAGATCAGTGCCGCCCAGGGCAAAGCCATCAGCGACGCCGCCCAAGGCCTGCTCGAAGGCGACTTCATGAAGCATTTCCCTGTGGATATCTTCCAGACCGGGTCCGGCACCAGCTCCAACATGAACGCCAATGAAGTGATCGCCACGTTGGCCAGCCGTCTTCTCGATGAGCCAGTCAATCCGAACGATCACGTCAACTGCGGGCAGAGCAGCAACGACATCATCCCGACCACCATCCACGTCAGCGCCGCGCTGGCGTTGCACGAACAACTGCTGCCGGCGCTGCTGCACTTGGTGCAAGTCATCGAGCACAAAGCTGAGCAAGTGCATCACCACGTCAAAACCGGGCGCACGCATTTGATGGACGCGATGCCTGTGCGCATGAGCCAGGTACTCAATGGTTGGGCGCAACAACTCAAGGCCAACATCGGTCATCTGCAAGACCTGTTGCCAAGCCTGCAATCCCTGGCGCAGGGCGGCACGGCGGTGGGTACTGGCATCAATGCGCATCCTGAATTCGCCGCGCGTTTCAGCCGCCAGTTGAGCCAACTCACCAACGTGCAGTTCACCCAAGGCAAAGACCTGTTCGCGCTGATCGGCTCGCAGGACACCGCCGTCGCCGTCTCCGGGCAACTCAAGGCGACCGCTGTGTCGCTGATGAAAATTGCCAACGATCTGCGCTGGATGAACTCCGGCCCGCTCGCCGGCCTCGGTGAAATCGAACTTGAAGCTCTGCAACCGGGCTCCTCGATCATGCCGGGCAAGGTGAATCCGGTGATCCCGGAAGCCACCGCCATGGTTGCAGCCCAAGTGATCGGCAACGATTCGGTGATCACCATCGCCGGCCAGTCGGGCAACTTCGAACTCAACGTGATGCTGCCAATCATCGCTCAGAACCTGCTGAGCAGCATCGAACTGCTGGCCAACTCCAGCCGCCTGTTGGGCGACAAGGCCATCGCCAGCTTTAAGGTCAATGAGTCGCGGCTCAAGGAAGCGCTGTCGCGTAACCCGATTCTGGTCACCGCGCTCAATCCGATCATCGGGTATCAAAAAGCCGCCGAAATTGCCAAGCAGGCCTACAAGCAGGGTCGCCCGGTGATCGACGTCGCCTTGGAACACACCGACCTGTCGCGCAGCCAACTGGAAGAGTTGCTCAACCCCGAGAAACTCACCGCCGGCGGCGTGTAATCACCGCAACCGCTTTGGAGGTTCACCATGGAGCACTGGAAACGCACGATCGAACGGGCCAATCGCTGCTTCATGCTGGGAGAGCTGATTGACGCCCGTGAGGCTTACCTGCAAGCCCTGGCCCTGGCGCAAGTCTTGTTCGAACGCTGGGCAGATGCCGACGAAGCGGTGGCGGCCTGTGTCATCTCCCATCACAACCTGGCGGATCTGCACCTGTGCCTGAATCAGCCGGAGGAAAGCGCCGAGTATCTCTGCGCCATTCACCAGCGGTTGTTGCAGACCATGCAGGACGAGCGTTTACGCTTGGCCCTGCGCGAAGCAGCGTTGCGCCAAAGCAGCAAGACCTACGTCGAGTTATTGAATTTCATCAGCGAGCACGGCGAATACCCGCGCACTCAGCGCCTGCTGCACCCGGATACCGGCAATGCGCGCCGCGCGCCTGCCCCACATCATCATGGAGTCCACTGAAATGGCTTTTACCTTGCCTGCCTTGCCCTACGCCTACAACGCCCTGGAACCGCACATTGATGCGCAGACCATGGAAATCCACTACACCAAGCATCACCAGACGTACATCAACAACCTTAACGCGGCAGTCGAAGGCACCGAATATGCCGAGTGGCCGATAGAAAAACTGGTGGCCAGCGTCCAGCAATTGCCGGAAAAACTCCGTGCGGCGGTGATCAATCAGGGCGGCGGTCACGCCAACCATTCGCTGTTCTGGGAAGTCATGGTGCCAAGTGGCGGCGGCAAGCCGGACGGTGCGCTGGCCAAGGCCATCGATGAACAATTGGGTGGTCTCGACAGTTTCAAAGAGGCATTCACCAAAGCTGCACTGACCCGTTTCGGCAGCGGTTGGGCGTGGCTCAGCGTGACCCCGGAGAAGACGCTGGTTGTGGAAAGCAGCGGCAATCAGGACAGCCCGCTGATGAGTGGCAACACGCCGATTCTCGGTCTGGATGTGTGGGAACACGCCTACTACCTGCGCTACCAGAACCGCCGCCCGGAATACATCAATGCGTTCTACAACGTGATTAATTGGCCTGAAGTTGCTGCGCGTTATCACGCCGCACTGGTTTAAGTTTTCTATAAAAACAATCCAAGGCTGACTATGGGCACTGAAACACTGGCGATCGGAAGTGGGCGTATGTTTCGTTACGCAGTGGGATCGCTGTTGCTGTTAGCGGGTATGACCTTGCTGGTCGCCCACGGGCTGGAATGGCTGAACCTAGAGCCGCGGCTGTCACGGGCGTTGCAGGGCGGTGCGATCTGCGCCCTGGGAACGGCACTTGGTGCTGTGCCAGTGCTGGTGATTCGCAACATGCCGCAGGCACTAGGCGATACGTTGCTCGGTTTCGGTGCCGGGGTGATGCTGGCCGCGACGGCTTTTTCGTTGATTGTCCCGGGCATTGCCGCTGCCGAAAGCCTTGGTCTGACACCTTGGGCAGCCAGCGGCCTGATCTGCTTCGGCATCATGCTCGGCGCATTCGGCCTTTACCTGGTTGATCGCAGGGTCTCTGGCGCCTCACCCGAAATGCTCATCGGCACAGTCGAGCACCCGGTGATTCCACCGCGGATCTGGCTGTTTGTGTTCGCCATCATTGCCCATAACATTCCGGAGGGCATGGCGGTCGGCGTGTCGGCCGGTGGTGGTATGCCCGATGCTGACAGTCTGGCCATGGGCATCGCGTTGCAGGACGTGCCGGAAGGTCTGGTGATCGCGCTGGTGCTGGCCGGTGCAGGGATGTCGCGGGTCAAAGCGTTTTTGATCGGTGCGGCGTCAGGGCTGGTCGAACCGGTGTTTGCGCTGCTCTGTGCGTGGCTGGTCAGCCTGGCGCAGGTGTTGTTGCCCTTGGGCCTGGCGCTGGCGGCGGGAGCAATGTTGCTGGTGGTGACCCACGAAGTGATCCCCGAGTCGCGACGCAATGGTCATGACAAGCTGGCCAGCCTTGGGCTGTTGGTGGGTTTTTGTCTGATGATGGTGATGGATACGGCGTTGGGTTGAAGCAGATCAAAAGATCGCAGCCTTCGGCAGCTCCTACAGGAAAAGCATTCCAATGTAGGAGCTGCCGAAGGCTGCGATCTTTTGACTTTGGCTATTAACCGCCTTCATCGAAGTAGTTGTTGATCAACGCTACCAGCGCATCCAGAGCTTCCCGTTCCTGATGTCCTTCGGTACTCAAATAGATTTTGGTGCCTTTGCCCGCAGCCAGCATCATCATCGCCATGATGCTTTTGCCATCCACGGTGGACTCTGGTGTCCGGCCCACTCTGATCGTGCAATCCGGATACTGACCGGCGACCCCGACAAACTTGGCCGACGCCCGGGCATGCAAACCCAGTTTATTGATGATTTCGATTTCCAGAGCAGGCATCGCGGTGTGAATCCTTTAAGTGAGGTCGCGGTGGCGAACCTGGACGTTCTTCAGGGTTTTCTGCAGGGCCTGACCCAGGCGTTCGGTCAGGTAGACGGAGCGGTGATGTCCGCCGGTGCAGCCAATGGCAATGGTGACGTAGGCGCGGTTGCTCGCGGCGAAGCGCGGCAGCCATTTGTGCAGGTAGCCGAAAATGTCCTGAAACATTTCCTCGACTTCCGGCTGTGCCGCCAGGTACTCGGCCACTGGCTCATCAAGACCGGATTGCGCGCGTAACTCTGGCTTCCAGTACGGATTGGGCAGGCATCGCACGTCAAACACCAGATCGGCGTCGACCGGCATGCCGCGCTTGAAACCGAAAGACTCCACCAGATACGCCGTACCCGGCTCCGGTTGGTTCAGCAAGCGCAGCTTGATGGTATCGCGAAGCTGGTAAAGGTTCAGATTGGTGGTGTTGACCTTGAGGTCGGCCAGATCGGCGATCGGGCCGAGCAGGGCAGTCTCATCGTTGATGGCTTCAGCCAGCGACCGATTGGCGGTGCTCAGCGGGTGCCGACGACGGGTTTCCGAGAAACGTTTGAGCAGAGTTTCTTCGTCAGCGTCCAGATACAACACATCGCACTGGATGTGGCGGCTGCGGACTTCTTCCAGCAACTCGGGGAAGCGTGACAGATGACTCGGCAGATTACGCGCATCGATCGACACCGCCACCAGCGGTTGTGCCAGTTCAGTATGAATGAGTGCGCGCTCTGCCAGTTCCGGCAGCAGGCCCGCCGGCAAATTGTCGATGCAGTAGTAGCCGTTGTCCTCAAGGACATTCAACGCCGTACTTTTGCCCGAGCCGGAACGGCCACTGACGATGATCAAGCGCATGATTAGTGCCCGCTTTGTTCGTCCACGACGACCTGATACAAGGCTTCGTTGCTCGAAGCACTACGCAATTTTTCGCGAACGTCCTTGCGATCAAGCATGCTGGCGATCTGACGCAGCAATTCCAGATGCGCATCGGTCGCAGCTTCCGGCACCAGCAATACGAACAGCAGGTCAACCGGAGCACCGTCGATGGCGTCGAAATCGATTGGGGCTTCAAGGTGCATCAAGGCGCTGATAGGCGATTGGCAACCCTTGAGGCGGCAGTGAGGAATGGCGATGCCGTTGCCGAAACCGGTGGAACCGAGTTTCTCACGAGCGATCAGGGCCTCGAAGACATCTTGCATCTCCAGAGCCGGCACTTCGCGGGCGATCAGATTGGCAATCTGTTCGAGGGCTTTCTTTTTACTGCCGCCCGGCACGTTCACGAGGGAACGGCCGGGGGTCAGGATACTTTCAAGTCGGATCATGGAGTGGGGGGTTATCGACCGGTCGCGCCCTGGAGCAGGCTCTGGGTCTTTTCCTTATGCTTTTTGAGTTGTTTATCCAGCTTGTCGGTCAGGGCGTCGATCGCGGCGTACATATCGGTATGTTCCGCGTTGGCGACCACTTCACTGCCGGGAATATGCAAGGTGGCTTCGATTTTCTGCTTCAGCTTTTCGACACACATCGTGACTTGCACGTTGGTAATCTTGTCGAAATGGCGCTCCAATCGTTCGAGTTTCTCGTTGATATAGGTGCGCAGAGGTTCGGTCACTTCCAGTTGGTGTCCACTGATGTTGACTTGCATACAGCTTCTCCTTCGTTGCCAGTGCATAAAGCGGCAGGCCGAAAAGCCTGCCACTGGAACGCTGTAACGTGGCTTACATCAACCGCTTGCGTTCGCTCGAAGGCGCGATTCCTAGGGACTCGCGGTACTTGGCGACGGTGCGGCGAGCCACCTGAATGCCTTGTGCCTCCAGTAAACCAGCGATCTTGCTGTCACTCAACGGCTTTTTCTGATTTTCCGCGGCAACCAGTTTTTTGATGATCGCGCGGATCGCCGTGGACGAGCATTCACCGCCTTCGGAGGTGCTGACGTGGCTGGAAAAAAAGTATTTCAATTCATAGATACCGCGCGGTGTATGCATGAATTTTTGCGTGGTCACCCGGGAAATCGTCGACTCGTGCATGCCGACCGCTTCAGCGATGTCATGCAGGACCAGCGGCTTCATGGCTTCATCGCCGTATTCCAGAAACCCGCGCTGATGCTCGACGATCTGGGTGGCAACTTTCATCAGGGTTTCGTTGCGGCTTTGCAGGCTCTTGATGAACCAGCGCGCTTCCTGCAACTGATTGCGCATGAAGGTGTTGTCGGCACTGGTATCGGCGCGTCGCACGAAGCCGGCGTACTGGGCGTTGACCCGTAGGCGAGGCACCGACTCCTGATTCAGCTCGACCAGCCAGCGCTCGTTGTCTTTGCGCACGATGACGTCAGGGACCACATATTCAGCTTCAGTCGATTCGATCTGCGAGCCCGGGCGCGGGTTGAGGCTCTGCACCAGCTCGATGACCTGACGCAACTCGTCTTCCTTGAGCTTCATGCGCCGCATCAACTGGCTGTAATCGCGGCTGCCCAGCAGGTCGATATAATCGGTGACCAGACGTTTCGCTTCGGCCAGCCAAGGCGTCTTGGCCGGCAACTGACGCAGTTGCAGCAGCAGGCATTCGCCAAGATTGCGCGCGCCGATGCCGGCCGGCTCGAATTGCTGGATGCGGTGTAAAACGGCTTCGATTTCGTCCAGCTCGATGTCCAGTTCCGGATCGAACGCTTCGAGGATCTCTTCGAGGGTTTCGTCCAGATAACCCTGATTGTTGATGCAATCGATCAGGGTGACGGCGATCAGTCGATCGGTGTCGGACATCGGCGCGAGGTTAAGTTGCCACAGAAGGTGGCTTTGCAGGCTTTCGCCGGCGGAGGTACGGGTGGTGAAGTCCCACTCGTCATCGTCGCTGCTGGGCAGGCTGCTGGCGCTAGTCTGGTAGACGTCTTCCCAGGCCGTATCGACCGGCAGCTCGTTGGGAATGCGTTCGCTCCAGTCGCCTTCTTCTAGGTTATCCACCGTCGGGGCGGTTTCCTGATAGGAGGGTTCCTGGATCTCGGTGTTGGGCTTCTGTTCAACGTTGTCGGCCAGAGGATCGGAGTTGTCGAAGTCTTCGCCTTCTTCCTGGCGTTCGAGCATCGGATTGGATTCCAGGGCCTCCTGGATTTCCTGTTGCAGATCCAGGGTCGACAATTGGAGCAGGCGGATAGCCTGTTGCAGCTGCGGTGTCATCGTCAGCTGCTGGCCCATTCTCAAGACTAGCGATGGTTTCATGGCAGGGGCTTAACACCTTATTCGCCGGCGCTATGCGCCATCCACTACAGGGCGCCGGAGCGCCAAACTTAAGCAAATTATATGCCTGAAACTGAAGTGTTTGCCTAGAGCGCTGTAACAATTAAAGCGTATTAAATTCTGCTTGAATCGATACAGCGCCCGGGCGGCTCACTCGGCACTAACAGGCTTACAGGCGGAATTCATGGCCCAGATACACTTCCTTGACCAGATCGTTGGCCAGGATGGTTTCTGCATCGCCTTCGGCAATCAACTGACCGTCGTTGACGATATAGGCGGTTTCGCAGATGTCCAGCGTCTCACGGACGTTGTGGTCGGTGATCAGAACACCGATGCCCTTGGCCTTGAGATGATGGATGATCTGCTTGATGTCGCCGACCGAGATCGGGTCGACACCGGCGAACGGTTCGTCGAGCAGGATGAATTTCGGTGCTGTCGCCAGGGCGCGGGCGATTTCCACCCGTCGGCGTTCACCACCGGACAGGCTCATGCCGAGGTTGTCGCGAATGTGGCTGATGTGGAATTCCTGCAGCAGGCTTTCCAGCTCCTTGCGACGGCCGGCCTTGTCGAGTTCCTGACGGGTCTCGAGGATGGCCATGATGTTGTCGGCCACCGACAGTTTGCGGAAGATCGACGCTTCTTGCGGCAGATAGCCGATACCCGCCTTGGCGCGACCGTGCATCGGCTGGTGGCTGACGTCCAGATCATCGATCAGCACACGGCCCTGGTCGGCCTGTACCAAGCCGACGATCATGTAGAAGCAAGTGGTCTTGCCGGCACCGTTGGGGCCGAGCAGGCCGACAATCTGGCCGCTGTCGATCGACAGGCTGACGTCACGCACGACCTGGCGGCTTTTATAGGCCTTGGCCAGGTGCTGAGCTTTCAGAGTTGCCATTACTGGGTTTTCTCTTCGGTTTTCTTCTTCGGCTGGATCACCATGTCGATGCGCGGACGCGCTTCGGTGACTTTGCTGCCGGTAGCGCGGCCGGCGCTGGCCAGTTTCTTCACGGTGTCGTAGACGATTTTCTCGCCCTGGGTGGTGTTGTTGTCCTTGTCGACAACCTTGGCTTTGTCGATCAGTACGACGCGGTTTTGCGCGGCGTGGTACTGGATCGTCACGCCCCAGCCCTGAACAGGTTTGGTATCGCCAGCGGTTTGCAGTTGCTCGAAGTAGGCCAGGTTGCCCACCGAGGTCACCACGTCGATGTCACCGGTCGGGGTACGGGTGATGGTTATGGTGTTGCCGGTAACCTTCATCGAACCCTGGGTGATGATCACGTCGCCTTTATAAGTGGCAACGCCATTCTTGTCGTCCAGCTGGGCATCGTCGGCCTGAATGCGGATTGGCTGCTCTTGATCGTTCGGCAGAGCCCAGGCGCTCACGCTTCCCAGTGCTGCGCCCAGACTGAGCAAAATAGGGAGGGTTTTAACGAGCCTCATACTGTCCTCTTACGTTCGATTGCAGGTGTATCCTGCTTTCCTTCAGATACGCTTTCATTCCTACGCCAGTCGATACACCGCCAGCGCCGTCGATTCTAACGGGTTGCGCGGTCTGCGCATATTCCTGCTGCGGGAACACCGTCATGCGAGTGGACGTGATCAGGGTGGCGCGGTTCTTTTCATCGGTGCGCTTGATGCGTACTGAGTCGATCAGCTCGACTTCGGTGCCGCCCGAGTTCACTTCGCCGCGTTCGCTGGTCACGTGCCACGGGAAATCTGTGCCGCGGTACATGTTCAGGTCAGGCTTGGTGACCAGCGTGATGTCGGTCGCCTTGACGTGCTCGGCCTTCTCGGAGGTCATTTCATACTGCACTTTGCCGTCCGGAAGGTATTGCACGGTGTGCGTGTTGGTCGCATACCAGTCGATAGGCGTTTCTACGGAGGAAACCGCAGGCTTGTCGAGGAAGCGTTCCGGGCTGATGTTCCAGTAGCCGACCGCAGCGAATATCGCGGCGATGCAACCGAACAGCAGGAAGTTACGAAATTTTTTGCTGAACATGGTTTGGCTCACAAGTACGCGGCATTGGCCGCATCGAGGCGGCCTTGGGCGCGCAGGATCAATTCGCAGAATTCGCGGGCTGCACCTTCGCCGCCACGTGTCCGGGTCACGCCGTGGGCATGTTCGCGGACGAAGTCGGCAGCGTTGGCTACGGCCATGCCGAGTCCCACGCGACGCATCACCGGCAGGTCAGGCAGGTCGTCACCGAGGTAGGCGACCTGTTCATAGCTTAGGCCCAGTTGTTCAAGTAGACCGTCCAGAACCACCAATTTGTCTTCTCGCCCCTGAAACAGGTGCGGGATGCCGAGGTTTTTCGCTCGGCGCTCGACTACGGGGGTCTTGCGGCCACTGATGATGGCGGTCTGCACACCCGCGTTCATGAGCATTTTGATGCCCTGGCCGTCGAGGGTGTTGAAAGTCTTGAATTCGCTGCCGTCTTCAAGGAAGTACAGGCGACCGTCAGTGAGGACGCCGTCGACGTCGAAAACCGCCAGTTTGATCGCTTTGCCGCGTTGTAACAGATCGGTGCTCATTTACATCACTCCTGCGCGCAACAGATCGGAGAGGTTGAAAGCGCCGACCGGGCGATCTTCCTCATCGACAACGACCAGTGCGTTGATTCGGTGGTCTTCCATGATTTTCAGGGCTTCGGCGGCGAGCATTTCGGGCCGTGCGGTTTTGCCGTGGGCCGTCATCACCTGATCGATGGTGGCGCTGCGGATGTCGATGCTGCGATCCAGTGTGCGGCGCAAATCGCCGTCGGTAAAAATCCCGGCGAGCTTGCCGTCGGCTTCAAGGATGACAGTCATGCCCAGACCCTTGCGGGTCATTTCCATCAGCGCATCCTTGAGCAGTGTGCCGCGCTGCACCTGCGGCAATTCCTGCCCGGCGTGCATGACGTTTTCCACTTTCAGCAACAAGCGACGGCCCAGGGCGCCACCCGGGTGGGAAAAGGCGAAGTCTTCAGCGGTAAAACCGCGAGCTTCCAGCAACGCTACGGCCAGGGCATCGCCCATGACCAGCGCGGCGGTGGTCGAAGAGGTGGGGGCCAGGTTCAGCGGGCAGGCTTCGTGCTCGACGTGAACATTGAGGTTCACTTCGGCGGCTTTCGCCAGCGGCGAGGCCGGGTTGCCGGTCACGCTGATCAACTGGATGCCCAGGCGTTTGATCAAGGGCAGCAGGGTGACGATTTCGTTGGTCGAGCCGGAGTTCGACAGGGCCAGGATCACGTCATCACGGGTAATCATGCCCATGTCGCCATGGCTGGCTTCAGCCGGGTGTACAAAGAATGCCGGGGTGCCGGTGCTCGCCAGAGTTGCGGCAATCTTGTTGCCGACGTGCCCGGATTTGCCCATGCCGACCACCACCACACGGCCTTTGCTGGCCAGAATCATCTCGCAAGCGCGTACGAAATCGGCGTCGATATGGGGCAACAAGCCTTGAACGGCTTCCACTTCGAGGCGGATGGTGCGTTGTGCCGATTGAATCAGGTCGCTGGATTGGCTCATGTCAGAAATCGTATAGCCCGATGAAAAGGCGGCGATTATAGCGGTTATGTTGCAAAGCCTCACGCAAGTTCGTCGTGCTTTGTCATTCCTCGTTACCAAAACCCGGGAAAAGAGCCGCCAGCCCTGCCATAACGCCGAACACAGGCTGGCACAAGCCTTGGGCGCATGGCCTTTGCAGTGATATAGTTCGCCGCCAGTTCGGCCTGCCCGGGATGTACGTGCTTTTTAAATAAAGCCAGGCGTCCGAGTGAGAGGCTGCATCGCAAGGAGTTTAGATGAGTGCCGATAACGCCTACGCGGTCGAGCTGAAGGGAGTCTCCTTCAAGCGCGGTGCGCGCAGCATTTTCAATAACGTCGATATTCGCATACCGCGCGGCAAGGTCACCGGCATCATGGGACCTTCCGGGTGTGGCAAGACCACGCTGCTGCGTTTGATGGGCGCACAGTTGCGTCCTGCCAGCGGCGAAGTCTGGGTCAACGGTCAGAACCTGCCGGCGCTGTCGCGCAGTGATCTGTTCGATGCACGCAAGCACATGGGTGTGCTGTTTCAGAGCGGCGCTCTGTTCACCGATCTCGATGTCTTCGAGAACGTAGCTTTCCCCCTGCGCGTTCATACCGAGTTGCCGGAAGAAATGATCCGCGACATCGTCCTGCTCAAATTGCAGGCGGTGGGGCTGCGCGGTGCAATCGACTTGATGCCCGATGAGCTGTCCGGTGGCATGAAGCGGCGCGTAGCGCTGGCGCGGGCCATTGCGCTTGATCCGCAGATTCTCATGTACGACGAACCGTTCGTTGGACAGGACCCGATCGCCATGGGCGTGCTGGTACGCCTGATTCGTCTGCTCAACGATGCGTTGGGAATCACCAGTATCGTGGTTTCGCACGATCTGGCCGAAACCGCGAGCATCGCCGACTACATCTATGTAGTGGGTGATGGTCAGGTACTGGGGCAGGGCACGCCCGATGAGCTGATGAACTCGGACGAACCGCGTATCCGCCAGTTCATGACCGGCAATCCCGATGGCCCGGTGCCGTACCATTTTCCAGCGACGGATTACCGCGCAGATCTTCTGGGGAAGCGCTGATGCGCAGAATTTCATTAATAGAACGCGTGCGTCGTTTCGGCGAAGCGGCGATCGATGCCATTGCGGTGTTTGGTCGTGCAACGCTGTTCCTGTTTCACGCCTTGATAGGGCGTGGCGGTATCAGCGGCGGTTTCGGCTTGCTGGTCAAGCAGTTGCATTCGGTCGGCGTCATGTCGCTGGTGATCATTGTGGTCTCCGGGATTTTCATCGGCATGGTGCTGGCACTTCAGGGTTTCAGCATTCTGTCGAGCTACGGTTCGGAGCAGGCGGTGGGGCAGATGGTTGCGCTGACGCTACTGCGAGAGCTCGGCCCTGTGGTGACTGCGCTGCTGTTCGCCGGACGTGCCGGTTCGGCGCTGACCGCGGAAATCGGCAACATGAAGTCCACCGAGCAGCTTTCCAGTCTGGAAATGATCGGTGTCGACCCGCTCAAATATATTATTGCCCCGCGTCTGTGGGCCGGATTCATTTCCCTGCCGGTGCTGGCGATGATTTTCAGCGTGGTGGGTATCTGGGGCGGTTCGTGGGTGGCTGTCGACTGGCTTGGCGTGTATGAAGGGTCTTATTGGGCAAACATGCAGAACAGCGTGAACTTCACCAATGACGTGCTCAACGGCGTCATCAAAAGTGTCGTTTTCGCCTTCGTCGTGACCTGGATCGCCGTATTCCAAGGCTATGACTGTGAGCCCACTTCCGAAGGGATCAGTCGTGCCACCACCAAGACCGTAGTATTTGCCTCGCTGGCAGTATTGGGCCTGGACTTTATTCTGACCGCTTTGATGTTTGGAGATTTCTGATGCAAAACCGCACCCTGGAAATCGGTGTCGGCCTGTTCCTGCTGGCAGGGATCCTGGCTTTGCTGCTGCTTGCTTTGCGGGTCAGTGGCCTGTCTCCGACTTCGACCACCGAAACTTATAAACTTTATGCCTACTTCGACAATATCGCTGGTCTGACGGTCAGAGCCAAAGTGACCATGGCCGGTGTAACCATCGGCAAGGTCACCGCAATCGATCTGGATCGCGACAGCTTCACCGGTCGGGTGACCCTGCAAGTGGATAAAAAGGTCGACAACCTGCCGACCGACTCCACAGCGTCTATCCTGACCGCTGGTCTGCTGGGCGAGAAATACATCGGTATCAGCGTAGGCGGGGAAGATACCCCTCTGAAGGATGGTGGAACCATTCACGACACGCAGTCGTCACTGGTACTGGAAGACCTGATCGGTAAATTCCTGCTCAATACCGTTAGCAAAGACGCCAAATGAGGAGCTTTTGAATGATCTCTACCTTGCGACGTGGCCTGTTGGTGTTGCTCGCGACATTGCCTCTGATGGGTACCGCTGTGGCGGCACAGTCAGCGCACGATCTGATTCAGGACACCACCACCCGGATGCTCGCTGATCTGTCGGCCAATAAAGAGAAATACAAGCAGGATCCGAACGACTTTTATGCTGCACTGAACACTATCGTTGGTCCGGTGGTAGATGCCGAAGGCATCTCCAAAAGCATCATGACGGTCAAATATTCGCGCAAGGCAACGCCTGCGCAGATGCAGACCTTCCAGGAAAACTTCAAGAAAGGCCTGTTCCAGTTCTACGGCAACGCCTTGCTTGAATACAACAACCAGGGCATCACCGTTGATCCTGCCAAGGACGAATCGGGTGATCGCACCAGCGTCGGCATGACCGTAAAGGGCACCAATGGCGCGGTATACCCTGTGCAGTACACCCTGGAGAAGATCAACGGCGAGTGGAAACTGCGCAACGTGATCATCAACGGCATCAACATCGGCAAGTTGTTCCGGGACCAGTTCGCCGACGCGATGCAGCGTAACGGCAATGATCTGGACAAGACCATCAACAATTGGGCAGGTGAAGTGGCCAAGGCCAAGCAAACCACCGAGAAGCCTGCGCAATGAATGAGGCGGCAGTTCGTATGAGTGATGTCGACGAGCTATTGCTCAGCGGAGTGCTGGACTACCGCACTGGCCCGGACTTGCGCAAGGAAGGTCAGGCGCTGATCAAGTCGAGCAAGGCTTCTGCGTTGGTCATCGATTGTTCGGCCGTGAAGAAGTCCAGCAGCGTCGGCTTGTCGTTGCTGCTGTGCTTCATGCGCGATGCTCAGGCGGCCGGTAAGGCTGTCAGCATCCGCGCGATGCCCGAAGACATGCGCGAAATTGCTCAGGTCAGTGAGCTGACCGAACTGTTGGCGCAATCCTGAACCCGCATCAATAAAGAAGCCCCCCGTCAGAGTCCTGCCTTGCGGGGTTCGCAGGCGCGGGGCTTTTTTGTATGATGTCCGACCCGTGCGCACAGGGCGCCGATTGAGGTTGAGCATGCAGGCCGTAGAAGTGAAGAGCTTCCTTGAAGGAAAGCTGCCCGGAACGTTGGTAGAAGTTGAGGGCGAAGGCTGCAATTTCCAGCTGAACGTGATTAGCGATGAACTGGCGGCGTTGAGCCCGGTGAAGCGTCAGCAGCAGATCTATGCCCATTTGAACCCATGGATCACCGATGGCAGCATCCATGCGGTCACTATGAAATTTTTCAGCAGCGCGGCCTGGGCCGAGCGCACCTGAGCCTAAGGGCGTCGAGATTCTTATGGATAAATTGATTATTACTGGTGGCGCTCGTCTTGATGGCGAGATCCGCATTTCCGGGGCAAAGAACTCTGCCCTGCCGATTCTGGCTGCCACTCTGCTGTGCGATGGCCCGGTGACGGTTGGCAACCTGCCGCACTTGCACGACATCACCACCATGATCGAGCTGTTCGGTCGCATGGGCATTGAGCCTGTGATCGACGAGAAACTCAGCGTCGAAATCGACCCGCGCACCATCAAGACCCTGATCGCTCCGTACGAACTGGTGAAAACCATGCGTGCCTCGATCCTGGTACTGGGCCCTATGGTTGCCCGTTTCGGTTCAGCCGAAGTCGCGCTGCCTGGCGGTTGCGCCATCGGTTCGCGTCCGGTCGACCTGCATATCCGTGGTCTCGAAGCCATGGGCGCGGTGATCGATGTCGAAGGCGGCTACATCAAGGCCAAGGCGCCTGAAGGCGGCCTGCGCGGCGCGCACTTCTTCTTCGATACCGTCAGCGTGACCGGTACTGAAAACATCATGATGGCTGCTGCTCTGGCCAAGGGCCGCAGCGTGCTTCAGAACGCAGCGCGCGAGCCTGAAGTGGTTGACCTGGCGAACTTCCTCAACGCCATGGGCGCGAAGGTTTCCGGTGCTGGCACCGACACCATCACCATCGATGGCGTCGAGCGTCTGGGTTCGTGTTTCTACAAAGTGATGCCTGACCGTATCGAAACCGGCACCTACCTGGTGGCCGCTGCGGTCACCGGTGGTCGCGTCAAGGTCAAGGACACCGATCCGACCATCCTCGAAGCGGTTCTGGAAAAACTTCGCGAGTCCGGCGCAGAAATCACCTGTGGTGAAGACTGGATCGAGCTGAACATGCACGGCAAGCGCCCGAAAGCGGTCAACGTGCGCACTGCGCCGTACCCGGCGTTCCCGACCGACATGCAGGCGCAGTTCATCTCGCTCAATGCCATTGCCGAAGGCACTGGTGCCGTGATCGAGACGATCTTCGAAAACCGCTTCATGCACGTTTACGAACTGCATCGCATGGGCGCCAAGATCCAGGTCGAAGGCAACACTGCCATCGTCACCGGTACTGAAGTCCTCAAAGGCGCGCCAGTGATGGCAACCGACCTGCGTGCTTCGGCCAGCTTGGTGATCTCCGCTCTGGTCGCCGAAGGCGATACCCTGATCGACCGCATCTACCACATCGACCGTGGTTACGAGTGCATCGAAGAAAAACTGCAGATGCTGGGCGCCAAGATCCGTCGCGTTCCGGGCTAACAGCTGCATGAGGACACAGGGACGTGTCCACTGAATTCGTTTCGAATCGAGCCGTTATCCGGCTCGATGTGTGTCCGGCGTCGATTGCGACCGGACATGAGTACCTTGATAAGGACTGACGTTTCCCATGTTGACCATCGCACTGTCCAAGGGCCGCATCCTTGACGACACCCTGCCGCTTCTCGCTGAAGCGGGCATCGTGCCGACCGAGAATCCGGACAAGAGCCGCAAGCTGATCATCCCCACGACCCAGGACGACGTGCGTCTGCTGATCGTGCGTGCCACCGACGTGCCGACGTATGTCGAGCATGGCGCGGCCGACCTCGGCGTTGCCGGCAAAGACGTGCTGATGGAATACAGCGGTCAGGGCTTGTACGAGCCACTGGACCTGCAGATCGCCCAATGCAAACTGATGACCGCCGGCAAGATCGGCGCGGCCGAGCCCAAGGGCCGTCTGCGTGTGGCGACCAAGTTCGTCAACGTCGCCAAGCGTTATTACGCCGAACAGGGCCGTCAGGTCGACATCATCAAGCTCTACGGCTCGATGGAGCTGGCACCGCTGATCGGTCTGGCCGACAAGATCATCGACGTGGTCGACACCGGCAACACCCTGCGCGCCAACGGTCTGGAACCCCAGGAGTTGATCGCCACGATCAGCTCGCGTCTGGTGGTCAACAAGGCTTCGATGAAAATGCAACACGCCCGTATCCAGGCGTTGATCGATACCCTGCGCAACGCTGTGGAATCGCGACACCGCGGCTGATCTACCTGCGCGACCTTGAGTCGCGCCCGTCTATCCGCCTCATAGCCAGAATCTCAGGTGCCCAAGCGGAAACGACTGCTAAGTTAGGGCGCCTGAGTTTTTGCCATTCCTATGAGGCTCTCGCTATGACCGCACCGACTGCAATTCGCCGACTCAACGCTGCTGACCCGGATTTCGCGCATCATCTGGATCATCTGCTGAGCTGGGAAAGTGTGTCTGACGACTCGGTCAATCAGCGCGTGCTGGACATCATCAAGGCTGTGCGCGAGCGCGGTGACGCGGCGCTGGTCGAGTTCACCCAGAAGTTCGACGGCCTCGAAGTTGCCTCGATGGCCGACCTGATCCTGCCGCGCGAGCGTCTGGAACTGGCCCTGACCCGCATCACCGTGCCTCAGCGCGAAGCACTGGAAAAAGCCGCGGCCCGTGTGCGCAGCTACCACGAAAAACAGAAGCAGGATTCCTGGAGCTACACCGAAGCCGACGGCACGGTGCTGGGCCAGAAGGTTACGCCGCTGGATCGCGCAGGCCTGTACGTGCCGGGCGGCAAGGCGTCGTATCCGTCGTCGGTGTTGATGAACGCCATTCCGGCCAAGGTTGCCGGTGTGACCGAAGTGGTCATGGTCGTGCCGACTCCGCGCGGTGAAATCAACGAACTGGTGCTGGCCGCTGCGTGCATCGCAGGCGTCGATCGTGTGTTCACCATCGGTGGCGCACAAGCCGTTGCCGCGCTGGCCTATGGCACCGAAAGCGTGCCGAAAGTGGATAAAGTGGTCGGCCCGGGCAACATCTATGTGGCCACCGCCAAGCGCCACGTGTTTGGTCAGGTCGGCATCGACATGATCGCCGGCCCTTCGGAAATCCTTGTGGTGTGCGACGGCCAGACCGATCCGGACTGGATCGCCATGGACCTGTTCTCCCAAGCCGAGCACGATGAAGACGCTCAAGCGATTCTGGTCAGCCCCGACGCCGAGTTCCTCGACAAGGTCGCCGCGAGCATCGACAAACTGCTGCCGACCATGGATCGCGCAACCATCATCGAAACCTCGATCAATGGCCGCGGCGCGCTGATTCAAGTGCGTGACATGGCACAGGCCATCGAAGTCGCCAACCGCATCGCCCCGGAACACCTGGAGCTCTCGGTCGCTGACCCGCAAGCCTGGCTGCCGCAGATCCGCCACGCCGGCGCGATCTTCATGGGCCGTCACACCTCCGAAGCCTTGGGCGACTACTGCGCAGGCCCGAACCACGTATTGCCGACCTCCGGCACGGCGCGTTTCTCCTCGCCACTGGGTGTTTATGACTTCCAGAAACGCTCGTCGATCATCTTCTGTTCCGAGGCCGGTGCTTCCGAACTGGGCAAGACCGCTTCGGTACTCGCCCGTGGCGAATCCCTGAGCGCCCACGCGCGCAGCGCCGAATACCGCATCATTGACGACAAGCAGGGGAACTGAACATGAGTAAATTCTGGAGCCCGTTCGTCAAGGATCTGGTGCCTTATGTGCCGGGCGAACAGCCGAAGCTGACCAAACTGGTCAAGCTCAACACCAATGAAAACCCCTACGGCCCGTCGCCAAAAGCCCTGGCGGCGATGCAGACCGAACTCAACGATAATCTGCGCCTGTACCCTGATCCGAACAGCGATCTGCTGAAAAACGCCGTCGCTCAGTACTACGGCGTGCAGAGCAATCAGGTGTTCCTCGGCAACGGTTCGGACGAAGTGCTCGCCCACATTTTCCACGGCCTGCTGCAACACGATCAGCCGATTCTCTTCCCGGACATCAGTTACAGCTTCTATCCGGTGTATTGCGGGTTGTATGGCATCAAGTTCGACGCAGTGCCGCTGGACGCACAGTTCCAGATCAACCCGGCGGACTACGCCAAGCCGAACGGCGGGATCATTTTCCCCAACCCGAACGCACCGACCGGTTGCCTGCTGGCACTGGAAGCGGTCGAGCAGATTCTCAAGGCCAGCCCTGATTCGGTGGTGGTAGTGGATGAGGCTTATATCGACTTTGGCGGCGAGACAGCAATCAGTCTGGTGGACCGTTACCCGAACCTGCTGGTGACCCAGACTCTGTCCAAGTCGCGCTCGTTGGCCGGCCTGCGCGTTGGCCTGGCAGTGGGGCATCCGGACCTGATCGAGGCGCTGGAGCGGATCAAGAACAGCTTCAACTCTTATCCTTTGGATCGTCTGGCGAATGTCGGAGCGGCGGCGGCATTCGAAGACCGCGAGTATTTCGACAAGACCTGTCGTCTAGTGATCGAGAGCCGTGAGTGGGTGATCGCGCAGTTGCAGGCCAAGGGCTTTGAAGTGCTGCCGTCGGCGGCGAACTTCATCTTTGCCCGGCATCCGCAGCATGATGCGGCAGGTCTGGCGGCGAAACTGCGGGAGCAGGGCGTGATCGTCCGGCACTTCAAGCAGGAGCGGATTGCGCAGTTCCTGCGGATTTCGATTGGCACGCCGGAGCAGAATCAGGCGTTGATTGATGGGCTCGGCGAACTCTAAAACACCATTACCCCTGCAGGAGCGAGCAGGCTCGCTCCTACAGGGGACTTGTGTTGGTTATTCGTGATGTGGCTCACCCAAAAACGTTAGCGAACTGAACAGTCCACGACTGTTCACATCAACACTGTCCTTCACCGGCACCTCTACTTGCGCCGCAATCACATTCAACCCTTCATTACGCACCAACACCTGCGCACGCCCATCCTTGTCAGTCTCGGTGCTCAGCGTATTCGGCGCACTGCGATAGTCGCCAATCAACTTCACGCCCGCCGCCGGTTTGCCATCGAGCAATACCCGCACCGGCAATGATTTCCCCGGTCCTACCGTCAGCGGATCGACTTCCGGCAAAATCAGCAACTTGATCTGATCAAGCTTGGGCAACTTTGCCCCCGGCTGATAAATCGCCAGGCTGTACTTGAACGTCTCCGTCGCCTCGACAGCACCCGGGACTTTGCTGCGACCCTCGTTGATCCACTTCTTGTCAGCGGTTTGCGACCACATCCCGTTGTTTAGTGCCACGGCCATGACCGCCGGTGTTTTCAGCGGCTTCAGACGTGCATGATCGGGCAGGCGTTCGACGCTGACCGGGATCATTTTGCCGCCCGCGTCATAGGCCCAGGCGCCGCTGATTTTCTGCGCCTTGAAGGCATTGTCTTCGGCGCCGTGGCCGTAGATCACTTCGATATTGCCGCGACGTTGTTCTGTCCACAGGCCATGGGCCGAAGCCTGGGTGGCGAACAGTGCGGCGATGATCAGGAGGGTTTTGCGGCATTGCATGATGACGTCCTTTTACAGGTTGAGTGTCAGGCTGACGGTGAAGTTGCGCGGCTCGCCGGGGTTGACCCAGTAGTTGCTGTAGGAGCGCTCGTAGTATTTTTCGTCGAAGACGTTGTTCAGGTTCAGGCCGACCGTGACGTTGTCGCTGGCCTTGTAATGGGCCAGCAGATCGACGGTGTGATAGGCCGGCATTTCAAAGTCGCCGCCGGCTTCACCGGAGCGATCGCCGACATAAGTAAACGCCGCGCCGACGTCCGAGCCGCGCAAATGGCCGTCCTGAAATTCATAAACCCCCAGCAGGCTGCCGCTGCGTTTGGCCACGCCAAGAATGCGGCTGCCGGTGGGAATCGCTGCATCGCCTTTGGTCACTTCGGCGTCGATGTAAGCGAAGGCACCAATCACCCGCACGGCATCGGTCACTTGCCCGGTCACTTGCCAGTCGAAACCGCGACTGCGCGCCTTGCCCATCGCGCGGCTGGTGTCGGTGCCCGGGTCGAGGGCGAGGACGTTTTCCTTGTCGATGTGGAAGAAGGCGAGGGTGCTGCTCAGGCGTTCGTCGAACAATTCGTTCTTGATGCCGATTTCGTAACCGACGCCTTCTTCGGGATCGAAGGATTTGCCGGAGGCATCGAGGCCGTTGTTGGGTTTGAACGAGGTCGAAGCGTTGGCGAACAGGCCGGTATTCGGCGTCAGTTGATAGAGCAGGCCGGCGCGTTGGGTGAGGGCGTCGTGGGTCTGGCGGCTTTTGGCGTTGCGGCTGTGATCGTCGATGCGTTGATCAAAGTGCTCGAAGCGCGCGCCGACCATTCCACGCAGTTTGTCGGTGAAGACGATTTGATCCTGCAGGTTCAGCGCATGGCTTTCGACGTGTTCGAAGAAATCGGTACCCGAGCGTGCGCCGTTGGGTTTCGGCTGGCCGTAGACCGGTTTGTAAATGTCGATGGCGTAAGGACCGCCAGCGATGGTGGTGACGCGCTCGTTCTTGCGGTAGTTCTCGTACTCGCTGCCGATCAGCAGTTCGTGCTGCCAGGGGCCGAGGTCGAAGAGTCCGCGCAATTCCAGTTGGGTGATGCTGTCGTGCCAGTGGGTGTCACGCTCGCGATAGCGTCGGTTCACCGTATGACCGTCAGCGTTCAGAGCACGACTTTCAGAAGCGTTGCCCCAGAGTTTGCCTTCCTTGTAATGGCTGGCCAGGCGCAGTTTCCAGTTGTCGTTGAGGTGATGTTCGAGCGTGGCCTGAAGCAGGTTGTTGTGGTTGTCGATGTTGCCGTCGTTCGGTTCGCCGAGGAAGGTCGAGCGCGAAACGCCGCTCCATTTGTTGTTTGGCGCGACGATGCCGCGGTCGAACGTGGAGCTGTGGCGGACGATTTCGCTTTCCACCAACAGCGATGTGTCGGGATTGAGTTGCCAACTGATCGAGGGCGCGACGAATACACGCTGGCTGTCGACGTGATCGCGAAAGCTGTGGTTGTCCTCGACGGCCAGGTTGATCCGCGAGAGCACATCACCCTGTTCATCGAGTGGCGTGTTGACGTCCAGCGCGGTGCGGTAGCGATCCCAACTGCCGGCGCTGGTTTGCAGGGTGGTAAAGGCTTCGGGTTGCGGTTTTTTGGTGACGATGTTCACTGTGCCGCCCGGATCCCCTCGGCCATAGAGGCTGGCGGCAGGGCCTTTGAGCACTTCGATGCGCTCGATGTTGGCGGCGTCGGGTGTGGCCGGGTAGCCGCGATTGGCGCTGAAACCGTCCTTGTAGAACTCCGATGTGGTGAAACCGCGCACGCTGTATTCGTAGAGGGTCAGGCCGCCGAAGTTGTTTTGCTTGGACACGCCGCCGGCAAAATCCAGCGCGCGTTCGACGCTGCTGCTGCCCAGATCCTTGAGCACGCTGGCGGGCACCACGCTGATTGCCTGCGGGATGTCGCGGATCGCGGTGTCGGTTTTGGTCGCGCTGGACGAGCGCGTGGCGCGGTAGCCTGTGACTGGCCCGGTAGGGGATTGGTAGTCGGAGGTGACGCTGATGGCGTCGAGTTCGAGTGGCTGCGATTCTTCGGCGAAGACTGGATCGCACAGCAAACCCAGAGGTAAACCGAGGGTCAGGCCCAGCAGCGAGGCCTTTGTTCGAGACGACATGTTATGTTGTTCCAATTGTTTAATTGAAACAATATAACATGCCTGTTGAGAATGTCTGTTATTCGCGCCGTCGGCGCGAACAAAGTCTTACTCTTCTTTTTCCTTTACCGGTGCCGGTGGTGGTCGCAGGCCGATTTCAGCGGTCAGCTTGATTTCTTTGCCATTGCGCATGACCTGAATCGTCACTTTGTCGGTCGGTTTGATCCGCGCCACCTGGTTCATCGAGCGACGGCCATCACCCGCCGGTTCGCCATCGATGCTGAGAATCACGTCACCCAGTTGCAGGCCGGCCTTCTGCGCCGGGCCATCGCGGAAAATCCCCGCCACCACGATTCCCGGGCGCCCGGACAAACCAAACGACTCGGCCAGTTCCTGGGTCAGCGGCTGTACTTCAATCCCCAGCCAGCCACGAATCACCTGGCCGTGCTCGATGATCGATTTCATCACTTCCATCGCCAGTTTCACCGGGATGGCAAAGCCGATGCCTTGCGAACCACCGGATTTGGAGAAGATCGCGGTGTTGATGCCGGTGAGGTTGCCATTGGCATCGACCAGCGCACCGCCGGAGTTACCCGGGTTGATCGCCGCGTCGGTCTGGATGAAGTCTTCGTAGTTGTTCAGGCCCAACTGATTGCGCCCGGTGGCGCTGATGATGCCCATGGTCACGGTCTGGCCGACGCCGAACGGGTTGCCAATGGCCAGTGCGACGTCGCCGATACGGATGTTGTCCGAGCGGCCTACAGTGATCGCCGGCAGATTTTTCAAGTCGATCTTCAGGACAGCGAGGTCGGTTTCCGGGTCGCTGCCAATCACCCTGGCCAGGGTTTCACGGCCATCCTTGAGCGCCACAACGATTTGATCGGCGCCGCTGGTCACGTGGTTGTTGGTCAGGATGTAGCCTTCCGGGCTCATGATCACGCCCGAGCCGAGGCTCGATTCCATGCGTTTCTGCTTGGGCGAGTTGTCACCGAAGAAGCGGCGGAACTGCGGGTCTTCAAACAGCGGATGCGCCGGTTTGTTGATGACCTTGGTCGTATAGAGGTTGACCACGGACGGCGCGGCGATGGTTACCGCATCGGCATAGGACACCGGCCCCTGCTGCACGCTGGTGGTTTGCGGGGCCTGCTGCAGGTTGACGTCGAGGCTCGGAAGCCCGACCCACTGCGGGTAACGCTGAATAATCAACAGTGCGATAAGCACACCGGCCAACAGCGGCCAGCCAAAAAAACGCAGCGCCTTGAGCATTAAGCACGTCCTGGAAAAGTTGCAGGCGGGGTCAGACCGCCCATAATGTCGCGCATTATACGAGGCCGCGCGTGCCTCTGAACGGGATATTTAGGAGTCTTTCATGGCCGTTGCCCTCAGCACCCTCGTCGAAGAAGCTGACCGTTACCTTGGCAGTGCGAAAATTGCCGATTACTGCCCCAACGGCTTGCAGGTCGAAGGCCGTCCGCAAGTGATGCGCATCGTCAGCGGCGTCACCGCCAGCCAGGCTCTGCTCGATGCTGCCGTTGAAGCAGAGGCCGATCTGGTGCTGGTGCACCACGGCTACTTCTGGAAGGGCGAGAACCCGTGCATTACCGGTATGAAGCAGCGTCGCTTGAAGACTCTGCTCAAGCACGACATCAGCCTGCTCGCTTATCACCTGCCACTGGATCTGCACCCGGACGTTGGCAATAACGTGCAACTGGCGCGTCAACTCGACATCACGGTCGAAGGCCCGCTGGATCCGGACAATCTGAAAATCGTCGGTCTGGTCGGTTCGCTGAGCGAACCCATGACCCCGCGTGATTTCGCCCGCAAGGTGCAGGAAGTCATGGGCCGCGAACCGCTGCTGATTGAAGGCAGCGCAATGATCCGCCGGGTCGGCTGGTGCACCGGCGGCGGTCAGGGTTATATCGATCACGGTGTGGCGGCGGGGGTCGATCTGTTCATCAGCGGTGAAGCGTCCGAACAGACCTTCCACAGTGCCCGGGAAAACGACATCAGCTTCATCGCCGCCGGCCACCATGCCACCGAGCGCTATGGTGTGCAGGCGCTGGGCGATTATCTGGCGAAGCGTTTTGCTGTCGAACACATCTTCATCGACTGCCCGAATCCGATCTGACGAGCACTACTTCCCTTTGTAGGAGCAGCCTTCGGCAGCTCCTACAGGACAGTCATCGCCCAAACGAGTGGGCATATTCATATACCCTTTCGATCTAGTTGGCGTCCTGATTAGAAGAGGTCGCTGTGCTAGGATTCCCCGCTCGAACACGGCCCGCTGGCCGTTCATAAGAAAGCTTTCGTGAGTAGCCATGGTCGACAAACTGACGCATCTGAAACAGCTGGAGGCGGAAAGCATCCACATCATCCGCGAGGTGGCCGCCGAGTTCGACAACCCGGTGATGCTGTACTCCATCGGTAAAGACTCCGCCGTGATGCTGCACCTGGCACGCAAGGCGTTCTTCCCGGGCAAACTGCCGTTTCCGGTGATGCACGTCGACACCCGGTGGAAATTCCAGGAGATGTACAAGTTCCGCGACAAGATGGTCGAAGAGCTGGGCCTGGACCTGATCACCCACATCAATCCGGACGGCGTGGCGCAGAACATCAACCCGTTTACCCACGGCAGCGCCAAGCACACCGACATCATGAAAACCGAGGGCCTCAAGCAGGCACTCGACAAGCATGGTTTCGACGCAGCGTTCGGCGGTGCCCGTCGCGATGAAGAGAAATCCCGCGCCAAAGAGCGCGTGTACTCGTTCCGCGACAGCAAGCACCGCTGGGACCCGAAAAACCAGCGTCCCGAGCTGTGGAACGTCTACAACGGCAAGGTCAACAAGGGCGAATCCATTCGTGTGTTCCCGCTGTCGAACTGGACCGAACTGGACATCTGGCAGTACATCTACCTCGAAGGCATCCCGATTGTGCCGCTGTACTTCGCCGCCGAACGTGAAGTGATCGAGAAGAACGGCACGCTGATCATGATCGACGACGAGCGCATCCTCGAGCACCTGTCCGATGAAGACAAAGCGCGCATCGTCAAAAAGAAAGTGCGTTTCCGTACCCTTGGCTGCTACCCGTTGACGGGCGCGGTGGAGTCCGAGGCCGAAAGCCTGACGGACATCATTCAGGAAATGCTCCTGACGCGAACTTCCGAGCGCCAGGGCCGTGTCATCGACCACGATGGCGCAGGCTCGATGGAAGATAAAAAACGTCAAGGCTATTTCTAAGGGGTTGTCATGTCGCATCAATCTGATTTGATCAGCGAGGACATCCTCGCCTACCTGGGCCAGCACGAACGTAAAGAGCTGCTGCGCTTTTTGACCTGCGGTAACGTCGATGACGGCAAGAGCACTCTGATCGGGCGCCTGCTGCACGACTCCAAGATGATCTACGAAGATCATCTGGAAGCCATCACCCGCGATTCGAAGAAAGTCGGCACCACCGGCGAAGACATTGACCTCGCGTTGCTGGTCGACGGCCTGCAGGCCGAGCGTGAGCAGGGCATCACCATCGATGTCGCCTACCGCTACTTCTCCACCGCCAAGCGCAAATTCATCATCGCCGACACCCCTGGCCATGAGCAGTACACCCGCAACATGGCCACTGGTGCGTCCACCTGTGACCTGGCGATCATTCTGGTCGACGCCCGTTACGGCGTGCAGACCCAGACCCGTCGCCACAGCTTCATCGCCTCGTTGCTGGGCATCAAACATATCGTCGTCGCCATCAACAAGATGGACTTGAAAGACTTCGATGAAGGCGTGTTCGAGTCGATCAAGGCCGACTACCTGAAGTTCGCCGAAGGCTTGAAGTTGAAGCCGACCAGCATGCACTTTGTGCCGATGTCAGCTCTGAAGGGCGACAACGTGGTGAACAAGTCCGAGCGCTCGCCGTGGTACACCGGCCAGTCGCTGATGGAAATCCTCGAGACCGTGGAAGTGGCGGGCGACCGCAACTTCACCGATCTGCGTTTCCCGGTGCAGTACGTCAACCGTCCGAACCTGAACTTCCGCGGTTTCGCCGGCACTCTGGCCAGCGGCATCGTCAAGAAGGGCGACGAAGTCGTGGTGTTGCCGTCGGGCAAGAGCAGCCGCGTCAAATCCATCGTCACTTTCGAAGGTGAGCTGGAACATGCGGGTCCAGGTCAAGCGGTGACGCTGACCATGGAAGACGAAATCGACATCTCCCGTGGCGACCTGCTGGTGCATGCCGACAA
The DNA here is from genome assembly GCF_014472415.1 of Pseudomonas sp. N40(2020). Classification (GTDB taxonomy): domain Bacteria; phylum Pseudomonadota; class Gammaproteobacteria; order Pseudomonadales; family Pseudomonadaceae; genus Aquipseudomonas. The sequence goes on from NZ_JACSZV010000001.1 coordinate 219,404, forward strand.
CGTGCCGCCGGTTACCGACAGCTTCGAAGCGATGCTGGTGTGGATGGCTGAAGAGCCGATGCTGCCGGGCAAGAAATACGACATCAAACGTGCGACCAGTTACGTGCCGGGCTCCATCGCCAGCATCGTCAACAAGGTCGACGTGAATACCCTCGAAGAGGGCCCGGCGAGCGCGTTGCAGCTCAACGAAATCGGCAAGGTGAAGATCGCGCTCGACGCGCCGATCGCCCTAGACGGTTACGAGAGCAACCGCACCACCGGCGCATTCATCATCATCGACCGTTTGACCAACGGCACCGTCGGCGCTGGCATGATCGTCGCTCAGCCACTGGCTCACGGCACGGCTTCGCACCACGGCAAACTGGCGCATGTTGCTACTGAAGAGCGCGCTCAGCGTTTCGGCCAGCAACCGGCCACCGTGCTGTTCAGCGGTTTGTCGGGCGCGGGCAAGAGCACGCTGGCCTATGCGGTCGAGCGCAAGCTGTTCGACATGGGCCGCGCAGTGTTTGTGCTGGATGGTCAGAACCTGCGTCACGACCTGAATAAAGGTCTGCCACAGGATCGCGCCGGCCGTACCGAGAACTGGCGTCGTGCAGCTCATGTGGCGCGTCAGTTCAACGAGGCGGGCCTGCTGACGCTGGCTGCATTCGTTGCACCAAGTGCTGAAGGTCGCGAGCAGGCCAAGGAGCTGATTGGCAAGGAGCGTTTGCTGACGGTTTATGTGCAGGCTTCGCCGACCGTCTGTGCCGAGCGTGATCCGCAAGGGTTGTATGCGGCGGGTGGCGACAACATTCCGGGCGAATCCTTCCCGTATGACGTGCCGCTGAATGCTGATCTGGTGATTGATACCCAGTCGCTGACGCTGGAAGAAAGCGTCAAGCAAGTGCTGGATCTGCTGCGTAAGCGTGGCGCGATCTAGCACTGAAGCAGCGACAAGCTTCCAGTTTCAAGCCGCAAAAAAAGCCCGCCGATGAGTGATCATCGGCGGGCTTTTTTATTCGGGCATACGGCGATCAAAACTGTGGGAGCGAGCATGCTCGCTCCCACAGGGGGTTAGTGTTTGGCTGGATATTCGCGGTGCATTTGCTCCAGCAGCGCATCCTTGTCCAGCCACAGCTGGTTGATCCAGCCCTGGAACTGCAGGCGATATTCGCCGTCCTGGTCGTAGTTCTTGCCGATGAATTGCTGCGGGATCTTCAGCTCTTCAAAGTGCACCACTACGTCCCGCACGTTGCCGCATAGCAGGTCCCAGAATCCCGGACGCCCGGCCGGATAGTGGATGGTCACGTTGACGATCGATTCCAGCTGTTCACCCATGGCATCGAGCACAAAGGCAATGCCGCCGGCTTTGGGCTTGAGCAGGTATTTGAAGGGTGATTGCTGTTGAGCATGCTTGCTTTCAGTGAAGCGCGTGCCTTCGACGAAGTTGAAAATCCCCACGGGGTTGTTGCGAAACTTCGCGCAGGTCTTGCGGGTGGTTTCCAGGTCTTTACCTTTTTTCTCCGGGTGCTTTGCAAGGTAGGCCTTGGAGTAGCGCTTCATAAACGGGAAGCCCAGCGCCCACCAGGCCAGACCGATCACCGGGACCCAGATCAGCTCCTGCTTGAGGAAGAATTTCAGCGGCTGGATGCGGCGGTTGAGCACGTATTGCAGCACCAGGATATCGACCCAGCTCTGATGGTTGCTGGTGATCAGGTACGAGTGCTTGTAGTCCAGGCCTTGCAGACCGCTGAGGTGCCAGCGGGTGCGGCGCACCAGGTTCATCCAGCCTTTGTTATTGCTGATCCAGGCTTCGTGGGTGTGGCTCATCAGCCATCCGGCAACGCGCTGGGTGATCGCGAACGGCAGGGCCTTGATCAACGCCACACAAAACAGAAACGAGCAGAGCAGAATCGTGTTGAGCGCCAACAGCAGTGAGGCGATTACACCGCGCAGCGGTGCAGGTAGAAAGTCCAACATTTACACATCCATAGGTCGGTTGGCGGCTTGAATCGCGGTGAGTGCGATGGTGTAGACGATGTCGTCGACCTGCGCGCCGCGCGGCAGATCGTTCACCGGTTTGCGCAGGCCTTGCAGCATCGGGCCTAGGCTGACGCAGTCGGCGCTGCGCTGCACGGCTTTGTGGGTGGTGTTGCCGGTGTTGAGGTCGGGGAACACGAACACTGTCGCGCGACCGGCTACCTGGCTGTTTGGCGCCAATTGCCGGGCCACGGTTTCGTTGGCGGCGGCGTCGTATTGCAGCGGGCCGTCGATCAGCAGCGAATGCTGTTGCTCGTGGGCGAGCAGGGTGGCTTCACGCACCTTTTCGACTTCTTCGCCCGTGGCTGATTCACCGCTGGAGTAGCTGATCATCGCCACGCGCGGGGTAATGCCGAACGCAGCCGCCGAGTCGGCGCTTTGCAGGGCGATCTCTGCCAGTTCGGCGGCGCTTGGGTGCGGGTTCATCACGCAGTCGCCGTAGACCAGCACTTCTTCGGGAAACAGCATGAAGAACACCGAGGACACCAGCGTGCAGCCCGGCGCCGTTTTAATCAGCTGAAGGGCCGGACGGATGGTGTTGGCGGTGGTGTTGATCACACCTGAGACCAGCCCGTCGACTTCGTCCAGCGCCAGCATCATCGTGCCGATCACTACGGTGTCTTCCAGTTGCTGCTCGGCCATCGGCGCGTTGAGGCTTTTGCTTTTGCGCAGGGCGACCATCGGTTCGACGTAGCGCTCACGGATCAGATCCGGGTCGAGGATTTCCAGCCCCGGCGGCAACACAATGCCTTGGGCGCGGGCTACGGCTTCGACGTCTTCGGGTTTGGCCAGCAACACACAGCGGGCAATCCCGCGTTCCTGGCAGATCGCCGCCGCTTGTACGGTGAATGGCTCGCTGCCTTCGGGCAGGACGATGCGCTTGTTCGCGGCCTGGGCGCGCTGGATCAATTGATAGCGGAACACGGCCGGTGACAGACGCATTTCCCTTGGCGTGCCGCAACGCTGATGCAGCCAGTTGGCATCGAGATGGCTGGCGACGAAATCGGTGATGATCTCCGCGCGCTCACGGTCGTCGATCGGGATTTCCTTGTTCAGGCCGTTGAGCAGATTGGCGGTGTCGTAAGAGCCTGTGCTCACCGACAACACTGGTAAACCGGCCTGCAAGGCACCTCGGCACAAGTCCATGATGCGCGGATCGGGCAGGGTGTCGCTGGTCAGCAACAGGCCTGCCAGCGGCACGCCATTAATTGCGGCGAGGCTGACGGCGAGGATGATGTCGTCGCGATCCCCCGGCGTTACCACCAGCACGCCGGGCTTGAGCAACTCGACAGTGTTGCGCATGGTCCGTGCGCAGATGATGATTTTGGTCATGCGCCGGGTTTCGTAGTCGCCAGCGTTGAGCACTTGCGCGCCCATCAGGTCGGCGACGTCGCGAGTACGGGGCGCGTTGAGTTCCGGCTGGAACGGGATGCAGCCGAGCAGGCGGAAATCACCGCTGCGCAGAAGTGGCGAATGTTCCTTCAGACGCGCGGCGAAGGCGTCCATGCTCTCGTAGGTCTTGACCTTGTTGAGGATCACGCCGAGGACTTTCGGGTCTTTCGGGCCACCGAACAACTGCGCCTGCAGTTCGACGCGGCCGGAGAGTTCGGCGAGCACTTCGTTTTCCGGTGCCGAAACCAGGATCACCTCGGCATCGAGACTTTTGGCCAGATGCAGATTGACCCGCGCGGCGTAACTGGCGCTGCGGGTCGGCACCATGCCTTCAACCACCAGCACGTCTTTGCCGACGGCGGCCTGCTGATACAGGGCGATGATTTCTTCGAGCAACTCATCGAGCTGACCGTCGCCGAGCATCCGCTCGACATGGGCAAGACCCAGCGGCTGCGGCGGTTTCAGGCCGTGGGTGCGCGCCATCAGCTCGGTGGAGCGCTCAGGGCCGGTGTCGCCGGGATGCGGCTGGGCAATCGGTTTGAAGAAGCCGACTTTCAGCCCGGCCCGTTCAAGCGTACGCACCAGCCCGAGGCTGATGGAGGTCAGACCCACACCAAAATCGGTGGGTGCGATAAAAAAAGTTTGCATGCGAATTCTCTAAGGGTGCATGGCAATGGCTGCCGTCTATAGCTGACGATCTGCCGAAATTCAGTCGCCAAGGTTATCGCTAACCGAGCCTTGTGCGCACCAACCGCAGGCAAAGGGTTGGCCTATTTTTTCAATACGTTGCGCCGGGTCCAGCACCCACGCTCGCGATTGCCATGGCGGCTGATGGCGCAGGTGTTGGGTATGGCCACAGGAAAGCTCGACCACCCAGTGACCGTCTTCGTCCTGATGGAAGCCGCTAATCGTCGAATCCCGTTTGTCCGGGTTGTGTTCGCTTTCGCGCGATTGCTTCGCTAAACTTGGCCTTTCTATATTCTTATGCAAAAGGTCTCGCCCCATGCTGATCGCCGCCAATAAGGCTGTCTCCATCGACTATACCCTGACCAACGACGCTGGTGAGGTCATCGACAGCTCCGCCGGCGGCGCTCCGCTGGTCTACCTGCAAGGCGCAGGCAACATCATCCCGGGCCTGGAAAAAGCTCTGGAAGGCAAAGCTGTTGGTGACGAGCTGGACGTTTCCGTTGAGCCAGAAGACGCTTACGGCGAATACGCTGCTGAGCTGGTCAGCACCCTGAGCCGCAGCATGTTCGAAGGCGTTGACGAGCTGGAAGTCGGCATGCAGTTCCACGCTTCGGCGCCGGACGGCCAAATGCAAATCGTCACTATCCGTGACCTGGACGGCGACGACGTGACTGTCGACGGCAACCACCCTCTGGCCGGTCAGCGCCTGAACTTCAAAGTGAAGATCGTTGCTATCCGTGACGCCAGCCAGGAAGAAGTCGCTCATGGCCACGTCCATGGCGAAGGTGGCCATCACCACTGATTTTCTGCGCTAAGCTTTTGAGAACTGGAGAGGCGCCTGCGGGCGCCTTTTTAGTCCGCGGCTGTCCTTGGTGGCCTCGCCAAGTGGCTGTTTCGAGTAGAACACGGGAATCCTGGAGTTCGTCATGAGTGCTTTTCACGACCTTAAGTTGACAGCCCTGGATGGTCAGGAGCTACCGCTGGCGCCCTTCAAGGGCCAAGTCGTGCTGGTGGTCAACGTCGCCTCCAAATGCGGCTTGACCCCACAGTATGCGGCGCTGGAAAACCTCCATCAGCAATTCAAAGGTAAAGGCTTCAGTGTGTTGGGCCTGCCGTGCAACCAGTTTGCCGGTCAGGAACCAGGCACCGAACAGGAAATTCAAGAGTTCTGCAGCCTCAACTATGGCGTGACGTTCCCGTTGTCGAGCAAGCTCGAAGTCAACGGTCACGACCGTCATCAGCTCTACCGTCTGCTGGCGGGCGAGGGCGCGGAATTTCCCGGTGATATCACCTGGAATTTCGAAAAGTTTCTGCTCGGCAAGGACGGCCGGGTGCTGGCCCGGTTCTCGCCGCGCACGGCGCCGGATGATCCGACCATCGTGCACGCGATTGAAAAAGCGTTGAGCTGAAACACGAAAATCGCAGCCCTTGAGCTGCGATTTTTTTTGCCTGCCTTTTGTCCCTTAATCATTCAGATCAATAGTGCTATCGCGTTGATGTCTTCACACATATTATCGCCGTCATATAGTTTTATGCCCTCGATAACGTTTTTGTGGAGCCTTTCGATGCCCGTTCAAGCCTTGTTCAAACCGTTCCACCTCGGTGCCCTCGAACTGCCGACCCGTGTGGTCATGGCGCCTATGACCCGTTCGTTTTCCCCGGGTGGCGTACCCAACTCCAAGGTCATCGAGTACTACCGCCGCCGCGCAGCCGCGGGTGTGGGCCTGATCATCACCGAAGGCACCACTGTCGGCCACCAGGCATCCAACGGCTATCCGAACGTCCCGCAGTTCTTTGGTGAAGCGCCGTTGGCCGGCTGGAAAAAAGTGGTCGATGCCGTACACGCTGAGGGCGGCAAGATCGTTCCGCAACTGTGGCACGTCGGCAGTGTTCGTCGCATCGGCACCGAGCCGGACGCCAGCGTGCCGGGTTATGGCCCGACGGAAAAACTCAAGGATGGTCAGGTCGTCGTGCACGGGATGACCAAACAGGATATCCAGGACGTCATCGCCGCCTTCGCCCAAGCGGCCAAGGATGCGCAAAGCATTGGCATGGACGGCGTCGAAATCCACGGCGCCCATGGTTATCTGGTCGACCAGTTCTTCTGGGAAGGCAGCAACCAGCGCACCGACGAATACGGTGGCAGCCTGGCCAACCGTTCGCGTTTCGCCATCGAACTGATTCAAGCGGTGCGTGCGGCGGTCGGAGAAGGTTTCCCGATCATCTTCCGTTTCTCGCAGTGGAAGCAGCAGGACTACACCGCGCGTCTGGTGCAAACACCGGAAGCGTTGGGCGAGTTCCTCAAACCGTTGTCCGACGCAGGTGTGGATATTTTCCACTGCTCGACTCGCCGCTTCTGGGAACCGGAATTCGACGGCTCCGAGCTGAACCTGGCCGGATGGACGCGCAAACTGACTGGCAAACCGACCATCACTGTCGGCAGCGTCGGCCTGGATGGTGAGTTCCTGCAGTTCATGGTTAACACCGACAAGGTTGCTCAACCAGCCAGTCTGGAGAACCTGCTGGAGCGTCTGAACAAAGAGGAGTTTGATCTGGTGGCGGTGGGCCGTGCGCTGCTGGTCGATCCGGACTGGGCGCTGAAAGTACGCGAAGGGCGTGAGCAGGACATTCTGCCGTTCAGCCGTGAGGCGTTGATGACGCTGGTTTAACGGGCGCTCTCACTGACGCTATCGCGAGCAGGCTCACTCCTGCCATTGACCGTGTTCTTCCTTATGAAATGCGATCAATGTAGGAGTGAGCCTGCTTGCGATGACGCCTTCACTGTCAGTAAAGATTCAGGGCAATGTCTGAGCATTCGGCACCACCTGCTCCCCCACACACGCCCCCCGCAAGTGACTTTCAAACTGCTCAATGATCGCCGCCCACCCTTGGCGACTCGCATGCTGCCGGGCATTCAGGCGCACGCAACGTAACGTTTCTTCTTCCTCAAGCAACCACGCCGCTGCATCGCAAAACGCTTCTTCATCGCCGGGCATTGCCAGCACGCCGTTGTAGCCATGGCGAATATGCTGCGCCGCTGCTGCCTGATCGTAAGCGACCACCCCAAGTCCTGAGGCCAGTGCTTCCAGCACGACGTTGCCAAAAGTTTCGGTCAGGCTCGGAAACAGAAACACATCGCCCGACGCATAGTGCGCCGCCAACGCTTCACCGCGCTGTGAGCCGCAGAAGATCGCGTCGGGCAGATCCTTTTCCAATGCCATTCGTTGCGGCCCGTCGCCGACCACGATCAGCTTCAGATTGCGCTGTGGATAAGTGCTCCGCAGTTTTTCGAAGCTGCGTTTGAGCAAGCCAAGGTTTTTCTCCGGCGCGAGCCGTCCTACATGAATCACCGCAATGTCTCGCTCGCCCAATCCCCATTGCTCACGCAGAGCGTTCAAACGCTTGGCCGGATGAAACAACTGGCTGTCCACACCTCGGGACAGTAGCGCCAGACGCTCGAAATGCCGACGCTCCAGCTCCAGGCGCTGGCTCACGCTCGGCACCAGCGTCAGTGCCGAACGGTTGTGAAACCAGCGCAGATAGTGCGTCAGCATCCGGGTCAGCAACCCGAGGCCGTACTGACTGGTGTATTGCTGGAAATTCGTATGAAAACCGCTGACCACCGAGATTCCCAGTCGCCGCGCTGCCCGCAACGCCGACAAACCGAGCGGCCCTTCAGTCGCGATATACAGCACATCCGGGCGCTGGCGCTTCCAGCGTCGCAGCAATTTGTGCATCGACGATTGACCCCATTGCAGCCCTGGATAGCCCGGTAACGGCCAACCCCGGCACAGCAGCAGGGCGTCGTCTTCATTGCGCTGTGGATCGTCGACCTGACGTGGGCGCACCAATTCGACCTGGTGCCCACGCGCGCGCAATCCGTCGCACAAGCGGCCAAGGGTGTTGGCCACGCCGTTGATTTCCGGTGGGAAGGTTTCAGTGATCAGAGTGATATGCAGAGCTGTCGTCATGACCTCAGTGTCGGCTGAGGCCATGTCGTGCTTGTGACATTCTGATGATGGATTTGTGACGGGTCTAGCGCTGAGTCACCAGATTCTCGGCACCACGCTCACGTACCCAGAACAAAGTCGCCCCGGCCACAGCTGCAGGCATCATCAGGATGTTGACCACCGGAATCAGCAGTACCAGGTAGACGATCCCGCCAAAGCTCATGCTCTGCCAGCGCTTCTGCCGCAGCCAGGCGAGCATTTCGTTCCAGCCGAGTTTGTGGTTGTCTGCCGGGTAGTCGATGTACTGGATCGCCATCATCCACACGCCAAACAATAGCCACAGGGGCGCGGCGATGATGTTCACTACCGGGATGAACGAGAGAATGAACAATCCGATCGCACGCGGCAGGAAGTAGCCAAGCTTGCGCATTTCCCGAGCGAGGGTACGCGGGACCATCGCGATCAGTTCGCCCCAGCTGAAGGCGGGGAAGTCATCGGTGCCGCGTACCACCACTTCGACCTTTTCCGCGAGGAAGCCGTTGAAGGGCGCTGCAATGATGTTGGCGAGCATGGTGAAGCTGAAAAACACCATCAGTGCGACGAGCACGACAAACAGCGGCCACAGGATGTAGCTGAGAAAGCTCAGCCATTCGGGCAGCGACGGCATCAGCGTATCGACCCACAGGCTGAACTGGTGGCCGGCCAGATAGATCAATCCGACGAACAGCACCAGGTTGATGGCCAGCGGCAGCAGCACAAACAATCGCAGGCTGGGGCTAAGGACCAGTTTGAGGCCTTCGCGCAGGTATTGCGGGCCGGACAGAACAGGGGCGGGCATAAGGTGCTCCGAGCAAGGGAAAACGCGCCGACCTTACCGACTTTGCAATGGCTGCGAAAGCGCGGCAGAGTGATCGACATCCACTGTAACAAAGACGTCCATCTCGTCAGTGTGTCGGCATAGAGACCACCTATGAGCTGGATTGTTAAACCGTATTTCCTTAATCTTGCCCCCCTCGATACGCTGCACCCAACTTTTTACAGGACTGTCGAGCTCATACCTTCCCCAAGGTTATCCACGGTCCTTTTTTATTCCCGCCGGCAGTCCGGCGTTCCGCGCCAGTTTTTCGGCCCGGTCAACAGGAGCAGGTCATGTCTGAAGTCCGTCATTCGCGAGTGATTATTCTCGGTTCCGGCCCTGCCGGTTACAGCGCTGCGGTCTATGCCGCCCGTGCCAACCTCAAACCACTGCTGATCACCGGCATGCAGGCTGGCGGTCAACTGACCACCACCACCGAAGTCGACAACTGGCCGGGCGATGTTCACGGTCTGACCGGTCCGGTACTGATGGAGCGGATGCGCGAGCACGCCGAGCGTTTTGAAACCGAGATCGTGTTTGATCACATCAACGCCGTGGACTTCGCTTCCAAGCCGTACAGCCTGACTGGCGATAGCGCGACCTACACTTGCGACGCCCTGATCATCGCCACCGGCGCCAGCGCTCGTTACCTGGGCCTGCCGTCGGAAGAAGCGTTCATGGGCAAAGGCGTTTCGGCCTGCGCGACCTGCGACGGTTTCTTCTATCGCAACAAGCCTGTTGCAGTGGTCGGTGGCGGCAACACTGCTGTTGAAGAAGCGCTGTACCTGGCCAACATCGCCAGCACCGTGACCCTGATCCACCGTCGCGAAACCTTCCGCGCCGAGAAGATCCTGATCGACAAGCTCAATGCCCGTGTGGCTGAAGGCAAGATCATCCTCAAGTTGAACGCCAATCTGGACGAAGTCCTGGGCGACAACATGGGCGTGACCGGTGCGCGTCTGAAGAACAACGACGGCAGCTTCGACGAAATCAAAGTCGACGGCGTGTTCATCGCCATCGGCCACACCCCGAACACTTCGCTGTTCGAAGGCCAGTTGACTTTGAAGGACGGTTATCTGGTGGTGCAGGGCGGTCGTGACGGCAACGCCACTGCGACCAGCGTTGAAGGCATCTTCGCCGCCGGTGACGTGGCTGACCACGTTTACCGTCAGGCCATCACCTCGGCCGGCGCTGGCTGCATGGCGGCACTGGACACCGAGCGTTACCTGGACGGTCTGCAGAACGCTTCGTTCTAAGATCGCAGGCATAAAAAAACCGGCTTCGGCCGGTTTTTTTATGTTCATTCAAATGTGGGAGCGAGCAAGCTCGCTCCCACAGGGAATGTAATGGGGCTGAGATTAGCGGCGGGTCAGGGGCGGCGCGGTGAACTTCACACCGGCCAGACCACTAGCGATCAACGCACGAATATTGCCGTGATCACTGCCCTCAGGCGTGGCCACCACCGAACGGTAATGTTCGCCAAACGCCAGCAGCGCTTCCTCATTGCTCAAGCCTTCCAGCAGCGCCAGACCCAAGGTCTTGCACGAACCTTCGTTCTGCCCGGCGGCGTTCTCCACGCCACCGTTGTTGAATGCCTGAGGCTGGTAGTCGTAACCGGCGGCGATGAAGGCCAGGGTGTCGGCGAAAACGTGTTCGCCGCTTTTGAGGCTGGCGCGCAGGGTGTTCAGATCATTCATTGGGTTTTCCTTTGGCGAACGCTGCTTGTTGTTCGGCGTTGGCTTCTTGCTGAAACTGGGCTTTCCACTCGGCGTACGGCATGCCGTAAACCACTTCGCGGGCGTCGTCGAGGCTGACTTCGATCTGGCGCTCGTCGGCTTCGGCCTTGTACCACTTCGACAGGCAGTTGCGGCAGAACCCGGCAAGGTTCATCAGGTCGATGTTCTGCACGTCCTTGCGGCTGTCCAGGTGCGCAACCAGCCGGCGGAAGGCGGCGGCTTCGAGTTCGAGGCGTTGTTGCTCGGTCATGATGGGCTCTGTGCAGTCAATACGTGGCGCGGATGATAAAAGTCTGGCGACCAATGCGCCAGACTCGCTCAGCGGCTGGCGGCGAGGGTGATCGACACCGATTCGGCAAAACGCAGCGCGTGCGGCTTGTCGACTTCGACTTCGGCGTACAGCACTGAACCGTTGCTCATCACCAGGTCGAGCAATTCCTGAGTCAGTCGTTCAAGCAGCGCAAAGCGGTTGCCCTCGACATGGGCGATGATCGCCTTGGTGATGGTGCGGTAATTGAGTGCATGGTCGATGTCGTTATCACGCACCGCTTCCTGCGCGGCGTACAGAATGGTGACGTTGATCAGCACATCCTGCTTGTTGAGGATCTCGTCCTCGTTGATCCCGATAAAGGTGCGCAAGCGCAGATCCTTGACCCGGATGCGCGCCATTCCCGGTTGAAGTTGTGGCATTTATTTGCTCCGTCCAATCAATTGCAGGAACTCCTGGCGGGTGTTGCTCGAGTCGCGAAAAGCGCCAAGCATGACCGAGGTGTTCATGGTCGAATTCTGTTTCTCGACACCGCGCATCATCATGCACATGTGTCTGGCCTCAATGACCACGGCAACGCCGGCGGCATCAGTGACCTGTTGCACCGCATCGGCGATTTGCCGGGTGAGATTTTCCTGAATCTGCAAGCGTCGGGCGAACATGTCCACCAGTCGCGCTATCTTCGACAACCCCAACACTTTGCCGGTCGGAATATACGCCACATGGGCCTTGCCGATGAAGGGCAGCAGGTGATGTTCGCACAACGAGTACAACTCGATGTCAGCGACGATGATCATCTCATCGCTGTCCGAAGCAAACAGTGCGCCATTGACGATCGCGTCGACGCTCTGCTCATAACCGTGACACAGGTATTGCATGGCCTTGGCCGCACGTACCGGAGTGTCGAGTAATCCTTCGCGGTCGGGGTCTTCACCGAGGCCGATGAGGATTTCGCGGTAATTCTCGGGCAGGGAGCGGGTCATGGAACATCCTCGCGGGCGGGCTTATTTGACGTGCCGCCCGCCGTTGACGGTCAGGGTCGTGCCGGTGACATACGAGTTATCGAGCAGATAGCGCAGGCTTTGGTAGATCACTTCGCTGCCGGGTTCGATGCCCAGCGCGGATTTGGCCAGGGCCTTGGCGCGGTACGCCGCGTCGTCGTCGGGATTGAACAATAGCAGGGCCGGCGCGATGCCGTTGACCTTGATTGCTGGCGCGTAGCGGGCGGCGAAGGACAGGGTCAGGCTGTCGAGCCCGGCTTTGCTCGCGCAGTAACCGATGTGCTTGCTGCTGCCCTTGCGGGTGACATCGTCGCTGATGTGGATGATGTCGGCGGGCGTCGATTGCTGGAGCAAACCGGCGCAGTGCAGGTTGATCAGGTAGGGAGCGAGCATGTGAATGTTGAACATGCGGCTGAACGCTTCGGCTTCACTGTCCGGAGTTTCCGCCAGCCATTCGGAGCCGTTGTGCACGATCGCCCGCAGGCTGTCGGTGAGGGCTTTCAATTCAGCGATAAATGCCAGGATGGTCGTTTCGCTGGAAAAGTCCGCAAATACACCAACGGCACCCAGATCCCGCAGCATTTGCACGCCGGGACGTTCACTGCGGTAGGTGAAGATCACCGGGTGGCCGTCTTCCAGCAAACGTTGCGCGCAATGCAGACCGACGCGCTGGCCGGCACCGGTGATCAGGATCGGGGCGCAATTTGTGGTCATGAGTGGCTCGCATCGCGGTTGGAGCGAAAACTATACCAGCGACGCGTGCCTTGGAACTACGGCGGCTTGCCTTAACGATTTTGTGTTGACGGCGTAACAGGCAAGGGTCGCGTTGGCGCACCGTTCAACCAGTTCCCCAACAACCGTGTCGACAAGGGAATAAAGAAGTAAACCATCAGTGGCGTCAGGCAGGCCGTGCTGATCAACACCCGTGGCAACAGACTCATGTCAGCGAGGAGCGGGCCGAGGACAAAGTTGAACAGCAGTGATACCGGAAAGAATGCCAGCCAGATCGCAACGGCCTGTTTCCAGCGCGGCGGACGTGCACCGATTGCGCCCGTTCCGAACCAGCCCTCGATGCCGCTGACGCGGTGTTCTTTCGGGTGTGCAAACAGATCGCTGCCACGGTCCAGCCACGCTGTACGCGAAGCCGAATGCTCCCACGCATGCAAAGTCTGCTCATCGACAAAGCGGAAAATGATCTGGAATTCGTTATCGCCGGGCGGCGGGGCGAGCACGCCGGAGCCCAGATAGCCGGGAAAGTCGGTGGCCAATTGTTCGCCTTCGCGCAGCCAGATGATCAGATCCTGATAGCGGCCATCGGCGACGCGGCGCGCGACCATTAGCGTAACGGGTGAAGTAGACATTATGTATCTCCGTATCTCGGTGCGTCGCTCCGGGTAGGAGTTTCGCCTGACGCAGGCCGGGGTAGTGGCCTGCGTTTTTCAACTAGCAAGGATTATTCCTTATTTTCCTGATTAAACCAGTGGCTTTCGTCGCAGATCATCGCGGGGTTAGAATAGGATCCAAAGCCCACAAGGACGTTGAACGTACTATGCCTGTCATGACGGACGTCAGCCCTGCCTCGCAGGCATCTGTTGCGCTCGAGCGCGAAGATCTTTTCCCCATTCGGGAAGTTTCACGGTTGACCGGTGTCAACCCGGTCACCCTGCGCGCTTGGGAGCGGCGCTACGGTTTGATTCAACCCACGCGCACCGAAAGTGGGCATCGCTTGTATTCGATGTCAGATATCGAGCGCGTTCGCAGCATCGTCGAGTGGATCGACCGAGGTGTGGCGGTCAGCAAGATTGGCAAGATCCTCGCTAAAACCGAACCGCTGAAGGTGCTCGCACACATCATCCCCGATGATTTGGTGCAGGCCGACTACCAGCAATGGCAGCACCAGTTGCAACGTGCGGTCAGTGCTTTCGACGATTTCGAACTGGATCGGGTTTATGGTCAGATCTTTTCTTCGTACGCTTTGCCGGTGGTGTTTCAAGACATCTTGATGCCGCTCTGGCGGCAATTGCTGCAGCGTCAGGAAGCCTTTGGGCAAACCAGTGAGTGGCTGTTTCTCGATGGATACCTGCGCGCGCGGGTGCTGCAGCGAATCATCGTTCTGCGCGGCTCACAGCCGCGCAAGATCATTGTCAGTGCCCTGGCCGGTCAGTGCCGCGAACTTGAATTGCTGGTGGCTGCGCTGTTTCTCAGTAGCAGCGATTCGGGCGTGCGGGTGCTCACCACCGGCCAGCCGTTCGACGAGTTGACGCTGGTTTGCGAGAAGATCAAGCCACAGGCTCTGGTGCTGTTTTCCAATCACGCACCGGCTGCGGAATTGCCGCGGCGTTTGAATCGGTTGGCCTTGAGTCTTGATTGTCAGTTGCTGCTGGCGGGGGATGCATCCGATCTGGCACAGGAAAGCCTCAGCGGAACTTCGATTGGATGTGTTGGCAACGAAGGGGCAACGATGCGTCAGCGTCTGATGCAGATACTGGCAGGCAAGCTCGATACCTGAGGCTCAGGTGTGCAGGGCGGGATGGGTCAGGCGGTGTTGTTGCAGAATGAACTGGCGCAGGCGTTCGGTTTCATCCGCATCGCTTTGGCTCAGTTCGTAGGCGTAGAAACCGCTTTCGGTTTCCCGTTCGAATTGGCCGCGCAGTGAAATCCGCTCATAGCCGGAAGGGCTGAACCACAACGCGAAATGCTTGGGGGGTTTGGTCTTGTTGCGCATTTCCAGCAGTACGCCTTTGTGCGAAACCTCGTGAACCCACATCGTGCCCGGTTGGCCTTTGGCGTTTTCCAGCGCCACCGGCTCTTCGAGCGTCAGCCGCCATGGGCGCACCATCGGGCCATCTTCGTAAATGCTCGGCACGCCGAGGCGCAGATGTAACGCATGAAACTCGTCTTCCACCAAGTGCAGTGGAAAAGTCATCTGTTGATTTTCGAAATTGGCCTGAATGGTGACTTGCTCATGAGCGGCCAGGCGCGTGAGCAAATCACGGATCTGCGAACCACCATTAACCAATAGACTCGACGTCGCATCCCGCACGTTCAATTGCGGGTTGTGCTGCATGGTCTGGATGAAATCCAGCTCATCCTGGGTCAGGAGGGCGTCGCGTTGCATGGTGCGCTCGAAAGTAATAGTTACAAAGTCATTGGTGATTGTAGTTACTGACCATCAGTTCGCTGTTTTGTTTGCGCCGTTCGTCGCTTTCAATGCAGCCAGTTCACTTTGCAGGGCCGCGACCTGCGCCTCCAATTGTGCCACTCTTTGCTGTGCCTTGACCTGAACGGTCACGTCCTTTTGTACCCCGATAAAGTACGTCTGCCCGTCATCGGCGTTTTTCACCGTTGACACCGACAGTTCATTCCAGAACGGCGTGCCGTCCTTGCGATAGTTGCGCAGGATTTCCCGGCATGAACCATTGCGGCGCAGTGTTTCGCGAATCAGCTCCAGACTTTCTTGATCCCGGTCTCCGGCCTGCAGAAAGCGGCAGTCCTGATAGAGAATTTCCTCGCTGGTGTAACCGGTCATGCGTTCGAAGGCCGGATTGACGTAAATCAGGATGTTGTCCTGTTCACCTTCCTTCTCCGCGACCACAATTCCGTCGTTTGATGCGTTGATTACCAATTGCAGCAGACTGGCGTTGATCATCTTTGAATCCTTTCAGAGTTGTCAGTGGCAGGCATTTTAAAAGATCAGTGGAAGCTGTCTACAGGTCAGCAATGCGCATTGAGAGCCAATCGCAACTTCTTGGCTCAGGCTGTTAATATCGCCGCTCATTTTTTCAGTTTCAGGATCAGATTGATGAAAGTCGCCATCCTCTCCGGTTCGGTCTACGGCACCGCCGAAGAAGTCGCCCGCCACGCCCAGAACCTGCTGAAAGCCGCCGGCTTTGAAACCTTCTACAACCCGCGCGCCAGCCTGGCCGATATCCAGTCTTTCGCGCCTGAAGCGTTTCTCGCGGTGACTTCTACCACCGGCATGGGCGAATTGCCGGACAATCTGCAACCGCTGTATTCGACCATTCGTGATCAATTGCCGGCCGCCTGGCGCGGTTTGCCGGGCGCAGTGATTGCCTTGGGCGATGCCAGCTACGGCGATACCTTTTGCGGTGGCGGTGAGCAAATGCGTGAACTGTTCGCCGAGCTTGGCCTGCGTGAAGCGCAGGACATGCTGCGCATCGACGCCAGCGAAAGCGTCACCCCGGAAACTGACGCCGAGCCTTGGTTGGCGCAGCTGATCGATACACTCAAGGGCTGATCGGCCGCTCGCGCAACAGGGAAAGCCAGGCTTGTGCGGCGTTCGACAGATAAGCGCCCTGACGCCAGATGAACGCGATGTCCCAGCGCAAATAGTCCGGCGCTCGCAAGGTCAGGCGCACCACGCCGGGTCGCACCAGGCCGCGCGCGACCACGCTGGGCAACAGCACCACGCCTTGCCCGGCAGCCACCAGTGCCGCGAGAAAATCCGCCTGACCACTGCGTCCACCTTCTTTGGGTGTGAAACCCAGTTGCTGACAGGCCTGCAGCAAGCGGTCGTTGAGCACAAAGCTGCGCTGATACAGCAGAAACGGCGTGTCGGCCAACTCCTCCAGACCAATCTCACCCCGTGTCGCCAATGGGTGATCCATCGGTAACAGGACGTCGAGTTTCTCGTCGCAGAACGGCTGAAAGTCGAACTGTGGATCTTTCGGCAACAGGCTGCCGCCCAACTCCAGTTCACCGCTCAACACCGCTTGCTCAATGTTGCGACTACCCCCCTCAAGCAACTGAATGCTGATGTTCGGATAGCGTCGGCGGTATTCGGCAAACAGCCCGGCAAACAGTGCATCACTGCCCAGCAGTGGCAAACCGAGGCGTAATTCGCCACGGGCCAGGTGGCTGAGGTCGTCCAGTTCAACGAGCAACTCATTGCGCAAGCGCAGCATGCCTTCGGCCCGTTGCAGTACCACGCTGCCGGCGGCGGTCAGGCGCAACTGTGAACCCAGCCGTTCGAGCAACGGCGTGCCGAGGCTCTGTTCCAGTTGCGCGACTTGTTTACTCACCGCCGATTGACTGATGTGCATGGTTTTCGCGGCTTGAGTAAACCCGCCCTGATGCATGACTTCGACAAAACTGCGTAGTTGTTTGAATTCCATTCGCCTGATTCCATTTTGGAATGGCTTTGAGTCTAACAATTCGCTTCGGGGATGAGGAGTCGCTTCGTAAAATAAGCTCCAGTCAGGAGCAAAACCCTATGAACGCCGCCACCCTTAAGTATCTTTCCCGTTTATTCGCTGAGCTGGCCGTGTTGCTCGCTCTCTACCTGCTCGGCTGCCAACTCGCCGCTTGGCTGGCCCTGCCGATTCCCGGTGGCGTGATCGGCATGGCGCTGTTGCTGCTGACGTTCGCCTTTGGCTGGATCAATCCCGCAGCGCTGCAACTGGGCGCAGGCTTACTGATGGCCGAGATGTTGCTGTTTTTCATTCCGGCGCTTATGAGCCTGCTGGATTACGGCGCGCTGTTGCGCAATGACGGCTGGCGGATTCTGTTAGTGATCGGCGCCAGCACGTTGATGGTCATGCTGGTGACAGCGTTCACCGTAGAGTTGGCTGTGCGCATGAGGCGTTCCCATGAAGCTTGAACTGATGCCGATGTTCTGGCTCGCCTTCACCCTGTTGGCGTACCTGTTCAGCCGCTGGATTTATCGCCGCACCGGGCGATACCTGTTGTCACCGCTGATTCTGGTACCGGTGCTGCTGCTGGCGCTCGCCGTGCCGCTGCACACTGCTTACGCCGAATATTCGAGCAACACCCATTGGCTGATGCTGGTGCTTGGCCCGGTCACCGTCGCCTTCGCCGTGCCGATCTGGCAGCAGCGGCGCCTGCTGATGCGGCACTGGCCAGCGTTGCTGCTGGGCATGGTCGCCGGCAGTGCGGCATCGATCGGCACCTCGTTCGGCCTGGCCAAGGCGTTGGCGCTGGACAGTTCGGTAACGATGTCACTGGTGCCGCGTTCGATCACCACGCCGTTCGCCATGCCGCTGGCGCAGGACTTGGGTGGCGTGCCGGAATTGACCGCAGTGTTCGTGATGTTCACTGGCGTATTCGGTGCGATGCTGGGTGGCGTGCTTTTGAAGTGGTTGCCATTGCGCAGCGCCTTGGCGCGTGGCGCGCTGTTCGGTGTCGGCGCGCACGGTGCCGGGGTCAGTCGCGCTCACGAAGTCGGCGGTGAAGAAGGCTCTGTGGCGGGGCTGGTGATGGTGTTGACCGGGTTGCTCAACCTGTTCGCCGCGCCGTTGTTGGCGTCGTTGCTTTGACCTGGATCCAAGGTGTTTGCGTTGCTGACCCGCTCAGTCATCAAGCTGGCTGGCAATGCAACTACGCGATCGACTGCGCCTGACTAGACTGCACAGACGTGCAAAACAAGAAGAACGCAGAGGTGCATACAGTGAGCGTAGCCCCCGTCCAATCGTCCCTTAATGTCAAAGACCAGGTCAGCGCCGCGGAATGGCAGACCCGAGTCGATCTCGCCGCCTGTTATCGTCTGGTCGCATTGCATGGGTGGGACGATCTGATCTTCACCCATATTTCCGCCAAGGTGCCGGGCACCGAAGATTTCCTGATCAATCCGTTCGGCCTGATGTTCCACGAAATCACTGCGTCGAGCCTGGTGAAAGTCGATCAGGCCGGCAACAAACTCATGGACAGCCCTTACGAAATAAACCCGGCGGGTTACACCATTCACAGCGCCGTACACGAAGTACGGCACGATGTGGTTTGCGTGCTGCATACACACACGGCCTCGGGTGTGGCGGTGTCGGCGCAGAAGCAGGGCGTGTTGCCGATTAGCCAGCAATCATTGTTCGTGCTGTCGAGCCTGGCCTATCACGGCTATGAAGGTGTTGCGCTGAACCACGAAGAGAAGGCGCGCTTGCAATCCGACCTGGGCGAGAACAATTTCCTGATGCTGCACAACCACGGTCTGCTGACTTGTGGCGGCACCATCGCCGATACCTTTCTGATGATGTTCACCTTCCAGCGCGCCTGCGACATCCAGGTGATGGCGCAGACCGGCGGCGCTGAACTCATCGCCATCGAACCGCAGATTCTGGCGGGCGCCAAGGCGATGATCGCCGGCGTCACCAAAAGTGCTCAAGGCATGGGTGGCGCGCTGGCCTGGCCGGCGCTGCTGCGCAAACTCGATAAACAAGACCCCGGATATAAACTCTAATGCCTCTTGCCGAGATTCCTCTGTGTGTCTGGCGCAAACGCAGCCAGACGTTTGTCTTTCGTGGCCAGCCGATCCGTTACTGGACGACGGGGCAGGGCGAGCCGCTGCTGCTGATCCACGGCTTCCCGACCGCCAGTTGGGACTGGCATTACCTGTGGCAGCCACTGGCCCAGCGTTATCGGGTGATCGCTTGCGACATGCTCGGTTTCGGCGATTCGGCCAAACCGGTCAATCACAGCTACAGCCTTCTTGAGCAGGCCGATCTGCAACAGGCGTTGCTTGCACATTTGCAGGTCGAGCAACCGGTGCACATCCTCGCTCACGACTATGGCGATAGCGTCGCGCAGGAACTGCTCGCGCGGCATTACGAAGAGCAGATCGAGGTTGCCAGTTGCGTGTTTCTCAACGGTGGGTTGTTCCCGGAGACCCATCGCCCCGTATTAATGCAAAAACTGCTGCTCAGCCCATTGGGCTGGATGATCGGCCGCGCGTTTACCCGCGACGCGCTGGTGAAAAGCTTCCGCCAGATCTTCGGCCCGCAGACCGGCCCAAGCGAAAGCGAACTGGATGATTTTTGGAGCCTGATCGACAGCAATCACGGCCCGCGGATCATGCACAAACTGATCGGCTACATTCCTGAGCGCCGCGTGCAACGTGACCGCTGGGTGGCGGCGATGCAGCGCGGTGAAGTGCCGTTGCGGGTAATCGATGGTGAAGTCGATCCGATCTCTGGCGTTCACATGGTCGAGCGTTACCGCGAACTGATTGCCGATGCAGACACCGTGCTGTTGCCAGGCATCGGCCACTATCCGCAGACCGAAGCGCCGGCGCAGGTGCTCAAGCATTACCTGGCGTTTCGCGAACGCTTCGTGCTGCCACCGCGCAAAGTGGCGTGCTCCTGAAAGATCAATAGATCGCAGCCGGCGGCGATCTATTGATCTGGCTCCGCATCATCCCCCAGCCTTATCGCGCACCATTCAGCCCCAGCCGTGTTTGTTGTGACCGAAAGCTCCGTGCCTGACACTCGGAGAACTGTCCCTGGGCCTGCTGGAGTTGCCGTGATGAATGAGTCTGTGCGTTTCGAAGATAAAGTCGTAATCGTCACCGGAGCCGGTGGTGGCCTCGGACGCGCACACGCATTGTTGTTCGCCAGACAGGGCGCCAAAGTGCTGGTCAATGACCTCGGCGGCTCCACTCAGGGCGAAGGCGCCAACGCTTCTGCGGCCGACCGGGTGGTCGCGGAAATTCGCGAAGCCGGCGGCATCGCCGAAGCCAACCACGACTCGGTCACCGACGGCGACAAACTCGTACAGAACGCTCTCGACGTCTTCGGCCGTGTCGACGTAGTCGTCAACAACGCCGGGATCCTGCGCGACAAGACCTTCCACAAGATGGACGACGCGGACTGGGATCTGGTTTACCGCGTCCACGTCGAAGGTGCCTACAAAGTCACTCGCGCCGCATGGCCGCACCTTCGCGAGCAAAACTACGGTCGTGTGATCTTCACCGCGTCGACCTCCGGCATCTACGGCAACTTCGGCCAGTCCAACTACGGCATGGCCAAACTTGGCCTCTACGGTTTGACCCGTACGCTGGCCATCGAAGGCCGCAAGAACAACATCCTGGTCAACGCCATCGCGCCAACCGGCGGCACGCGTATGACCGAAGGCCTGATCCCGCCGCAAGTGTTCGAGCAACTGAAGCCGGAACTGGTCAGCCCGCTGGTGTTGTACCTGGCTAGCGAAAACTGCCAGGAAACCTCGGGCCTGTTCGAAGTCGGCGGCGGCTGGATGGGCAAAGTGCGCTGGGAGCGCAGCCTCGGCGCCGGGTTTGATCCACGGATTGGATTTTCGCCGGAAGATGTGGCGGCGCATTGGCAACAGATTTGTGATTTCGAAGGCGCGGCGCATCCGCAGGACAACATTGAAGCGCTGAAGGAAATGATGGCGAATTTGCAGAAGTATTCGCTCTGATTTCTGCGCAGCAACCGACAGGGCTCAGTCGAGCCCTGCCATCTCCCCGCTAAAATCTCCCTTCCCGGCAAAATCCATCACCCATAAAAAAGGCCGCTGCAAACGCAGCGGGCAAGGTAAGACGTTGGATCAAGGAGCTACAAATCAACGTCAGTGAACACCGGGGTGATCAACCGAACACCTTCGATTGATCTGAAATCTGTCAGCAATGGCCTGATTTACTCAGTAGCCAAGGCTGGGGGCTTTGCGGCGTATCCCGTGAAAGCCCGCTCAGAATACGGATTCAAACCTGTAGGAAAAATAGCGATTCCGGACATGCACTGTTACGGGGCATGCAACAGTGCCTCGCACCATGCGTTGCGCTGATGATCAACTATCCAGCCGACTCATGACCCGCGCAAAGCCCCGCCCCGCAAAGCCATTCATCCTTTCGAGCGACAACGCAAATACCTCCTTGGTGCGCTTATCGACCCGGTCGCCCGGCAGTAGGGTGGGGCCTTCTTTCACTCACCGGGGAAGACGCATGACAAAAACAACAATGCGCGCCATCTTCACACCGCAGGCGCTGGCAGCCGCGGTGGCTCTGGGTTGCTGTGCCCAGGCGCAGGCGGTTTCGTTCAACATCGGGGAAATCGAGGGCACGTTCGATTCGTCGCTGTCGGTGGGGGCGAGTTGGGGCATGCGCGATGCCGACAAGTCGCTGGTCGGCACGGTCAACGGTGGTACCGGGCAATCCTCGACCGGTGATGACGGGCGCTTGAACTTCAAGAAGGGCGAGACCTTTTCGAAAATCGTCAAAGGCATTCACGACCTAGAACTGAAGTACGGCGACACCGGTGTGTTCGTGCGTGGCAAGTACTGGTACGACTTCGAACTCAAGGACGAAGACCGCGAGTTCAAACAGATCAGCGACAAGGGCCGCAAGGAAGGCGCCAAGTCGTCCGGCGCGCAGATTCTCGATGCGTTCGTCTATCACAACTATTCCATCGGCGATCTGCCGGGCACCGTACGCGCCGGCAAACAAGTGGTCAGTTGGGGCGAAAGTACTTTCATCGGCAACTCGATCAACAGCATCAACCCGATCGACGTCTCGGCGTTCCGGCGTCCCGGCGCGGAGATCAAGGAAGGCCTGATTCCGGTGAACATGCTGTTCGGCTCGCAAGGCCTGACTGATCAGTTGACCGTCGAAGGCTTCTATCAACTGGAATGGGACCAGACGGTTCTCGACAACTGCGGCACGTTCTTCGGCGTCGATGTAGCGGCGGACGGTTGCAACAGCGGCTACACCGTCGGCAATCCGGCGATTGCGCCGTTGGTGCCGTTGACCACGGCATTTGGTCAGGGCATTCAAGTCACCCGCGAAGGCGTGGTGATCCCCCGTGGCGGCGACCGTGATGCGCGGGATTCCGGGCAGTGGGGCACCGCGTTGCGCTGGCTGGGTGACGACACCGAGTACGGCCTGTACTTCATGAACTACCACAGCCGCACGCCAACAGTGGGCACCACCACCGCAGGGCTTTCGACCCTGGCGGCGTTGCCGGGCATGGTCGGCATTGCCAACGGTCTTGCGCCCGGCAGCGGTTCCGGACTGGCGCAGAGCGTGATGCTCGGGCGCGGTCAGTACTACCTCGAATATCCGGAAGACATTCGTCTGTACGGTGCGAGCTTCTCCACCACATTGCCCACCGGAACGGCATGGACCGGCGAGATCAGCTACCGGCCAAACGCCCCGGTGCAGGTCAGCACCAACGATCTGACGCTGGCGCTCCTCAACCCGATTGCCGGCGGCGCCGCCTCGCCCCTTTCGACTTCCCCCGGTGCCGACAACAAGGGTTATCGCCGTAAAGAGGTTACACAGATCCAGAGCACTCTCACGCACTTTTTCGATCAGGTGTGGGGGGCTCAACGCCTGACTCTGGTCGGTGAGGCAGCGGTGGTGCGGGTCGGTGGTCTGGAGTCTCGCAGCAAGCTGCGTTACGGCCGGGACTCGGTGTACGGCCAGTACGGTTTCGGTGGCGATACCGACGGCTTCGTCACCTCGACTTCGTGGGGCTACCGCGCCCGGGCGATCCTCGATTACGCCAACGTGATTGGCGGGATCAACCTCAAACCCAACCTGTCGTGGTCGCATGACGTCGCCGGTTACGGCCCCAACGGCCTGTTCAACGAAGGTGCGAAAGCGATCAGCGTCGGCGTCGATGCCGATTACCGCAACACCTACACCGCGAGCCTCAGTTACACCGACTTTTTCGGCGGCGATTACAACGTCCTCGAAGACCGTGACTTCGTGGCCCTGAGCTTCGGCGTGAACTTCTGATCTGCCCGAGAAGGATGAAAGCAATGCGCAAAATGATTCTGCAATGCGGTGTGCTGGCCCTGAGTCTGTTGGCGGCCAACGTGATGGCGGCAGTGTCGCCGGATGAGGCAAACAAACTCGGCACCAGCCTGACCCCGCTCGGCGCCGAGAAGGCCGGCAACGCTGACGGTTCGATCCCGGCGTGGACCGGTGGCATCCCGAAAAACGCCGGGGCGGTGGACAGCAAAGGTTTTCTCGCGGACCCGTTCGCCAGTGAAAAACCGTTGTTCACCATTACCGCAGCCAACGTCGACCAGTACAAGAGCAAGCTTTCCGACGGCCAGGTAGCCATGTTCAAACGCTACCCGCAAACCTACAAGATCCCGGTCTATCCGACCCACCGCACCGTCGCCGTGCCGCCGGAAATCTACGAGTCGGCCAAGCGCAGCGCACTCAACGTTACCAGCATCAACGACGGCAACGGCCTCGCCAATTTCACCGGTAATCGCTATTACGCTTTCCCGATTCCGAAGAATGGCGTCGAGGTGTTGTGGAACCACATCACCCGATACCACGGCGGCAATCTGCGCCGAATCATCACCCAGGTCACGCCGCAAACCAACGGCAGCTACACGCCGATCCGCTTCGAAGAAGAGATCGCCGTGCCGCAACTGATGAAGGATATCGATCCGGAAAAAGCCGCCAACGTGCTGACCTTCTTCAAGCAGTCGGTCACCGCGCCGGCACGGCTGGCCGGCAACGTGCTGTTGGTGCACGAAACCCTCGATCAAGTGAAAGAACCGCGTCTGGCGTGGATCTACAACGCCGGTCAGCGCCGTGTACGCCGCGCTCCGCAAGTCGCATATGACGGCCCGGGCACCGCCGCTGATGGCCTGCGTACGTCGGACAACTTCGACATGTTCTCCGGAGCACCGGATCGCTACGACTGGAAACTGGTCGGCAAGAAGGAAATGTACATTCCCTACAACAGCTACAAACTCGATTCGCCGAAGTTGAAATATGACGACATCGTCAAGGCCGGGCACATCAATCAGGATCTGACCCGCTATGAATTGCACCGGGTCTGGGAAGTGATCGGCACGGTCAAGCCGAGCGAGCGACACATCTACGCCAAGCGCCACATGTACATCGACGAGGACAGCTGGCAAGTGGCGCTCGCCGACCACTACGACGGTCGCGGGCAACTGTGGCGCGTCGCCGAAGGTCACGCTCAGTACTACTACGATCACCAGGCTCAGGCCTACACCCTCGAAGCGCTCTACGACATCATCGCCGGCCGATACATTGCCCTGGGGATGAAGAACGAAGAGAAGCACAGCTTCGAATTCGGCTTCGAAGCCAAGGCTGCCGACTACACGCCATCGGCCCTGCGTGCCGAGGGGGTGCGGTAACGTTTCGGATACATCGACTGAACAAAAGGCGACCGCAGGGTCGCCTTTTTTATGGCCGCCAATCAGCGTGCTGAATACTTATCAACAAGCGGTTTGGAGAGGGCTAGGGTGAGCCAACAACTATAAAAAGGTTCAACCGATGACCGCCATGACGCCGTGTCTGGATCGCCCCGGATTTCTGCCCAGACTGTCCGCCCATCATCAGGCACGCTCGCGATTGAGCGAGCCGTTGCTTGAGTCGATGGCACGGGTCAGGCTGATCTGCGCTCCTGCGGGCAGTGGCAAGAGTGCGCTGCTTGCCGAGTGCCTGCTACAGGCGCCGCCACGCTGCGAGGTCGGCTGGTTGCCGTTGGCAGGCGCGGCATTGAGTACCAGTGAATTTTGTCTGCGACTGGCGCAGGCGCTGGGGCTGGCCGAAACAACGGAGTCCGCTCTGGTCGCTGCGCTGAGTCGCTGGTCGAGGCCGACCTGGCTGTTTATCGATGACTACTGCCGCCTGCCGGATCCAGCGCTGGACGCGTTGCTTGATCGGTTATTGACGGTCAGCAGTCCCGCGTGTGTCTGGTGGATCGGCACGCGTAGACGCCCGCAATGCAACTGGCCACGCCTGCTGCTCGATGATGAACTGTACGAGTGCGAAAGCCCGACGCTTGCGCTCACGCAAGCAGAAATTGCCCATGCGCTGAAGCACTTGCCCGCCGAGCAGGCAAGCGACCTGTCCGCGCGAATCTACCAGCGAACTGCAGGCTGGTGCGCCGGGGTCCGCATGGCGCTGTTGCGCAAATGCGATTGGTCGCAGTCAACTGAACCACAGCAACGCGTCGATACGCTGCTCGACTACCTGCGACATGAACTCTTTAGTGGCCTCACGCCGGAACAGACCGAAGTCTGGCGCGTGCTCGCACAAATGCCGCGCTTCAATGCTCAACTGTGCGAGCACTTGTTCGGCGCCGGGGAGGGGGCTGTACACCTGCGCACATTGCAAATGCTTGGCTGCTTTATTGAGCCCTGGAATGATTCTGCGGACTGGTCGCACATTTTTCCGCCGCTGTCTCGCGTCGTGCGCGAGGAACATTGGCCGTCGCGCCGTACATGGCATCGACGGGCCTGTCAGTGGTTCAGTGCCGCACGGGATTGGCGCTCGGCATTTGAACAGGCGTTATTGGCAGAGGAATATGAAGCCGCAGTCAGCCTGCTGCAGCACTTCAGCTTCGAGCAGTTGTTTGAAGAGCAAACGGTCGTGTTATTGGTGCAATTGCACGAGCAACAAGGTGTGGAGTTGACCCTGAGCACTCCGCAACTGGTCGGGCTGATTACCGCTGCGTTGCTCTTTGCCGGTCGTTTCGAACAGGCAGCGAAATGCATCGGGCACCTGGGGCGGTTCATGCCGCAGCCTTCGCCAGCGCTTGAGCGGCAGTTGATTGCGCGTTGGCAAACGTCGCAAGGCTGGTTATTGCATTTGGAAGGGCGGATGGAGGCCGCTCATGAACACTTTTCGCAAGCGCTGGAGGTACTTGATCTCGAGCACTGGATCGCTCGGGTGATGTGTCTGTCAGGGTTGACCCAGCAGGCTCTGTTGCGCGGGGAGCTGGATCTGGCCCACGCGCTGAATCGCCAGGCGCTATGTCTGGCGCGGGCGCAAGGCTCGCTGGTTTTCGAAGCACTACTTGAACTCGATCACGGACAATTGCTCGAGCAGCGCGGCGCGGCACCTCGGGCTGAGAGTCTGCTGGCCGGCGTGCATGATTTGCTCACCCGGCAGCCGAACCGGCTGAGCCCTTTGCTGGGACGGATTGCCTTGCGTCGCGGGCGCCTTGCGCTGAGTCAGGGGCTGGATGCCTCGGCGGCTGCGTTTTTTCAGTCGGGGCTGGACGATTGCAAGCGCAATCAAGACAAGCGGGTTTTGTATGGTTATCTGGGACTGGCGCAACTGGCTGCCAACGAGGCAGATTATCAAAAGGCGTTCGTATGGCTGCGTGATGCGGAGCGTTTGATGCAGCAAAGGCAGATTCCGGAAACGGTTTATCGCGGTGTGCTGTTACAGGTCAGCAGCCTGTTCTGGTTGCAGCAAGGACGTCCCGAGCTGGCATGCGAGGCCATGACACGTCTGCTGCGACACTATCAAGGATCGGATGCCTTGCAGGCACCGCCGGCGACACTTGAGCTGATTCCGCGGGTTGAGTATTTGCTGATCCTTGCACAAGTTGGGCTGCGCACGGCGCTCAATCCGATCGGTCGTCTCCAGCTTTTGTTGGAGGCGGCACATCAACGCAAAATGCTTTGGCTGGAAACCGACCTTCATCTGGTGTTGGCCGAGGCTGCCTTTATTCTAGGCGATCAGCCTTCGGCGCGGCGTTACTTACAGAAGGGGCTGGAAATGGCCAGTCACCATGGTTTGCATCAGGCGTTACGTGAACTGAAACTGCGTCAACCTGATTTGTTGAAAGAACTGAATAACAAGGTCGTAGATTCGCCCAGTGCCAGGAAACTGATTGATAGCGGTCTGCTCAGTCTCCGCGAGTTGGAAGTTTTAGGTCTGATCGCCAAGGGATATTCAAATCAACAAATTGCGGATCAGTTGTTTATTTCTCTACATACGGTAAAGACTCACGCCAGACGCATACATGGAAAGTTAGGTGTCGCACGACGAACTCAGGCGGTGGCGTGTGCCAAGTCAATGGGTATGGTGTTGTAGTGTTTTTGTTACATGTAATTTTTAGAAAGGAGTGGGTTCGCTCTTTGTAATAAAGAAGACTGAATGTAAGCGTCAAGGTCTGGTGGCAGGCGGGTTATAGTTGCTGGTGGTGTCGGTATGAAAAAATAATTAATTTGTATTATTTATTCTGAGTGTTTGGTTTTGGTCGTATACAAGATTGGAAAAGTATTCTGAGTATCTTTTCGAGAAGTGCCCGGTTTAGTTTGAATTAGCGAAGCAAATGTCATTCGGATATTTGTAAGTGTCAAACTGATAAGGTGTTTCGAAATGGAAGTTCGTAGTCTTGAGGAATCTGGGTTCGGCAGATTGGGTGAGGCACTGACCGCACTGTCGGATCACTTGAAGGGCGTACCTGCATTTGATTTTATTTTACGTGCCTGTTTGAAACGTGCACTTGGAGAGTTCGCGCCAGGGATCGATGAACGTCTTGTTCACATCAATGTTCGTGGCAATGTCAAACCGAAGCAAATGGAGCCGGTAGGAGGTTTATTTCACGTTTTGTATGACTGCCTACAGCGTGGCAGGGCACCGACGTACGATGCGCAGTATTACGCGATTTATGATCGCCCACTTTCAACCGATACTCGAAATCTATACCCTGCGGTCTCTCTGGCCTCTGTGGAGGAGTTACTGGTACATCTGTTTCGAACATTGCCAGACTACTATGTTGCGGCGCTGCAAGAGTACTGGGCGGGAAAAGAAGAAAGTAAGGGGCGGTTTTCCATTCCGAGGAAAATGACCCTGAGCGGACTTCAAACCCATCTCTTTCTGAATGAACTTGAAGTGCTTTTTGATGAGGGCGGTATCAGCCGGGCCGAGATTCAGCGTATCCATTACATGGTTCAACCGGGTTCGCGTGGGGAGTGGTATAGCGTCTTTATCGGCCATCGAGGGGACGCTTATCGCGAGCAACGTTCTATGTTCGCCATCCCGCTCGAAGCGCCTGTCAAGGATGAACTTGTTCCTCGGGCCGATACGGCGATAGTGCTCTACTCCCCGACCCATGGCGTCGAAAAATTCTCTTCCTCTGCTCAGTTGCATCAGACGCTGGAACAACGCTTGATGTCAGGTGACAGTCGTGAGGTGTTCTTGCAGACGCTCGCGATCAATGAGCGGGAAAATTTCCCGACCGCGCCTGAATTTCGTTATTTGAAAGTTGAGGCCGATCTGTTTGCACGCATCAGCGATAACGGGATTGAGAAATCTTGCGCTGATGTTGTGAAACAGCTGGCTCGGTTCGCAGATCCGGATTCGGATTTTGTTTCGGTTGTTGCGTCGGTGGCGTCTGCACAGTCTCTACCGGACATTCCTCGCCTGGCGAAGGCTCGCCAGGCAGTACTTCTGCGCCAAGCGCAAAGAAACCGGTGGCCGGTCTGGTTAAAAAATGCCGGTTCGACGAATCAGGAAATTTATGAGGCATTGCAACAGCGCCTGCTTGAAAGCGAGGTTCAATACCATGAAGTAACCAAGGGGTTCGCATCGCTCAAGGACTTTGCAAAAAATGAGGTGGAAGAATTCATTTCGCCGGGTAAGGACGTTCGGATTGACCCCGATAGCATCTTCGTCAATATCCGACATGTGTTGAAAGTAACGAATGGCCAACAGATTGAGACAAAGGAGCGCAAGACGCTTACTCAGGCGTTCATGTACGGCGTGCATGATCGAGAAGGTCAAT
Organism: Pseudomonas sp. N40(2020); assembly: GCF_014472415.1. Classification (GTDB taxonomy): domain Bacteria; phylum Pseudomonadota; class Gammaproteobacteria; order Pseudomonadales; family Pseudomonadaceae; genus Aquipseudomonas. The sequence goes on from NZ_JACSZV010000001.1 coordinate 248,595, forward strand.
ACGAGATTGCTGTAGAAAATCAGCCGTATAATCCAAAGTTTACGCCTTCCAATCTGATCAATTCGATCATTTCGCTGAATGTGCGTAACCGGTATAACGACGCGCGGCAAGCGGTCTACTCTAAACGTGAAGTTTTCGACGCTCTTCGAGAAGTTCAAGGCAAGAGGACGGCGCTGTCGATATTTAGCGCGGTTCTGCAAAAGCATGTGAGCTCGCGTGCCAATGACATGGTCAACCGCTATAACTTTGGTGATCTGTCTTTTATGTCCGGGGAGATCAAGCTCGGTGCGAAATATCAAGCGTTCAAGGACGTGAGGTATTTTGCAAAGAAGCTTGATCGAGAAAACTTCATCGTGTTGTATGCGCCAGGGTTTCCATCCGGACAGGAGTGGTTTGAGTTTTCCAATATAAATCAGTTAAGGAATGAATTATTAGCATGGGTCCAGGACGATAAAAGTTGGGAGTATTTGAAGGGTCAGGCCGTTCTGTCCGATGTAAACAGAATGGTGGCTGAAGTCACAGGGGATAGTTGGACTCTACGATGGATTGGCCAATCGAGCTTTGAGTTCCCGTTCACAACTGAAGATTACCCGTTGGAAAATGCGGTGAAAAATATCCTCAGTTGGGAAGCGAAGCAAATTGAAGCCTACACACCTCAGTGGTTCAGGACAGCCTCGGTGGAGGAGCAAGGGTTATCCGTTCGATTGCATACAGAATTCAAGGCTATTCAGAGCATTGCAAAAGATGATCTGAAAATCGTGCCTTTCAAGGAGTTTGCTCGTGATCTGGTGATGAAGGCGTTCGCCCAGTACTGGGATCGAAAGGGAAATAACGTTTCTAACTTCGATCCGGAAAATGTAAGGGTCAAAATTCATAATGTTCCAGAAATGACGCTCACCAATCTGTTCATCCAGTGGCAGACCTGGCGTAGTGACGTTACGATTTTTGAAAAAATTGTGGGTGCCGTCGTTCCAGGAGTCTCCATAGCGATAGGTGAGTTAAGAGATTACCTTCGAACTGCCAAATTCACCGGTTCGGTACCACGAGCATTAAATGAACAGGTCATCAATGATCTTATTGATCTGAAACCCGGTGAACGTTACGAGGAGTATCTCAATCAACAATTTATCTGGAGCCCGCGTCGTGCTCTGAAGGAAGTTTTTTACCGAGAGCTGAAGCAGAACGAAATGCTCACAGCAGCCCTGGCCCAGAAAATCAGGCGCACGATATCCAATGAGGATTTCAGTTGGCTGAAAACGCTTATCGATAGTCTTGATAGAAATACTCCCGGCACTGATTTATACACAGTAGGCGCTCAATCCGTGCCGGAGGAGGGCGTTTATCATTTCACCTTGGAAGGCAGGAAAATTCACGGCGCTTACATCTTTAGTCGCAAATTTAACGGGCGGCTGCAGTCTGTTGTCTATGCGCCGGGTACCCATGACGGGAATGATTTCTTCCCTGTCGAACAGTTGTCGGCGCGGCTTGAAGATTCCGCCTTTAAAGGCCATGTTTTACGAATGGTCAGTCTTAAAGATCAAAAGGCTGTCAAACAACTGACAGATAAGTACAAAAGCGGGGGCACACGCGAACGGCCGCCCGTGCTGTACAACGCGTATGGGGTTGGCAACGAGTTCAAACACGAGTACACCGCCATGATCGGGCGCTTCATGGCTGACGTGGATTATCAAACCACCAGCACCTGGGAGGCGGTCTGGGTCGATGCCAAGATATTGATTGGTATCGCTTTGGATGTTGTCTCGTTGTTTGTGCCTCCGGTAGGGGCAGTGGTGAGTGTGCTGCGAATCGCCTATACGATCGTTGAGGGGATTTCGGCCTCACTGGACGGCGATAAGGAAGCAGCCAATGCTCACTTTGCCAGTGCCTGGAGGGCGGCCATCATGTTTTATATCGGCAAGATCTCCGGCGTCGGCAACTCTGTCAGCGCGTACGGACTACTGTCTCAGATCAAGGATTATGCAGACCTGCTCTCGGATGTAACCGGTGTCCCCGTCGGCATCAGCTATGTGACCGCAGTCGCCGTTGCGCCTCACAGAGTGGAAAGCACTACCCGACTGATCGGTTGATCCAGTAATCGAAGCGCCGGCTAGACTTTCAGGACGCTGGCGTCTCGAACCCCATCCGCCAACTCACGGCCCGCGTCGCAGCCAACAACCGCTGCGCCGCCGGGCCGTTTTCGTCAGCGTGGAACAACGAGGTCGGGCCGACGATGGTCAGCACCGCAGCGACTTGTCCAACGGCGTTGAACACCGGCGCCGACAAGGCATCCACGCCCGGCATCAACAAACCATGCACATGATGCAGGCCGCGTTCGCGGATCTGTTCACACAAGGTTGCGTAAACCGTTTCATCGGCCAGCGGATGGTCGGCGACGGCGATTTCCTGCTCGCGCAATTCGTCTGTTTCCCGATGTGGCAGATAGGCGCTGAACACCAGTCCGGTCGAGGAACTGAGCAGCGGCAGCACCGAGCCCAATTGCGTCACCACCGTCACCGCACGCACGGCCGGTTCGATGTGCACCACGGTCGCACCCTGATTGCCCCACACCGCCAGGAAGCAGGTTTCGTTGAGTTCATCGCGCAATTCGGCCAGCGGCAGGGCGGCGATTTTCAGCACGTCCATACTGTTGAGGGCGGCCAGGCCCACGCGCAGCGCTTCACGGCCGAGGCCGTAATGGTTGGTGGCGGGGTTTTGTTCGGCAAAACCCGAGGCGATCAACGCTTGCAGATAACGATGCACTTTGCTCGCCGGCATCTGCACATGTTCGGCCAGACGCGACAGCGAAGTGGCGGGCGACAACTGGGCCAGGGCCTTGAGGATGTCGGTGCCGACTTCGGCGGAGCGGACTTTCTGTTTGCCGTTGCTGTCGCTGGTTTTTTCCATGGTGCTGCCGGGATCCGAAAACGAATGGGCGTCTTTATAGCTTGACGCTGGATAGCGAGCAAATTACGTTATGCGTAATCGAATTACGATAATAACAACCCCGGCGTGCCGAAACCTCTGAGCCAGAGCGATGGGCCACTGCCGACTCCCTGTTCAGGAGGCTCCATGAACCTCGATTCAACCGCGTCGACGCTGGCTTATCAGTCCGGTTTCGGCAACGAATTCAGCTCTGAAGCGTTGCCCGGCGCGCTGCCTGTTGGTCAGAATTCCCCGCAAAAAGCCCCGTACGGCCTCTATACCGAATTGTTCTCCGGCACTGCGTTCACCATGACCCGCAGTGAAGCGCGGCGCACCTGGATGTACCGGATTCAGCCGTCGGCCAATCACCCGGCGTTCGTCAAACTGGAGCGGCAACTGGCGGGCGGCCCGTTGGGTGAAGTGACCCCCAATCGCCTGCGTTGGAACCCTTTGGACATCCCGAGCGAGCCGACCGATTTCATCGACGGCCTGGTGAGCATGGCGGCCAACGCCGGTGCTGAAAAACCCGCCGGGATCAGCATCTACAACTACGCCGCCAACCGCTCGATGGAGCGTGTGTTTTTCAACGCCGACGGCGAACTGCTGCTGGTGCCGCAACTCGGGCGTCTGCGCATCGCTACTGAACTGGGTGTGCTGGAAGTGGCGCCGCTGGAGATCGTCGTGCTGCCGCGCGGTTTGAAATTCCGCGTCGAACTGCTCGATCCGCAGGCGCGCGGCTACATCGCCGAGAACCATGGCGCACCGCTGCGCCTGCCGGATCTGGGGCCGATCGGCAGCAACGGTCTGGCCAATCCGCGCGACTTCCTGACACCGGTCGCCGCCTACGAAAACCTGCAACAACCCACCACGCTGGTGCAGAAATTCCTCGGCCAATTGTGGGCCACCGAACTCAATCACTCGCCGCTGAACGTGGTCGCTTGGCACGGCAACAACGTGCCCTACAAATATGATCTGCGCCGCTTCAACACCATCGGCACGGTCAGTTTCGATCACCCGGACCCGTCGATCTTCACCGTGTTGACCTCGCCGACCAGCGTGCACGGTCTGGCCAACCTCGACTTTGTGATCTTCCCGCCGCGCTGGATGGTGGCCGAGAACACCTTCCGTCCGCCGTGGTTCCACCGCAACCTGATGAACGAATTCATGGGCCTGATCCAGGGCGAATACGACGCCAAGGCCGAAGGTTTCGTGCCCGGCGGCGCCTCGTTGCACAGCTGCATGAGCGCCCACGGCCCGGATGGCGAGACCTGTACCAAAGCGATCAACGCCGATCTCAAACCGGCGAAAATCGACAACACCATGGCCTTCATGTTCGAGACCAGTCAGGTGCTGCGCCCAAGCCGTTTTGCCCTCGACTGCCCGCAACTGCAATCTACTTACGACGCCTGCTGGGCCACGCTGCCCGCCACGTTCGACCCGACCCGGAGATAACCCATGACTCAGAATTCCATCACCCGCAGTTGGGTCGCTTCGGCCAACGGCCACGCCGATTTTCCGTTGCAGAACCTGCCGTTGGGCGTGTTCAGCGTTGAGGGCTCCGAGCCGCGCAGTGGCGTGGCGATTGGCGAACACATCTTCGATCTGCAAGTAGCACTTGAGGCCGGTCTGTTCGACGGCGTCGCGCGCACGGCGGTGGAAGCCATGCACGGCGGTCAGCTGAACGCGTTCTTCGAGCTCGGTCGTGAGGCGCGTGTGGCCTTGCGCGAACGTCTGCTGGAACTGTTCAGCGAAGGCAGCACCCTGCGCGGCAACATCGAAGCTCAAGGCGCAAAACTGCTGCCGTTGGCCGCCGATTGCCAGTTGCATTTGCCGGCGCGCATCAGCGACTACACCGACTTCTACGTCGGCATTGAGCATGCGCAGAACGTCGGCAAACTGTTCCGCCCCGACAACCCGTTGCTGCCTAATTACAAGCATGTGCCGATCGGTTATCACGGTCGCGCCTCCACCGTGCGCGCGTCCGGCACCGACGTGCGTCGCCCGAAAGGCCAAACCTTGCCGGCGGGTGCGAGCGAGCCGACCTTCGGCCCTTGCGCGCGTCTGGACTACGAGCTGGAGTTGGGGATCTGGATCGGGCAGGGCAACGAGATGGGCGAGTCTATTGCCATCGGTGATGCCGCCGAACACATCGCCGGTTTCTGCCTGCTCAATGACTGGTCGGCCCGCGATATCCAGGCCTGGGAATACCAGCCGCTGGGGCCTTTCCTGTCCAAGAGTTTCCTCACCAGCATCTCGCCGTGGGTGGTCACCGCCGAAGCGCTGCAGCCATTCCGCACAGCACAACCGGCGCGTCCTGAAGGTGATCCGCAGCCGCTGCCGTATCTGTTCGACAAGCGCGATCAGGATGGCGGCGCCTTCGACATCGAACTGGAAGTGCTGCTGCTCACCGAGCGTATGCGCGAACAGAATCTGCCAGCCCATCGCCTGACCCTGAGCAACACCCGCTACATGTACTGGACCGTGGCGCAAATGGTCGCGCACCACAGCGTCAACGGCTGCCAGTTGCAGGCCGGCGATCTATTCGGTTCGGGCACTTTGTCCGGCCCAGAGAGCGGTCAGTTCGGCAGCCTGCTGGAAATCACCGAGGGCGGCAAAAAGCCGATCGAACTGGCGTCCGGCGAGGTGCGTAAATTCCTTGAGGACGGTGACGAAATCATCCTGCGCGCACGCTGCGCCCGCGACGGTTTTGCCTCCATCGGCTTCGGCGAATGCCGCGGCAAAGTGCTGGCGGCGCGCTGACAGGAGCGGCTCATGGATCTCTATACCTATTACCGTTCGACCTCGTCGTATCGGGTGCGGATCGCGCTGGCGCTCAAGGGCCTCGACTATCAGGCGTTGCCGGTCAATCTGATCGCGCCGTCCGGTGGCGAGCATCGGCAAGCGGCGTATCTGGCGATCAATCCGCAGGGGCGGGTGCCGGCGTTGCGTACCGATGATGGCGAGTTGCTGATCCAGTCGCCGGCGATCATCGAGTATCTGGAAGAACGTTATCCACAGATGCCGCTGTTGCCCGAAGACCTTGCTGCCCGCGCCCATGTGCGTGGCGTGGCGGCGGTGATCGGTTGCGATGTGCATCCGCTGCACAACGTCAGCGTGCTCAATCGGCTGCGTCAGCTGGGGCACGATGAACCGCAGGTGGTGGAGTGGATCAGTCACTGGATCAGCCAGGGCCTGGCGACGGTGGAGCAACTGATCGGCGACAGCGGCTTCTGTTTCGGCGAGTGGCCGTGCGTGGCGGACGTTTACCTGATCCCGCAGTTGTATGCGGCAGAGCGGTTCAATGTTTCGCTGGAGGCTTACCCGCGTATTCGTCGCGTTGCGGCGTTGGCTGCCGAGCATCCGGCGTTTATCAAAGCCCATCCCGCCAATCAACCAGACACACCGTAATACCCCCTGTGGGAGCGAGCCTGCTCGCGAATGCTGAGTGTCAGCCACCATTCATTTACCTGACACACCGCATTCGCGAGCAGGCTCGCTCCCACAAGGTTCGGCGTTGATCCACGCAAAAAAACCATAAAAACAAAACAGGTACCTTGCGATGCACAACCAGATTGCCAGCTTCCGGGCGGCACTCGACGCCCGTCCTGTGTCCCGCTATCAGTGGTTGCTCTTGATCCTGCTCGCGTTGTTGCTAGTCACCGACGGCTATGACGCCCAAGTGCTCGGTTATGTGGTGCCGGCACTGGCGCAGGACTGGGGGCTGGAAAAATCTGCGTTCGGCCCTGTGTTCAGCGCCAACCTGCTGGGCCTCACCATCGGCTCTCTCGTCGTCACGCCAATGGCCGACCGCTTCGGCGTGCGCCGCATCCTGCTCGCCTGCGTACTGATTTACGCCAGCCTGACGGTGCTGATGGTGTTCGCCGATTCTCTGAATTCGCTGATGATCGCGCGCTTCATCTGCGGGATCGGCATGGGCGGCGCAATGCCCAGCGCCATGGCATTGATGTCGGAATATTCGCCACCACGCCTGCGCACATTGATGGTCACGCTGGCCGCGTGCGGCTTCTCGTTCGGCGGTGCGGCGGGTGGTTTTGTTGCGGCGGGGTTTATCGATCAATTCGGCTGGCAAGCGGTGTTTCTCGCCGGCGGTGTGACGCCGTTGCTGCTGTTCCCGTTCCTCTGGTGGATGCTGCCGGAATCCTTGCCGCGTCTGCTGCGCGATGCCCCGCCGTATGCGCGGCTGCGCAAAGTCACCGCGCGGATGCTGCCCGACTGGCAACCGCCAGCCGCCTCCGTTGAACAGAACGAGCAGGAGCAGGGCAGCAAACTGACCGTGGTCGAGTTGTTCCGTAACGGCTACGCGCGGCCGACGTTGCTGATCTGGGCGACGTTTTTCGTCAGCCTGATTTTGCTGTACTTCATGATCAGTTGGCTGCCGTCACTGTTGCTGGAAAGCGGCCTGAAACTCAACGAAGCCAACCTGGTGACGTCGATGTTCCTGTTCGCCGGGACCCTGGGCGCGATCTGCATGGCCTGGTTCGCCGACCGCTTGAAACGCAAGGTGCGTCTGTTATCCGCCGTGCTCGCGTGCGCGGCGTTTTGCACAATCCTGCTGGGACTCAATCACGACAACCCGCGTTATCTGGTGGCCTGCGTGTTTGCCGCAGGCTTCTGCATCATCGGCGGGCAACTGACCCTGAATGCGTTCGCCAGTAACTTCTATCCCGCGCATGTACGCGCCACTGGCACCGGTTGGGCGCTGGGGGTAGGGCGTTTCGGTTCGATTCTCGGGCCGCTGTTCGGCAGTTTGCTGTTGGCGATGCATATTCCGGTGGAGCAGATTTTCTTCTTCTGCGCGATTCCGGCCGTCATTGCCGCACTGTTGATCATTCAGGTGCGTTCGCCTGCGGATGCAACTGCAACTTCAGGGGTTGGGGAGTCTGTCAGATCCTGAAGAGCAAAAGATCGCAGCCTTCTGCAGCGATCTTTTGCGTCTAATGAACAACAGAATTGGGGGGAAGATGCCCAAGCCGTTCGGTCAGGCGCAGACGCTGGATTGGATCGTCGCTGAGCAACAAGGCATGTTCCAGATCGAAACGCTCGGCATTCGGGCAATCCAGTTTTTGATACAGACTGGCCCGAGCGAGGTAATCGGCGGCACCGGCATCACCCAGTTCCAGCACACGTTCGGCATCGATCAGCGCAGCAATAAAGTCGTCGTGACTCGAGTGCAACTGACGAAGGTTACGCGACAGGCGCTGGAGCATCTGCACCGGTGTGGCGGTCAGTAGATGCTCAGAATTGATTTTCATGTGCGCCCCATATTGGCGCTGCAACAGTTCGCGACAGTCATTGGGATACAGGCGTCGACCACCGCACGGATCAAGCAAGTGATCGGCGCCTGGCACCCGTAGCAGGAAGTGCCCGGGGAAATTGACCCCGACCAGTGGAATCTCCAGGGCGCGCGCCAACTCCAGGGCAATCAAGGCCAGTGCCAACGGTTGTCCGCGGCGGGTTTGCAAGACTTTATGCAGCATTGCAGCCTGCGGGCGCAGCGGCAGGAAGTCATCTTGGGCGAAGCCCAGATCAGTCATGCGCCGCAACAACGGCTGCGCCAGTTCACTCACCGGCAGCATCGGCAAGCCGTAACTGACCCGCTGCTGCAGATCCTTGAAGTCTTGCAGCAGCGTTTGGGGATCGATAGCTTTTTCGTGCTCGGCCGCCATCCACAGCGCGGCTTCGAACAGCGCGGGCGGGGAGCGGTGCAGACACTCGAAAAAACGTTGGCGCGGACTCATTGAAATCTCCGGGGAATGCCTCGTTTTAGCCCCGTCCGTGCCATTCGTCCAGTGTCTGGCAACTCGGGCCCGGGGTTATGCCGCAAAGCCATCATCGCCATCGATGCTTATTCCGGTGCGCTCCAGCAATTTTCGGGCGCAAGCCTATACTGGCGTTCTACAAGAAGTGATTCGGGAGCCCAACGATGTTTGCGCTCATGCAAAGCACTCGCCTGGAATCGCTGCACCTGAGCGTTGACCCGGTTTCCGGGTTGAAGGCGGTCATAGCCATTCATAACAGTCGTCTGGGGCCGGCCCTGGGCGGGTGCCGTTACCTTGCCTATCCCAATGACGAGTCGGCCGTCGAAGACGCTATTCGTCTCGCCCAGGGCATGAGCTACAAAGCCGCGCTGGCCGGATTGCCTCAGGGCGGTGGCGTTGCAGTGATCGTAAGACCGGTGCACGTGGAAAACCGTGGCGCACTGTTCGAAGCCTTTGGTCGCTGCATCGATCAGCTCGACGGCCGCTACATCACCGCTATCGACAGTGGCACCTCGGTTGCGGACATGGATTGCATAGCCCAGCAGACCCAGCATGTCACCAGCACCACGTCGGCGGGCGATCCTGCGCCGCACGCAGCGATGGGCGTGTTTGCCGGGATTCGTGCAACCGCCATGGCACGGTTGGGCAGCGACAATCTCGAAGGTTTGCGTATCGCCATTCAGGGTTTGGGCAATGTCGGTTTTGCGCTGGCCGAGCAACTGCACGCCGCCGGGGCCGAACTGCTGGTCAGCGACATTGACCACGGCAAGGTGCAACTGGCGATGGAGCAGCTCAACGCTCACCCGATCGCCAACGATGCGTTGCTCAGTACGCCCTGCGACATACTCGCTCCGTGCGGGCTGGGCGGTGTGCTGAGCAGTCACTCGGTTGCACAATTACGTTGCTCGGCGGTGGCCGGGTCGGCCAACAATCAGCTGACGCATCTGGATGTGGCTGATCAATTGGAGCGGCGCGGAATTCTTTATGCGCCGGACTATGTGATCAATGCCGGTGGTCTGATTTATGTCTCGCTGAAACATCGTGGCGAGGAACTGACCACCATTACCGCGCACCTGTCGAAAATCAGTTCACGGCTGACCGAAGTGTTTGCTCATGCGCAGGCGGAAAAACGCTCGCCAGCGCGGGTGGCGGATGAGTTGGCGGAAAGGGTTTTGTATCGGTAGGTTTCGAAGGCATGAAAAAGGCCCTGAGTCGTACGACTCAGGGCCTATTCAATTCGGGCATAAATTACTTCGCCGCTTTCGCTGCTTTGGCTGGTTTCACCGGCGCTTCAGCAGATTCCTCGACCTCGGCTTTTTCGACCGGCTCAGCCGGCGCATTGATCAGCTCCGACAATGCATCAGGCTGGCTCTTGAACGCCCGGGCGAACACATCGCGGTTCTTCGCCATGTAAATCCCGGCTTCTTCCACTTGCTGCTCAGTCAGCGACGGAACAGCTTTTTGCAGCACATCGGCCAAGTATTCGGCCAGTTCGAGCATTTTGTCATGACGGTCAGCTTCGGCTTTATCCATGAACAAGCGCTCCAGATCTCGGCTGCTGCGGTATACCACTTCGACGGCCATTCACCACCTCACATGCCTTCACATTAGTTGTCTTTGCGACCACTGTATTTATATACAGCGAAAAGGATAAGCGAATCCCTGCGCTTTGGGTAGTGGCTTTTCAATGTAGACCGGATTTGGAGTTTGTCAGATCGACCGTGTCGCCTTCATTCGCGAGCAAGCTCGCTCTCACAGGGGCGGGTGCGAGGCCGAGAGTGCGACCAAACGCCACGGCGCGGGTTTTGCGGCGTCTCGCCATGATGCGTGGCCCTGTTTCTGCATGAAATCAGGCGCGTGAAGAAAAACCGTCACGTCCAACACGCATCATCCGCTCGCATCGAGCTAAGGAAACATCATCGTGAAAATCAACTGGGCCGAGAAACTGCGGCAAAACGTGCATCAACTGGCCGAGTCTCTGGGCAATCTGTTCGTCGAGACCTTCCACTACCTGGCGCTGTTCGCCATCGGTGCGGTCACCGCGTGGGCGGCGGTGATGGAGTTTCTCGGGATGCTCGAAGTCGGGCATATCAAGATCGATGACATTCTGCTGCTGTTTATTTATCTGGAATTGGGGGCGATGGTCGGGATTTACTTCAAGACCAACCATATGCCGGTGCGTTTCCTGATCTACGTGGCGATCACTGCGCTGACGCGGCTGCTGATCTCCAACGTCTCGCACCACAATCCGCCAGACATGGGCATCATTTATCTGTGCGGCGGGATTCTGCTGCTGGCGTTCGCGATTCTGGTGGTGCGTTACGCCTCGTCGCAATTCCCTTCGGTGAAGATTGAACACCCGCAACGCAAGATTGGTACGGGGTCCGGTGAGCATCCCGAAGTCGAGAAGGGCGAGCTTTAAAGCCCGGCGGCTTGCCGGGGCTGGCCGATGACTTTTGGCGGTGGCGGGGTCAGCCCGTCGCCGCTGGTCATGGCTTCGAGGATCGCCATGGCACTGTGGCCCTGTTCGATGGCGATGCCGAACTGAATGCTTTGCACCAGACGCTTCAGGCGTGTGGGGTCGTTGCGCTGTTCAGCGCTGATCATCCGTTTGGCCACGATGCGGCCGCTGTTGGACAGAGTCAGCATGATGCTGCCGTCCAGGCCCTGAATGCTCAAGTTGATCTGATAGTCCGGCGCGAAGGCATCGGTAATGATCTGAAAAGGGTTGTCCATGATGCGTCACCGCCTGATTGAACGTGCAGTTGTTGACCGGCCGTGATCTGGTTGGTTCGCCCCTCCAGACCACCGGCCATTCCGTGGCCATATCGCCATTATCGTGTTGATCAGGTGTAGCAAGGGCTATGCCGGGAATCTTGTCGGACAATGGATACGGCATAAAAAAGGCGAGCCCATGGCTCGCCTTGTTTATTTGTGGCCCGTTTCAGGGCGCGTGACCGCTCACAGTGCAATTAGCCGGTCAGCATTCCACCCAGTTCACCGCCAAGCCGCCCCTTGAAGTCTCTTTGTATTTGTCGTGCATGTCGGCGCCGGTATCACGCATGGTGCGGATCACCCGGTCGAGAGAAATGAAGTGGTTGCCGTCGCCGCGCAGAGCCATTTGCGTGGCGTTGATCGCTTTCACCGCAGCAATGGCATTGCGCTCGATACACGGCACTTGCACCAGGCCGCCCACCGGGTCGCAGGTCAGGCCGAGGTTGTGTTCCAGGCCGATTTCAGCGGCGTTTTCCAGTTGTTCCGGGGTTGCTCCGAGTACGTCGGCCAGGCCGGCAGCGGCCATGGCGCAGGCCGAACCGACCTCACCCTGACAGCCGACTTCGGCGCCGGAGATGGACGCATTTTTCTTGCATAAAATGCCGACGGCGGCCGCGCCCAGGAAGAAATTGACGACGTCATCGTCAGACGCATCCGGGTTGAATTTCATGTAGTAGTGCAACACCGCCGGAATGATCCCGGCGGCACCGTTGGTCGGCGCGGTCACCATGCGTCCGCCAGCGGCGTTTTCTTCGTTGACGGCAAGGGCGAAGAGGTTGACCCACTCCATTGCCGACAGCGTCGAGCTGATGACATTCGGCTTGCCGATTTCCAAGAGACTGCGATGCAATTTCGCTGCACGGCGCGGGACATTCAGACCGCCGGGCAGAATGCCTTCGTGGCGCAGGCCTTGTTCGACGCACTCTCGCATCACCGACCAGATGTGCAACAGACCTTGACGGATCTCAGCGTCGGAGCGCCAGGCGCGTTCGTTGGCCATCATCAATTCGGAAACACGCAAATTGTGCTGTTTGCACAGCGACAGGAGTTCGGCGGCGCTGGAAAAGTCGTAAGGCAGCACCACGTCACCGGCCGGGGATACACCGGACTCGGCTTCTGCCGCTTCGATAATGAAACCGCCACCCACCGAGTAGTACGTCTGCGTGAACAGCTCGGCGGTTTCGCCAAAGGCTGTCAGAGACATGGCGTTGGGGTGGTAGGGCAGGTTCTCGTCCAGCAACAGCAGATCGCGTTGCCAGTTGAAGGCAATCGAGCGTCCACCCGCGAGGGGCAGTTGGCCGGTTTCGCGCAGTTGCTGGATACGTGGCTCGATGGTCGACGGATCAATGCTGTCCGGCCATTCTCCCATCAGGCCCATGACCGTGGCGCGGTCGGTGGCATGGCCGACGCCAGTGGCCGACAGCGACCCGTACAAACGGATTTCCACACGACGTACGTCGTTCAACAAGCGTTGATCGGTCAGCGCCTGAGCGAAGGTTGCAGCGGCGCGCATCGGGCCGACGGTGTGGGAACTGGACGGACCGATGCCGACTTTGAATAGATCGAAAACACTGATAGCCATGCTAAACCCTTACAAGCAATGGAGTAGGAATCGCTGCCATTTTTTGTCGGACAAGCGCAATGTCGGCGATACTGCCTGCCTCGGTCTGCCGTGACCAACGAAACTTCCTAAGACAGCCTTTAGCAGGACTAAACAATGAGTCGTCAATTGCATGCCCAGACCTACGTCTGGCTGCAGGTGTTTTCCTGTGCCGCGCGGCACTTGTCGTTCACCCGTTGTGCAGAAGAACTGCACATCACCCCGGGGGCGGTCAGCCAGCAGATCCGCCAATTGGAAGAGCGCCTCGGTTTCCGTCTGTTTCATCGCCGTGCGCGTGGCGTGGAATTAAGCGCGCAAGGGCAGCGACTGGCGATAACGGTCAACGAAGCTTACGGCAGCATCGACGCCGAATTGCGCCGCCTCGATGCCGGGATGATCAGCGGGATTTTGCGGGTGCGTTCGATTCCGTCATTCCTGAGCAAATGGCTGACTCCACGCCTACCTCGCCTGCAACAGCGTTTTCCGGATATCCAGTTGCGGCTGGTGGCCGAGGACAGCAGCGTGCCTTTACATGAGGGCGACTTTGATCTGGCGATCGACCTGAACGACGGCAGCTATCCGGGGCTGTTATCCACAGCCTTGCTCGACGAGCAGATTTTTCCGGTGTGCGCGCCGAGCCTGCTCCGTGGACGTCCACCGCTGCATGGCCCGGCGGATCTGGTGCATTTCCCGTTGTTGCACGACATCACCGCCTGGCGTGGCAGTTACGAATATGCAGAGTGGGAATTCTATTTGAACGCGATTGGCTTCGAAGGCGCCGACGTGCGGCGGGGGCACACGTTCAATCGCAATCACCTGACCATCGAAGCGGCCATCGCCGGCATGGGCGTGGCGATTGCCCGGCGCACGCTGCTAAATGATGAGCTGGAGCGGGGCGCATTGATCGTGCCGTTCGGGCTGTCGGTGCCCAATCATAAACGTTATGTATTGCTGTATGCGCCAGGGGCGTTGAGCCATCCGGGCGTGCGTGCGGTGCATGACTGGCTGGTGGAGGAGGCGGGGATTTTTCGCAGTTTGCACCCGCTGAACGACGGGCAATTGTGAGCGAATTTTGCAGAGTGACGAGGCGACCCAACTCCCGACCTTACCAGCGCTTTGCCCGGTTGTCCGGCTTTTTTTGCGAATGAAAATTTTTCTTTTTTCAGGGGTTGAAATGTTTGGCAGTCGGGCCGATTGTTGTAATCAAGGGGTCACGAAATCCTGTTCAAGGCCTCTTGCGAGCTAGCTGAAATAAGGGATGAACTATGCAAATCCAAGTCAACAGCGATAACCATATTCAAAGTAGTCAACGACTGGAGGAGTGGGTACGTACAACCATTGAGAGCACGCTCGAACGTTATGAAGAAGACCTGACCCGTGTCGAAGTCCACCTGAGCGACGAGAACGGTGACAAACCAGGTCCCCATGACTTGCGCTGCCAACTGGAAGCGCGGCCAAAAGGCCATCAACCGATTTCCGTCACCCACAAAGCCGATTCGCTGGAACAGGCGATCGATGGTGCAGCCGAAAAACTGGAACACGCGCTGGAGCACCTGTTTGGCAAATTGCGCGGCAAACCACGCGCCGCTGTGGTGCCATTTAGCAAGGCGAATGACGCACTGCTGGAGGAAGAATTTCTTGAGAATGAACAGGCAGCGATCAACAGTTGATGCGCTGATTATTTAATCACCCAATGAGAACGGGCCTGCTGATGCAGGCCCGTTTTGTTTTCAGTGGTGGTCAAAACGCCACAGAAGTCTGCACATACACCGTCCGCGGTTCCCCCACGTATTTACCCTTGTTGTTGTCATCGAACGAACGCGTGAAGTATTGCGTGTTGAAGATGTTCTTCACCCCCACCGCCACATTCAGATCCGACAATTGCGGGCCGAAGTCATAGCCCGCGCGACTGCTGAACAGCATGTAGCCCGGGATCTTGCCGGTGCTGCCGTCGGCGCTTTCTTTCGAGGTGTTGGCGTTGTCGGCAAACTGATCGCTCTGGAAGCTGCTGTCCAGATTCAACTTCCACGGCCCCTCGGTGTAACCGACGCCAATCGTGCCTTTGTGTTTCGAAGAGAACGGCACGCGATTGCCTTTGTTCGGCCCGTCTTCGCGGATGGTCGCGTCAACGTAGGCGTAAGAGGCGTAGACATCGAAACCGGCCAGCGCCGGGCTCAAGTCGTCCAGCGCATAGTTGACGCTGGTCTCGATGCCTTGATGGCGGGTTTCGCCGCGAGCGATCACCGAATCATTGGTCTGGTTACTTTCGTATTGGTTGTCGAAGTTGATCAGAAACGCGCCAATCTCTGCGCGCAACGCGCCGTTGTCGTAACGGGTGCCGAGTTCCCAGGTGCGCGCCTTCTCCGGTTTCACTTCGCCGCTGCTCACGCGGTTGGGCATCTGGCTGTACTGCACGCTGCCGAACGAACCTTCGGTGTTGGCGTACAGGTTCCAGCTGTCAGTCAGGTGATAAAGCACGTTCAGTGCTGGCAGCGCGGTGTTGTAGTCGCCCTTGTATTTGACGTTGGTGAGGTTGTTGGTCTGCTGCGACTCGATCATTTCGTAGCGCACGCCCGGAGTGATCGTCCACTTGCCGATGTCGATACGGTCATCGACGAAGAACGCATTGGCTTCGGTGCCGCCGCGCGTATCGCGGTCGTTGCGGCTGTTGGTGGTCGGGTATTGATTGCTGGCAATCGGCGTGCGGTAGCGCAGTTCGTGGCCGGCCTCGTTGATGTAGCGATAGCCGACGCCGACTTCATGGCTGGTCGGGCCGAGATCGAAGCCCTGGGCGAAACGCGTTTCAAAACCGCGCACCCAATACTCGCGTGGCGACAGCGAGAGGAAGGTGCCTTGATCCAGATAACCGCTGCGCAAGGTTTTGGTGAAGAAGGTGTTGGCGGTGAATTCGCGGCGATCTTCCTGATAGCGATAGCCGAAATTGAACATCGTGCGCCGGCCCCAGAACTGGTCTTTCGGGCGCGTGGATTGATACGGATCGGCTTCGTAATCAGCGACGTTCAGGCCTCCGGGCATGTCAGCCTTGCCTTCGTAATACTGGGCCATGGCGTTGAAGCTGTTGGCCTCGTCGAGCTGATATTTGCCTTTGAGGATCAGGTCGTCGATCTCGGTATCGCTGTGCTCACGCCAGTCGCCGCCGCGAGTGCCGGAGTACAACAAAGCGCCGCCCAGACCGTTCTCGTTGGTACCGCCGGCCAGCAGATTGGCGCTGGTCTTGAAGCCGTCGTGGCTCGACGACGGACTGGTTTCCGTCTGGAAGCCGCCCTTGACCGTCGGCTCGTCGGGAATCGCCCGGGTCACGAAGTTGACCACGCCACCGACGTTCTGCGGGCCGTAACGCACCGCGCCACCGCCGCGCACCACGTCCACCGCATCCATGTTGCCCATGCTGATCGGCGCGAACGACAGTTGCGGTTGACCATACGGCGCAAAGGGCACCGGGATGCCATCCATCAACACCGTCGAGCGTGCGGCGAGACGTGGATTGAGACCGCGAATGCCGAAGTTCAGCGCCATATCATGGCTGCCGGTGCCGTTGTTTTCCGGGGCGTTGACGCCGGGAATGCGGTTGAGCACATCGCGCGCCTGGGTGGCGCCCTGGCGTTCGAAATCTTCGCGGCGGATCACGTCGCGAGCGCCAGGATGTTCGAAGACGTTGATTTGCTGCGCATCACCGAGCCAGTCGCCGACCACTTTGGAGGTGTCCAGCTCCAGCGCTGCGTCACCTGCCGGTTGCAGGCTGAAAGCGTTGTCGCCCTCGGCGCGCGCTTGCAGGCCGGTGCCTTCGAGCAATGCGTCAAGACCTTGCTCTGGCGTGTAACTGCCTTCCAGGCCGCGGCTTTGCACGCCACTGGTGACTTGCGAGCCGAAAGAAATCAGCAACCCGGCTTCGCGGCCAAATTGATTGAGGGCGTTTTCCAGCGACGACGGCGCAATGTGATAAGCCTTGGCGTCGGCAGCCAGCGCGACGGGCAGGGCGCTGAAACTCAGGCTGGCGCCGAGGACGAGGTTGCGAAGACTGCGGGCCAGCGGCGTGAGGCGGATGGGGTGCATGTCGGATGATCCTGAGAAGGTTGAATCAAGGGGGCTTTCCTTCTCTGTCACGCCAGATCTGAAAAACGGCTCATTTGTTTTTAAGTATTTTCAAACCCGTGCTTCGACACTGATCCAGTAGCGGGTAAATCGCTTCACGTTCACCGGCAAGCTGATTTCCAGCAGGTCGAGAATCCGCTCGCTGTCGTCCAGTGGATAAGTCCCGGAGATCAGCAGATCGGCGACCTTCCTGTCGCAATTGAGCTGCCCGCGACGGTAGCGTCCCAGCTCATCGAGGAAATCACCGAGGCGCATATGCGCGGCGACCAGCATGCCGTCGACCCAAGCGCCGCTGTTGGCGTCCAGTGATTTGGGTTCACTGACAGCGGTCGCGTTAAAACTCAGTTGTCGGGCGCCAGGCAGCAGCATTGGCGCGCGTGCGTTGCTGGTCAGTTCGACCCGACCTTCGAACAGCGCGACGTGCGTGCGATCGGCAAACTGACGCACGTTGAGGCGCGCGCCCTGGCTTTTCAGAACACCCTGCGCGGTGCGTATCTCGAATGATTGCGAGGCGCTCAGGAGCATTTCGCCTTCCAGCAAACGAATCAGCCGCTGCCCGCCATCTACATCCACTGAACTGGCCGTGTTGAGGTGCAACTGGTCGCCTGCACCCAATGCAATTTTGCGTCGCTGACCCACCGGGCTGCGGTAATCGGCGAGCAGCGGCGGCAGCGGATTGTGCTCGCGCATGCCCCAGGTAACGGCGGAGCCGGCGCCAAGAATCAGCAACAGTTTCAGTGCCTGACGGCGGCCGCCGGACTTCGGCCCGTTCAACGCCGCGTGCGCCAGCGGCGAGGACACCCCGCGCAAGCGCTGGTTGACTCGCGCGATGTGCTCCCAGGCGCGGCGGTGTTCGCTGTGCGCGTCCAGCCACTGTTGCAACGCCTGTTGCTGGCGCGCGCTGAACGCGCCCTGCTGCATTTCCAGCAGCCAGCTCACGGCCTGTTCGGCCACTTGTGCGGAGAAATCCGGGGCGCGGTTCACAGGGCGAAATAGCAGCGCATCGCCGCTTTGTTCAGATGGCGTTTGACCGTGGCCACAGAAATGCCTAGTTCAGCGGCGATCTGCGGATAGGTCAGGCCATCGACTTGCGCCAATAGAAAGGCGCGTTTGACCAGCGGTGGCAAACCGTCGAGCAGTTGATCCAGCTCCATCAGGGTTTGCAGGATGATCGCTTTGTCTTCTTCCGACGGCGCCACTAGTTCCGGCATCTGCGCCAGGGTGTCGAGGTAGGCGCGCTCCAGATCCTGCCGGCGGTAGTGATTGCACAGCACGCGCTTGGCAAGGGTGGTCAGAAAGGCGCGCGGCTCGATGATCACCGGTGCTTCGCGGGCGGTCAGCACTTTGATGAACGTGTCTTGCGCCAGATCCGCCGCGCTGTCCGGGCAGCCGAGTTTGCGCCGCAACCAGCCGGTCAGCCAGCTGTGGTGGGCCTGATAGAGCGATTCGACGGGATGGGCGGACGGCAACGGTATTACTCCGGGCGCACTGTTTGTACGTTAGAGAACAAGAACTGTTCGCATTGTAGGGGCGTCGGAGGTTGGCCGGCAATCAGATGCTTTTGCGTATGAGAATATTTATCATTAATATTGCTCGCCTGTTGGTTCGGCTTGTCGGCCGGACGTTTTCCGTTTCAGGGTCGAAACATGAAAGCCAAACTCGCCACGCTCCCCTTGTCCTATCGTCTTGCCGTCACCTCGCGGGTGCTGGCGGCGGTGTTTGGCGGCTATCTGGTTGCTGCGCTGGCCAGTGTCACGCTGACGATGTGGTTGCCCTTGAACCGTGCCGAAGCGGTGGTGACCGGCATGACTATTTCCTTTTTGGTCTATCTGGTCGCGGTGCTTTGGTGTTTCGCCTGCCGCACCGCCTGGTCGGCGTGGGTCGGTTTGCTGGTGCCGAGTGTGATTCTGGCGACCGTCTCCGGCGCCGCGCGCGGATTGGGTTACGCATGAAAGAGGGTTTCCGTCAGGCGATGGCCTGGTTGCACACCTGGGCCGGACTGGTGTTCGGCTGGTTGTTGTTCGCGATTTTCCTGACGGGAACCCTGGCCTATTTCAAGGATGAAACCAGTCACTGGATGCAGCCGGAAATCCCCGCGCGGCCGATCAATGCCGAGGCGAGCCTGACGCAGGCCCAGGATTATCTGCAACAACACGCGGCCGGCGCCTCGCGGTGGCTGATCGACCTGCCCGACGCCCGCGACCCTGGCCTGACCGTTCGCTGGCAACAAGCCCCGGCGAAACCCGGCGAGCGTGGCCGCTTCGAATCCAGAACCCTCGACGCTCAAACCGGCACCGAAGTGCAGGGCCGCGAAAGCATGGGCGGCGAGTTCTTCTACCGGTTCCACTTCCAGCTGCAAATGCCTTATCCGTGGGGCCGCTGGCTGGCGACGATCGCCGCGATGGTGATGTTCGTCGCGCTCATCACCGGGATCATCACCCACAAGAAAATTTTCAAGGACTTCTTCACCTTCCGCCCGCGCAAAGGTCAGCGTTCGTGGCTCGATGGGCATAACGCCGTGGGCGTTTTGGTGCTGCCGTTTCACTTGATGATCACCTACAGCAGCCTGGTGATCTTCATGTCGATGGTCATGCCGGCTAGCATCCTGGCGTCCTACGGCGGCGACACGCGCAAGTTTTACGATGAGGTTTTCCCGGCCTCGAAGACGCCGGAGCGAGCGAATGTTGCTGCTCCACTGGCACCCATGGCGCCCTTGTTGGCCAAGGCCAGCGAGCAATGGGTCGGTGGCCACACCGCGCGGCTCTCGGTGAGCAATCCCGGGGATGAAAATGCCTCGGTGGTGCTGTCGCGCGCCGGCGATCGTGTGGTTCACGATTTTGGCAGCGCAGTGACTTTTAACGGTGTCACTGGGCAGATGCTCAGCAGCACGCCGGATCAACCGGCGGCGATGGCGGTGGGCGGCGCTTTCTATGGTCTGCACATGGGCCATTTTGCCGGGCCGGTGTTGCGTTGGTTGTACTTCATTTGTGGCTTGGCGGGCACAGCCATGATCGGCACCGGGCTGGTGATCTGGCTCGGCAAGCGTCAGCTCAAACACGCCAAGAGCGGTGTGATGCCGTTCGAGTTGCGGCTGGTGGAAGTGCTGAACATCACCAGCATGGCCGGGCTTGTGTCGGCGGTGGCGGTGTTCTTCCTCGCCAATCGGCTGCTGCCAGTGGATCTGGCTGGACGCGCAGATTGGGAAGTGAATGCGTTCTTTATTGCCTGGGGTTTGAGCGTGGTGCATGCGTTATTGCGTACCGGGCGCAAGGCGTGGATCGAGCAGCTTGTGCTGGGTGCCGCGCTATTTATCGCGGTG
This sequence comes from Pseudomonas sp. N40(2020), assembly GCF_014472415.1. Classification (GTDB taxonomy): domain Bacteria; phylum Pseudomonadota; class Gammaproteobacteria; order Pseudomonadales; family Pseudomonadaceae; genus Aquipseudomonas. The sequence continues at coordinate 269,104 of NZ_JACSZV010000001.1, forward strand.
CCACTGATCAATGCACTGACCACGCCGTGGAATCTCGGCGTAACGCTGGCGCAGGGTGATTGGGTACTCGCCGGTTTCGATCTGACGTGTCTGGCTACCGGTGTTTTCCTGGCCTGGGCCGCGTGGAAGGTGCAGCGTGCCGGCACCACGGTCAGGGTCAAAAAAACGCCCCGCGAAACGCACCGGCCGATCACGCTTGAGCAAGGGACAAACTGATGCTGCTGGCGCTTTTGCTTTGCTACGCCGGGTTCACGGCGCTGTGCCTGTCGATGCCTCGGCACCACGATGAATTGCTTGGCCACAAACCTTCGCCGCGACGCCGTCACGGCCTGACGCTGGCGGGTTGGTTGCTGCTGGGCTTATCGATTTGGGCGGCCGTGACGGCCAATGGCTGGAGTTTCGGGCTGGTCGACTGGTTTGCCGTGCTGATGCTCAGCGCATTGGCGCTAGTGCTGTTGCTGCCGTATCGCCCGCGTCTGGCATTGGCGCTGGCCGGGGTCAGTCTGTTGGCCAGCCCGGTCGCGGCATGGGCGCAGTGCTGAAGTGCTGATCGGTCTGCCTCCGGAATCCCGCGACGACGAGCCGCGCGGGGCGCGTGCGCATTTTCTGCAGGTGTTCCTGTCCCAACGTTCGCAGATGGAAGCGCTGGTGAACCGGCGCGTCGGTTGCCGGGCGACGGCGGCGGATCTGGTGCAGGATCTGTTTCTGCGTTTCTGGCGTCGGCCCTTGGTGCAAGTCGAGGAGCTCAGCACCTACCTGTTGCGCTGCGCTGGCAACATCGCCATCGACCATCTGCGCAGCGAAGGCACGCGGGTGCGCGTCAACGAAGGCTGGCAACCCGACTCACCGGACAGCCACTGCAGCGAGCCGCAAGCCGCGCTCGAAGCCGGCAATGATCTGCGCCATGTCGAAGCGGCCTTGCGTGCCTTGCCCGAGCGCACCCGGCAGATCTTTTTGCTCAATCGCATCCACGGCCGCAAGTACGCGGAAATCGCCAAAGCCATGGGCCTGTCCCAAAGCGCCGTGGAAAAACATATGATGCGCGCCCTCGAGGCCTGCAAGGCCAGCCTGCGCGAACCCGCGCCACGCACGCCATGGAAAGCACCGTGAAGCACATCGACCGCGTCCACCCGACGCCCGCTCAGGAACAGGCCGCTTTTGCCTGGCTGAGCCTGCTGCATGACCGGCCGAGTGCTGGCGATCAACTCACTTTCAGCCACTGGCTGCGCGCCGACCCGGCCCACGCTGAGGCTTACGCACAGGCGCAAGTGGTCTGGGAGTTGAGCGAAGGGCCGGCGCGTACCCTGGCCGATGAGGAGGCCTTGGCGTTGCAGGGTTATCTCAATGCGATGGATCGTCCGCGTCGTCCACAGCTCTTGCGCTGGTCCGGCGCGCTGGCGATGGCCGCGTGTCTGCTGTTGATGATCAGTCTTGGCACGGGTTGGCAGCCGCAGCGCTGGATCAATGATCTGGGCGCAGATTATGTGTCGGCACCTGGCGAGATCCGCACCGTGACATTGGTCGATAAAACGCAGGTGACACTGGACGCCGACAGCGCCATTGCGGTGAATTTCAGCCATGGCGAGCGTCATGTGCAGTTGCGTCGCGGCGCCGGTTTTTTCAGTGTCACTCACACTGGCGAGCCTTTCGTAGTCGAGGCCAAAAAGGGCCAGGTGCGGGTGCTCGGGACGCAATTTGAAGTGCGTCTGCAAGACCATGGCGCGCAGGTCACGGTGTTGTCCGGGCGGGTTGGGGTGACGAAGGATCGCGGTGCAGCGCAGCAGATTCTTACGGCCGGCCAGCAAGTGGCTTACGGCGATGGCGCGGCGGAAAAACTGCACGCGGTGGACAGCGAAGCGCAACTGGCCTGGCGGCAGGGTTGGCTGACTTATTACAAGTCGACGCTGGGCGATGTGGTGGCGGATCTGCGCCGGTATTACCCCGGGCGGATTGTGTTGCTCAACGATGAGTTGGCGGCGCGCAAGGTCAGCGGCAGTTTTCCGAGCAAGGACCCGCATGCGGTGTTGAGTTCGCTGCAAGGGGTGATGGGGTTTGAGCAGCATCGGATTTTAGGGCAGTTGATTATTTTGCGCTGACATTAAAGTCAAAAGATCGCAGCCTTCGGCAGCTCCTACATGGGATGGGTGTACCCCTGTAGGAGCTGCCGAAGGCTGCGATCTTTTGCTCCTGGAAAATATTTTCAAAATTGTGGTGAGGTAAACCTGAGCCCCATCCGTGTAGTGACTGAAACTGCGAGTCATTCGCATCCGTTGCGGTTCTACACAGGTCATTGAGCAATGAAGTCCAGGGCAAAATCGGGTTCGGTCAAACAGTGGTTGGGCGCTCAAGCGCTTAGTTTTTCCGCATTGGCGTTGCTGCCGATGAGCGTGGCGCTCGCCGCTGAATCCGTCAGCAGCCAGGCGCAAAAGCAGTTCAGTTTCTCCCTGGCCGCCAAACCGCTGCCCCAGGCCCTGAGCGACTTCAGCCGCGTTACCGGGCAAAGCGTGGTCTACACCGATGAAGCGCCGTACGGTCTCACCGCGCCGGCGGTCAACGGTCAGATGAGTGCCGAGCAAGCGCTGCAACGTCTGCTCACAGGTTCCGGCCTGAGCTTCCGCCGCACCGATAGCCATACCTTGGCGCTGGAGCCGCAACCCACTGAAGGCGCACTTAATCTCGGCGCGACCACCATCACCTCGATGCGTGACGAGTCCATGAGTTACCAGCCGCCGCAAACCAGCTCGGTGATGCGCTCATCGGCCTCGCTTCAGGAAATCCCGCAGACCGTCAACGTCATTCCCGCACAAGTGATCCGCGATCAGGCGCCGCGCAACCTTGATGACGCGCTGGCCAACGTCAGTGGCATCACCCAGGGCAACACCTTGGGCAGCACGCAGGATTCGGTGATGACCCGCGGCTTCGGCGATAACCGCAACGGCTCGATCATGCGCGACGGCATGCCGATCGTGCAGGGCCGTGGCATGAACGCCACGGTTGATCGCGTCGAAGTGCTCAAAGGCCCGGCGTCTTTGCTCTACGGAATTCAGGACCCGGGCGGGGTGGTCAACCTCGTCAGCAAGAAGCCCGAACTTGAGCAATACAACGCGCTGACGCTGCGTGGCTCGACCTACGGCGAAGGCAAAAACGGCAGTGGCGGCACCTTCGACAGCACCGGTGCGCTGGGTGAATCCGGGTTCGCTTATCGCCTGGTGCTCGATCACGAAGACGAAGATTACTGGCGCAACTACGGCACTCATCGCGAAACACTGATCGCCCCTTCGCTGGCCTGGTTCGGCGAACGCACCAAGCTGTCATTCGGCTACGAGCATCGCGAATTCCTCACGCCGTTCGATCGCGGCACGGTGATCGATCCGCGCACCAACCATCCGCTGAACATCTCGCGCAAGGAACGTCTCGACGAGCCGTTCAACGACATGGAAGGGCGTTCGGATCTGTATCACTTCGAGGCCGATCACGAACTCAACGATGACTGGAAAGCCCACTTCGGCTACAGCTGGAACCGCGAAACCTACGACGCCAGCCAGGTACGCATCACGGCCATCGACACCAATAAAGGCACGCTGACCCGCAGCATGGACGGCACCCACGGCGCGATCAGCACCGACCGTTTCACCACCGCCAGCCTCGAAGGCAAAGTCAACGTGTTGGGCATGCAGCATGACCTGGTGTTCGGCGTCGACGACGAGTACCGCAAGATCTATCGCGCCGACCTGATCCGCCAAAAAAGCCTGACGATGTTCAGCTACACCAACCCGGTGTACGGCCGCGAAGTGGAGGGCACCACGGTCAGCCCGGCAGACAGTGCCCAGACCGATTTGCTGCGCAGCGATTCGATATTTTTGCAGGACTCGATCCACCTCAACGACCAGTGGATTCTGGTCGCCGGCGGACGCTTTCAGGAGTACGACCAGTACGCCGGCAAAGGCGTGCCGTTCAAGGCTAACACCGACAGCAATGGCCAGAAATGGGTGCCGCGCGCGGGCCTGGTGTATCGCTACACCGATGAGCTGTCGTTCTATGGCAGCTACACCGAATCGTTCAAGCCCAACTCGACCATCGCCCCGCTGAGCGGCAGCAGCACCGTGCTCGACGGCAGCATTGCGCCGGAAGAAGCCAAGTCGTGGGAGCTGGGCGCACGGCTGGATATGCCGGGGCGCATCACCGGCAACATCGCGCTGTTCGATATCAAGAAACGCAACGTGCTTGTGGCCAACTCCGAAGGCCCGACGACGATTTACAGCGCTGCCGGTGAAGTGCGTTCGCGCGGTCTGGAAGTGGACATGACCGGTCAACTCAGCGACCGCTGGAGCATGATCGGCAGCTACGCCTACACCGATGCCGAAGTCACCGAAGACCCAACTTACAAGGGCAAACGCCTGCAAAACGTGGCGAAGAACAGCGGCTCATTGTCGGCGGTGTATGACTTCGGCAGCGTGATCGGCGGCGATCAACTGCGTATCGGTGCCGGAGCACGCTATGTCGGTGAGCGAGCAGGTAACGCGGTGAATGATTTCGACCTGCCGAGCTACACCGTGGCGGATGCCTTCGCTACTTACGACACCAAAGTCGAAGGTCAGAAGGTCAAGTTTCAGCTCAACGTGAAGAACCTTTTTGATCGCACGTATTACACCTCGGCGGCGAGTCGGTTCTTTGTGTCGATGGGGGATTCGCGGCAGGTTTCGTTGTCCAGCACTTTGGAGTTCTGATCCGCAACCGCGTCATCGTTCATCGCGAGCAGGCTCGCTCCCACAGGGAATTGCATTCCAAATGTGGGAGCGAGCCTGCTCGCGAAGAGGCCCTGAAAGGCACTTAAGATTTCAGGCCTAACGCAAGAACGCCTGCCGATACTCGCCGGGCGTCCCGCCTAAAACCTGCTTGAACCGATTGGTGAAATGACTCGCACTGGCAAACCCGCACGCCAGCGCAATCTCCCCCAGCGGCAACGCCGTCCCGCGCAACAACTCCCGCGCCCGGCTCAAGCGTCGTGCCAGCACATACTGATGTGGCGGCAGGCCGAAGCTCACGCGAAACATCCGCGCAAAGTGATATTCCGACAACGCACACAACCCGGCCAATTGCCCGAGGCTGATCGGCTCGGCCAACTGTGCGTCGATGAATTCCACCAATTGCCGACGCTGGTGCGGCGCCAGTCCGCCTTTCAAACGTAAACCCTGCCGGGCACCGACCTGACTGAGCAAGGTATGGCTGATCAATTCATGGGCAAGGCTGCTGGTCAGCAAACGCTCGGCGGGTTCGTCCCAATTCAGCGTCAGCAACTGACGAAAGCGTTGTGCCTGTTGCGGGTCTTCGAGAAAGGTCTGCTCACGCAACTGCATCTCTCGCGGCTCGCGATCGAGCAGCGTGACGCAACCGAGGGCAAACTGTTCGGCGCTGAAATACAGATGCGCCAGGCGAATATCGCCATTGATCACCCAACCCGATTCGTGATCCGCCGGCAGGATGCACAGCTTGTCCGGCCCGCCCTTGTGGCCCGGCTGACCGCGACGAAACGTACCGGTCCCGCCAGCGATGTAGCAGGACAGGGTGTGATGGCTCGGCGCTTCATATTCCTGCGCATCGTGATGATTGGTCCACAGAGCCGCAGACAAGCCGTCACCGAGCTCGGCGCTGTGCACAAGGCGTGCGTTCGGCGAGCGGTTAAGTGCTTGAAAGACTTGCAGCGTATCGATGGCGGCCATGATCAGTTCTCTTCAACGCTTTGCATCCTACTCCGTAGCCCCGGCGCTGCCAGCCTGCCGGGCGACAAAAGCGCAAGTTTATGCAAGCGCTTGCCGCCTGCCGAAGCAGACACTCAAGGCCTATCAAGGAGTGTTCGCCATGAATCTGTCGTTGTATCTGTTGACCGTGCTGATCTGGGGCACCACCTGGATTGCCCTGAAATGGCAACTGGGCGTGGTGGCGATTCCGGTGTCGATCGTCTATCGCTTCGGCCTCGCGGCGCTGGTGCTGTTCGTTTTGCTGTTGCTCAGCCGTCGCTTGCAACCGATGAACCGGCGCGGCCATTTGATCTGCGTGGCTCAGGGCTTGTGCCTTTTTTGCGTCAACTTCATGTGCTTTCTCACCGCCAGTCAGTGGATACCCAGCGGTCTGGTGGCGGTGGTGTTCTCCACCGCAACCTTGTGGAACGCGCTCAATGCGCGGGTGTTCTTCGGCCAGCGAATTGCCCGCAATGTGTTGATGGGCGGGGCGCTGGGTTTGTTCGGCCTGGGCATGTTGTTTTGGCCGGAGCTGGCCGGTCATCAGGCCAGCCCGCAAACCTTGCTTGGCCTGGGACTGGCCCTGTGCGGCACGTTGTGCTTCTCGGCGGGCAATATGCTCTCGAGCCTGCAACAGAAGGCCGGTCTCAAGCCGCTGACCACCAATGCCTGGGGCATGGCTTATGGCGCGGCAATGCTGACGGTGTGGTGCCTGGTCAAAGGCATTCCGTTCGACATGGACTGGTCGCCGCGTTACGTCGGTGCGCTGCTGTATCTGGTGATTCCGGGCTCGGTGATCGGTTTCACCGCGTACCTGACGCTGGTCGGGCGCATGGGGCCGGAACGTGCGGCTTACTGCACGGTGCTGTTCCCAGTGGTGGCGCTGAACGTCTCGGCGTTTGCCGAGGGTTACCAGTGGACAGCTCCGGCGCTGGTCGGTCTGGTATTGGTGATGCTGGGTAACGTGCTGGTGTTTCGTAAACCGAAAGCGGTGGTGCCGCCGGTGCAGGGGAAGTTGGCTTGAAATAAACGAGCGCTGAACTTCAGCGCTCGACTTTCAATGTGATGTAAATCATTACCGGGAATATAAAATCAACGATGTGGCGTGCCCAGTCCTTGGCATTCCATGATTGAGAAGTGTCCATATCAAACCATTCCACACCCACGGTTTGCAGGCACACGTAATAAATGAATATCGCCGCCAGTATGCCCAAGATCGAGAACTTTTTCGCCTCGTGAAATACCTCGGCGGAGGCGTTGATGTTGCGATAGAGCTGATAGGTGCCTATCAGGCACAACACCGTATACGTGACTTCCAGTGTGATGATGAACCAGTAGATCCGGTGATGAATCATCGGCGATTCGATGGCTCGGTACTTGATGGTTTCACTGGCAGTGGTGGTGTCCATGCTTAGGATATGGGCCACGTAAGTGTAGTTTGAGTCATAGTCGGTGAAGTTGTGGATCATCACCAGCAGACCAAAGAAGCTGATGTAAGCCATCAATATAACTTTGCTGTAGCGAATAAGTTTGTCGGTTGTCAGGGCGTTCAAGGTTTGGGCTCTCCATAGCGCTTGCCGATCATTCGACAGCCGGGAGGAGCTTATAACGCTGTTGTTTAATTTGGTTTGTTGTTCAATTTCAAGTTGTGTATGGCGATAACTAACGGGCAAGTGCGATGTTGCACTTGCCCGTATTTTTTTATCCGCGCCAGACTTGCGGGTTGACCAAGTCCTGCGGGCGTTCGCCGAGCAGCGCGCTGCGCAGGTTGGCGAGTGCGCGATTGGCCATGGCTTCGCGGGTTTCATGGGTGGCGGAACCGATATGCGGCAAGGTCACAGCGTTTTTCAGCTGGAACAGTGGCGATTCTGCCAGCGGTTCTTTCTCGTAGACGTCCAGGCCGGCACCGCGAATCTGATTGTTTTGCAGTGCTTCGATCAGCGCGGGTTCATCGACCACCGGGCCGCGGGAGATGTTGACCAGAATCGCGCTCGGTTTCATCAGGGCCAGTTCGCGATGGCTGATGAGGTGGCGGGTCTTGTCGCTGAGGGGCACCACGAGGCAAACGAAATCGGCTTCGGCGAGCAGTTGGTCGAGGCTGCGAAATTGCGCGCCGAGTTCTTGTTCAAGGTCGGTCTTGCGGCTGTTGCCGCTGTAGATGATCGGCATGTTGAAGCCGAACCGGCCACGGCGGGCGACGGCGGCACCGATGTTGCCCATGCCGACGATACCGAGGGTTTTGCCGTGCACGTCACAGCCGAACAGTGGGGCGCCGACGCTGGCTTGCCATTGGCCGGCCTTGGTCCAGGCGTCGAGTTCGGCGACGCGGCGGGCGCTGCTCATGATCAGGGTGAAGGCGAGGTCGGCGGTGCTTTCGGTGAGCACGTCCGGGGTGTTGGTGAGCATGATCCCGCGTTCGTTGAAGTAGTCGAGGTCGTAGTTGTCGTAGCCGACGGAGACGCTGGAGACCACTTCCAGTTTGGCGGCGGTTTCGAGTTGGGCTTTGCCGAGTTTGCGGCCGACGCCGATCAGGCCGTGGGCGTGGGGCAGGGCTTCGTTGAATTGGGCGTTGATGTCGCCGTTTTTTGGGTTGGGGACGATGACGTCGAACTCTTGTTGCAGGCGTTCGATCATTGGGGGGGTGATGCGGCTGAAGGCCAGGACAGTTTTTTTCATCGTTTTTGGCTCTTGTTCGGGCTTGATGCCAAGCAAGCTAACATTTCTGTTTTGGGTTGTCTTGGCGGCCTCTGGGCCGACCATGTTCTTGGGGGTTTTGGGTGTATATCCGTTGCTTGGGGTGTTGCTGATTAGGGTTCCGCCCTTACGGCGGGTCACTTTTTCCAAACGCCGAAAAAGTAACCAAAAAGGCTTGCTCCTACGTACGGCCCGCTCGCTGGGGCTCGGGGTTCCTTCGCTCCGGGATCGATCCGGGCGCAGCGTCTACGGTTTGCTTCGCTGCACCTCCTCTCGCTGTGTTTGGCTTCGCCAAACGGTCGCTGCGCTCCCACCCCCGGATCAATCCCTCCGCTCAGCCTTCCGATGTCGCCCGTGGATCAAGATCAAGAGCTGCAGCCGAGCTAACGCTCATCCTGTTGAGTGGTAAGGAGCGGGTGGTTGGCTTTTGGTTTGTGTTGGATTCGCCCCTCACCCCAGCCCTCTCCCTAGGGAGAGGGAGCTGATTTTTGGGCTTTTCGGAATGTTGATTCGACTCGGTATTCCAAGTCGGCGTAGCTCATCCAGACACCTCGGTCAGTCCCCTCTCCCTCTGGGAGAGGGTTAGGGTGAGGGCAGTTCCAGAGGCTGTTTGAGTTTCAGCAGCATCCCCGGACTGTCCCAGCAAACTTCAATTGCGTGGCGCGGGTTGGGGGATGTCGACGTTATCCAGTACGCGATTCACGGCCAGTTCCGCGAGCATGATGATCTGCTGGATCGCCAGAATCGTGCGCCGCTGCGGGAGGTCGATGTAGGCGGCGATATCGCTGCTCATGAGGCTGGCTTGCGCCAGTGATTCGCAGGCGTGGACGAGGAGGCTTTCGTTGTCTTGGCCCGGCGCGACCTGAAACATGGTGCTGGGTTTGTGGAAGCGCAGGGTCAGGGCGTTGGGTTTGAGGTAGTGGTCGAGCGCTCGCTCGGCGGCTTCGTGGAATTTCTTTGAACCGGAAGATTCGTAGGGTGAGGTGTTATCCGCTTCGGGCGGATTTGGTGTTGGCTTTTTCATGACAAAGATCCTTTAGATGGAAATGGAGCTGCCATGTTTCGTTTTCCAGGCGAAAGGGTGGCAGCTGTACGCGGACTGGAAAAACCGGCAAAGGATCAAACCCGGCAGACCCGAAGGTCTCCCACGTACAGCCGCCATAACTCAAAAACCGGCGCTGAAAAAGCGCGGCATTATGTCATGTGCTGTGATCCTGCGGGTTTTCCAGACCCGGTCGCTGATTCGTCAGCGACACCCAAAGCCTATCCACCGCACTTCCGACGGACAACCTGCAAAACACGTCGGAAACTTCCGCGAAAAGCCTGAAATGTAGGAGCTGCCGTAGGCTGCGATCTTTTGATTTTTAAACATCAAGGTCAAAAGATCGCAGCCTGCGGCAGCTCCTGCAGGTTTCACGGTGTGTTGAAAATCAGTTGGCGACGCGTGCTCCGGCGAGGCTGCCGCTGAGTTCGTAGGCGGCCAGTTCTGCCTGGTGTGCCGCGAGGATTTCCGGCAGTGAGCCGCGCAGGTATTCGACCCACGTCTTGATCTTTGCATCAAGGTATTGCCGCGATGGGTAGATCGCGTACAGGTTCAGTTCCTGCGAGCGGTAGTTGGGCATCACCCGTACCAGCGTGCCATTGCGCAGCCCTTCGATTGCCGCGTACACCGGCAACACGCCAACGCCCATGCCGCTGGTGATCGCGGTTTTCATGGCGTCGGCGGAGTTCACCAAAAACGGCGAGCTGTTGATGGTGACCATTTCCTGGCCTTCAGGGCCGTCGAAGGCCCATTTTTCCAGCGGGATCACCGGGCTGACCAGGCGCAGGCAGGCGTGGTTGAGCAGGTCGCTGGGCTTTTGCGCGCAGCCGTTGGCTTTCACGTAGGCCGGTGAGGCGCAGACGATGCTGTAGGTGATGCCCAGGCGTTGCGAGACGAAACCGGAGTCCGGCAGTTCGCGGGCCAGCACGATGGAGACGTCGTAGCCTTCATCGAGCAGGTCCGGCACGCGGTTGGCCATGGTCAGGTCGAAGGTGACGTCCGGATGGGTCTTGCGATAGCGGGCGATGGCGTCGATGACGAAGTGCTGGCCGATGCCGGTCATGGTGTGCACTTTCAACTGCCCGGCGGGGCGGGCGTGGGCTTCGCTGGCCTCGGCTTCGGCTTCTTCGACGTAAGCGAGGATCTGCTCGCAGCGCAGCAGGTAGCGCTTGCCGGCTTCGGTCAGGGCAATGCGTCGAGTCGTGCGGTTAAGCAGTCGGGTTTGCAGGTGGGCTTCCAGGTTGGAGACCGCGCGCGAGACGTTGGCGGTGGTGGTGTCGAGCTGCACGGCGGCGGCGGTGAAGCTGCCGGCTTCGGCCACGCAACTGAAGGCGCGCATGTTTTGCAAAGTGTCCATGGGGTGCTCTCAAGGGAGATGGCAAATTGTGACACGAAGTTTCAGGGGCTGAGACCCCCGACCAAGGGATTATCTCGTTAACGGTAACAAAGATTCACAGGATTCCCAGCTTATCGCCGTTCAGGCGCCCCCCTAGAATTGCGCCGATCCACACCACTCCTCGCCATATCCCTTCTTTCAGGAATTCGCAGCTGTGCCGCGTCGCATCAACAGAGCGCTTTTGCCGCTCAGTGTTCTGGCTTTTTCCCTGGCTCTTGGCGGCTGCATTTCAACCGAAGGTATTGCTCCGCAGGGCAACGCGCTGGAGGCCAATGATTTGGCCACCGACGATGCCATCGCCCACGCTGCCCGTGACGCCAACTGGCCCACCGCGCAATGGTGGCAAGCCTACGGCGACCCGCAACTGAACCGCTGGATCGACCTCGCCGTACAAGGCAGCCCGAGCATGGCCATGGCCGCCGCGCGAGTGCGTCAGGCCAAAGCCCTGGCCGGTGTCGCTGAAGCGGCCGAGTCGTTGCAGATCAATGGCGAGTCGACCCTCAAGCGCCACAACTGGCCGACCGATCAGTTTTACGGCCCGGGCGAATTGGCCAACACCACCACCTGGGACAACAACGCGGCGCTGGGTTTCAGCTACGCCCTCGACCTCTGGGGCCGCGAAAGCAATGCCAGCGAACGGGCGGTGGATCTGGCGCACATGAGCGCCGCCGAAGCGCGATTGGCGCAGTTGGAATTGCAGAACAACATCGTGCGCGCCTACATCGAGTTGTCGCTGCATTACGCCCAGCGCGACATCGTCGCCGCGACGCTCAAACAGCAACAGCAGATTCTCGACCTGGCGCAAAAACGCCTGAACGGCGGGATCGGCACGCACTTTGAAGTCAGCCAGGCTGAAACGCCGTTGCCGGAAACTCATCGGCAACTCGATGCGCTGGACGAAGAGATCGCCCTCAGTCGCAATCAACTCGCCGCACTGGCAGGCAAAGGGCCGGGCGCAGGCGCGCAGTTGCAGCGTCCGACGCTATCGCTTGGCGCGGCGCTGAAGTTGCCGTCGGCACTGCCCGCCGAACTGCTCGGTCAGCGTCCGGACATCGTCGCCAGCCGCTGGCAAGTGGCGGCGCAGGCGCGCGGGATCGATGTGGCGCACGCCGGTTTTTATCCCAACGTTGATCTGGTCGGCAGCCTCGGCTACATGGCCACCGGCGGCGGCGCGCTGGAGTTTTTGACCGGCAAGAAACTCACCTACAACGTCGGGCCGGCGATCTCGTTGCCGATCTTCGACGGCGGGCGCTTGCGTGCCGAGTTGGGTGAAGCGTCGGCCGGTTATGACATTGCCGTGGCGCATTACAACCAGACGCTGGTCAATGCGCTGAAGAACATCTCCGACCAGTTGATCCGCCGCGAGTCGATGGACAAGCAGCAAGGCTTCGCCGCCGAGTCCGTGGCCACGGCGCAGAAGACCTACGACATCGCGATGATCGCCTATCAACGCGGCCTCACCGATTACCTCAACGTGCTCAATGCGCAGACGCTGTTGTTCAAGCAGCAGCAAGTGCAGCAGCAGGTGCAGGCGGCGCGGTTGAGTGCACATGCGCAGTTGGTGACGGCGTTGGGGGGTGGCCTCGGCGCCGGTAACGATGTGCCGACGGCCGAGCAAACCCAAGCCCCGAAAACCCCGGCCCTTTTGCGGTGAACCTGAACCCGAGGATGGTGAACTCCTGTGGCGAGGGGATTGTGTGATTCACAGATTTTTTCTTCATTCATTGAGCAAGATTTAATGACTCCCTTGCCCGCACCGCTACGCTGGCTCTACTCCCTGGAATGGCGCCGGGGTTTCTTTGACTGGGCGCGCAGCGATGGCGTGACCTGGGTCTATATCTTCAAGGTGTTGCTCGCCGCGTTCCTCACGTTGTGGCTGGCGATGCGTCTGGAATTGCCACAACCGCGCACGGCGATGATCACCGTGTTCATCGTCATGCAGCCGCAAAGCGGTCAGGTGTTCGCCAAGAGTTTCTATCGCTTCCTCGGCACCCTGGCCGGGTCAGCGATGATGGTCACGCTGATTGCGCTGTTCGCGCAAAACACTGAACTGTTCCTCGGCTCGCTGGCGATCTGGGTCGGCATCTGCTCCGCTGGCGCCGCACGTTGCCGTAACTTCCGCGCTTATGGTTTTGTCCTCGCGGGCTACACCGCAGCGATGGTTGGTTTGCCGGCGCTGGCGCACCCGGACGGTGCGTTCATGGCAGCGGTGTGGCGGGTGCTGGAGATCTCGCTGGGGATTCTCTGCGCCACCGTGGTCAGCGCCGCGATCCTGCCGCAAACCGCCAGCGCGGCGATGCGCAACGCCTTGTACCAGCGCTTCGGCGTGTTCGCGCTTTTCGTCACCGATGACTTGCGCGGACGCAGCAAAACCGAATCCTTTGAAGCGAGCAACGTGCGTTTCATCGCCGAGGCTGTGGGGCTGGAAGGGCTGCGCAGCGTGACGGTGTTTGAAGACCCGCACATGCGTCGACGCAATGGTCGCCTGAGCCGTTTGAACAGCGAGTTCATGGGCATCACCACGCGCTTCAATGCCTTGCATCAGTTGCTGGAACGCTTGCGCGGCAATGATGAAGAACACGTTGTGGCGGCGATCAGACCGGGCTTGCAGGATCTGGCCGAAGTGCTCGACGGTTTCAGCGGCCGGGCACTGACCAGCCCCGATGCCGCGCGGCTGGCGATGGCGCTGGCGACCTACAAGGAAGGCTTGCCGGCGCGGGTGCGCAGCCTGCGCGCAACCTTTCAGGAGAGCGAGCCGAGCGACGCCGAGCAACTGGATTTCCACACCGCGTATGAATTGCTCTATCGCTTCGTCGACGATCTGCACGGTTACGCGCAGACCCACGCCTCCCTGGCCGATCACCGCCACGAACGCGAGCGCTGGGACGAGCCGTTCACCCCGCAAACCAACTGGTGGGCGGCGGCCGCTTCGGGGATTCGTGCGTCGTTCATCCTGATCGTGCTGGGCAGTTATTGGGTCGCGACGGCGTGGCCGAGTGGCGCGACAATGACCCTGATCGCCGCCGCCACCGTGGGCCTTTCCGCTGCCACGCCGAACCCGAAACGCATGGCCTTTCAGATGGCTTGCGGCACATTTCTCGGCGCGTTGATCGGCTTCGTCGAGATGTTTTTCATCTTCCCGTGGATCGACGGTTTTCCGCTGCTGTGCGTGATGCTCGCGCCGGTGATCGTGCTCGGTTCGTTCCTTACATCTCGGCCGCAATATGCCGGTGTCGGCCTTGGACTGCTGATCTTTTTCAGCACCGGTTCGGTGCCGGACAACCTGACGATCTACAACCCCTATACCTTCATCAACGACTACATCGCCATGGTCATGGGCATGCTGGTGTGTGCGGCGGCGGGCGCGATTATTTTGCCGCCGAACAGTCGCTGGTTGTGGCGGCGGCTGGAGCAGGATCTGCGTAGCCAAGTGGTCTATGCGATCAGCGGAAAACTCAAGGGGTTGGCGTCGAGTTTCGAGAGCCGCACCCGAGACTTGTTGCATCAGGCTTATGGTCTGGCGGCCGGTGAGCCGAAGGTGCAAAAGAGCCTGCTGCGCTGGATGTTCGTGGTGCTGGAAGTCGGCCACGCGATCATTGAATTGCGCAAGGAGCAGGCGATTCTGCCGGTGCACCCGGCCTATGCCGAATCGCAACCGTGGCGTCAGGCAATCCGTGTGATGGGCCGGGCGTTGGTGCGGCTTTTTCTGCAACCGAACTCAAGCAATCTGGAGCGCGCGCTGGTGGCAGTCGATCACGCGATCAGCCGTGTCGCCGCCACTGAAGAACCGTTCGCGCCGCACTTCGATACCTCGGCCCTGCGCCGGGTGAAGAGCTATCTGCACTTCATTCGCACCTCGTTGCTCGACCCGCAATCACCGCTTGGCGCTTTCGCACACGCCAAGCCTGAAGGACTTGCCCATGCCTCGTGAAATCGCTTTCCACGGTGTGTACATGCCGACCATGACCCTGATGTTTTTCATCGCTGCGGCATTGGCCTGGGCGGTGGATCGGTTCTTGTCGGGCTTCGATCTGTACCGCTTCTTCTGGCACCCGGCGCTGCTGCGCCTGAGCCTGTTTACCTGTCTGTTCGGCGCGATGGCGCTGACTGTTTACCGTTGACTCTCTATCTCTGAAGAAGGCTCTGATGAAAAAGTTTTTCAGCCTGCTCGCGACCTTGCTGGTGCTGGCCCTTGCGCTGTGGATCGGCCGGACTTTGTGGGTGCATTACATGAACACGCCGTGGACTCGCGACGGTCGGGTGCGCGCGGACATCATCAACGTCGCCGCCGACGTCACCGGTGAAGTGATCGACGTGCCGGTGCGTGACAACCAATTGGTGAAGAAGGGCGATTTGCTGATGCAGATCGACCCCGAGCATTACCGCATCGCGGTGAAACAGGCGCAGTCGCTGGTCGCTTCACGCAAGTCGACGTGGGAGATGCGCAAGGTCAACGCCCATCGCCGTGCCGATCTGGACAACCTGGTGATCTCCAGGGAAAACCGCGACGACGCCAGCAACATCGCCGACGCCGCGCTGGCTGACTACCAACACGCGCAGGCGCAACTGGAAGCCGCCGAACTCAACCTCAAACGCACCGAAGTACGCGCGGCGGTGGACGGCTACGTGACCAACCTCAATGTGCATCGCGGCGACTACGCGCGCATCGGCGAGGCGAAAATGGCCGTGGTCGACATGAACTCGTTCTGGGTCTATGGCTTCTTCGAAGAAACCAAACTGCCGCACGTTCGCGTTGGGGATAAGGCCGACATGCAGTTGATGAGCGGCGAAGTCCTGAAGGGCCACGTGGAAAGCATTTCACGCGGCATCTACGACCGCGACAACCCGGAAAGCCGCGAACTGATCGCCGACGTCAACCCGACCTTCAACTGGGTGCGTCTGGCACAGCGAGTGCCGGTGCGGATTCACATTGATGAAGTACCGGAGGGCGTGCTGCTGGCGGCGGGGATTACTTGTACGGTGGTGGTGAAGCAGGACGCTGTGGATAACTGACAGACCGAGGTGCTGCCATTCGCGAGCAGGCTCGCTCCCACATTGGATTCGCGTTGCACTGTGGGAGCGAGCCTGCTCGCGAAGAACGATAACGCGGTGTCAGAGTTGGCCGCGCAAGCCGAAGCGCTTCATCAACGCCGACTCCAGCAACCCCTTCGGCAACAAAGCCGCCAACAATGGCAGCGCCCGACTGCCATTGCCAATCCTGATCAGCCGTGGCGGCTTGTTTTGCTGCACTGCCTTCAACAAAACGGCGGCAAACTCACTGGCCGGCGTCGGCTTGTCCTGCGAGGCCTTGGCCCGCGCGCGAATGCCCTCACGCAATGGAAACCACGGCGATTGTTCGTTGATCAACTGCTCAGCCTCATGCCCGGCATTTTTGGCGAAGCTCGATTGAATCGCACCGGGCTGCACTTCCATCACGCGAATGCCGAACGGCGCCAGTTCCATGCGCAATGCATCGCTCAAGGCATGCACTGCTGCTTTCGAGGCGCAATAGGCACCGGCGAACGGTGTGACCAATACGCCGGAAACACTGCCAATGTTCACGACCAAGCCCTTGGCCCGGCGCAACACCGGGAACAGCGCGCGGGTGACGCCGACAATCGAAAACACGTTGGTTTCGAACTGGCGCTGCATGGCCGGCACGCCGCCGTCGAGCAGCGGGCCCATGGCGCCATAACCGGCGTTGTTGATCAGCACGTCGAGACCGCCGTGTTGCTGGTTGATCCGCTCGGCGAGTTGTTCCAGCGCCGCGTTGTCATTGACGTCGAGTTGCACGGCGGTGAACCCGGCTGTCGCCAGCAATGCGACATCTTCAGCCTTGCGGGCACTGGCCCAGACTTCATAACCGGCGGTTTTGAACGCATCGGCGAGGGCGCGGCCGATGCCGCTGGAGCAACCGGTAATCAACGCAACGGGCATGGCGCATTCCTTGTGCAAAAGAGTGGGGAAGGGGATCAGTCGGAGAAGCTGCCCTGCAATCGCTCGGCGCGAAACTCCAGGGTTTGCGGGCGATAACCGGGACGCAGCGGTGGCATCGGCAAGCAGTCTTCCCAATTGCCGCCAGCCTGCAATTCGCCGGGGCCGCGGTAGCGCGGGGCGCTGTATTGATTGTCGGCCAGATTGACGGTGTCGCCCGGTGCATAGGCAGCAATGCGCCAGCGCAACTCGGTCAACGGCACGCTGTTGCCGTTGTTCATCTTCAATTGCAGCGGACGATCCGCCGGACACTGCTCGGGCGCATAGCTGATACGCAGTTCAAGGCGCGCCAGTTGTTTGATCTCGCGGTTGTCCAGCCACACCACCCACATGGCAACCAGGCCGAGGCCGATGGCGGCTGCCACCGAGACGGGCAAGGCCTTGGCCGGATAGCGCAACAACAGGATCAGCCAGGTGAAGACCAGCAAGACGCCGATGAACATGTGTGAACGCTCCTTGAACTCGTGACCCACATCCTACCGAAGGGTTGCCGGAATGGACATTCGCGTATCAGGCCATTGTGCCATTGGTCGGAACTGTAATTTCTGACAGTAGGCATCAATGCCCAGTCGCTGCTGAGATACCCCCACGCAACGGAGCAAAAATATGGGCATGCACAGCAAAACACCGACGCTTTCAGTGAGCGACCCGCGTGGGCTGCCGATCCGTACAGTCGACTACTGGCGCGCCGAGTATCCTGGCGCCGCTCAGACTCTCGTGCACCGCACCTTTCATGACGCGGCGGGGCGTGCTGTCGACCAGTGGGATCCACGTTTGTGGGCGCTGCAAATGAGCGATCCTCTGACGCCGGCCAGTCTGGCCATGGTTTATCTGTTGAACGGCCAAGTGCTACGCACGGACAGCGTCGATGCCGGTACGCAGGTTGCGTTGCACGGTCTCGGCGCGCAAGTGCTGCTCGAGTGCGACAGTCGTGGAACCCGTCGCGAAATCCGGCACGATTCGTTGCTGCGCCCAGTGGCCGTGTTCGAAGAAGGCGAATCGCAGCCGCAACGGTGCGTCGAGCGCTTTGTTTATGGTCAGCCCGGTGCCGGTGAACCGAGCCGCAACCAGCTCGGCCAGTTGATCCGCCACGATGACCCGGCAGGCAGTGTGTTGTTCGAATACTTTGCGATCAGCGGCCAATGCACAGAGAACACCCGGCACTTCATGCAGAACCTCGTGACCCCTGATTGGCCTGAGCCGATTGATGAACGCATGAAGTTGCTAGAACCCGGCGAGGGCGCGACGAGCCAATGGCATTTCGGGCCGCTGGGTCAGGTACTCCGACAGGTGGATGCGCGAGATAATCATCAGGGGATCGAGTTGACGCTCGATGGACGTTTGCGGGCCAGTTACCTGCAGTTGAAGCATCAGTCCGAACCTCAAACACTGGTCAGCGATATCCGTTACAACGCTGACGGGAAAGTCACGCTGGAACGGGCGGGAAACCGCGTATTGACGACATTGCGCTATCGAGCTGAAGACGGCCGTTTGCAAGTGCGTCAGGCCGAGAACAGCGACGGCGAAATCTTGCAGCATCTGGTCTACGACTATGACCTGATGGGCAATGTGCTGAGCATCGAGGACAAGGCACTGCCGATCCGCTATTTCGCCAATCAGCGCATCGATCCGATCAGTCTCTTTATCTACGACAGTCGTTACCAGTTGCGCGAGGCAACTGGCTGGGAGGCGGGTGCTGCGAGCCAGGGACCCGCGACGCCCGGACGAGCCGATCCGGGCGCCGTGAGCAATTACCGCCAGAGTTATCGTTACGACGAGTCCGGCAATTTGCTGGAGCTGACGCATGTTGGCGCGCGTAATGGTCGCAAGCTGCGCGCCGCGCGATTCAGCAATCGCTGTTTGCCTTACCGCGCCGATGTACCGCCCACGGAAGAGGAAATCGCTGCGGCGTTTGATCTGCGTGGCAATCTGCGAGCGCTCGAGGCCGGGCGATCACTGACGTGGAATTTGCGCAATCAGTTGCAATCGGTCACGCCGGTCGAACGTGCCGGCGGACGCAATGACCTTGAACACTATTGTTACGACGGCGCCGGTCAGCGTGTGCGCAAGACGCGTTTATTGCAGACAAATGCCCGTGGTGTCGTTGCCCAGGTGCGCTATTTGCCTGGACTGGAGTTGCGCAGTGACACAGGCAACGTAGAACAACTGCAAGTGATCACCGTCGAGGGGGCGCTCAACAGCGTGCGGGTCTTGCACTGGCAAAGCGCACCGCCAACCGGTTCCAACGACCACTATCGGTACACCTTCACTGATCATTTGGGCTCTACCAGCCTGGAGTTGGGTGAGGATGCCCGCGTCATCAGCCAGGAAACCTTCCACCCGTTCGGCGAGACGGCGTGGAGCAAGGACACCGAAGTCAGCTACAAAACCCTCCACTATTCGGGCAAGGAGCGTGATGCGACCGGGTGTTATTACTACGGTTATCGCTATTACATGCCTTGGTTGCAGCGATGGCTCAACCCTGACCCGAAAGGCTTTATTGACGGGCCGAACCTGTACCAGATGGTCGGTAACTCTCCCATGAGGCATGTTGACAGCGATGGCGGCGGGAAAAGCGATACGTCTACGTCAGCGCTGGCTGACAGCGCGCAAAAGCAGAAGGCACTGCTGGACTCGGTCACCTCGGCAGCGGCGGATGTCAGAAATTCGTTGCTCAACCACACCCAGGCACGACACCGGTTTCAGGCGTTGGCCAGGCGAGTCGGTACGCAACTGATCAGCAGCGCGGTCAGCACGGGGGCGCAAGCCCTGGGCGGCGCGGCTGGCACTGCATTGGGCGGGGCATTGGGGCCGGGAGCGGCCGTGCTTGGAGGGAAACTGGGTACGAAGCTCGCCGGCAAGGCAGCGGATGCAGCAATCGACAAGGTCGTGGACACCTATCAGTTGAACCGCCCTATCAATTTCAAGGGCAGCGAACTGAATCCCAAGGCTTTCGTTGAAAGCGTCGAGCCGAAAAAATCGCTCAGTCTTGCCACAGTGAAACTGGAACTGGCAGCACATGATCCGCGCACTTCCGACGGTCGATCACGACTGGTGAAAATGGCGCGCGCCAAGGTTGAGGGCAAAGTGATCTCGGTAGTCGCCGACACGTTGGGATCGCAGACCCCGGGACTGATCCGGACAGGAAGGGAGTTCATCCATGCATCGCAGGGCTTGAATGCAGGGACGTTGAGTGACACTTACGAACATATTTCGGCAAACATCGACATGGTGTCGTTCAGGACGCAAGCGATATTGACCGAGCTGGCGACGGTCGGCGGCTCAGACACTGAACTGCTGGAAGCGGTCTCCGAATTGTCAATGCAGACCTTCAGTACCGTTCAAACGCTCAATCGAACCCAGGATTTCATTGGGCTGATCTCGCCCACGCCCTACGCCGGCAGACAGCAATCGCTGGGGGGGAGCACCCGGCCCAAACTGACCCGACAACATTCGCAGGGCTAAAAAAGCCCCCGCCCAACCCGCTGCGGATAGGGGACGCAGTGGGCTGGACAAGGGCTTCTTGTCTTGCGGATCGTTTACTGCGCGATGGTCTTCACCGACACGCCGCGTTCGATCGGGGTGGAGCGGCCGTAGATATCTTCGAAACGTTCGATATCGTCTTCACCCAGATACGAACCCGATTGCACTTCGATGATTTCCAGCGGGATCTTGCCCGGGTTGCGCAGGCGATGCACCGAGGCGATCGGGATGTAGGTCGACTGGTTTTCGCAGAGCAGGAACACGTTGTCGTCGCAGGTCACTTCGGCGGTGCCGCTGACCACGATCCAGTGTTCGGCGCGGTGGTGGTGCATCTGCAGCGACAGGCATGCGCCCGGTTTGACCGAGATGTGCTTGACCTGGAAGCGCCCGCCCATGTCCACCGAGTCGTACGAGCCCCACGGACGGTAGACCTCACAGTGGTTCTGGGTTTCGCTGCGGCCCTGTTCGTTAAGGGTGTTGACCATCTGCTTGACGCCCTGAACCTTGTCCTTGTGGGCGATCATCATGGCGTCCTTGGTTTCGACCACCACAATATTTTCCAGACCGATCACCGACACCAGTTTGCCGTTACCGTGGATCATGCAGTTCTTGCTGTCCTGGATCACCACGTCGCCTTTGGTGACGTTGCCGTTGGCGTCTTTCTCGTTGACTTCCCACAACGACGACCAGCAACCGACATCGCTCCAGCCGGCGGTCAGCGGCACGACGCAGGCGCGCTGGGTTTTTTCCATCACGGAATAGTCGATGGAGTTGTCCGGGCAGCAGGCGAAGGTAGCTTCGTCCAGTGTGACGGTGTCGGCGTCCTGTTCGCTGCGCTCAAGGGTCAGCAGGCAGGTGTCGTAGATGTCCGGATCATGCTTTTTCAGCTCTTCGAGGAAGCGGCTGGCGCGGAACAGGAACATGCCGCTGTTCCAGTAGTAACCGCCGGACTCGACGTATTCGGTGGCGCGTTTCACATCCGGTTTTTCGACGAAGTGCGACACGCGGCTGACGCCTTCGGGCAGCAGCGAATCAGCGGTGGACTTGATGTAGCCGTAACCGGTTTCCGGTTTGGTCGCCGGCACGCCGAACAGCACCATTTCGCCGTTTTCGGCGGCGACGGTGGCCAGGGCCAGGGCGCGTTGCAGGGCTTTCTGGTCTTCGAGAACATGGTCGGCCGGCAGCACCAACATCAGTTCGTCACGACCTTCATTGACCAGCATCATCGCGGTCAGGGCCACGGCCGGCGCAGTGTTGCGGCCGAACGGTTCCATCAGGATGCGCTGGCATTCCAGCTTGCGGTTGGCCAACTGCTCGTTGACGATAAAACGGTGATCCTTGTTGCAGACCACGATCGGCGTGTCCATGCCTTCGAACACCAGGCGTTCCAGGGTTTGCTGGAACAGGGTGTGTTCGCCGGTCAGGGCCAGGAACTGTTTAGGGAATTGCTTGCGCGAAAGCGGCCAAAGACGTGAACCGCTACCACCTGACAAGATCACCGGAATCATATTGTTTACTCCATAAAATCGATTTGGTTAGAGGCACGAACGTTGTGTCGTTTCACTCTTGTTTTTGTCTCGTACCCGAACTGACAACCCGATCAAGGGTGGGAGCGAGCCTGCTCGCGAAAGCGGCGTATCAGTCGACATTTATGTTGGATGTCAGACCGTATTCGCGAGCAGGCTCGCTCCCACAGGGGGCTGCGTCAGTTCGGAAAATTGATTAGCGCGTCGACACCGGGCGTTTCACCCAGACTGGCGACAGGCTGCTGCCCGAACCGGTGACGTACAGCACTGCTGCTTCACCGCGCTCCAGGGCAACCGGCTTCACGTCGCCGACTTTCTTGTCGCCTTCGTACAGCGCCAGGCTGACTTTCACCGGGTTGATTTCACGTTCGCCACGGCCCTTGGCCGCCACGTTCGGCACCACGTCGGTCTTGCCGTCGGCGGTCTTCAGGGTCAGCGGCTTGTCGCTGAGGTTCTGCACACGCACCAGGGATTTCTGCTTGTTCTTGAACGGCGGCTCTTCGATCAGTTGCGGCGCGCCGGAAGCGTTGTTGACCAGGGTGTAATAGTGATCACCGGCGAGTTTTACCGGCAGGGTCTGGCTACCGACCTTGGCGCTGTAGTCGCCGCCCGGCATGAAGCTGAAGTCGCTGCTGGCCAGAGGCGCAACGTCGCTCAGATTGGTGCTGCCGACGGTGGCGCTGACTTCAGCGTTGCTGGCGTTATAGATGCGCACGAAGCTCGAGCCTTTCGGGGCGGTCGGGCCATAGAGGGCGGCGTCGCCACCGGCGAAGGCAGGTACGGAAAGCACGCTGAGGCCAGCAACCAGTGCGAAGCTTTTAGCGAGACGGCGAGGAGTAGTAGTGAAAGTCATGGTGTACCTCTCTTTCAGTTTTGCGCCCGGTCGGGCGTCTCGGATTTAGTGTTTGCAGCTACGTTTTGTTGGCGTGCGCCGGCTTGTTTGAGCTCTGCGACCCACTGCGGGTCGGCGTCACCGATTTCGTTGTTCACAGGCAGATATCGTTCAGGAAACTCCCAGATCAGCACCTGTGGCGGGCTGTTCTTGAAGTCATCGCTTTTCAGGTAGCTGAGCATCGGCAGGATCGGACCGTGGCCGTCTTCGGCGTAATTCACCACGTCGCTGTGCAGCGCTTGTTTCAGCGCCCCGACGAAGTTCCAGTTGGGGTTGGCGCTGTAGCTGGTACCGATCAGTGCGACCGGTACTTCGCTGTTGGCGAACAGCGCGTCGTCACCGGCAGGCTGATCGCCAGCGGCCACGGTGTTGCGCTTTTGCAGCGGTTCTTGCGCCGGCATCAGGTTTTCGAACAGCGGGTCCAGCGGCAGGAACAGGCGCAGGTCGCCCTTGTGCGTGACCTTCTCGGCAGGCGTGGTGACAAAGCGCTGCGGCTCGCCGCTGAGCGGGAACTTGTCAGTGATGGTTTTCGCCAGGGTGTTGGCCGCAACCTCGGCGCCCTCAGGCGTCCAGTGCGTGTCGGTGCGCAGGAACACTTGCTGACCGTTCTGCTTGGCCTGTTGCAATGGCTTGAGCAGGTCAGGGGCGAGGATCTTGTCCGCCGTAACGCGGTTGTGGAAGTCCTCATAGAGGTTGGCGTGGATGCTCGCCGGTTTCACTTCACCCAGGTGTTCCGGGTACAGGCGAACCTTGGCCGGCACAATCGCCATCACCAGTTTCACGCCTTTCTCTTTGAGGGTCTGGCGCACGCCTTCGACCAGCGCGTAGTTGCCTTGCAGGTTCAGTTCTTCGTTGACGATCGGGTTGAATTCCTCATCGCTGTACAACCACTGATCGCGACCGAGCACGACGCCCGGACGACCTTCGTTGAACAGTTTGAAATCCAGCGCAGCCCAAAGGTTTGTGCCCAGGCGCTTGATCGGAAACTCTTCGTCATAGTGGGTTTCCACGGCTTTGGTCCAGCGGCCGTTGAGCACCGTGGCGTCGGCGTTGGTGCTGAAGCCGAAGAAGCTGCGTACCGACCACAGACCCAAGACCAGCAGGGTCACCAGGAACAGGGCGATGTAGAAGATGCGTAATGAGCGGGTCATGTCAGATCCCTCAGAACTGGAAGTAAAGGAACGGCGAGAAGCTTTGCGCCGAGAGTTTGAGAATCGAGGCAATGAACAGCAGCAGAATCGCGGCGCGCATTGCGTAGCGCGACCAGTCCGCCGTCCAGTAGGCCGGTTGCACCTGGGCGTCGACGCCGACGGTGTAGCCAGGCTCGTGGATGCTCGCCGGGTTTTCGCCGGGGGCTGCCTTGATCATTCCAGGGGTTGCAGCGGCCGGGCCGTCGACTTCGACATCGACCGCAGGCTTGGTTTTGACCGGTGGCTGATTGGTGTAGAGATCACGCAAGCCGAAGAACGCCAGCGTTACGTACGCCACCACCAGCGTTGCCACTTGCAGACCGGTGAGGCTGGCCTGATTGAGTTCCGACAGCGACCAGTCACCGAAGCTGAACATCGCGCCGTACATGCGCCCGGCAACGTGCAGGTTCTCGGCACGGAAGATCACCCAGCCCATCACCACCAGCAGGAAGGTCAGCGCCCAGCGGATCGGGTTGAGGCTGCGCGGCGAGGTGTTCAGACCCAGCGCTTTTTCAATTGCCAGCCACATGCCGTGCCACGCACCCCAGACGATGTAAGTGATGTTCGCGCCGTGCCACAGACCACCGAGGAGCATGGTCAGGAACAGGTTGCGATAGGTCATCAGCGTGCCTTTACGGTTACCGCCGAGGGTGATGTACAGGTAGTCACGCAGCCAGGTCGACAGGCTGATGTGCCAGCGGCGCCAGAACTCGGTGATCGACTGGCTGATGTACGGCTGTTTGAAGTTTTCCATGAAGCGGAAACCCATCATCAAGCCCAGGCCGATGGCCATGTCGCTGTAACCGGAGAAGTCGAAATACAGCTGCGCGGTGTAGGCCAGTGCGCCGAGCCAGGCATCACCCGTAGTCGGGTTTTGCAGGGCGAAGCAATGGTCGGCCACGACGGCGAGGGTGTCGGCGATGAAGACCTTCTTGATGAAACCCTGCATGAACCGTGTGCAGCCCTCGGAGAACTTGTCGAGGGTGTGCGTGCGGTTGTTGAACTGGTCGGCGAGGTCGCGGAAACGCAGAACCGGGCCGGCAATCAGGTGCGGGAAGATCGCCACGAAGGCCGCGAAGTCGATCAGGTTGCGCGTCGCCGGGGTGTCACCGCGATACACGTCGATGATGTAGCTGATCGACTCGAAAATGTAGAACGAGATACCGATCGGCAATAGCACGTGGGTCAGGATGAACGGCGACAGACCGACCGAGGTCATCATCGCGTTGATGCTGTCGACACCGAAGTTGGCGTACTTGAAGTAGCCGAGGATGCACAGATCCACTGCCACGCCGAGCAACAGCCAGCGTTGCGCCGGTTTGGTCCGCACGCCGGCAGCACCGACTTTCAGGCCGATCCAGTAGTTCCACAACGTGACGGCAGCGAACAGCGCCAGGAAGTCCACCCGCCACCACGCGTAGAACACGTAGCTGGCGAGTAGCAGCAGTAGATTGCGATAACGAATCCCGCTCAGGTAGTACATGCCGAGAAAGATCGGCAAGAACAGAAACAGGAACACGTTGGATGAAAATACCATCCCGATCTCTCCATGTTTGAACCAACAGTCAAGGGCCAAAGCCCCCCCAAACCCCCCGTGGTAGTGGAGGGGTGAAACGGTGTTTCTGTCAGGGTTGTGCAGGGCCTTGAAATCTCTCCCTCACCCCCCGCCCTCTCCCGGAGGGAGAGGGAGCCAGATCTCCATGGTCTTCAGAAAAGGAGATCGGCTCGATATTTCTTTTCAGCCTATGGAGCCTGATCTCGGTTGTTGTCAGAACCTGAGATCGGCTCGATATTTCAGGTCGGCGGATTTCGTCAAAACACCTCGGTCAGTCCCCTCTCCCTCCGGGAGAGGGTTAGGGTGAGGGGCTTTTGCTTCATGAGCCTTTGTTGCCCTTTTCATGGGTCGGGTCGTAGACCTTGGTCAAATCCCCGCCCAGGCGGAAGGTCTTGAACGGCTGCATGCCGCGCTTCTTCTCGATCACATCGGCCGGGCAGGTGTAGAGCGTGCAGAACGGTTCGAGCCAGGCGAATTTCATGTCCTCTTTCAAGTCGGTCATGTCCTGCTTCTTGCCGTTCTTCTCTTCGAATTCGTCCGGGTCTTTCACGCCGGCCAATACGCGATCACCCAGACGCTTCAGCGCGCCGTTGTTTTCCTGACGCAAATCCACACCGTTGACCTGAGCGAAACTGGCGATCATTGCCAGCGGCGGCAGGGCGTAGTTGTGATAGGCGAGGGCGCGTTGCTGACGCTTGAGTTCGTTCGGCAGGAAACCGTCAGCATCGACTTGATTCACGCCGACCTTGTATTCCTTCACCGCCCAATCAAACAGGTCACGGCGGTTGGTGGCGATGGACGTCGCCATCACCGACCAGGCTGCCCAGTACGAGTGGTTGTTGGTTTTTTCCAGCGGCAGGTTGTCCCAGTCGCTGACCACCTGATCGGCCATTTTGCTGAACCACGCTTCGATCTCCTGCGCTTCCTGCTGGTGTTGAGCCAGTGGGTGCGAGTCGGAGAACTTCAGGCGTATGTACGAAGAGGCCATGCTGCCCAGCGCCCATTTGCGCATCGATTTGCCGGTGTGGTTGAAGTCTTTCGACATCAGCGCATCCGCCTTGGCCCACGCGGTCAGCCAGTTCAGCGTGCAATCGAGCTGCTCCGGGCGACCGTCACGCATGAACTGCATGACGCGTTTGGCGGTGCCGCGTTCCAGCGCGGTGATGTCTTTGGTGGTGTCGCGGAAGGCTTTTTCCGACTGCACGTTCAATGTCGAACGGGCCTTGTCCGAGCCTTCGTATTTGCTGCGAAATTGCAACGCGCCGGTGTACGGCGTCGGCATTGCATCGCAGCCTTCGCTTTTGTCGCCGGTCTTGAATTTATCCACAGGCGCGAAGTAGCCCTGAGGTGGACGCAGTGGTGCGGCGGCCTGCGCGGTGCCGGCGAAGATCGCCAGCCCGAGCAGCGTCGGCGCTAAAAGAGTTTTCAGTTTCGAGTTTCGCATAGCAGACCTCATTGCCCGACCTGAGCGGTTTGTTGCCCAGCGCCCGGGAATACGTTGCGTTTGCAGATTTTCGCTTCGACTTTCTGTGGCGCGGCGCCGGCTTCTGGCCCTTGGACTTCGACCGCCAGCAGGTTTTGCGAGGCCCAGTCTTCGTCCGTGCGCAGCTCAAAGGCGAAACGACCGTCGGTGTCGGAGGTTTCCGGTTTCTCGATCTTGATGTCCTCGTGGCGACCGTTCATGTACCAGAGGGTGGCTTGCAGGGTTTTCACCGAGGTGTCGGCGAAGCGGATGTCGACCTGATGGCTGCTGTTCTGCAGGTTCAGGTTCTTGCTGTTGACCATCAGTTCTTGTTTGCTGCCCGGCTTCAGCGTGGCGCTGCCGGTCATCTGTGCATCTTTGCCTTCGCAGCCGTTGTCGAGCAGGGCCATCATCTGGCGATAGATGGTTTCCTGATCAAGGCGATACAGCGGCGAGAACTCCCAGATGAGAATCTTCGGTGGAGTCTTCTGGAATTCGTCGCTGCCCAGGTACTGCAACATCGAACCTTCCAGACCACCTCCGGGGAAGGCGACGTTGAGAATGTCGGCGCCGATGGCCTCTTCGAGGAAGCCGGCGAAGTTGTAGTTCTTGCCGCTGTGCGATGTACCCACGAGGGTGATTTGCGGGTTGCCGGAATCACCGAACAGATCGCCGTCACCGGCTTCGCCCTTAGGCTCGGTGGTGAACTGGTCCATGTACTGGATCGCATAACTGGTGCCGCACAGTTGCCCGGCCATGTTGTGCAGGGTGCCGGTCTTGCCCATGCGCCCGGACTTCTTGGTCTCGAACTCACGCTTGGGAATGTCGGCGAAGGCCGGGATCTGCTTGACCTTCTCGGCGACGATTTTCGCTGTGCGCTGGGCGCCGTATGGCGTCCAGTGTTGATCGCCGCGGAAGTAGAAGTCGTGGGCGGGCAGGGTGTCCGGCAGCGATTCGTTGGTCAGTGGCGACAGGTCCGGCACCACGTAACCCATCTTGGCGAAACGGCCGAGCATGGTCTTGTAGTTACCCAACGCCTTCTCGTAATCGAATGCGGCTTTTTCCTGCGGGTTGAGCTTGTTGCGGTTCACCAGGCCACGGGTTGGCTGATAGACGATCACCAGCTCGACGCCTTTGCTCTTGAACGCATCGTGCAGTTGCTGCATGCGCTTGTAGCCGGCCGGGGTGGTGTTGAATTCGGTGCGCAGGTCTTCCTGGGTACGGAACAGCCAGTCGCCCTGGGCCTGCACCAGCGTGGTGAAGTTCTGCTGATAACGCGTGGTGTAATTCTTCGCGTCGTGTGCTTCAGGGCACAGGTTGCAGCACGGATCGGCGGTGAACTTCGGCGGGGTAGCGCCGGCAGCCTCATCGGCACGGGCGCCATTGCTGGCCGCCAGAATGCCCACGGTCAGGGCCGACAGGCTGAGTAATTTGATCAAGTGTGGGTGCATAAAATTATCCTCAGTCCTGCATTTCTGTCTGGCGTTCGACAGGGTCGATCAGCACGGCTTTCTGTTGGCGCACCAGCAAGTCGAGAATTTCATCCTGGCGCTCGCCGAGGATGCCGTTGAAGCTGATGCCGCTGGATTTGGTCGGCGCCAGCATCGATACGCGGTACAGCTCGACGCTCAAAGGCGAGTCGATCGACAGCGGGCCGCTGCCGTTGGCCGCCAGTTCACCGCCGACCACGATCAGCGACACTTGCGCGTCGAACGGGTCGAGCTTGATGTCGCGGTCGGTGTCGGTCAGGTCTTTGATGTGGCCGTAGACGCCGGTCAGGCCGTTGGCCATGGCAACGTTTTCGTAGAGGCGAATGTTCACGCTGTTACGAATGCGGATGCCGTGGCGCTTGTTGCTGATGACCTTGTTGCCCCACAGCAGATTGTCGGCGGACTCGTAGAGGGTGATGCCGTCGGTGTGGTTCTTGTAGATCTCGTTGTAAGCAATGATGTTGTTGACGCTGTTACGGTCGATCACCAGGCCCGAGAGTTTGTTGTCGTAGCTTTTGTTGTTGAAGATGAAGCTGTCGTTGACCTCACGGGAAATGATGATCCCGTGCTTCTTCTTCGTGCCGTAAACAGTGTTCTCGGCAATGATCAGGCCGTGGGAGCGGTCGTGCGGGTCGATGCCGTAGACGATGTTGTCTTTGTAGGTGTTGCCCTTGACCACAAAGTCGCGGGTCTCGTAGCAGTAGAAGCCGTACCACATGTCCGAGAACTCGGAGCCGACGATCCAGCCGGTCGGCTCGGAACGCTTGAGCACCTTGGCCATGTTCGGCGTGTACTGGGAAATACTCACCCCGTACGACTTACTGTTGGCGTAACCGAAACTGGCCATCTTGCTGTTGACGATGTAGGTCTCGGTGCCGCCCCAGGCGAGCAGGAACGGACGGAATTCTTTCGGCGAACGGAACGTCGCCGGGCCGTTTTCCTTCTCGCGCCAGCCAGTGACTTTGGTGTCACGCACAAACAACTGACCGTCGTTGACCAGGAACGAACCGGCCTCTTGGGACAGACGCAGTTCCTGGGTCTGGCCGTCGATTTCGAGGATGCCTTTACGGCCAACCACGATCGGCAACTTCGACAGGTACACGCCCGGCGAGGTCTCGCTGAAATACTGCTTGGGCAGTTTCTGCGTCAGCTCCTTGAGGTTGATGTAACCGTCGTCGACGAAGATCGCCTGCGGGATGCCATGCTGACGCACCACCCATTCGGCCATCTTGTTGTCGCCGCCGATGAAGTCCTTCAGGGCGTCTTCCTGCATCATCCGGCGCACGCTGACCTTGCCCGCTTTGCTGCGCACAATTTTTGCGGCGGCAGCCTCGGCGGTGTAGCCGGAGATGTCCGGCAGTTTTGGCGCGGCCAGGTTCAGCGCCTCGGTGGGTGCGCTGCTGACGGTGTAGGTCTTGGCTTGCTGCAACTCTTTGGCGGTGGTCACAGGCTTGGCCGGTTCCACCGTGGCGAAGGCACCAGCCGAGGCCAGCAGCATTGCGCCGGCCAACAGACTGAGCGAGCCTTTCCTTGCATGATTCATGTCGGGCACTCCCTTCGCGGTTTGCATCAGAAGCGCCAGATCACGTCGATGAACGCGCGGTGCATGTACGAATCAACCTGGCTGCCATAGGCGTCGCCCGGCTTGAACACGCCGCCACGGAACCGCACCAGTGCCGAAGGCTCGTCGATCGACTGGCTCAATGCCGCCGGCAACAGGCCTTGCTTGAAGTACTTGGTGACGACCAGGTCCATCTCCTGACCCAGGTCCTTGTTGCCGTCCTGAAGTGGCAGCGAAGTGCTGGAGAGGATGGCGCCGGTCACGTCGTCGGTGTTGTTTTCCACGGCGTTGATGCCGTTGCTGCCCACCGGTTTGCTGCCGTCGACGCGCCAGAACTTGTGGTAGATCAGGCTGGCGTCGTACTCGTCGTTGAGCATCCACGAACCGAACAGGGTGGCGGTCTGCATGTTGTTCATTTCGCCACGGAAGGCTTCGCCGAAACGGTGTACGCGCGAACGGGTACCGGTGTAGTTCGAGCGATTGCTTTCCAGACCGGTCTGTTCGTAATCGGCACTGGCGCGGGCATAGGCGGCACCGACTTGCCATTGCGGGTCGAGGCGCAGACGCACACCGATGTCGGTGGCCCAACCGTCGACGTCATCGCTGCGCTTGGCTTGCGCCGGGCGCGAACCATCGGCGTTCAGCGCGTTGACCGTGTCGCGGTCGCCGCTCATGCCGGTGATGCTGCCCCAGTAGTTGACGGTGTTGGTGTTGCGCCAGTTGTAGGCGTCGCTGTCGGCGGTGAGACCGAGCCAGCTGATGTCGCCGTTCTCTTTCTTGTCCAGCGAATCAGCGGCAACACCCGGCTCCGGATAATCCAGTTTGCCGTCATCGTGGGTGTGGTGACCGCGAATGCCGACCCAGTTACCCGGTGTCCACTGGTAAGCGGCATCGGCGTAGGCGTGCAGGCGATCCTTGTCTTTCGGTGCCAGCTCTTTGAGGTCGGTGCGGTATTCGCTGAAGCGTTCGGCAACACCGACGTTGGCGCGCAACAGGGTGGTGTCGAAAGTCCAGTTCAGCGCTTCGATGTTGGTGTCGCGCCATTGGCCGTCGTCATTGCGCAGGCGTTGGCGACCGAACTTGAGCATCTCGCCCGGGTAAGGGGTGAGGCCGCTGTAGCCGACCCAGAACTCACGCATCGCCAGGTAGTTTTTCTTGGTCTTGCGATCACCGTTGTCGGTGGTCTGGGTGCCGTCGCTGTCGGACTGCTGCAGGGTGTCGGTCTCGATGATGTCGGTCGAGGTCACGGCCTGGCCCATGGCGTAGGCGCTCCACGCGCCGCTTTCGCCGTAGACCCACGGACGCAGATCGAGGCCGACACCGTTGACGTCGCCGCCACTGGCGGTGCCGAGGTCGCGGTCGTCTTCGGACTGGCCGGTGATTTTCACTTCGAGGCCGAAGTTTTTGCTTTCAGTCATCGCAGCCAGTGTCGGGCAAGACCAGATCAGCGCGAAAGTGAGGCCAATGCCGGCCTTCACGAATGGATTGAGCTTCATAGTTTTTCCTCGCCGTCTTCTTCTTGCAGGGCGTGCAGTTGCAGCGTGTTCTGATTCAGGGCGCCACGGCTGGCCTGTTCCTGTCGCAGCAGGCGCTGGGCTTCGGCCAGACGCTCGGGCGGCAACTGGGCAGCGATAGTCGTCGCCAGTTCATCGGCTTGCGGGGTGTTTTGCGCCTTGGCCAACTGGCTGAATACATAGGCGTTGAGCGGGTCGGGCTTGGT
The DNA here is from genome assembly GCF_014472415.1 of Pseudomonas sp. N40(2020). GTDB lineage: Bacteria > Pseudomonadota > Gammaproteobacteria > Pseudomonadales > Pseudomonadaceae > Aquipseudomonas. The sequence continues at coordinate 300,847 of NZ_JACSZV010000001.1, forward strand.
GCCCTTGCCTTGGGAAAACAGCTGGGCGATGGCGAAGTCGGCGCTGTTCTGGCCGTTGCGCGCAGCGGTCAGCAAATGGTCGAGAGCCTTCTGCGGATAGACCTTGCCCAGGTAACCACGGCGGTAGATCTGGCCGAGGTAGTAATCGGCAGCGACTTCACGGCCCACGGCTTTCTGGAAATGTTCTTCGGCGACTTTGGCGTCGGCCGGAACCATTTTGCCTTCGTAGTAGAGCTTGCCCAGCAACAGCTCGGCGCGCGGCTGGTCGGCGGCGCGGCCGTTGTCCAGGTACTTCATCATCTGGTCGACGTCGCCCAGTGCCGGGTAGTCGTAAAGCAGTTGCGCGAGGGTCACCCACGACGCCGGGTAGCCTGGAGCAATCGGCTCAAGCAAAGACTGCGCGGTTTTTTCGTCGGTCTTGCCCAGGGTCGAATCGGCCAGTACGCGGGCAACCGAATCGACGCGTTGAGCGGTGACGGTGCCACGGCTGTAACCGGCCTGCATCTGCTTGATCAGCTCAGCCTGTTGCTCAGGCTGGGCACGTTTCTGATAGACCGTGGCCAGTTCGACATAGCAAATGTCGGTGGTGTTGAGCGCGGCTTTGCAGATCTTTTCCACGTCATCCAGATGCTGGTCGTAGGTGCCTTGAGTGCGATACAGCAGCACTTGCGCCAGACCTGCTTCGGGGTAGCCGGATTTGCGCCACTGGTCGATCTGCTGCTGGGCGTTGATGTTCGGGAAGCTGTGCGGGTATTGCAGGTACAGCATCGCCAGCGGGATCAACGTATTGCCTTCGCCATTGGCGGCGGCTTTTTTCAGCAGGGTCTCGGCTTCGTGGTGCTCGGCTTCGGTGGAACCGGGTTTGGCCACCAGCAAGCGACCGAGACGAGCCTGAGCACGAGGCGAAACGCTGGCCGCTGCGCGATACGTCGCTTCGGCCTGTTTCATTTGCGCAGGATCGCGGCTGTCGACCTGAATATCGGCGAGGCCCACTTGCGCTTCGCTGTAACCCAGATCGGCCAGTTGCTGGTAGTTCTGCGCGGCGGTGGCGGTGTCGCCACGCTTGAGCGCTTCGTTGGCCAGACGCTGATCGGGCAGGCCGGCGCAACCGGCCAGGGCAATTGCCATGGCCAGGGTCAGCGGAACCGGCAGGATTCTGATTGGGCTAGTCACAGGCATGTCCTCGACTTAAAGACCGGCAGCCATGGCTTTGTCGATCAGCCAGTTCAGGTTCGGGCCACGGTCGCTGTTCACTTCCACCGGACGGCCGGCGAGGCTGCTGTCGAGCGACTCGTCAGGCTTGATCTGTACGCGGATATCGGAGGACAGGTCGGCGCTTTTCAGGCTGGTGCTGCTGACGATCTTGCCGGTGCGGATCTTGTCTTCGCCGGCGATCTGGAAGCTCACCGGGGTGCCCGGACGCACGTCGCCGAACTGGCGATAGGAGAAGCGTGCTTCCACATTCGCCTCGGTGTTGCGCGGTACCAGTTGGAAGATCACATCGCCCTTGCTCGCGTATTGACCGTCGGCCACCAGTTGCTGGGCCACGCTGCAATCGCACGGCGAGGTCAGGGTGCCGGTCATTTGCTTGCCGAACAGTTCTTCAACCTTGGCCGGGGACAGTTGGTCTTCTTCCAGATGCCCTTTGAGCACGTCGAGCATGCTGGTGCTGAATGTCGCCAGCGGTGCGCCTTTGGCGGCGACGCCGTCGGACTTGACCAGGCTCTGCACGGTGCCGTCACGCGGCATGGTGATGTTCATGCCCGGTACGCTGACAAGGCCCGCCTGCGCATGGCTGACGAAGTACATGCCGTACACCGATTTGAAAATGAAACCCGCCGCAACCAGGCCGACCGCAAAAATACCGGCACTGAACGTCACTGCTTTCAGACGCCCGAACGGGGTCATGCCGCTGCCGCCGTCCTTGACCTTGCGCGCCTTGGTGAAGTTGTCGCGCTGCAGGGTCGCCAGTACTTCACCCATGCTGACGATGTCGCCGGCCAGGTGCGAAGTGATCAAGTGGCGCAGGGTGGAAATGTCCTGCGGCTCAAGGTTCTGGAACTGGCAACCGGCACGGCCGGTCTGGCGGTCGAAGGAGCGCACCTGCAGTTCAACGTCCATGGCCAGGCCGAGGTTGTCGATGACGAATTGCAGGCGGGCCTTGTACACCTCGCCAATGGTCAGCGGCATTTGCCCGGCGTTGAACGCCAGACCACCGGCGGACAGGTCGAGGACCCGTGCTTCCATTGGCGTCCGGTCGGGGCCGAAGAAACGCAGCTTGGCCGGGATTTTCACTCGGGCGTGTTGGCGCTGGGCTTCGGATTCATGCACTACGTTGGCGTTGACGGCGGTATTCATAGGGGCGATTTCCTTGTTAATTCAATAGGGGCGGGTCAGACCATCATCAGCAGCACGGCGACGAAAATGCTGCCGGCGGAGAAGGTCATGGTCCGAGACGACCAGGTGTTGAACCAACGTTGAAAGCTGGCGAGATCACGGGTCAGGGAAGTGGGTTGGCGAGTCCAGGATTGTTGGTCGAGGCGGAAGAACACGTAGATCTTCACCAGCGCACCGACGATCTGGTTGTAATAAAGAATCGCCGGGTAGGCCGGGCCGATCCGGTGACCGGAGCAGGACAACAGCAAGGTCAGAATCAGGCGGGTGATGCCGATCCACAGCAGGTAAACCAGGATGAACGCGGTGCCGTACTTGAAGCTGGCGATGATCGCCACGGTCAGACCGAGCAGCGACGTCCACATCGACACGCGCTGATCGAAAAGCACCACCGAGGTGAAGGCGCCGAGGCGTTTCACACCCAGGCCCAAGGCGCGGGAGTTCTGCCGCAGGTTGTTGCCGTACCAGCGGAACATCAGTTTGCGACTGGCCTTGATGAAGCTCTTTTCCGGCGGGTGTTCAACGGTGTTGATCGCCGCGTCAGGCACGTAAAAGGTGTCGTAACCGAGACGCATCAGGCTGAACCAGCTCGACTTGTCGTCGCCGGTCAAAAACTTGAAACGGCCCAGACGCCAGTGTTGCAGCGAGTCGCTCTCCACATCGGCGATGAATTCCGGGTCGGTCACCACGGTGGCACGGAACACCGACATGCGCCCGGTCATGGTCAGCACGCGCTTGGACAGGGCCATCGAGCACATGTTGATGTGACGCTGGGCGAAACGCAGCTTGTGCCATTCGCTCATTATGTAGCCGCCGCGTACTTCGCAGAACTCGTTGGTGGTCAGGCCGCCGACATTGCCGAACAACTGGAACCACGGCACGGTCTTGCGCACAGTGCCTTCGCCGAGCACGGTATCGCCATCGATCACGGCCACTACGGCGCGGTCGTCTGGCAGGTGACGGGAGATCGCGCGGAAACCGTAGGCCAGGCCATCACGCTTGCCGGTGCCGGGAATGCGCACGAAGTCGAGTTTGACTCGCTCAGGCGGATTCATCCGCGCCCACAGCGCCTTGACCAGCAGCTCATCGGACATTTCGACGATCGAGCAGACCACTGTGGTCGGCAGTTCGCAGTCGATGGCTTCGCGGATCACCGAGCTGTAGACCTGCGCAGTGGTCAGCGCGTCGATACGGAAACTGGTGACCATCAGAAACACATGCGAGGGGTCCGCCGCTTTACCCAGCTTGCGCACTTTACGGCGCAGGTGCGGGTAAACGATGTAGAGGAAAATCATGCCGCGCACAAAGTGCGTTGCACCCATCGAGTAGCGCCAGATACCCACGGCGCCAATCAGGAAAATGAAGTCCTTCGACTCGGAGTCGAATGTGGACGTGGGCAGCATCAAGGCCAGGCCCATCAGCAGACTGAGATAAAAAAGCCAGCCGGCGGATTGCAGAAAAAAATGTTTGAGCTTGGTCATCAACGTCATCCGAAGGTGAGAAGGCTTCAAGCCGCAAGCTTCGAGCTGCAAGCGAAACGCTTTGGCTGGCAGCTCGAGGCTTGTCGCTTAGGGCTGCGTTACCAGCAAATGCCTTCGGTGCGCGTACCGGCGTCGGTGGCTTTGGCCATGAAACCGACCAGGTCGATGACCTGTTTGCCGTGCGGTGCTTGCTGAGCCAGCGCGCGGAATTTCTCGTCGCGGTTGCCGAGGATGATCACGTCGGAGTTGTTGATCACCGAATCGAAGTCCGCGTTGAGCAGGGACGACACGTGCGGGATTTTCGACTCGATGTAGTCCTTGTTCGCGCCGTGAACACGGGCGTACTCGACGTTGCTGTCGTAGATGCTCAGGTCGTAACCCTTGCCGATCAGCATTTCTGCCAGCTCGACCAGCGGGCTTTCGCGCAGGTCGTCGGTGCCGGCCTTGAAGCTCAGACCTAGCAGGGCGACTTTGCGTTTGTCGTGGCTTTCAACGATGTCGAAGGCGTTCTGCACTTGCGATTCGTTGCTGCGCATCAGCGAGTTGAGCAGCGGTGCCTCGACGTCCAGGGAACCGGCGCGGTAGGTCAGGGCACGCACGTCTTTTGGCAGGCACGAGCCGCCGAAAGCGAAACCCGGGCGCATGTAGTACTGGGACAGGTTGAGGGTCTTGTCCTGGCAGACCACTTCCATCACTTCACGGCCATCGACGCCGACCGCTTTGGCGATGTTGCCGATCTCGTTGGCGAAGGTCACTTTGGTCGCGTGCCAGACATTGCAGGTGTACTTGATCATCTCGGCGACAGCGATGTCCTTGCGGATGATCGGCGCGTCGAGTTCTTCGTACAGCGATTGCAGAACGTCGCCCGAAGCCTTGTCGAACTCGCCGATGACGGTCATCGGTGGCAGGTCGTAGTCGGCGATGGCGGTGGATTCACGCAGGAACTCAGGGTTGACCGCAACGCCGAAATCAACGCCAGCCTTCTTGCCGGAGCAATCTTCGAGGATCGGGATGACAACGTTTGCGACAGTGCCCGGCAGTACGGTGCTGCGCACGACGATGGTGTGGCGGGTGGATTTTTCACGCAGGACAAAACCGATCTCGCGGCATACCGCTTCGATGTAGTTCAGTTCCAGGTCGCCGTTCTTCTTGCTCGGCGTACCGACGCAGATCATCGACAGATCGGTGTCACGAATCGCCTCGGCGAAGTTGGTCGTGCCACGCAGGCGACCGGTCTGAATACCCTGTTGCAGAAGTTCGCCCAGGCCCGGTTCAACAATCGGCGATTTACCGGCGTTGATCATGTCGATCTTGTCTTTGGCAACGTCGACGCCAATCACGTCATGGCCCCGTGCAGACAGGCAACCGGCACACACTGCGCCAACGTAACCCAAACCAAATATGCTGATGCGCATCGCAATTACCTCTGTATATATCAGGCCGTTAGAGGGCCGGAGTTAATGGTGTTCAGCGTTCATTAGTGCACTCGAAAGTGCGGCATACAGGCGCCACAATGCCGTGTGCAGGCATACTAAGTTTCGAGTGTCTAAATAAGTGCACTCAAGATGTGCGCAACCAGGCTTTGTTGTTATGACTTGCCCTGTTTTGCAGCCAATCTTCATGTTTGAAGATCTTGGTGCAGTCGTTTTTACGCGCTTGATTTCAGGTAGAAGCCTTTAAAATCAAGCGGTTGGGTGCTCAGGCGAGCACGTTTATAGGGGCGCGGTCATGGCCTTGCAGGGGATATTAATGGTGCGTATCTCCTGTCCATCAAGTTGTTTTCAGACTGGTTAGTCATCTAGGCAAGTTGCTGTGACAACTTGGTTACATGACTATCGACCCTGCGTAAGTTATCTCGTACAAACTCGGCGAGAATCGTTACCGGTGGTATGAGCTATGCATTTGGACGAAGTTCCTGCCCGCTCATCGCGAAATCTGAAATTTCTTGAAATATTGTCCTAGATGGCACTAGTCTCAAATTGATAGCACTTTCGTTTTCGACCTTTATTAACAGGCGAATAATCACATTAGATAGTTTTGTGCCACTACGGTGAAAAAAATTAGGTGCCACTACTGAAAAAAAAGATCAGTGTCGAGTGAAACTAATATTAGAAAAGATGGGGATATTTTTTTGGCGCCATAAAAATGGCAAAAACAGGCGGGGGATTTTTGACATCGTGCGACCTGCACGACTCTATATAGAAAGAGTCGTGCAACGGGCATGCTTTATTCGGGGGCGTGATCGCGCAAAAACACCAGATTGTCCGGTTTCGACTGTTCAGCACTGTAGCGATAACCCTGAACATCGAACTGCTTGAGCTGGGCTGGATCGTTGATGCCTTCCTGGATCACGAAACGGCTCATCAAACCACGGGCCTTTTTCGCGTAGAAACTGATGATCTTGTACTGGCCGTTCTTCTGGTCCTTGAACTCGGTGTTGATGATCCGTGCGTTCAGGGCAGTGCGTTTGACCGCAGAGAAGTACTCGTTGGATGCCAGGTTGAGCAGCAAATCATCGCCTTGCTCGGCCAATGCTTCATTCAGCCATTCACTGATGCGCGTGCCCCAGAACGCGTACAAATCCTTGCCGCGCGCGTTGGCCAGTTTGGTGCCCATTTCCAGGCGATAGGGTTGCATCAGATCCAGCGGGCGCAGCAGGCCATAAAGGCCGGAGAGCATGCGCAGGTGTTTTTGCGCGTAATCGAAATTCGCTTCACTGAAGGACTGGGCGTCGAGACCGGTGTAGACGTCACCCTTGAACGCGAGCAGGGCCTGCTTGGCGTTTTCCGGGGTGAAGGCTGGCGTCCAGCTGCCGAAACGTGCGGCGTTGAGCCCGCCGATCTTGTCTGAGACGTGCATCAATTCGCTGATCTGCGCCGGCGACAGCTCACGCAATTGCTGAATCAGCTCCTGAGAGTGGTCGAGGTATTGCGGCTGGGTGAAGCGCTGGGTCGCCGGCGGTGTTTCGTAATCGAGGGTCTTGGCGGGGGAAATCACCATCAGCATGAAGTCGTCTCCTTTAATCGTGGGGGCGATTCTAGGGGGTTGTCGGTGTTGACTCCAGCTATCAAGCCCATAGGTGATCGACGGCTGGCCCCAATCCCCCGTGGGAGCGAGCCTGCTCGCGAAAGCAGTGTATCAGTCGACTTCTATGGCGGATCTGAATCCGTATTCGGGAGCAGGCTCGCTCCCACATGGGAATCTGTGTTGCTGAGGGAACTGTGTGGGATCAGCTATAGTGCCGCCCGGGTTTTGTTACGGAGACATCCCATTGCGCATTGTTCTTTTATTCACCGCGTGGCTATTGAGCTTCGGTGCCGTTGCGGCGCCGGGCGATGTGGCGACGCTGGATCGCAGTACCTGGCCGGAGCAACTGAGCAGCCCTACGCTGTTCGACGTGGCATCGCGGGCGGAAATCCTCATGTTCGCCCGCGGTCTGCTGGGCACCGAGTCGATGGACGAAGCCGCCCTGGCCCAGCGTCTGGGGCTGCGCACGGTCAATATCGACGCGGTTAATAGCCTGCGCCAACGGCTGTGGCAGCGTCTGTTGGCCAACTACAACTTCGCTCAGCAGAGCTGCGATCAGGACGCCTCGTTCTGCTTCCTCGTCGAAGACTTGCCGACTCTGCGCGAGCAAGCCGCCAAGTTCGTGGTCAGCGATGACAGCTATTACACCAAGTGGGCCGAGCCAAGCCGGATCTTCCATTTGCTCTATCTGGACGAGTTGATGCGCAAGGCTGCGCTTTCGCCTCAGAACAGCAACGAATTCGATCGTTTTGGCGACTACGAGCGCAACGGCGAGGAAATGCATGACCGGCTGTTTCTGCTGACCTTCGACAGCGCCGCCAACGTGCAACCGGACAACACCGACTGGCTCACCGAGTACCTGCGCAAGGCGAACATGAGCGGCACGTTCTTCATGCTTGGCAAGGATATTCAGGCGCGGCTGGGTGATCGTTCGGTAAGCAACCTGCAAGCGGCGTTTTCGCAACAATGCGTCGGCGTGCAGGGTTGGGAGTTCCGTTCCCACAGCCATTGGCAGGACTGGCAGGACTCGGTGCGGCGCAGCGCTGATCTGGTCAGGAACAAATTGCCGGAAAACTACGTGCCGCTGTTCCGCCCGCCGGATGGCCAGCGCCGCAGTGACGCACAAGGTTTCTTCAATAGCCAGGGCCTGCAAGTGGCGTTGTGGGACATCGACGCCCAGGATGGCGCGGGCAAGCTCAAGGGCCCCCAGAGTGCGCAGCGGGTGCTGACCCTGATGCTGTTGTGGCGCCATGGAGTGATCAATTTCAACATGAAGCAGGATGCGGTGAAGACCGCGATGCCGTGGCTGATCACACAAACTGCGCAAAGTGGCATCGGCTGGGAGGATTGTCAGGACGCGTTTCGCTGAGAAACGGCAAAAGCCCGGAAACATTGGGCTTGGGGTGATTTTTTCGGAGGTTTCGGTGCAGGTCGACTTCCGACTCTAACGGGGGCAGGGCGGTCCGCCAAGGGCTTTTCGTCACTTTGCAAAATAAACTTAAAAAAACCGTCAAAGTGCTTTTTTATGTCATGGGTTTTGGAGTATTACGAAGACAGACCGCCGAAACCTGCAACACAGGTGGCGTCTTCCAAGACCCGTTTGTTTGCAGTCACTTGAATCTCCGCAGGTGAGATTTCGGCAGTCACTTCGAGGCGCAGCACCGCCAAGGTATTGCGTCTACTGGCTCTGACATAGGTGACCGAGTATGGATGATCACGGACGTAGCCCTTCCTCCAACCAGCCAATCCTTTATGTACTCGATACCAACGTATTGATTCACGATCCAAACGCCCTGCTTAATTTCGAAGAACACCACGTCGCGATCCCGATGACCGTGCTTGAGGAGTTGGACAAGCTCAAGAGCGGGCATCATAGCGTTGCCGCCGAATGCCGCCAGGCGATCCGGCTTATCGACAAGACCCTGGGTGACGCCTCCCCCGAGGACGTCGAACTGGGTGTGCCGATCCAGCGCGGCAAGAGCGGGCCGAAGGGCTTGCTGTCAATTCTGATGAGCAAAAAGGCCGAGTCGAACCTGATTCTGCCCGAGCACCTGAACGACAACAAAATCATCAACCAGTTGATTGATCTGCACACCCGTGATCCGCAGAAAGCTGTGGTGCTGGTCACCAAAGACATCAACATGCGCCTCAAGGCGCGCGCCTGCGGGATCGCGGCCGAGGACTACAGCACCGACCAACTGGTCGATGACGTGTCCCTGCTACCCAACGGCTACCACAACATGACCGGTTCTTTCTGGGACCGCGTGAGCAAGGTCGAAACCCGTCAGGACCACGGCCGCACCTGGCATCAGGTGCAACTGATCGACAACCTGCCGGCGGTACACATCAACGAGTTCATCATTGACGAACAGGGCTTTGTCGGCTGGATCAAGGAAATCCAGGAAGACAAACTGCTGATCCTCGACCTGCATCAGGAACCGCTGCTGCACCAGGAAGCCTGGGGCCTCAAGCCGCGCGACATCTATCAGAGCCTGGCGCTGTACGCACTGCTTGATCCGGACATCCATCTGGTCAACCTGTCCGGCGCTGCCGGTTCCGGTAAAACCATTCTGGCGCTGGCCGCTGCGATCGAGCAGACCATGGTCAGCAAGCGTTATCGCCGCATCATCGCCACCCGCAGTGTGCAGGGTCTGGATCAGGAGATCGGCTTCCTGCCTGGCACCGAAGCGGAAAAAATGGAGCCTTGGCTCGGCGCCATCACCGACAACCTCGAAGCCTTGCACATGGATGACGAAAACACCCATGGCAGCGTCGACTACATCCTCAGCAAAGTGCCGTTGCAGTTCAAATCGCTCAACTACATTCGCGGTCGCAGCTTCCAGCAGAGCCTGATCCTGATCGACGAATGCCAGAACCTCACCCCGCACCAGATGAAAACCATCATCACCCGTGCCGGTGCCGGTTCCAAAGTGGTGTGCCTGGGCAACCTGGCGCAGATCGACACCCCTTACCTGTCCGCGACCAGCTCCGGGCTGACCTACCTGACCGAACGCTTCAAGGATTTCCCCAACGGTGTGCACATCACCCTGCAAGGGGTGCCTCGCTCAATCCTGGCCGAATACGCCGAATCGCATCTGTAATCCTTCCAACAGAACCGGGCGGCCCAACATCCGCCCGGTTTTTTATGCCCTATACGAAGAACGCCATATTCAAGCGTGCGGAAATTTGACCCGCAGGTTTACAATCCCCGCTCCTGATCAGGAGTAATCCCGTGCTGACTCATCTCGATTCCCAAGGTCGCGCCAACATGGTCGACGTCACCGAAAAAGCCGTGACGTTCCGTGAAGCGACGGCCCAAGCGCTGGTGCGCATGCTCCCCGAAACTCTGCAGATGATCGTCAGTGGCGGCCATCCCAAAGGAGACGTGTTTGCCGTAGCGCGCATTGCCGGCATTCAGGCAGCGAAGAAAACCAGCGATCTGATTCCCCTGTGCCATCCGCTGATGCTCACCGGCGTCAAAGTCGAACTCAGCGCTGAAGGCGAAGACGCCGTGCGCATCGTCGCCCGTTGCAAACTGTCCGGGCAGACCGGCGTCGAGATGGAAGCGCTGACCGCTGCCAGCGTCGCTGCGCTGACTATCTATGACATGTGCAAAGCCGTGGATCGCGGCATGACCATCGAAAGCGTGAAGCTGCTGGAGAAGGTCGGTGGCAAGAGCGGTCACTTCCAGGCGGAGCAACCATGAACGTGATCGTGAGGTTTTTTGCCCGTTACCGTGAAGCACTGGGTGTTGATTCGGTAAAGGTCGAAGGCGATTTCGCCACTGTTGATGACGTGCGCGCTTTGTTGGCCAAGCGTGATGGCGCCGAGGTGTTGAGTGAACAGAACCTGATGTGCGCGCGCAACGAAGACCTCTGCCAACTCGATGAGCCTGTTACCGATGGCGACGAAGTGGCGTTCTTCCCGACCGTGACCGGAGGCTGAGCCATGGCAATTCGCGTGCAGGCCAAGCCGTTCGACCCGGGTGCTGAAGTCAACGCGATGCATGCGGCCAATGTCGGCGTCGGCGCGGTGGTGAGTTTTGTCGGCTACGTGCGCGACTTCAACGATGGCCTCGATGTGGCCGGCATGTTCCTCGAACACTATCCGGGCATGACCGAAAAGGCCCTGGGCAAAATTGCCGTCGAAGCCGAGCAGCGCTGGCCATTGTTGAAGCTGGAAGTGCTGCATCGCATCGGCGCGCTGGAACCGGGTGAGCCGATTGTCTTTGTCGGCGCCGCCAGTGCCCATCGCCAGGCAGCATTCGATGCCTGCGCTTTCGTCATGGACTACCTGAAAACCCGTGCGCCGTTCTGGAAGAAAGAAAACACCAGCGACGGCCCGCGCTGGGTGGAAGGGCGCGACAGTGATCACGCCGCCGCCGATCGCTGGAACAAGTAAGTCCTGTTGTTTCACCAAAAAGATCGCAGCCTTCGGCAGCTCCTACAGGGTGTACGACATCCCAATGTAGGAGCTGCCGAAGGCTGCGATCTTTTGCTTTTTCCGCTGATTGACGATCCATACATTAAAGTCCAGTATGGATTTACAAGTACAAAATCACCGTTCAGCTCTTTCTTCTGTCTTGCCAAACCAACAACAACCCGCGAGAGAACGAACATGAAGAAACTCCCCCTCATCACCGGTCTGGCCCTTAGCCTGCTGGCGTGCACCAGCTCGTTTGCCGCCGAGAAAACCCTGCGCATCGGCATCGAAGCCGCTTACCCACCCTTCGCCTCGAAAACCGACAAAGGTGAAATCGTCGGTTTCGACTACGACATCGGCAATGCCCTGTGCGCGCAGATGAAGGTCAAATGCGTGTGGGTCGAGGGTGAATTCGACGGTCTGATTCCTTCCCTGAAAGTGAAGAAAATCGACATGGCGCTGTCGTCCATGACGATCAACGAAGACCGCAAGAAGTCAGTGGATTTCACCCACAAGTACTACTTCACTTCGTCGCGACTGGTGATGAAGGACGGCGCCACGGTCGATGACCAGTACGCCAGCCTCAAGGGCAAGAACGTCGGCGTACAGCGTGCGACCACCACCGACCGTTATGCCACCGAGGTGTTCGAACCCAAGGGCGTCAACGTCAAGCGCTACAGCAACAACGAAGAAATCTACATGGACTTGGCGGCCGGGCGACTTGATGCGATTTTCGCCGACACCATTCCCCTGAATGATTTCCTCACGATGCCGCGTGGCAAGGGCTATGCGTTTGTCGGGCCGGAGTTGAAGGATCCGAAATACGTCGGCGAAGGGGCGGGGATTGCGGTGCGCAAGGGCAATTCCGAGTTGGTCAGCCAGTTGAATGGCGCGATTGATGGCATTCGCGCCAGTGGCGAATACCAGAAGATTTCCGAGAAGTACTTCAAGTCCGATATCTACGGCGACTGATAGTCCGCCATCGCTGGCAAGCCAGCTCCCATATTGTCTGCGTCGAGCACAAATATGTGATCACCGCAGAACCTGTGGGAGCTGGCTTGCCAGCGATGGGCATTGGTATCTACACATCTCTAAAGTCTTCGGCTGGCCACCCAGCCGATGGCTTCTTTAGCGAAACCCGCCAGCTCCTGTGGCGTGTATTGCTCCAGCGTCTCGCACATCGCCAAAAGCATGTACA
>NZ_JACSZV010000020.1 GCF_014472415.1 Pseudomonas sp. N40(2020)
AAAGATCGCAGCCTGCGGCAGCTCCTACAGGTGAATGTCGCGGGCATAAAAAAGCCCCCATTGCCAATTCAGACAATGGGGGCTTTTTCAGTGGGGCTTACTTCTCGACGAACGCACGCTCGATCAGGTAGTCACCCGGCTCGCGCATACGCGGCGACACGGTCAGGCCGAAGCTGTTGAGCACTTCGCTGGTCTCGTCGAGCATGCTCGGGCTGCCGCACAACATGGCGCGGTCGTCCTGCGGGTTGATCGGCGGCAGGCCGATGTCGCTGAACAGTTTGCCGCTGCGCATCAGATCGGTCAGACGACCTTCGTTCTCGAAAGGCTCGCGAGTGACGGTCGGGTAGTAAATCAGCTTGTCGCGCAGCGCTTCGCCGAAGAACTCGTTTTGCGGCAGGTGCTCGGTGATGAATTCGCGGTAAGCAACTTCGTTCACGTAACGCACGCCGTGGCACAGGATGACTTTTTCGAAACGCTCGTAGGTTTCCGGATCCTGGATCACACTCATGAACGGCGCCAGACCGGTACCGGTGCTGAGCAGGTAAAGGTGTTTGCCAGGCTTCAAATCATCCAGCACCAGCGTGCCCGTAGGCTTTTTGCTGATGATGATCTCGTCGCCTTCCTTCAGATGCTGCAACTGGGAGGTCAGCGGGCCATCAGGTACTTTGATGCTGAAGAATTCCAGATGCTCTTCCCAGTTCGGGCTGGCAATCGAGTAAGCGCGCATAAGCGGGCGGCCGTTTGGCTGTTGCAGGCCGATCATCACGAACTGCCCGTTCTCGAAGCGCAGGCCCGGATCGCGGGTGCACTTGAAGCTGAACAGGGTATCGTTCCAGTGATGAACACTGAGGACACGCTCGTGGTTCATGTTGCTCATGTACGTTTGACTCCTGGATATTGGCTCTGCGCTTGCTCTGGGCTGAATAAATGCCGATGGTGCGCAATTGCATCGCATTCTAATAGCGCCGACAATATCTGTTAACTGGATTATTAAGATAAGGGTTATCGGTTATATCGATATGCGATTTACTCTCCGTCAACTGCAAGTCTTCGTCGCTGTCGCCCAGCAGGAAAGCGTATCCCGTGCTGCGGGTCTGCTCAACCTCTCGCAATCGGCGGCAAGCACCTCGATCACCGAACTGGAGCGCCAGTCCAGCTGCCAGCTGTTCGACCGTGCCGGCAAACGGCTGAGCCTCAACGCCCTCGGTAAACAGCTACTGCCGCAAGCCGTGGCGCTGCTGGATCAGTCCAAGGAAATCGAAGACCTGCTCAACGGCAAATCCGGTTTCGGTTCGCTGTCGGTGGGCGCAACGCTGACCATCGGCAACTACCTGGCAACCCTGCTGATCGGCAGTTTCATGCAGCGCCACCCGGAAAGTCAGGTGAAGCTGCACGTGCAGAACACTGCCAATATCGTGCAACAAGTCGCTCACTACGAAATTGATCTGGGTCTAATCGAAGGCGATTGCAGCCACCCGGACATCGAAGTGCAGAGCTGGGTCGAGGATGAGCTGGTGGTGTTTTGCGCGCCGCAGCATCCGCTGGCCAAACGCGGCAGCGCGACCATGGAAGAGTTGACGCATGAAGCGTGGATTCTGCGCGAACAGGGTTCCGGCACGCGCCTGACCTTCGATCAGGCCATGCGTCACCATCGCAGTGCGCTGAATATCCGTCTGGAGCTGGAGCACACCGAAGCGATCAAACGCGCGGTGGAGTCGGGGCTGGGGATTGGCTGTATCTCGCGGCTGGCGCTACGTGATGCCTTCCGCCGTGGGAGTCTGGTGCCTGTGGAGACGCCGGATCTGGATCTGGCGCGGCAGTTCTACTTCATTTGGCACAAGCAGAAATACCAGACCTCGGCCATGCGCGAGTTTCTCGATCTGTGCCGCGCTTTCACCGCCGGTGTGCAGCGCAGCGACGAGATCGTCTTGCCCACTATCGCTTAAAGCAGAATCACCGCCCAAACCAGAGCGATCATGGTCAAGGCCACGAATTGCGCGGCGCTGCCCATGTCCTTGGCGTTCTTGGACAGTGGGTGCAGTTCCAGGGAGATGCGGTCAATGGCCGCTTCCACCGCCGAGTTCAGCAACTCGACGATCAGCGCCAGCAAGCACACGGCGATCAACAGCGCCTGTTCGACGCGGCTGACATTGAGGAAGAACGTCAGCGGAATCAGCACTACATTAAGCAGCACCAGTTGGCGGAACGCCGCTTCACCGGTGAAGGCTGCACGCAGACCGTCCAGCGAGTAACCGGAAGCGTTGAGGATGCGTTTCAGGCCGGTCTGGCCCTTGAAAGGTGACATAAAGTGGAAACCAACTGAAAAGGAGTGAGAAAGCTAGATCAACGAAAGTCAAAAAAGCGTGAATACGCCAATAGTTATTGGCTCGGAATTGACTCAAGTTGTTGCAGCAGTAAAGCCGCTTGCGTGCGAGTACGCACATTCAACTTGCGAAAGATCGCTGTGACGTGGGCCTTGATGGTCGCTTCCGACACGCTCAATTCATAGGCGATCTGCTTGTTCAGCAAGCCTTCGCAGACCATGGTCAGCACGCGAAACTGTTGCGGAGTCAGGCTGGCGAGGCCATCACTGGCAGCCTTCGCTTCGGCGGAAACGCTGACCGCTTCGAACGCCTGCGGCGGCCAGAACACATCGCCATCGAGCACTTTGCGCACCGCTTCCTGAATCACGCTCAGGTCGCTGGACTTGGGAATAAAGCCACTGGCACCGAATTCACGGGATTTGACCATCACCGAGGCTTCTTCCTGCGCCGAGACCATCACCACGGGAATCTGCGGGTATTGACCGCGCAACATCACCAGCCCGGAAAACCCGAACGCGCCAGGCATATTCAGATCCAACAGGACCAGATCCCAATCAGCTTTTTCGGTGAGACGGGTTTCCAGTTCGGCGATGCTCGCCACTTCCACCAGCCGGACGTCCGGGCCAAGGCCCAGCGTCACCGCTTGATGCAGGGCGCTACGAAACAGGGGGTGATCATCGGCAATCAGGATGTCGTATGTGGCCATTTTTCAAATGATCCTGTTTTTGATGGCTGACCCGGTGTATTCGGGGTTCGCCAAAGCAACTCAAGATGCGCGTTTAAGCGGCATCCACAGGGGCACGTTCAACGCCAATAACCAGCAAACACGGCGTTTCAAACCTTGGCCGCACCCTAATCGGCGCCAAGCATGCCCAGCGAAGACGGGGTGGTCAAGCAGCACGGCCGCCGCCGCGTACAGTATGGGCCACTATTGGGCCAACTCCGGCTGCGGCTTTCGTATATAGGGTTGCAACTCGGCGTGAGCAGGCGTGGATTCATTCATGTCCAGCTGCTGTTTGGCGCCCAGATAATGCTGGCTGAACACGTCGAAATAGGCGTCCAGCGCCGAGGCCGCGTCACTGTCACCCGCCAGTTCCAGGCACAGCGCCGCGACCTCGGCGGTGCACAGGTGCTCGCTACGGGTCGAACGACGCAAGCGGTAGCGCGAAAGTTTGTCAGGCAACAGGCTGAGGATCGGCAGGCTGTCGAAGTACGGGCTCTTGCGGAAGATCTTCCGCGCTTCGGTCCAGGTCGCGTCCAGCAGAATGAACAGCGGCCGCTTGCTGTTATCGAGGGCAACGGTATTCGTCACGCGCGACGGCTCGACGTATTCGCCGGGAAACACCAGATACGGCTGCCATTGCGGGTCGTTGAGCAGCGCCAGCATCTGCGGGTCCGGCTCGGTGCGCGACCAGATGAACGCGTGGTTATCGCGCACCACATCGGCAATCAGCCAACCGGTATTGCTCGGTTTGAACACTTCCTTGCCGGTCATGATCAGGCACACGCCGGAACGGGTTTCCACGCTTGGCCGCCAGGCGCACAGGCAATGACTGATGATCACCCGGCAGTCGCGACAACGTTCGGAGCGAAAGCCCCGGGCCTGAATCGGCTTGATGCCCTCGTCCTCGCGCTGATCGCGCAGGCGGGCTACGGCGTTGGGGGCATGGTTCATCGCAGGCAAGGCCGGCAGACAGGGAAACTCGACACGAACAACACTCGGCAGGGCAATAAAGGTCGGCAGTTTACCAGAGCAACGGGCACAAGCCTGTACCGTCCAGACCGGCTCCCCTATAATTCGCCGCCACTGAACGCACAGTCACGTGGCTGGTCGAACCACCAGTCACTGAACCAGGAGAGTTTCATGCTGCGCCTTATCGTTCCCACCGCTGCCATTCTGCTGGCGTCGTCCTTCACCGCTCAGGCTGCGTCCTTGAGTGAGCAGAATCTGAACAGAGAGCTGCGCAACGTCGCCGCCCAAAGCAGCGTCGGCACGCCTCGGGCAATCAATGAAGACATTCTTGATCAGGGCTACACCGTTGAAGGCACTCAGTTGATCAACCACCTGAGCGTGCAAAAGAGCCACGCCGACAAGATGCGTGCTGATCCGAAAGCCGTGTATTTCCAGCTCGGCGCCTCGGTCTGCAACAACCCGTCGTACCGCAAGCTGATGGCTAAAGGCGCGGTCATGCGTTACGACTTCACTGAAGTGAAAACCAATAAGGCGATCGGCTCCGCCAGCTATCAGGACTCGGATTGCCCGAAAGCCGCCCCGGCGAAGAAGAAGTAATCATCGCGAGTTGGCGCGCCGTTGTTCATCTTCGGCGCGCAGTTCGGCCACCAGTGCCTGTAAATAACGCGAACGGCGTTCCCCGCCTGCCAACCTGCGGCAGCACTCCTCTTCGAGACTCACTTGGTTGTTCTCGGCCGATGCTTTCAACATCCGATACAGCTGCGTATCGATCTCCAGAATCACTCTGGTCATGTTCCCTCGCCTCCTTGCCACCCGCAAATCCTTGAATCGCATGCACCTTGCGTATGGTGATTGACGCAAAATTTGCATGGTGCCTGTCTGAGAGTTAATCAGAGGGTTTGCCGTCCGGCACACGTTCGGACGAGCGGTGGTGCAATTGGCTGAAAAACAATAAGCAGTTGCCAGTCAGGACTTTGCAGCGCAATGATCAAGTCAGCGCAAATGCGTGCAAGGGTCTAGATTCAAAGTATTCCCGCTCACTTGTTCAAGGCAGAAAAGGAACTGCCGATTGTGTGTTTTTTTGCAGCGCGGCACTGACGCCGCTAATCAGGGCCACCCGCTCTGTGCAGAAGGAGACGTTGAATGCCTTACCAACCGAATGACCTGCTCAGCCGTCATTTTCAGGAAAGCGGCCCCGACCTCATCAGCCAGGTTGAAGAGCAACTCAACCGTGTTTCACCCAACAGTCCGAATATTCCCATCTATCGCGACATGATCCTGACCGTGCTGCGCATGGCCCAGGAAGACCACAACCGCTGGAACGCCAAGATCACCCTGCAAGCTTTGCGCGAGCTGGAGCAGGCGTTTCGCGTATTGGAGCAATTCAAGGGGCGGCGCAAAGTCACCGTGTTCGGCTCGGCGCGCACGCCAGTCGAACATCCTCTCTATGCGATGGCTCGGGAACTCGGTGCGGCGTTGACGCGTTCGGACATGATGGTCATCACCGGTGCCGGTGGCGGCATCATGGCCGCCGCGCATGAAGGTGCCGGACGTGATCACAGCCTCGGGTTCAACATCACCCTGCCCTTCGAGCAACATGCCAATCCGACGGTGGGCGGCACAGGTAATCTGTTGCCCTTCCACTTCTTCTTCACCCGCAAGCTGTTCTTCGTCAAGGAAGCTGATGCATTGGTGCTGTGCCCGGGCGGGTTCGGCACGCTGGACGAAGCACTGGAAGTGCTGACGCTGATCCAGACCGGCAAAAGCCCACTGGTGCCGGTGGTCTTGCTGGATGCGCCGGGAGGCACGTTCTGGCAGGGGGCGATGGATTTCATCCACCAGCAACTGGCGGACAATCACTACATTTTGCCAACCGACACGAAGCTGATGCGGTTGGTGTACACCGTCGAGGAAGCGGTGGAACAGATCACCCAGTTCTACAGCAACTTCCACTCCAGCCGCTGGCTCAAGCGCCAATTCGTGATCCGCATGAATCACAAACTCAGCGACCAGGCGCTGGAACATATGCAGGAAGCCTTTGCCGATCTGTGCCTGAGCGACCAGTTCCATCAACACGCCTACGCCGGCGAAGAACACGATGAAGCGCAGTTCAGCCACCTGACGCGGTTGGCCTTTGCTTTCAACGCCCGGAATCACGGGCGTTTGAGGGAGCTGGTGGACTACATCAACTTGCCGGACAACTGGGCCGACTCCAAACCACCGACCGCGCAACGCAGCCGAGAACCGTCGAAAGTCATTTAAAAGGCAAAAAAAAACGGCCCGCTATTTTCATAGCGGGCCGTTTTTGTTTAACCGTTTTAATCGTCCATCCCTCTGCCGCTGAACAAGCGGTTGATCATCTCCATCGAGAAACCTCGATAGGCCAGGAAGCGGCCTTGCTTGGCTCGCTCCTTGGCATCAATCGGTAAGTGCCCGGAGAATTTCCGCTGCCACGTTTCCTTAAGTTGCTCCTGCCAACTGATACCGCTTTCGCGCAGGGCGAGTTCGATATCGGCACGTTGCAAACCACGCTGGCTGAGTTCCTCGCGGATTCGCAGAGGGCCATAGCCGGAACGCGCTCGGTAGGAAACAAAGCTTTCAAGATAACGGGCTTCGGAAAGCAGCCCCTCTTCCGTCAAACGGTCGAGGGCTGTTTCGATCATCTCCGCCTCAGCGCCGCGCTGACGCAGTTTACGCGTCAGTTCGACTCGACCGTGCTCGCGACGTGCGAGCAGGTCCATGGCGGTTCGTCGCACCGCGACGAGGGTATCGAGTACAAGAGTCATTCAAAAACTTCAAACGTCGATGTCGGCCTCGGCCATATCGTCGACCTTGTCACGGGTCGCCAAAGCCTTAACGTCTGCTGCTGGCGCCAGCAGCTTGTCACGCAGTTGCTTCTCGAGCTTGGCGGCGATTTCCGGATTGTCTGCCAGGAACTTGGCCGAGTTGGCCTTGCCCTGACCGATCTTGGTGCCTTCGTAGGCATACCAGGCGCCGGATTTTTCTACGAAGCCGTGCAGTACACCCAGGTCGATCATCTCGCCGTTGAGGTAGATGCCCTTGCCGTAAAGAATCTGGAACTCGGCCTGACGGAACGGCGAAGCCACTTTGTTCTTCACAACCTTGACGCGGGTTTCGCTGCCGACCACTTCGTCGCCTTCCTTCACCGCGCCGGTACGGCGGATGTCGAGACGAACCGATGCGTAGAACTTCAGCGCGTTACCACCGGTGGTGGTTTCCGGGCTACCGAACATCACGCCGATCTTCATGCGGATCTGGTTGATGAAGATCACCAGGCAGTTGGCGTTCTTGATGTTACCGGTGATTTTACGCAGCGCCTGGGACATCAGTCGGGCTTGCAGGCCCACGTGCATGTCGCCCATTTCGCCTTCGATTTCAGCCTTCGGCACCAGTGCAGCCACGGAGTCGACGATGATCACGTCAACGGCGTTGGAGCGCACCAGCATGTCGGTGATTTCCAGGGCTTGTTCGCCAGTGTCCGGCTGGGAAACCAGCAGGTCGTCGACGTTTACGCCCAGTTTGCCGGCGTACTCAGGGTCGAGGGCGTGTTCGGCGTCGACGAATGCGCAGGTCGCACCGGCTTTTTGAGCCTGGGCGATCACGGACAGTGTCAGTGTGGTTTTACCGGAAGATTCAGGACCGTAGATTTCAACGATACGGCCTTTTGGCAGGCCGCCAATGCCGAGTGCAATGTCCAGACCCAGAGAGCCAGTGGAGATGGATGGGATCGCCTGACGGTCTTGATCGCCCATACGCATTACGGCACCCTTGCCGAATTGACGTTCGATCTGACCCAGGGCCGCAGCCAAGGCTTTCTTCTTGTTGTCGTCCATTAAAGTCCTCACGTAATCAATAAGGCCTGACGGCCAACACCTGTATAAGTAGCCAGTATTATTCCACAGCGTTCGCGGATCGCCTACCCCTGATTTTCGATTTCTCTTGCCGCTAGTCGCAGGAGCCCCTCTAGCGCGGCCTTCACCGTTTGTCGGCGGACTTCATCGCGGTTGCCGGGAAAGTGCTGCACCTCGCTGGAAACCACATCGTCGACACCCCAGGCCAGCCACACCGTGCCCACCGGTTTGTTCGGCGTGCCGCCGTCGGGGCCGGCCACGCCGCTGACCGCCACGGCGAACCGTGCCAGGCTTTTCTCCTGAGCGCCGCCCACCATCGCCTCGACCACTTCGCGACTGACCGCCCCCACCGTGCCGAACAGCTCGGCCGGCACGTTGAGCTGCTGGGTTTTCTGCCGGTTGGAATAGGTCACGTAACCGGCCTCGAACCACGCCGAGCTGCCCGGTATCCGCGTAATGGCTTCGGCAATGCCGCCGCCGGTGCAGGATTCGGCCGTAGTGACGTGGGCATTGAGCACTTGCAGACGTCGGCCAAGTTCGGCGGCCAGTTGAGTGATCTCTTTCACGGTGCGCTCCGGATCGGGTGGAATGGGTCCCACCGTACACGAGCCGGTTGCGCTTTCAATACACAAGCTTATTCAAAATGTGCGGGCGCCAATGCTCTGACATAGGCCTGACAGGCCTGCAAGGCAATCAGTCCGCGGTCGCCGGTGTCGGTGATGGCGACAATTCGTTGAGCATGCGCCGGGTCAAGTCGGGCGCGTACGGTTGCATGATCCACGCCGCCGGTGCCGGCGGTGGTTGGCACCGTACAGCCGGCGGCAACGTCGCCGGCGTCGAGAAGGACTGACAGGCGCACATCAGCAGTGGCAAGACGATCGCGCAGGCGATCCTGATCACGTTGGGCATCGGTCATGGCTCGATAATGGTTTTGTTCACTGGCCGCGAGCCGTTGCTCAAGGGCCAGACGTTTATCCTGCTCGGTCTGTTGTGTGGTGGCAGCGGCAATGGTCTGTTGATTAAGGGCTTCAGCGTTTAAACGAGCCTGCTCGGCCAACTGCCGACCATAGCGCCAGTCCTGAAACTGCCAGGCCAGCGCCGCTGCCCCCAAGGCCAGTAATACAACGCCGATCACTCGCCAGGGGATTGGCATAGCACCGCCCTCGCCCGCGCCCAGATTTCCAGACGATCCTGCAAACCGTTCAACCCGCCGTTGATACGCCGGGTGATCGTGTTGAACTGGTCGCGGTCGGCGAGTTCGTTCAAGCCGTTCTTTTCCCAGAACCATGCGGCGGATTCGGCGGCCCATTGCGGTTGTTCCAACAGTTCTGGCAAGGACAGCAACCGTTCGTCACCGAACAAGCCGAGGCTGCATTGGCGATAGTTGGCGCGACCGGTGATCTGGATCAGCCCGCGACCGCGGTACTTTTGGCCATCGCCATCGGCCTCAGGCGTGTTGCCCAGCCGTAACGCCAAGGTGCCGGTGTCGTATTTGCTCAGGTACTGGTTGTTGCCCAACTCGCGCACGTACCGCAACTGGCCCGACTCGTGACCGATTTGCGCGAGGAATGCAGCGATACGTTTGGGCGTATCGATACGACGGTTAGCCATGGCGCTGTTGAGCGCAGAAACAAAAACGCCCGCTTGGGTGCGGGCGTTGGGCATGATGTTGATAAGGTTGTTTTCAGTTATTTGCATAATGCGTAATCCTCCCTGGATGATCGGATTGAATCATGGTTGAGCACTAATGCCTGCCAGCCATTTTTTTGCCAGAGTTTTCACGGAGCTGTCCGGAGCAGCCTTTTCGAGTGATTCATTCAAAGGCAGGACCTGTCCGCCTGAGAGCAACCAATCCTGATACTCAAGCCAGTCGCGATTGGTCGGATCCTGCGGGATAAACGCTGAATCACTCACACGCAGCACGCCACACATCGTCAGTTGATAACCCATGTTGCACTCCTAGAGTTCAGCATCTGCTGTCCATTCAATCTGCAAGCCGTTGCCGGGCTGGCTGTTTACAGGCGTCACGGTGCCAACTGCGAAACTACGCTGTGTCACACTTTGTACAATTGTTCCCGTGCAGGCAGCTCCAATCGAGTAGTTCCAAACCTGGTTACTAACATTTGCAGGGCAATAGAGCACGACAGTAGGCTGTACTCTCTTTTGCACCTGCATGTCTACGGCCATACCGTATTGACCGACATTTGCAGCCGCTGCCTGGGTAAACGTGACAATGCATGTACCCGTGCCATTGTTCGCGCGAATCGTTAAACGGTCGGCAAAAGACTTCTCGAAATAGCGCCGACAAAGCACGAATTCTTCAGCCATAGGGCGGTACTCGAATGGCGTGGAGACTGGTCCCTCCTCCAACTGCACTCTTGCCAGATCAACTGTTTGCAAGACGTTCAGCGGAAGATCGAAAGCAAGTCTCAGGCAATCATTCGCACCGAGCATTTTTCCCGCAATTACCGGCACCTGAAACGTTGCGGTGTATCTGGCCCAGGCGGTGCTCAATTGAAAGACGTCGACCGCTTTCACAACGGCTTCCGAACCGCCAGCCCCAAAAAACTGGCCTATCGTCACCTTCAACGGCCGTGCGGCATCGGATCGCGCCCAAAAGGTCACAGTGGCGGTTTTCCCGGCCAATGCTCTGACCGATTCAATGCTCTGGGAAACTGTATGCGTGGTCGCACCGACACCCGCCGTGGTTTGTTGCCAGCGCAAAAAATAGCTCGGCTCGCCGGACACTTCTGCCTGGCCGGGGGCGAAGTCCTGGCGAGAGATGGTCACGGCGGCATTGCCATTCCAGTCACAGCGAAAACGGTCGGCTACATAACCGCCAATACTTGGCCCTTGGTTGGTCGTACCACGCTGCCAGATATCGAATCCACCATTGATCAACAAATTCCTGCGGTACACCTGCACCGGAAACTGTTGCAACGGATCGGGCCTGGACAATTGCCGGATAGCCTGAGCCAATTGATCAGTCTGTTGCTCGTCCGGTTTCAAACCAGCCGCGATAATCGCGCTGAGTATTTCCTGAGTAACACTATTGCCCCAGACCGCCGGAATCAGCGATCCCGGCGTTCCGGCTATCGCATCTTCATCAACAAACTTGCCGTCGACCAGACCGGAGCTGGCGACACTTCTTGGATAATCCACGTTAGTTTTTCCTTGTGAGTTTGTACTTCTAGAGTGACTGGAAAAGGGTAAACAGCTCAGCCGTTCGCCCGCAGCAAACCTTCCAGCCAATCAGGCTCCACTGGACGCGAATGTGCACTCGGGAAGTCAGGATCGTTTGGCCAGTCGCGCAAGGCTTGCCGATATGCCAGCAGTTGTTTGAACTCCTCGACTTGCAGCGTCGTGCCCTCACCAACTTCCAGTTCTTCCGCATCACGAAACACCAGCCACTGGGTGCTTTGCAGCTCGTGGTTGCGCCATGAGCGCTCTTGACTGGCGAGCGCTTCCGGGGAGACGGCCCGCTCGATCAGAACAGGCTGACCACTGGCGCTAGCACTGATCACTTTGCCGCTTGCCTGCCCGGTGAACAGCTCACTGTATTGAGCACGAGTGATTTCTACCGCCCCCTCGGGCAGCTCTGAACCTGGGCTTTCGACATGATCGAATCCCAGTGTTTGCGCGTAAAAGTAAATAGCCATGCTTAATACCCCCAAACCAGAATGCGCCCAGATATTCCCGGCTCGGGCTTTACGCTTGAAGCCATGACATTGCGCACCCGAGCGGCAGCTGTCGACGTCGTGGAATTCGCCCCGTCAAACGCCCAAACGGTCACGTTGGAGCTGCCCCAGCCTGCCGGATAACCTTCATTGGCGACGCCACCCAGAACGGCATTGGGAAACCTGATCGGCAAGGACACCGACAGGTTGCCATTCGCATCGGATCCCCCCGTCGCCCACTGCAAGATCAAACCGCTGGGAAACTTTTGATATCCCGCCGCGGCGAACTGCGACGCGTAGTTAGCTGAATACTTCAGGGTAGCGGTGCCATAAACCACCCACACACCGGACTCTCTGACAAAGTTTGCGCTCTCACCGCTGTTCATCACGATCGTGCTCAGATAAGCCCCTTGAGGACTGATCTGCGTGCCGCTTTTACTGGCCACCGTGACCGGGGCGCTGTTGCGGCAATGCAGGCTGATCGTGGCGCCGCTCGGCACCGTGCCCGCATCCGGCAGTATCACGGTGTAAGCCGCGTTGCCACCCAGACCGATCGAGCAGCCGACATCTGTCAGCGTCAACTGGGCAGAACCGGAGATACCCCGCGCGCTTGCATAATTCCCCAGCGCCCGTTGCACAAATTCGGAGGTTGCCGCCGTACGTCCGCTATCAAATTGTGGTGCAGTCATGAACAACGCCGGGCTACGCAGTGCAGCAAGCAACTGATTACTGGACGCCTCATTCGGCGTCATCGCCGCCGCTTGCACGACGTTGAGAATTTCCTGCGTGACACTGTTGCCCCAGGTCGCAGGAATCAGCGAACCGGGTTTACCGGCAATCGGATCCTCATCGGCAAACTGTCCATTGACCAGTCCGACACTGGGCACACTCTTGGGATAGTCCAAGGTTCATCTCCTTACTTAAAAACACATCTGGAACGGGAGTCAGACGATAAGACCGGCGAGCCATGCAGGCACTGAAGGCCGGGAAATGGCTGAAGGGAAATGGCTTGACTCGGGCCAGTCACGCAAAGCCTGCCGGTACTCAAGCAGTTCCAGATATTGCTGGGCCTTCAGCGTCGTACCGTGGCCGAGTTCCTGTTCATCGCGATGACGCGTCACCCACCACTCTGTGGATGACAGGCTGGACTGACGCCAGGTACGAGCCGCTGATACAGGCTCTTGTTCGTCGGCTGCGAGTGTTGTTGGAACAACTGGTTTGTCAGGTTCAGGCTGCCCTGAGCTGAGCGGTCGTAATTCGCCAATTGAGGCGCCGATTTCGACTTCTGTACCTTCCTGAACCGGCACCATCGACTCGACAAAAGCCGGGGCGAACAGTTGGGTAATCAGGTAGTCACCGGTCTCGATCAGTTCGACCGCGACGCCGTTTTCCACTCGTGCATAACGGGCCATTATTCGTACTCCCAGATTTCACAGAAGGCGTTGCCGCCGACACCACTAAGGACAGAGACGGACGCACTGGTTGAACAGGAACCACTGCCACCCGAACCTCGTCCTCCTGAAGTGCCAGGCCCACTGAGGCCCATCAACGGTCCACCGCCATCAAACGGGCTCGCCCCTCCCCCGCCCGCCAATACGCCCCAATTGGCGTTGTACATGGCATAGCCACCGCCGATTCCTCGTGCGTTGGCGAGGTTACCGCCCGTGACGGCTTGCCCTCCGGCACCACCCTGAACGAAGCCCACTGCCGTGGCTGTCACTGGGAGGGTCAGGACTTGCCCGCCCATGCCACCCGAGGCGCTCATGTAGCTGCCAAAAGAAGCGCCACCGCCGGCCTGCCCCATCGCGTTACGTGAAGCACCACCCGCACCCAGCGAAACAGGCACGCCGGCCATCATTTCCGCGGTCACGTCATACAGGCTCTCGGCATAGGCACCACCACCACCGCCACCGCCAATAGCGTGATAACCCGCAGCCACCGGTGCACACCCACCACCGGAACCCCCCGCCCCCACCAACCGCACACGAATGCGTTTGGCCCTGGGATTGGGCTTGTAAACCGTGATCCCGACCGTCTCGATCTGCCTGACCGCCAGCAGTCGCCCCACCGCATCAGTGATGCCGTAACCCGCCAGCGTGGTCGGGGTATTTTTCAGTTTGTTGAAGTCGACCAGCGCGCCAATGGCGGTTGCCAACTGGTC
Organism: Pseudomonas sp. N40(2020); assembly: GCF_014472415.1. GTDB lineage: Bacteria > Pseudomonadota > Gammaproteobacteria > Pseudomonadales > Pseudomonadaceae > Aquipseudomonas. Next base: position 13,728 of record NZ_JACSZV010000020.1, read on the forward strand.
GGTTTTCGCCTCATCCGGCGTCAGCCCGGCGGCCTTGATGGCATTGAGAATTTCTTGCGTGACACTGTTTCCCCACTCGGCGGGGATCAACGATCCCGGAGTTCCGGCGACAGGATTTTCATCGACGAAACTGCCGTTGACCAAGCCGACACCGGGGATGCTTTTTGGATAGTCCACTGTTTTACTCCCTGTGCAGCAATCAGCTGTCTACGGTTGCGCCAGGTGCGGTCGGCCAAGTGATTTCCTCAGGGAAACCAGCCTGCTTTTCGATGCGGTTGAGTTCAACGCTGTATAGCTTCCATTCGAGCAGCAGCAACTGTTCGTCATGGCTGGCATCATCGATGTCTTCGGCGTATTGCAGAGGGGCGATGCGCAGGACAGCATCACGAAGTAACGTGTCTCGCAAGCGCAATACATCGACCTTGATCGCAGATATGCGCGCGGTTTCATCGAGTTTCCAAGTGTTGTCGATCCAGAAGTAACCGTCTCCCGGCCACGGCTCGGCAGTGAGTTCGTCTGGTAACTCTCCCGGCTCACTCCAAATCTGCTTTTCTCCGTTTTCCTTCCGATACACCACTCCTCGGCGGTCTATCACCTCACGGGGAACGTTATTCACCAGCGTCCAGACGCGGCCACTTTCAGGCGCAGGCAATTCGAATGAAAGTTGAACGGCATTACTCGGTAGTTGGACACCGAGGCCGGGCGTAACCGCAAGCTCAATAGGGCCACTCAAGAAGCCCAAGTGATCAATCAGATAATTAAACATGGGCACCTCAGATAAGTTTGATTCGACCCGGATAGGCAATATTTCGAGGACGCGTGATACCGCCATGGTTCAGCAACTCAGAGTCTGCGATTGGCGTAACCGGCGCGGCAGGTGTGATGTATTTGACCGTCGCACCTGCGTAATCGGCGTAGTTGCCCATGTCGAGACCCAGCTGGGTCTTCTGGGAAATGATGTGTGTCGCGAACAAAATATTGTCGGCAATGCCATTGTCGCCCTGAACCAAAGAGCCTTTTTGCCAAGACCCCGGTGCACGCCCGGTATCGACCAGACCGCCTTCGGCCAGTACGCGTAAAAACTCGCCACGGGCTTCTGGCAGACGAAAAGTCGTGGCTCCGTCTCCAGGCGTCCACGCACCACCTCGATCAGCCTCCGAACGCAACATGCCCGACTGCTGCGCGTGATCCCAGAGCCATGGCCATTCCGAGCGATTCAGTAACGATCCATTCAGCGCGGCATAACCACCAGGCAGTACTGCCAGCGTGGTCTCAAAGGCGATGTACCCGAGTGAAGATCCGTCCAGACGACCGACTGGCCACCAATTTCCCGCTATATCGCTGCGCAAATGCCACCAGTCACCCGCTCCCATCAAAACGAGAAACGGATAACCCGAAGCATTCAGGTGAGTGTGAAACTTGATCACATCGCCGCTTGAGCTTTGCACGACCAAGCGATTACCACTGTTATCGACACGCCGCACAATGACGTCACGTACCCCTAAGCTGGCATTGGCTGGCGGCAGACGTACACTCAGTGATCCGGCCCCGGCATCGATCAAAACCAGACCAAGCTCTTCACCGGTCAACAACCTCGAGGTGCCTACCCGCGTGATAACCGAACGCATCGGGCTGGCATTACCGACAATCGCCTGAATCGCTTTGAACAACTGATTGTTGTCCCCTTCAGAAGCCACCAGCCCGCCACCGATAATCACACTCAGGATCTCCTGAGTCACACTGTTACCCCACACCGCCGGAATCAACGATCCCGGCGTTCCCGCCACCGGGTTTTCATCGACGAAGCGGCCATCGACCAGGCCGACGCTGGGGACGCTTTTTGGATAATCCATAGGTCTTTCATTCCTCTGAAATACAAATGAACCGCGTCCCGAGCGCTGCCATTGCAACCTCGTCCACGGTCTGTTTCCGAAAATAAAAAGCCCACGATGAAGTGGGCTTGGGTGACGCTGATTGGCGGCTCAACCGGCCTGTTGGCTGACCAGTTCGCGAATCGCCGCAATCGCCTCATCGGCAGCGCTGCGAGCCAGTTCGACCTTGCCTTTGGCTGCCTGAGTACGAATCTGTGTTTTCGCCTTCAGGCGCAACGTGCGCAGGGTCAGCAAATGATCGGTGAGCTGATCAGCCTTGCCGAGAATCTGATCCGCAGCCTGTCTAGCTGTGCGTCCTTTGATGCCCCAGGCAGCGACCGACAGCGGCACTTCCTTTTTCGGGTAACCGGCGTCCTGATAGGCCTGAGCGTCGGCGGCGGCCTGGGCGTATTCCATGGCTTTGAGTGGATCGCCGGCCAGTTGCGTACGAGCGTTGTCAGCGGCTGCATCGACTTTGCTGCACAAGCGTTCGGCTTCCTGCTGTTCCAGCTCGGCGACTCTGGCGGAATTCAGCTCCCACTTTTCACCAGTCCAATCATGAGCAGCAGAAGGTTGTGCCGGGCGCAGACCTTCCTCGAACTGATGCAGTTCTTGAATGATGATCATCGGATCAACTCCCATGAAAAGTTCACGTTCACGGCAGCAGAGAAATTAACCGCGATACCGTTAGCGTAATCGGTCGGCCCGACACTCTTGAGCCCCATGCTGAACAGCAATTCGTCACTGGCGGCATTGGCTGCGCCCCACGTGTGTTCGGCCTGGTACGCCTGCCACAGCGAGCGTAATTCGTTATGGTCGAAGCTGGCGGTCAATGTCGAAACCGTTGTATCGCTGACCACGTTGCTGGAGAAAATCAGCACCGAGGCGCCTGGGGTTGCCCAGCCATCCCAGTTGCCAGAGGTGCCTACAGTCGGATTCAGGTAGCAGTAATTGCCTCCCAACCAACCCGTCGGCGCAAAGCTCACACTGGTGATGCCGGTGGGATGCGGCGTGGGGTTACCCACCACCAATCGCGCCGCCCGGGCATGCGGATCAAGTGGCAAATAAACCACCCCATTGCCATTGACCGTCTGCGTCCAAGACAAGCGACTTCGGTTGTAGATCGCTCTGACAATGGGAATAGAACCCGGTCCTGCCGTGACGACCCACGCCAGACAGATATCCAGCGGCGTGGACTGAAAACCACCCCCCGCAGCCGCATTGACCGTGCCCTTCAAACCTTCCGGCGTAGCGTCATAGACCGTTCCGCGCTGCATGTAAAAGGTCAGCGCGCCACCGATTACCTGAGCCCGCAAAAAATAGCCGGTGCTTGGCAGCAAATCGGGGCTGCTCCATACCGGAGTGGTAAATGTGCGCGAACGTCCCAACTGCCCAGCGACCACTTCCTGGCCGAGGCTGATCAGCACGCCAGCCGGAATCGAGATCCGCCCGCCACTGGTGGCAACCGCTGCTGGCGTGATCGCCAGACGACCATCCGGCGTTGCAACCGTGGCAGTCGGCAAAGACCCGATCGGCAACGCCGAATCCAGATTCCAACCCTTGGCCGAAACACTCTGGATCGCCTGCAACAACTGATCGTATTTCTTCTCGTCCGGCGTCAAATCCCCGGCCTTGATCACGTTGAGAATTTCCTGCGTAACGCCATTCCCCCACTCCGCCGGAATCAAAGACCCCGGCGTCCCCATCAACGGGTTCTCATCAACAAACTTCCCATTCACCAACCCGGCGCTGGGCACACTGTTCGGATAATCCATCCCATCACTCCCTAGTCATAATTGATGTGCACCTTGGTATGCGCCGGCGCACTGCGGTGGATCAGGCATTCCAGCGCCGAGCCCGGGTTCACGCCGAAACGCTCCCCCCAATAGCTCGCGCCAAACCGCCGACCAAGCAGCAAGCGCCCGCCGGTATTCAGCGTCCACATGAACTGCGCTTCCCAAGTACCGAAATGCGCAGCACCGAACCGTGCACGGCCCATGCGTGGGGCTTCGTGTTCGGTGATGCTGGCGTTGGGGTAGCCCTGGCTTTTGGCGATTTCGAGGTAGTAGCCGACGGCCTGGCTGCCGACCGCGAGCAAGCGGCGGCGCACGGCGAGGCGGCGGTCATCGAACAATGGCGTGGCGCCGAGGCATGGGTCGGGCAGGTTCATCACCCGCTCCCAGTCCGGCACCAGTTCGCTGACGCCGGCCGGGTCCATTTCGTTGAGCAGGTCGGCGGCGCGGGCGTCGAGGCGGGCCAGTTCGACGGCGACGCCTTGCAGCACTTCCTCCAGTTCCGGCACTTGTTCCGGGTCCCATGCGGGACCTGCAGGCAACAGCGCACGCAACTGCGCCTGATATTGCGCGGCGGTTCTTATGCCCCCCATACGCAACCTCCGAAGGTCAGCAGTTCACTTTGCCCGGCCGGCACGTCAGCCGAAGGCGCGGTGAGCGTGTGATCGTATTCGCCACCAGCGCTGCTGATAGCTTCGCGGATATGGCTGATCAGCAACGGCACGCCGAGGTCGGCCTCGCGGTTATGCAGATCACGCAACTGCGCTTCTACAGCTGCGCGTACAGCGGTGGTGTCCGGGTTGACGCTTTTGAAGCGATACACCACCGGCACCTGAATCGGTCGCTGCACATGCACTTCGGCGGTGACCGGGCGCAGCGGTTCGATGTAGTCCTGAACCTCTGCCAGTTGCTCGTCGTTGGGCACCGGTTGCGGATCTTCGTCGCGCATGATGAACACCGTCACTGTGCCCGGCCCGAGCAAGCCGCCACGGCACCAGGCGCGGGTCACGCCCGGCACTTCCAGCGCCCAGGTTTCGTAGTCGCTGGCCGAGCCGCCATGGGGAATGACGCGATAGGAACGAATCACCCGCGAGCGCAGCGATTCCAGGCTTTCGCGCGCCACGCCGCCACTGAGCCCCGGCGCCAAGACGATGAAGCTGTTGCCGACGATGCCGGCGATCGGTTGTACCGGAGTCAGCGCCAGACCCGCGTCGGCATTGCCCAGGCTGCCGGCATCCAGTGCAGCGATGGCGGTGCTGTTGCTGCCATTCACCGTGGTGCGCGAAGCGGTGACTTTGTAAGTACGACCGTCGCTCGATTGCAGCAACGTATCGACGTCGAGCACCGCACCGGCGGTCGCAGTAAAACTGACGCTGCCGGTGGCCACTTGCGCGGGTTTGCGTGGCTGGTTCAGGCGCAGTGCAGCGATGCGTTCCAGGGTCGATTCATCGGCCTTGTCCGGCAGGATCTGCTCGGCAATCCAGTCGAGATAACCGTACAGGCCATAAGCGGCGCCACCTAAGGTGCGGGCCAGCACTTGCGCATCGGACTGGCGCAGCGAATCGCCGGCCAGGTCGCTTTGGGTGCGCTTGATCAGCACCGGTAGCGAAGGGGTTTCAAACGGCATAGATCACCTGCCAACTGTTATCGGGGTTGATGTCCAGACGTTCACCGTCGGCCAGGGTCAGGACCGTGCGCAGGTTCAAGCGCTGGGCGTCGAGGCGTTCGCTGATGATGTCGATGGCGCTGCAGTGGCCGTCGTCGATCAGCCATTGCAAGGCTTCACGGGCATAGAACTCGGCATCCATCTGGGTCTGTCGGGTCAGCTTGACCCGGCGCAACAGCCACAGCCGCGAGCCGATGCGGTCGTCGGCGACGGTGGGAAAGGTGTCGCCCCACCAGCCGTAGCGTTCGTCGTCGTCGAGGGCGTCGTCATCGGCGGCACGGCGCCAGGTGAACAGGCTGATGAGCACGGCACGGGTCAGCGCGGCGTGGAGGTTCTGGCTGATGAACATCACTTGCCTCCTGCCGGCGCACCGGTCTGGCCGTTGCCGGCCTGCACGCCGACGTGCACGTGTTTGATCTGGCTGATGCCGCCGGCGAGTTGATCGCCAGTGGAAACGATTTTTCCGGTCTGATTAATGACTGGTGTATCGAAGTTCACAGCGGTACTGGCGCGGATATTCAGCGTGGTGGTTTCGATGTCGATGATCCGCCCGCGCTTGAAGTGAATCTTGTCGCCCTCGTCGGTGTAGATCGCCACTTCGCCGGCGGCCAGTGATTGCAGGCGATAACGGCGGTCGGCGACTACCAGGGCGATAGCGTGGGAACGATCACCGCCGAGGAAGGTGACGACGCCCTCGGCGCCAGCCAGCGGGTGGCTGGTGAAACCGTAGGGTTCGAAGTGCTCGAGGTCGTCGTTGACTTCCCCGGCGGTGAGGCGCATTTGCAGCGATTGCAGCTTGGATGCCGAATTGGCGAGCACGACAGTGCCGCGCGCCAGCAGGCGTGTCAGTAGGCTCATGGGGTGTCCTTCAAAAAATGGGCACGACGCGGTCAACTGTAGGAGTGAGCCTGCTCGCGATCGCGTCAGTGCAGTCGACCTTTCAGTGGCCGGTCTACCGCTATCGCGAGCAGGCTCACTCCTACAGGGGCGGTGTCAGGCCGAAGTTTTTTTCGGTGGGATTGGATCAGGATCGAAGGTATGCGGCGGCGCGACTTGCAGGGTCGTCACCGCCCCCTGCGCCGACAGTGAATAAGTCACTTTCGAAATCAGCATGTCGCCCTCAAAATCGAGCACCGGATCCGTGACCTTGACCAGCGTGTTGTGGCGCCACAGATCACCGTTGGACTGACGCCAGCCCTGCACTTGATAAGTAGTGGACTGCGCCCTGCCCATTCGGGTGGCACTTTCCCACTGGGCACGTTGCTGGGCCAACTCAAAGGTCAGCGCCGTACCTTCGTTAATGATGGTGGTGCGCCGACGCTTGAAGGTCAGATCGGCGGCGGTGGATTCAACCTCGCTGACCGCCGCCCCGCTCTTCTTATCGGAGCCTTTCTGCTGGCCGATCACCCGGTACTCGGAAAACACTTGGCTTTGATCCATCGGTGCATTGGCGGACAAAATGTTTTTGCCCAATTCCAGCGCATCACTCGCGCGGCCACCACTGCCAGGTTTGGCCAGCACCAGCCGGCCCTGCTCGTCATCGGTGGAAAATACCCGGAACAGCGAGAGCAAACGGTCGATCGATTGGAACACCGTTTCACCCGGCACGATGGTGTGCTTGGCCAGCCGCGCAGTCTCGGGGATCTCGTTGACGACCATCAGCGAGTACTCCATCGCCAGCGCCTGCACGATGGTCAGCAACGGTTGTTCCTGCCATTGACCGGGCCGGTTGGTGGCAGCGCAATCGACCAGGTCCTGAGTCTTGGAACTGCCTTCGATACTCAGGCTGATCTGCCGGCCGTCATAACGAATCGGCGCCTTGAACACGTAACCGGTGAGCACCAGATCCTTGCCGATCTTCACTTCGCACGGGTCGCCCGGTTTGATCCGCTGATCGACCGTCTGCCCCGGCCATTGCCAAGTGATGTCGAGTTTGAAGGTACGGAACTGGCGCTCCAGATCAGCGGTGATCTCGACGCTTTTCCAGCCGCCGTACTCCATGTTGTTGACCGTCAGCGTGACGCGGTTATCCATCTCGCTCATGGTTTACTCCCTGGACACTTTCACGTCGTTGGGTGAAAAGCCCGGATGGTTCATCTTGTTGCTCTGAGTCACTTGAGTCACCCGTGTGGCATCGGCAAATTGCTTGTAGGCCACGACTAGCGCCGGCAGGTTTTCCTGGAACGACTTACTGACCTGACGCACACCGGATGACGCCACTGCCTTGAGATGCGCAATCAGCGCTTCCTTCACATCATTGATTGCCTGGTGATGCTTGGGATCGGCCTTGTCCAGCATCGGATCAATTGCCGCCCCGACAGCCTTCTGAAGAGCTTTCATCTCATCGGTCACAGGCACTTCCTGACGGGTCACCGGTTGATTCGCCTGCTGAGCCAGCGAAGGTGTCGATGACAGTTTCACCGCAGGGGTCGCCACCGGCATCGACGCCACCCACTGCGCCACTTTGACCAGCAGGGTGTCCTGCACCAGATCGGCCATGGCTTGCGCCGCTGCGTTGGTGTCCTTGCCGGTGGTGATCTTCGGCGCATCAGCCTTGCGGATGGCTTCGAGTTGTTGGGACACGTCGGCAATCACGCCACGGTAGCCCTCCTTCGCGAATTCCTTGAGCTCCTTGATATCGCCGAGCAAGCCCTTGAACTCCGCCGCCACTTCCTTGGGCAGTTCCTTGACCGCTTTGACCAGTTCGGTGATCTGCCGGTATTGCTCGATCAGCGGTTTGAGCTGCTCCTTGATCACCTCATAAACCCCGGTGAGGCTGTTGCGCAGATTGGCGATGCCGATCCGCGCAGCCTTGATCAGGGTCATCGCCTGTTCGAACCGCGCTACCGCCGAACCCAGCAGCGTGTCGGCTTTCGACAACAAGACCTTCTGGGTGCTGACGGTGGCGGTCGGAAATGGCAGCGGCTGATCGGGATAGAACTTCAGCGCAAACGTCACCAACCCGCCGTCCTGGCGGGTGTGGGTCATGTCGCACTCGCCGACCTTGACTTGCAAGCGGCCGAGCCACGGATGCACCAGTTCACCACTGCCCGCCTCCAGTGCCTTGAGCAGCTTGTCGCGCTGCTCCAGGCAATCAGGGCCGATGATGAACGCCGTCAGATCGTGGGTCTTGGCCTGCTGGCCGAGGTCCTCGAAAAACGGCAGGTCACGCTGCGGGTACTCATGCAACTGACCTTTGCGACCGACCGGGGTTTTCGCCTGATCGATCCAGAACCCGACACCGCGAAAGGATGCCGGCAACAAACGGTCACGCCAGTTCATTGGAACCTCCTGCCGACAGCGAGCGATAGCCGATGCGCGAAGACAGCGCCAGGCCCGGTTGATTGGTTTGCGGTTGATCGGTACGCAGCCCCGCCGGCGCATTCTCGAAGCGCACGGTCAGGCCGCCTTCGAGTTGTGTGCGGTTGTTGGCGGCGCTTTGTTGGATCAGGGTATTGGAGGTTTGCGACAGTGAGCCGGCCTGCATAGGCGGTTTTTCCGGCAGGAGCCCCGGTGTTGCCAGGTTTCCCGGTACCGACAACTCGCTAGAGGTCGATTCACTGCTGCCCTTGAAAAACACCGGCGCCAACTCGCCTTTGCCTTCGGCATTAGTCTTCAGCTGAGCCTGAGTGAAGACATCCACGCGGGCCTTGGCATCGGCAATCAGCTCGCCGAAACCGCCGTTGAAAAACGCCTTGATCGGTGCGATGGCGTCCTGAAACTTCTGCGCCCACTTTTCGATCCAGGCGGTAACGGGTGCCCAGTTCTCGATGATTTTTTCCAGTGGCGACCAGCCCAACTGCTCTCGAATAATCGCGTACATCGCCAGGAACGGCAGCTTGATGTAATCCCAGATCGCCGTGAACACACTGACCACTCCGCCCCAGATTGCTTGAATCACCTCAAGCGGAGACCAATTGAAGAAGCCCTGAAGGAAGGCTTGCACAGGTACTGACACCGCCCTGAGCAAATCCCAGATCGATGAGAACAACCCCACCAACGGCATCCAGTTATTGATGATCAACCCTTGCGGCGAGTAGTTGAACCAGGTCTTGAAGAACTCGATCACCGGCACGGCAACAGCCTTGACGCCCTCCCACAACACAGAGAAAAACGCCGTGACTGGCCCCCAATTGCTGATCAACTGTCCCAGCGGCGTGTAGCCGAACATAGTCTTGAAAAACTCCGCCATCGGGATGACAACCGGGGCAATCTTTTGCCAGAGGCCGATGAAAAACGTCGAGATCGGTTTCCAGTAAGCCACGATCAAACCGGCGGCCAAGGCAATGCCTGTGGCAATCAGCATGATCGGGTTGGCCTTCATCACCATGCTCATGACATCGAACACCTGGGTCGCTCCGGCCACGGCGGTTTGCATCGCTGAAAACGCGATGGCCCCCGCCGCCAGCCCCTGCACCAGCTCCGGGTTGTCATCGAGCAAACTGCCGAACCCCGTCAGCATCGGCTCAAGGCCAACGACCACGGCACCGACCGCCGGCACCAGCGCGGCATTCACCGCATTGGAAACCTTCTCCATCGAAGCACTGAACACGTTCATGTTCTGCGCGGCGACTTTCGGCGCGGCGGGCAGGTCGACGGTTTTCGCCGTCTCGCTGACTTCGGTCAATTTCCCCTGAAAGGCTGCCGCCGATTTGATGCCGTCCACGAACGGCGTGATCACGCTGCCGTCCTTGAACAACCCGCTGATATCGAGTTTGCCCAGACCGGTCTGCTCGAGGTTTTTCTTGAAGCTCTCGACCTTGGCCCGAAGGGCACCGAGTTTGGGCGACAGCTCATCGATGCCAGTAATCAGCACCGAGGTTTTCGGTTTGCTATCTGTGTCTGCCATCACTGCACCTGCTGCATCGCATTGATCCGTTGCGCGTGCTCCAGCGATTCGCGGAGCACATCCAGTGGCCTGGCCATCATCTGTTCGGGGTCAACCTTCCAGAACCAGGCCAGGTCATAGGCGACTGCGATCAGGTCGGTGATGGCGCCGACGCCGCACTCATGAAAAAACTCGCAACAGCCCAGCTCAGCGCATTGAGGTCCGCCAGATCCAACTGGTTGACCGACGACGGCGGAATGCCGGCGCACACGGCGATGTATTTGGCCGCCACGTCCATGTCGAGGCTGACCTCTTCGCTCTTGTCGATCTTGTACGGCAGCGCCTTGATCGCTCGCACTTCCTGCACCGTCGGACGGCGCAGGACGAGTTCGGTCAGGGGCTCGCCGTGAGCTTCGATCGCAACCTGAAGCTTCACGGCGCCGCTCATTGCCAGGTCCCCTTGATGCCTTCGAACTTCAGTTCGATGGTGGCGTCATCGCCCTTGGAGACTGGTTCTTCAACCAGGTACGCACCGGCCAGAACATAGACTTTGCCGTTGCTGAATTCGCAGGTGACGGTGATGTCGGTGCCTTCGATCAGCTTCTTCAGCGGGAAATCGGCGGTGTGCAGCGCGGTTACTTTGAACGACGGTGCGATGTCGGTTTCCTTGTAGAAGCCGGGTACGACGGTTTCGCGTTTTACGGCCATCAGCGGGGCTTCGCAGCCGCCGTTGATAGTCAGTTGCGCGCCGTCGACCTTGACGTAGCAGGTGCCTGCAATCAGTTGACCCATGGTGTTACTCCCTTGAATAAAAAAGCCCACGCGAGGTGGGCTGAATGCTTGACGCTAAACGCGGTTATCAAGCCGCGTCGTCGTACTGCAGACGGAATTGGTTGAGCAGTGCGAACACACGCAGACCGTTGATGTAATCAGGCGGGAACAGCACGTTCACGCGGCTCGGGTCCTGCACGTCGCGCTCGACGATCAGGTGCTCGGCGAACAACTCGGCGTTCTCGACGTGGCCTTCCAGTTCGAGTTTGGCGTACTGGGCAATCAGCTCACCGCGAATGGTGCTCGGGGTGACGATCGGCTGACCGGCGCCGAAACGGGTGCCGTCGGAGGCCAGTTTGTGCCGACCGTATTTGCTGGTGATCACGCTTTGCAGACGACGCACGATGAACGCCGACTGGTGCATGGTTTCGCTGTCCAGATAGGAGTTGTCGGCCTGGCCGTAAGCGTTTTTCTGGTAGGTGGTGATCGAACGCTGGATGCGCACGTAACCGCCTTCGTAGTACGCAGTGGCGATGCCGTAGTTGAGCAGCGACTGACGCTCGGTCAGGGTGAAACGCTCGCTCGCTGGCGCAGGATCGACACCCGGCAGGCTGCCGCTCTGGGTCGGACGGCTGGCGTCGGCGGAGATGAACACCGCAGTGCGCGCAGCCAGTGCAGCAGCTTGTACCCAGAACGGTTGCGGAACGCCCGGCTCCAGCGCCTGAATGGTCATGTGCTGGTCGTTACGCGCTTGACCGGCCGCCACCAGAGTGCCGACGGTGCCGCGCTTGGCGCTGTAGACGTGACCGAACAGTTGCTTGGCCCACGACCAGCGACCAGTACTGTCATCCATGACCGCTTGCCAGGTGTTGAGGGTCGACAGATCCGACCATGGCAGCGCGATGAACTCGAATGGCTCGTCACCCAGTGCCGCAACGGCAGCGATCTGATCAGGCACGCCGGCGCCGCCGGTCATGGCGGTGATTGCGCTGGTCACGCCGGCCGGGGTTTCTTCGCCATTGCTCTTGCCCAGGCGATTGAATTGCAGGCTGATGTCGTTGCCGCTGTCGCCAGTCCATTTGGCGTTCAGGGTCACGACGCCTTCGGCAGCCGCAGCGCTCACCGGCAGATCGGCCGTGGCGTTGATTTTCTGCGCCAGCGCAGTCGCTGCTTGAGCGGCGGTAGCACCGTTGACCACGGTGGCTTGCACACGCACACCACCAACATACAGGTTGAGTACGCCAGCCTGAGTCGCGGTGCCGGTCAGGGTCAGCACGCCTTTGGCGATGGCACCTTCAGCGTTGTGCAGCGGCAGGCACCAGATCTCGCCGATCGGGTCGGCCTTGCGGAAGGTCTCGTACATCGAGGCGAGCATCGAGCCCTGGCCACCGATGCTTTTTGCCAGCGCCACGCTGGAGACCAAAACCAGTTTGCCGACTTCAGTCGGGGCGATGTTGTCGTTGACCTGAGCCACGATCAAACGGCGCATGGTCGAGCTCGCGCTATTGGCGGCCGAGTTGTCCATTTCGGCATAGAACAGCGGTACACGAATGTCCGCGGGGATGTTGCTGAATCCGATCGCCATTATTTGGCTCCCTGTGGTTTAGCCGCTTTTGCGGTTTTGAGTGTGATATCGCCGTCGGCCAGACGTCGGCGCCACCAGGCGCTGTCCAGCACTTCACGGCCTTCGAGAGGCAGCAGATCGCCCGCCTCCGGGTCTGGCACGGCACGGCCTGCGGCCGGCACTACGGTGATGCGATTGCTCATGGGGTTACGTCTCCAGAGAAAGTCAGTTCCACGCGCCCATCGGGGCCCGGGCGTTTCAGGTTGGGGTCGGCCGGGTCGATCGCATCGACCCGAACGGTGGCCCCAGTAAAGGACGACAAACCGTCCAGTTCACGTTCGTGCCAACTCTCCGCAGGCTGATCGGGCAGATTGCGGCCGAGCTGGAACTCGGCAAAAAAGCGCAGCCGATAAAAGGCGCGGCTGCTGTTGATCGAGACCATCTCGCCGCCGTCATAAACGATGGCGCTGTAGTCGGCATCGGCTTTGAAACCCACCAGTGCGCGCCACAGTTCGGCGCGCAGGTCGTGCAACAGATCCAGCGCTTTTGTAGCGTCGGTGGCGTCAAGCGCCAGGACGATTTCGAAGCGGTCGCGGATTGGTTGCGAGGTGAGGTTTTGTGCGGTGCTGTTGCTGGCCAGATCGGCCAGGGGTGTGACGTGGGCCGAAGGTGTCGGCAGATCAGGGTTGCCTTGCAGCAACGCCAGATCGACACCCACCGCAATGTGGCTGGCCAGGCTTGGGCATTGCGCACGCAACTGCGTGAGGATCGGGGTGATCTTCATGGTGGTGTTCCGGAATTAGAGGGAGTTAACGCAGAACCCAATGTGGGAGCGAGCCTGCTCGCGAAAGCGCTGGGTCAGTCGTCGCCATCAATGTTGGCTATGCCGGCCTCTTCGCGAGCAGGTCGCTACCACAGGATGTTGTGGAGGGATCAGGCTTTGGGATCGAGGCCGGTTGCCTCGATCAAGCAGCGGTAGCTTTCCTCACGCTTGCCGCTGGCGGTGACTTTTTCGATCGACCAGCGACCGCGCATGAAGTCTGGCCAAGTTTCATCGAGCACCAACAGGCCTTCGGCAGCCAGCAGCGGATCGCCCGGACAGGTGAGCCTCAGCTTGTATTTCTCGCGCAGCATCTTGCGCACCTCGGCTTCGCCGATAGCTTTGGCTTCTTCTTCACTGGCCTGTTTCTGGCGAATGACCTTGTAGGGCTCGGAACCGGTTACCACCTCCCGCAGTTTGGCCGCCGCAATGTCCCAGAAGCAGGTCTTGCAACCCTGGTTCTGGGTGCGAGCGGTCTCTTCCAGTGAGGCGCTGATGAAGGCGTGATCACCCGGTCGATTGTTACTGGTCACCGACAGCCTGACGTCCGGTATCACTTGGCCCGACAGATTTTTGAGCTGCGCAGGTTTCGCCAATACGTAGAGGTCGTTGTACGGTTTGGCCACCGCGTCGTACTTGAGCGCCAGTCGCGTGATGAAGCTCATGTCGGTTTCGTTCGACTGATCAACATGAGCAATCCGGATCAGCGCCAGTTCGGGATCGACGCGCGGCGAAAAACCGTGCGGCGAGACCAACTGGCGAAACAGTGCGCCAAGGGTTATGGGGCCATGACTGACCGTGCGCCGTTCCTTGAATCGGGTCTCATCCTTGCCGCTAAAAGGCGCTGCGGTAGCGACCAGCGTCAAGCGCAACGGGAACAGCGTCGGGGTCAGTCGAGTCACCTTGAACTGGCCCTTTTCGACCAGCCCGGACTCCAGATAACCAACCCGCAGGCCGATTGTTCCGCCCAGAGTCGGCAAGCCTTCAAGACCTTCCAGGTCGATCACCAATGTCAGTTGATCGGACTCCATCCCGGCAGCATCAATGTGCTCCCAACTGATCAGACGCTGGTTCAGCAAGGCGTGGTTGGCGCCGTAGATTTCGATCGCCGGTGTAAATCCCTGTGCCATGCAACCTCCTTAGTCCCAAGCCAGAACCGGCTTGATCGCGGCGGGTTTGCTGTCAAGTTCCGGCAGCGTCACCCAGATGCCCGCCGGCAAAACGGGGCCGTGTTCGGCCAGGGTCGAATTGAGTGTCCACAAAGCGGCTTCGGCCTGATCGTCTGAACGACCCGATTCGCGGTAGAGCAGCAGATTGACCGAATCACCGGCCACGCTTCGAACCTTACGCATTGTTGAACTCCGCTAATTCGAGTACCCACTTGATCACCATCGCGGTGCCGTCATCGATGACCTCGCTCTGGTTTTCCTGAACGCTGCTGATCCGCCACAAACCCCAGTTTCGACCGATGCCGTCGATCAACGGCAGCGGTGCTCTCAAGGCTTGCAGCGCACGCAGCTCATCGAGCCGCTCCATGGCCACGGCGTACATCGCTGTGCCGCCGATGGTCAGGGTTTCGGGCTTCTGTCCGGTCTGATGGGATTTGGGTTTACTGGTGAGGATCTGCAATTCAGTCCAGCCACCGTCGGATTTGCGCGCCAGCGTGCTGTAGGCGAAATTGCGCGACAGGCCAAAGATGAAACTGCCCAGTGCCATTTGTTGTTTCATCAGGCGACTCCATCGGTGAGGGCTGCGTCACGGCGCGTGGCGAGGGGGTTGCTGGACATCAGCGGTGTGAATTGGTTGTCGAACTGACTTTGCAGATGCTGCGTGACCAGCAATCCGATGTTTTCCGAACTGCCCGGATCGCTGCAGTACACCTGAACCGAAGGGGCGAAGGTGACATGCTGGTTGGCGGCCTGAGCGCTCGCCAGTTCCTTGCTGACCTGGCCGGGTGCCGAGAGTGTGTCAGGGGCGACGACGACCAGCCTTTCACTCATAGCCGCTCCTGCGCCCCTGTCCGAGGCAGGCACCACCTGGGAAATCCCCCCCATGGCAACGCTCGACGGCCCTAGGCGGGGTGTATTGAGCAATGACGATGGTTCGCCGATTTCCACTTCCCTGACGGTCGCGGGCACCAAACTGGCGATTTCCGTCACCGGCGGATCCGTTGGAAGCTGCGCTGCAGAATCGGCGGTAGACGAAAGGTCCGGGGGGGTGGCGGACGCGCCGCCGGGTATGCGTTTGCGCAACCGGTCTTTCCCCTCATCGACAGCGGTGTCCAACAACACATCGAATATCTTTTTCAGCGCTGTTCCCACCGTGATGATCACGGCAGAAGTCGTCGGATGCTGCTCGGCGAATTCGCTCATTCTGTCGAGGCTGGCACCGGCAACACTCAGCGCCTGTGGAGAAGGTGCCACCGCATTGGCACTGGCGATGGCCAAGCGCTCGCTTCGCGCATTCTGAGCGTTCCACTGTCCTTGCGGGGTATTGGAGAGCGCCAGTGCAGACTGGCGCACCGAACTCTGGTCACCGAGCTTCGAAGTGGCGTATTGGTCTTTGTCCTTCACTTGCGAGAAGGCTTCGTTGACGTCACCAAGGTTCTGCGACAGCAAATGCACGGCATTACCGCTATCGGCAAATAACGCCTGCGCCAACGTGGCGCGTTGCTCGGCCGGTTTAGCGTTCAGCGCAGCAAGTACAGCGAGCACCGCACCCTGAGCATTTTGCTTGTCGGGGTCATGCATCGCCACGGTCACGGCCGCCGGATCCAGCCCCAGTTGCTTCCAGGCGCCACGCTCGGTGGCGGACGCGTTGCCCCCTTTGCCCAGCGCGATGGAGATGCTCTTCAACGCCGCGCCGGCATCGCCTTTCTCCGTCCCGCTGTTGAGCAAGGCTGCCGACAGCGCGGCAGCTTGCTCAGGTTGCAGGCCCGCCGCAATCGCCGCGTCACCCGACTCTTTGAGAACAGCACCGATGTCTGCCGGTTTGGCGCCACCCGGCATTTTGCCGAGCTGGTTTGTCGCATCCGCGAGGTCAAACGCCTGATCGCGAGTGAGCTTCATCGAAGTGCGCCACACCGCCATCATTTCGGCGACTTCCATGGCGGGGACTTTGAATGCTGACGCAACGACCGCAGCGTCGCCGGCGAAGTTGAGCAATTCAAACGGCTTGTCCGATGCATTGGTCAGCTCATTGCCGACCCCTGCGTCAGCCGCGAGCGTGGCGACCTTGAGCAACTCTAGACCGCTGGTGCCGCCCGCCGCCACCAATGGCTTACTGGCCATGATCAAGCTAGACAGTGCCATTTCATTGGTCTGCTTGGGCGGCAGTTGTGCGGCGCTGCCCAACTCGGCGGCAGCCGAGTACAAGTCAATCGACGGTTTGAGACTTTCGGGCGCCTTGGCCCGCTCACTGGCCTCACCCGGCGTAGTCGATTCGCTGGTGGCCTCACCCTTCGAGGCGGTATTCAGCGAGATCGAACGCAGGTTGGACAGCACTACCCTCAATGAATCAATCGCCGCCGTCAGCGATCCGATTTTGATACTCGCTGTGATGAGCGCCTGACTCAGTCTGGAAATCTGCTCGCGGGCGATTGGTCCTGTACCGGTGCTCGCCGCTGCCATGTTCAAACTGCTATTGCCTGGGGCCGCAGTACTGCACTCATCGGCGTTAATCGGCGCATATTTGCTCTCTGCCATGCCGCTCTACTCCTGTTTCACGCCAAGGCGAGTGATCGCTATGTCGTAGCGGCGCAACGCCTTTTCGGCGTCCCATTCCAGAATTTCCGCCTCACTTACCGGGTAAATGAGCGGGACGATATCGAGGATTACTTCGATGTCGCGTTCCGAAAGTAGGCCGCCGGCTGGTTTAAAAAATCGTCTATGCGCACCTGTAGCTGAGTCCAGTCAGGGACGGTCAAGTGGGCCAGATCCGGGATCATCAGACCGGTGCAATGGGCGGTGATGAACTCGGCGCGTTCCTTGGCCGTTTTCAGTTTCTTCATCACTTTGGTGGCGCGCAATGCCGGCATTTCCAGCGACAGCGAAGTCACGGTGCGGCCGGTGACGGCGAGCGGTTGCAGCAGTTGCACCTGATCGGGATCGTCGGTTTTTTCCGCGTCTTCGACCTGGTCGAGGAAGTACGACGCCGGCCGGGTCGACATCTCGTGTACGTACTGGGCAATGCTCACGTAGTCCGGGCGTTTGAGCTGGTCGAGTTCCTTGATCGACAGGCCGGTGGCCAACAGCGCCAGCTCGAAGAACTGATCGTCTTCGTCATCGCCAGCGCGTTCCAGCGCTTCTTTCTGCGCGGCGTAGAACAGCGGTTTGAGTTGGATCTGCTCGATCTGCGCGCCGTCATCGCCGGTGATTGGCGACAGCAGGTCATGCTTGGGTGGCATCCACGACATGAATGAATTCCTTGGTGATTCTTGAGGGGTGTAGCAGTTCCCTTGTAGGAGTGAGCATGCTCGCGATAGCGGTCTTTCAGGCACATTGATGTTGAATGTGCTGGCCTCATCGCGAGCAGGCTCACTCCTACAGGTTTTTGTGGTGATGGGAGGGTTACGGCATCAGCACCGCACGACGGGCATCACCGAGGATGTCGACGCCGTTGAGCACGAACTTCTGGGTGCGCACGTCGATGTCGATCACCGGTACGCCGTTTTCCAGGCGGTTGTAGGTGCGGCAGGACAGCTCCAGGTTGGTCTTGGGTTTTTCGCCCATTTTCACCGCGGTTTCCTCAAGGGATTTCAGCTTGCCGCCAACGGTGTGGTAGGTGAACCAAGTGTTGCCATCCTGATCCTGACCAGCCTCACGCACGTTCAGCAGGATGTCGTCGCCCAGCTTCACGCCCAGTGCGAGCATGACTTCTGTGCCCATGCCTTGCAGGGTCAACTTGGCGTTGAGCGCTTTGCCGCCCTTGACCATTTCTTCAACAATGAAGCGGCCGCCACGCATCTCTTCCACATCGAATTCGATCTTCGGCGGAGTAAATTCTTCTACTGTCGCCGACAGCGGCAGGCCTTGCAGGGTGGCCGCGATGGCCTGGCGATTGCGGTTGGTAAACATTAGAGAACGTCCTCCAGGAACTGCTCGATGATTTCATCGCGGGCGTTGAGTTGATAAACCATGTGTTCGTTCGGCGCGTAGCGGCCGTAGTCGATGACCACGTACCAGGTGCCGTTCTTGTACTTCTCGACGCTGTTGAGTTCCGGGTGCAGATAGACGCTGCCGCCAGGAATGGTTTCGTCGGCGACCTGGGTTTGCAGCCAGTCGTTGATGCGCTTGACCTCTTGATCCATGAACGACTTGGTGAGGTTTTTCGCCATGGCTTTCTGGCCGGCCTTGACCAGCTTGCGGCTGATCGCATCTTCGAGGCCGACGTAGCTGATGAACTTGCCGGTGATCGAGCGGTTACCCAGCAGCGAGAAGCCACCGAGCACGGTGCGGGCGTAGTAGCTGACGCCGTAGCGGTTGAGCAGATCGCCTTCGGTGGAGGTGTCGAGGATGTTGTATTCCACGACGCGGGAAACGTCTTCGGCGTAGGTCACCTGGTTGCCCGGGCTCTCCCACTGCTTGACCTTGGCCAATGCGGCGATCGCCAGGCTGGACGGTGCAATGAAGACGTTTTTCTTCGCCGCTTTCGAGTACACGGCAGGCATGTTGTGCACCACCAGGCAACGGTCGAAACCGAGATCAGCGCCGCCCAGTTCCTGGCTGTACAAGACTTGGTCAGCGACCGAGGCGTCCTTGCCATCCAGTACCACACGAGCCTTGATGCGCTTGCCGAACGAGGCGAACTCGCTGGCCACCGCTTTGGTGCCGGTGAAGCCCGGCGCGCCGATAATGGTCAGGTCTTCCGGGACACTGCCCAGCGCAGCCAGACCGAGCTTGCGGCCAGTCGCCGGCTCGACGCCGCCGATCACTGCGTTGACGGTGTCGGCCGGGGTCGCGCCCGCCTCGACGATCACCACGTACACCGGCACCTTGACCACTTTGAGAATCTGGTAAACCGCGTGGTACAGCGTGCCCTCTTCCGAACCGGTCGGATCGAGCAACGCATGGGTGGTGAAGCTGTTGATGCGGAACGGTGCGTTACGCGGAATCAGCGGATCAGCCTTCGGCGCGGTGCCGACCAGACCGATGACGTTGTCACCCAGGCCACCCATGGCCTCGGGGGATTCAGTGGCATTGACGGTAATGCCGTTGTGCTCGAAGTTCAGAACCTCAGCCATGTTTAGTCAGCCTTCTTGGCAGCGGCCTTTTTGGCCTGGGTGGATGAATTCAGTTCCAGGCGACCGGCGCTAAGCAATGCGTTGGCTTCGACGTCGAGCAGTTCGAGTTGCTGTCCGGCGGTCGACCAATGACCGCCCCCGACAGGGAACGGAACGAGGACGGTGTAGGTTTGGCGTTCTGCCATTTGGGATTCTCCAGAGACGAAAAAGCCCCTTGGTTTAAGAAGGGGCTGTAAGTAGCTGATCAGCGGATAAGAAAACGCCCCGACGGGGCGGGGCGTATTTATTGGGGCAGGCTGGCGAGCCATTCCGGCGCTGGCGGCCGGTGTTCGCTCAAGGGCAACTCACCGCCCACCGGCCAAATACGAAGTACGCGGCGATACGTTTGCAACTCGATGTATTGCGCAGGAGTCAGCAGCGTGGGCCAGCGTTCGACCTCATCGCGGTAACGAGTCACAACGCTATCAGTGGCTGCAATCTGCTGGTTGCGCCACGAACGTTCATATCCTTCCAGTTCTTCAGGCGTTGGACCCGGTCGATCAGCCAGCACTGGATAGTTATCATCATTCATGACAATCATCTTGCCGGCAGACAGTCCGTTCAATAACTCCATCCAATACTCACGCGAGATTTCAACGGCATCGTTTGGTATTTCTGTATGAATGGAAGGATCGTAAAAACCGCCAGTGGAATGTGAATAAAACATAGGTTCTTCCTTATTTGATAATCAACGAATCTAAAACCACCCACTTAGGTGATTAGATGTGAAAACGCCCCACAGTGTGGGGCGTTTATTGATGCGCCGTAATCGGAGTGGGCGGCAGCGAGTCCGGCCAACCTACAGCGAGCATTTCATCTTTATAGGTTCCCGCATCAAGGGCCCGGAGCAAATCCAGTTCGCGATCAAAGCAGGCCTGGACATGGCTGCGCACAGCCTTGGTAATTGCAAGAATCTGCTCGGCGCCGATTTCGACGAAACCATTCAGGGTTTTGAAGTTGCAGCGGTACTCGGGGTCGAGAATGGCGGAAAGACCGGTGCTGGCGATCAGCGCCTGGCTGTCGCGAGTTGTTTCGATAGACATCGCTCCCACCAAAATACCGATACCCTCTCGGCGATATCTCTCGGATGCAATCACCTGTGACGGGCCCGGTTGCGGCTCGGCCGGGATAGACTCCGACATATAGGTCAAAAAGCGTTGATCCCGTGGTTCGACCACTCCCAGATTCGCGTAACTCCCTTCATCTTGAGGACAGGAGAACACCGCAACGATCTTCGTTTGCGCCTCATCCGAGAACATGACGTTTATGCGTGATTTATCTTCCACTCGGTTCACCCATTAAAATCTGTAACTATTCGTAGTGATAGCAAAAGCACTGAAGGTTCCGGCGCTGGTCAGCCGATAAAACAGCGTTTGCGGCGACAAAAAGGGGACATCCAGAAATGAACCACCGCCTGCCCCTGAAAAGTTCACGATGAAGGTCTGAAGACCTATGGCAGCAGATGACCCGGCAAGCGCCATGCTGTAACCATTGGCCGATACCGTGCCTTGAAAGTTTCCGGAAACCGACTTGGCATTCAATGGGACAGCTGCAGAGATCGATAACCCTGTGAGCGTCAGAACCGGAACGGTTGTCGACAACACCTGCGTGCCATAGAACACCTGACGATCAACTTGTTCAGCTACAGCAAATTGAGCACTGGCATTCGTCGGCAAAATGCTGAGAAGTGCGGAAAATGTATATCCATCAGGAGCAACGCCCGCAAACAGCTTTGGAGCGATTGCAGTAGTGGTATTGACGGCGATAATGCCAGTGGATTTGGAGTCAGGATTGTAGAGCGCGTAAATCGCAACAAACCCATTCACCGGTGCTGCGCCCACATCCATCGCTCCCAAGCCCTTGACTGAAGTCGACAGGTTGATGCTCTGGTTGAAGCTGGAGATAACGACCCTTTTCCCGTTCACATCTCCCAGAACCATCTCGGACGCTGTAAACGTCGCGATCGAAGCAGCAACCGGAATCGAGACCCGAGCGTTTCGAATGTCACCGGCAATCGGTCCATTCAAAGAAAGCTGTTGCATCTGTTCAGAGAGCACGGCGATATCGATGTTTCCCTGATTGACCGGGGCGTTCCAGGCTTTGATGCACCACATGACGGCGATGTTGCGGGGTCTTGACTCCAAACCTCCGGACACCTGCGTTTGCACATTATTCTGTTGCCCGTACTCCTGAACAAAATTGCGAGATACCGCTCCCGCCATAAACGTATCGGTGACTAATTCGTATAACGTCGCGTGAGCATGCGCTTTGTTTTCATCAGCCTGCCAACTACCAAGTGCGCGACCAGTATCGACACCCCGCCCATGATCCCAACCACGCAAGAACTCCCCACGCGCCTCAGGCAGTCGGAAATTCCCAACACCCTCATCACCCTTGTTGAACTTGCCGCCCAGATAAGCGCTCAAGTCCGGGTAAGTCGCACTGCTCCTTACGCTGTTATCCAGTTCCAGAAAACCCGGCGGCGGTGCATCAACCGGGAACGCGACAATCGAGCCCACTGGCAGCGCCGACGCCTTGGCAATCAGCGCTTCGACTTCAGCCTTGGTGTACGAATCCTTAATGCCGAACCCAGCCAATGTCTCAGGGTTTACGCCGGCAGTCGCCCGGCCATATTCATCAACGGTCAGACTCTTGTAAGTCCCGGCAGCAATCCCGGTGCGCCCGGCCAGCATCTTGAACGTCAGCGCGGTAGTGCCGAGGGTGATCGGCGCATTGGTAGTCAGGTGCCACAGCGAATCGCCGTTCGCCGTGCCCTCCTCCACCATCACCGTCAGCCCCGGAGTGACCTTGGCGCTGCTGTTGGCATCGCTCGCCCGCACCCAGTCTCCGTTGGCAACAATCCACAGGCCGTTGTCCTTGGCCAAGGTTTGATTCGCCAGCAGCACGCGGTCACCAGCAATCACTGCCACACCGTCAATCTGCTGCGCACCGCTCAACACGACGTTTGTGGATGCCGCAACGCGCACCGATTGCTTGCCATCCAGTTTGCCAAGTTCTTCGGCGAGGTAACTCATGACCCAGGCACGTGTGGCCTTCACCACCGTGTCATCAATCAACAACGTCACCAGCGATGCATTGCTGGTCTCGAAAATCGAGCGAATGTAGAACTCTTTACCTGACCCCGACGTCGCCAAAACCGGCTTGAACGACTCTGGATATTTGACGATGGCATAGAGAACGCCAGTGTCAGTCCACAGCCCCGCTTCCCGCACATACCAACCGCCAACATCCGGCGGAATGGTCACTTCAGCGAGCAGCCAGCTCGGATTTTTCTCGTCCTGGAAGAGTGCATTGAGCGGCCCGCGCCAGACTTCGCGTTTAAGCGCCGTGGCCGTCGCGGCCGGGTTGTAGACCGCGCCGCCGCCATCGCCGACGGAAATCTGCGTCAACTTGATCGGCGTGCCCGCGGCCTTGCACGCCGTTTCGTAGGCAATCCCTGCATTGGTGAGCAGGGTGTAATAGTCAGCCATTCAGGCCCCCTGAGGATAAATAGTGGATGTTTCGACGGTGTACATACCGGCGGCCATGAACGCCTCTCCCGAGGTTTCGAGCCCTTCGATGAACACCGGATAAACCGTGGTCAGCTCGCCGCAGAAGGTCGCGGCGCCGATGTAATGGCTGCCGAATGCGCTCAACCCGACCGAGACCGACAGCACATCCCGTTCGCTTTTGGCATCGGCCAGGCGTCGGTCGAGACGGGCGTCGATTTCTTCGCTGTAGGGTTGTTCGCTGAAGGCGCGTACGGAAAAGCTGTAAGGCGCGCCGGGCGGCGTCTGTTCGTACCAGGCGCGGATTTCCGGGCGCAGTTGCAAACCCTTGGCGGCGTTTTCCAGTGCCTTGCGAGTGCCGGCCTGGCGCGCGGTGGGCCAGGCGAGTTCGACGGTCAGGCGTTTTTCCGTTTCAGGCGCGGCGGTGCTCCATTCGGCGACGCCGCGATCCGCTGCGAGATACGGCAGAAATGCGACCGGCGTTTCGCTCGGGTTCATCAGTTCGGGAAACGGTGGAGCGATGCGATCAAGCAATGCGCCGAAGCCCAGATCAAGCCCTCGCTCAAGTGCCGAGCTGTTGGCTGGCAGCAACGTCGGGCGCTGAGTTTTTTCACTCATAGCGTCAGCACCTCAACCTCGACCGCCGTGCAATACGGCGCTTGAAACGCGGTGGTCACGATCGGCGCCAGCGGTTCCAGAATCTGCAGTTGCACGGCGCCAGCGCTGTGCAGCGTGTAGTCGATCCAGCTCGGATCCACCCGCCCTTCGAGGCGATGGCAACTGTCGGCGTAAGCCTGCAATTGTTGCTGCGCAGCGACTTGGGTCAGGCCCGAATCGGGGCCGGAATTGATCTTGGCAACGACGCGAATTTTGTAGCGCTGGATCTCGGCAGCCTTGACGGTGACCAGGTCGGTTTCCGGTCGCACATCGGGCCTGGCGAAATGTTGGCGGACGCCTTCAAGCAATGCCTCGGATGGCGTGCCGTCAGCATCCCGCGCAAGCACGGTGACCTGTACTTCGCCCGGCGCGGTGCGTCGTCCATTGCCGTCCTTGACCTGCGCGGCGAGGCCATCCGGGTTGAAGGTGTAAGTGACATTCACCACACCGGCATCGGTGGATTCGACTTTCACCGTCGGCCGTTCGCCGAGGGTGAACACCTCGCGGCGATACTGCATCCGCGACCCCGCCGCCGGTGCATGGGGCGCCAGGTAATAACGCAACCGGGCGTCGTCGTCGCTTTCGTAAATCGCCGGCACTGGCGGGAATGCGGCGGGATCACCCGGATCGAGCAACTGCCGCTCCAGACCCATGTCCGCCAGCCGCGCATCGAGGTTGCTGCCGGTGGCCCACCACGCCAGCATCTGCTTGATGCGGGCGTTGTATTTACGCTCGTGGGTTTGCAGCCGAACGCAGAAGGCTTCCAGCGCCAGGGTCAGCAGTTCGCTTTCGTTTTCCAGGCTGTTCTTGAGTTTCGCTGCGCTGTCCGGCGAGCGGGCGCCGACGTATTCGATAACGAAGGTCTTGAACTCGGCGAGCAGGTCTTCGAAGGCGTCGACGGCGATCAGCGCGGGTTCGGCCAATTGGTTCTGGCCGGGGATCAACATGCTCATGTCACGACCTCGAAGGTTTGTTGACGGTTTTTCCAGGTGCCGGCGAAACGCAGCAGCAGACCGGCGCCCTGACGGCTGGCGACAATCACTTGCGGCTGAAAATCATCGATGCCGTTTTGCTTGTTGTAGAACGCTTGCGCTGCGTGGCTCTGAGCCAGGAGCAAAACGTCGTCGCCGAGGTTCTGCCCGAGTAGCGAGGGGATCAGCGAGCCATACAGGGGCCGTTTTTGCCGGGTGCCCAGCGGCGTGGTCAGAGCTCGGGTCGCGCGCTGCACAAACTGCAGCCAGTCGTCGACCGTGGCCCCGCTGCCTCTATCGATTCCGATCATGGAAGGCTCTTGAATCAGGGGCTGATGACGCGGCCCTGGTGATCGACCAGCGGGCCGCTGAAGTGAACGCCCGAAGCGTCGATGGTCAGGCCGACGGCGCCCAGTTGCAGGTTGATGGCCTGCGGGTTCATCGCCAGTCGCGCCGGGCCGATGCTCAGTTCCAGCGACTCGCGAGAACCGTTGAACGCCGCAGGGCCGTTCTGCCAATGCAGAGTGTGTGTGGCGTCGTCGTAACCGCTTTCACTGCCGTCCTGATGCACGCGGCGCGTCAGCGTCGGTACGGTCGAAGTCGGCGGAAAGCGATCACTGTTCAAACCGAACAACGCCACCGATTGCGCACCGCTTTCACCGCTGCCGTAGTTGAACAGCAGACACTGCTCACCCACGGTCGGGATCCGCGATTCGCTCTGCGCTCCGGCGCTCGGATTGAAGAACTTGATGGCCGGCGTGAGCAGTCCACCGTGGCTGACCGTGCAGGTGTTGCTCGCCGCGTCGACTGTCTGGCAGACGCCGATGCGGCAGTAGCTCTCGGCACGCCGATGCAGGTCTTCGATTTCCGCTTCCATCTCGGCCAGGCGCTCGATGATCGGGCCCAGTTGCATACGCAGTAATGCGTCGAACATCGGTCAGGCCTCCAGCGCGGTGTATTGGTCGGGGTCGTCGATATTGCTGACTTCCCAGGTACGGGCGAATTTCGGCGTGCCGAGTGGATCGTCGAGCAGTGTCGGGCCGAGATAGAGGGTCTGGTTGAACGTCAATGTCCAGGCCTTGTATTGCTGATCGGCGCGGATGAGTAGTGAAGGCAAGCCATCAATATTCATCGGCAAATCGCATTGATCGCCAGGCAGATTCCAGCGGTTGTCGGTGATCAGGTTTTTCAGCACGGCGATCAGATCGCAGGCGGCAAATGCCGTGGCGGAAAGCGCCGGGATGACTTGCAGCGACAACGTCATGACATGAGCAATTCGCCCATCGGCGGAGCGAACTCCCGACGCATTTCGGTCAAAGTCGATCAGCACCCAGGCCTGATCGCCGGGAGCATTGAAATCATCTTGATTGCCGACACTGAGGGTGAGTCCTGCGGTGTTACGCAACGTCGTCGCAATGGCTGTGAACAGTTGCGACGGCTGCTGGATCGGTGTGGGCATACATGACCTCCTTTTCAATCGTCCACGCGAAGCCCTGCCGCCAAAAATGGCGGCACGGAAAACAGTCAGGGTTAAGGCTGGTCGCGCGGCGGGACTTCGCAGACGCCAATGCGCTTGGCCGCCCAGCGTTCGTAAAGGCCGATGGCGACGTCGGCGCCGGCCATCGCGGTCAGGCAACCAAAGGCGCCGGCGGCCCAGATCGACAATCCTGCGGCATACAGCAGCATGATTGCCGAGACGCCGCAGATCATGCAGGCGCCGGAGCGCAGGGCCAGGCGCCGCAGCAATGACCAGCCGCGGGCGCCTTCCTTGTCGGCGCGCCACATTTCGCCGGACACCCCGCCCACTACGGCGAGTAGGATGACCAGCCAGATCGGCATGTCCGCCAACGCTTGTTGCTCGCTTGTCATGTCACGCCTCCTGGGGGTGATTGATGAATGGTGTGTGTTGGGTTCAATCGTTTTCTCTTGAGGTAGGCATTCCAAAAAGCCCGGCAAATCCGCCGGGCTTTTCAGTAATGCGCTCCTTCGCCTTCCTTTAAGTCCTTTAGTCAAAAAAGGAAGCTGACCCTTCGGCGCTACTGGCGCGGTACGAGTCCATTCAAATTGTTTTTCCGACCGCGGTCCCTGCCCGCCGGATAACTGCTTCTGGTGCTTTACGCTGCACACCCGGGTCAGTTGCCAACCCTCTGAACCGTTGAGGCCGGTTCATCGCTGCCTGTTCTTGTGGAACTAAAGAGCTTTCGTTTCCAGCCGCTTTGTCGAGCGGCTTGGTGGCAATAATATGCATGGATGCATATACAGTCAATGCGCAAATGCATTTATTTATGCACAAGAAATGCATTGACGCATGCATGCCGCATAAATCGTGGCGTTGAGGGTTTTGCGCAGGCGAAAAAAAACCCGCCGATGGCGGGTTTTATCTGACCGGGGTCTGCTTAGCGGGCGTACATGCCCCACCAGAAGACGTGACCGAGGATGACGATCTGCTCTTCCTGGATTTCCTGGAAGGTGTAGTCCTCGTCCGGATGTTCGTCGCGATTGAAGCTGCGCAGGCGGATACCGGTAGGCAGGCGATAGAGTTGCTTCACCCGCAACTGGCCGTTGTGATTGATCGCATAGAGGTCGCCATCAATGATGTCGCCGATACCGCACTTGCCCGCGTTCACGCCGACCGTGGCGCCGTCACGCAGCACCGGTAACATGCTGTTGCCACGCACCGTCACGCACTTGGCCTGATCGAATTGCACGCCGTTATGGCGCAGGCTGCGCTTGCCGAAGCGCAGGCTAGAGCGCTCGCTCTCTTCGATGACGAATCTTCCTGATCCTGCTGCCAATTCAACCTCGCGAAGGAAGGGCACCGACACCTCGTCGTCATCGACAGGCGTGTCGTCGTCCCACAGCATTATGTCCTTGAGTTCCGCATGCACGTCATCACGCGCGGCACCGGCCGACGGCGCAACATCTGCACGGCCGCGCAACTGATCGGTGCTTACATTGAAGTACTCGGCGATTTTCGAAATGTGTTTATCCGAAGGATCGACGATCTTCCCGCTGAGAATCCGCGAGAGAGTGGATTGAGGCACGCCGGTGCGACGATGGAGCTCCGTGGGGGAGATCCCGTGCTGGTCGAGCAGTGCTCTTAAGACGGAGGATACGTTGCGTTTTTGCATAACGCGCATAGTGCTTGAAGTTTTTATCGAAGACAAATGCTGATTTGCATAAATTGTGCATAAACACACAAATCATGGGCAAAAGTGTCAGTGGGCCGTCATGCCTGCGTCGGATAGACCGCCATGGTAATCTTGCGCCCATCGCGCAAAAGCCCGGCGGATGCCCCGCTTTTGCCCTACACCTTTGAACGAGTTGCCTGACAATCCGATGAATAAAGCCGTCTCCGACCTGTCCTCCCACACTCCGATGATGCAGCAGTACTGGCGCCTGAAGAACCAGCACCCGGATCAGCTGATGTTCTATCGCATGGGCGATTTCTACGAGATCTTCTATGAAGACGCGAAGAAGGCAGCCAAGTTGCTGGACATCACTCTGACAGCGCGCGGGCAGTCGGCGGGGCAGGCGATTCCGATGTGCGGGATTCCTTACCACGCGGCGGAAGGGTACCTGGCGAAACTGGTCAAGCTTGGCGAGTCGGTGGTGATCTGCGAGCAGGTTGGCGACCCGGCCACCAGTAAAGGGCCGGTTGATCGTCAGGTCGTGCGGATCATCACACCGGGCACGGTCAGCGACGAGGCGCTGCTGGATGAGCGCCGCGACAACCTGATCGCTGCGGTACTGGGTGACGAGCGTCTGTTCGGTCTGGCGGTGCTGGATATCACCAGCGGCAACTTCACCGTGCTGGAGATCAAGGGCTGGGAAAACCTGCTGGCGGAACTGGAGCGCGTCAATCCGGTTGAGCTTTTGATCCCGGACGATTGGCCGAAAGATCTGCCGGCGGAAAAACGCCGTGGCGTGCGTCGTCGTGCGCCGTGGGATTTCGAGCGTGACTCGGCGCTGAAAAGTCTCTGCCAGCAGTTTTCCACACAAGACCTGAAAGGCTTCGGCTGCGAAACCCTGACCCTGGCCATCGGCGCCGCCGGTTGCCTGTTGGCCTACGCCAAGGAAACCCAGCGCACCGCCCTGCCCCACTTGCGCAGCCTGCGCCACGAACGTCTCGACGACACCGTGGTACTGGACGGCGCGAGCCGGCGCAACCTGGAGCTCGACACCAATCTGGCCGGTGGCCGCGACAACACCCTGCAATCAGTCGTCGATCGCTGCCAGACCGCCATGGGCAGCCGCTTGCTGACCCGTTGGTTGAACCGTCCGTTGCGCGATCTGACTGTATTGCTGGCGCGCCAGACCTCGATCACCTGCCTGCTCGACGGTTACCGCTTCGAAAAGCTGCAACCGCAGCTCAAGGAAATCGGCGACATCGAGCGCATTCTTGCGCGGATCGGCCTGCGCAATGCCCGTCCACGTGACCTCGCGCGCCTGCGTGATGCCCTCGGCGCGCTGCCGGAACTGCAAGTGGCAATGACCGATCTCGAAGCGCCGCACCTGCAAGGCCTGGCAACCACCACCAGCACTTACCCGGAACTGGCGGCGCTGCTGGCAAAAGCCATTATCGATAACCCACCTGCGGTAATCCGTGATGGCGGTGTCCTGAAGACCGGTTACGACAGCGAACTGGATGACCTGCAATCGCTGAGCGAAAACGCCGGGCAGTTCCTGATCGATCTGGAAGCGCGGGAGAAAGCCCGCACCGGCCTGTCCCACCTGAAAGTCGGCTACAACCGCATTCACGGCTACTTCATCGAGTTGCCGAGCAAACAGGCGGAATCGGCTCCGGCAGACTACATCCGGCGCCAGACGCTGAAAGGCGCCGAGCGCTTCATCACGCCGGAACTGAAAGAGTTCGAAGACAAGGCGCTATCCGCCAAGAGCCGCGCCCTGGCGCGCGAGAAGATGCTCTACGAGGCGCTGCTGGAAGATCTGATCAGTCAGTTGCCACCGTTGCAGGACACCGCTGGCGCGCTGGCTGAGCTGGATGTGCTGAGCAACCTCGCCGAACGTGCGCTGAACCTTGATCTGAACTGTCCGCGCTTCGTCAGCGAGCCATGCATGCGCATCACCCAGGGTCGTCACCCAGTGGTTGAGCAGGTGCTGACCACGCCGTTCGTGGCCAACGACCTGAGTCTGGATGACAACACGCGCATGCTGGTGATCACTGGCCCGAACATGGGCGGTAAATCCACCTACATGCGTCAGACTGCTCTGATCGTGCTGTTGGCGCATATCGGTAGCTTCGTGCCGGCTGCCAGTTGCGAACTGTCGCTGGTCGACCGGATCTTCACCCGGATCGGTTCCAGCGATGACTTGGCCGGTGGCCGTTCGACCTTCATGGTGGAAATGAGCGAAACCGCCAACATCCTGCACAACGCCACCGAGCGCAGTCTGGTGCTGATGGACGAAGTCGGCCGCGGCACCAGCACCTTCGACGGTCTGTCGCTGGCATGGGCGGCGGCTGAGCGCCTGGCGCACCTGCGTGCCTACACGCTGTTTGCGACTCACTATTTTGAACTGACTGTTCTGCCGGAAGCCGAGCCGCTGGTGGCCAACGTGCATCTCAACGCCACCGAGCACAACGAGCGCATCGTGTTCCTGCACCATGTGCTTCCGGGGCCTGCGAGCCAGAGCTACGGCTTGGCGGTTGCGCAACTGGCCGGTGTGCCAAGCGAAGTGATCGTGCGTGCCCGCGAGCACTTGAGCCGTCTGGAAGACACTGCATTGCCGCATGAGGCACCGAAACCAGCCGCCAAAGGTAAACCGGCCACGCCACAACAGAGCGACATGTTCGCCAGCCTGCCGCATCCGGTCCTGGATGAGTTGGCTAAACTGGATATCGACGAAATGACGCCACGCCGTGCGCTAGAAATGCTCTATGCATTGAAGAACCGGATATAAGCACTGAAGAAGCGGATATAACGCAAACGGCTTCAAGCTGTTAGAATCTCGCGCGGTTTGGGATGCTGCTGGCTAATAGCCTGGCCAGCAGGCATCGCTCCCAAACCTGGCGACCCCAACCGTGAAGGGGCAACGCTGCCGCCGCCTGAGGAGAAAATTAGAAATGACCTTCGTCGTCACCGACAACTGCATCAAGTGCAAGTACACCGACTGCGTAGAAGTCTGTCCGGTGGACTGCTTTTACGAAGGCCCGAACTTCCTGGTCATTCACCCGGATGAGTGCATCGACTGCGCCCTGTGCGAACCAGAATGCCCGGCCGTAGCCATTTTCTCCGAGGACGAAGTTCCGGAGGAGATGCAGGAGTTCATTCAGTTGAACGTCGAGCTGGCCGAGATCTGGCCGAACATCACCGAGAAGAAAGAATCGATGCCGGATGCCGAAGAGTGGGATGGCGTCAAAGGCAAGATCAAAGACCTCGAACGCTGATCTGCCCCGCGTTCAATAAAAAGGCCCCTAGCGGGCCTTTTTGCTTTTCCGGGATTGCTTTTTTGCAGACAAAAAAAGGGGCGGTTTGACCCGCCCACATTTTTTCCCTATTCCCTGTGTTCCTTTTCATCGTCCTGATGAATCGCGTCCTGCGATGTCCTTTCCCCTCGTCCTTGAAGGGCGTGTCTGTCCGTCGACACAACCCAGATACTAAAGAGTTCCCTGCCAAGAGCAATTGGCGCTGGAGACTGGAATGGGCTGTCATAAGCACTTCATATTAATAAATAAATATATAAATCAATAAGTTAGAAAAATACCGCAATCAGAATAGACGTCTGCCACCGTGCAAATCTTGCGAACACTTACGAAAGAGTAAGCCGAAGCTTACACCGAGAGACTACAAATGATGGAAATGCTGACCGTATGTCCGGCAACAAAAAACCCCGAACCAGTCGGGGCTTTTTGTGGGCGGTGGTTCGATGCGTTTACTGGAACAACGACTCGCTCGACAGGCCATTCTTCTCGAGAATTTCCCGAAGGCGCTTGAGGCCCTCCACCTGGATCTGTCTCACCCGTTCCCGGGTCAGACCGATCTCAAGACCTACGTCTTCCAGTGTGCTGCTCTCGTGGCCGCGCAGACCGAAGCGGCGTATGACCACCTCGCGCTGCTTGTCGGTCAGCTCCGACAGCCATTGATCGATGCTCTGCGACAAGTCGTCATCCTGCAGCAGTTCGCATGGATCGGTTGGCCGATCATCCGTCAGGGTGTCCAGCAGGGTTTTATCCGAATCCGGACCCAGCGAGACGTCGACCGAAGAAACCCGCTCGTTCAGGCCCAGCATGCGCTTGACCTCGGCCACTGGTTTTTCCAGCAGGTTGGCGATTTCTTCGGGTGAAGGTTCGTGGTCGAGCTTTTGCGTCAGCTCCCGTGCAGCCCGCAGGTACACGTTGAGCTCCTTGACCACATGAATCGGCAGCCGAATGGTCCGGGTCTGATTCATGATGGCGCGCTCGATGGTTTGACGAATCCACCAGGTCGCGTAGGTCGAGAAGCGGAAACCGCGTTCGGGATCGAACTTTTCCACCGCGCGGATCAATCCGAGGTTGCCCTCTTCGATCAAATCCAGCAGCGACAACCCCCGATTGACGTAACGCCGGGCGATTTTGACCACCAGCCGCAGGTTACTTTCAATCATGCGCTTGCGCCCGGCGGGATCGCCACTTTGCGACAAGCGCGCAAAATGAACTTCTTCCTCCGGGGAGAGCAATGGGGAAAAGCCGATTTCGTTGAGATACAACTGCGTGGCATCGAGTGCCCGCGTGTAGTCGATGTACTTATGTTGTTTAAGTGAAGCGGAGTGTTTGGATTTGGAACGAACGGAAGGTGGAGCAGCCCCTTCATCATTCGACATCGAATCCGAAGCGATGCCGGTCTCCATAAGGAGAACCTCATCGTCGATGTCAAACTCCGGCACTTCTTTACTGAGAGCCATTGTTATAGTCCTTTGGTGAGTTCGACCCCAAGCTCAAGCGACGCCTTTATCCTTGGCAGCGCTGGAGCCTGTCCCCTCTACGTGACGGAACAGGCTGGCTTACAAATCAACGTCTTGGCAGGAACTGCAGCGGATCTACAGGTTTACCTTGTCGGCGAATCTCAAAATGCAGTTTCACCCGGTCTGTACCCGTTGACCCCATTTCGGCAATTGTCTGTCCGACCTTGACCTGCTGTCCCTCCCGAACCAACAGCCGACGGTTGTGACCGTAAGCACTGACGTAGGTTTCGCTGTGTTTGATGATGACTAATTCGCCGTAGCCCCTTAAGCCACTCCCGGCGTATACCACCGTCCCATCAGACGCAGCTAAAACAGGCTGTCCCAAATCCCCGGCGATATCAATTCCTTTATTCAAACTACCGTTTGAAGAGAATTTTCCAATCAGAATGCCATTAGATGGCCATCCCCAGCCGGTCGGGGCTGGACCCGCTGGAGGCAGTGGAGCTTGGGTTTGCTTGTTGGCGACGGACGGTACTGCACCAGTAGAACCGCCCGCAGAACCGGTGGTTGTAGTGGTGGTCGTGCCATTTGCCTGACGCCGGATTACCGTAGTTTTGCTGGATGATGAAGGCGAAGAACTGGCGTTGCTTACCACCGCCGTGGGCGTTGAACCGGCGCGGCCGTCGAAGCGAATTGTCTGACCCGGATGGATCGTATACGGCGTAGGAATATTGTTCCGGGCTGCGAGGGCTTTGTAGTCCCAGCCGTAGCGAAAAGCGATTGAAAACATCGTATCGCCCGGACGGACCACGTATTGCCCGGTCGTCACTGTAGGACGCTGCGCGACTGCATTGTTGCGATCGACTACCCGCACATTGCTCGATTTGGTGCTGGAGCAACCCACCAGCAAGGTGCTCAAGACAAGGCCAGTCACCAGGCGCTGAAAGCTCGTGTTACCCATACGCTGCGCAATGACTGTGAGACTCACCCGCCGCTCCCTTTGTGGTGGCTGAAAAATTTTGAATGCCGGATTTCGGCATAAGTGTCGAAAGTATAACGGGCCGAATCGGCTTTACCTTTAATGAAGCGAAATCGCTTCGCGCACACGTTTGCAAGCTGACAATCTGCGCCGTTTAAACCATCGTCGCCGGAGTAAGACCGAGGCGAACGAAAGGAATTCAGCGCCTGTGCATAAATGCTCAGGCCAACGGCCCATTGAGCAAAGGCACGAAGCGAACAGCGCCCAAAACGTGTCGTGAGAAACCGTGCTCTTCACGCACGATCAGCATCAATTGCTGTACTTCCCCCGAACCTACCGGGATCACCAGACGTCCACCCGGCGCCAACTGATCGAGCAACGCTTGCGGCACGTCGGTGGCCACGGCTGTAACGATAATGCCGTTGTAAGGTGCCAGGGCCGGCCAGCCTTCCCAACCGTCGCCCCAACGAAACACCACGTTGCGCAAGTTCAACTCGACCAGACGTTCCTTGGCGCGATCCTGCAGAACCTTGATGCGCTCAACGGAGAACACCCGCTCCACCAGTTGCGACAACACGGCCGTCTGATAACCCGAACCGGTGCCGATCTCCAATACCTTGTCCAGCGGACCGGCCTCAAGCAGCAGCTCGCTCATGCGCGCCACCATATAAGGCTGGGAAATGGTCTGGTTATGGCCAATGGGCAGCGCCGTGTCTTCATAAGCGCGGTGCGCCAGCGCTTCGTCGACAAACAGGTGTCGCGGCGTGCGGCGAATCACTTCCAGCACCTTGGCGTTGGACAAGCCTTCTTCGTACAGGCGCTGGATCAAACGTTCCCGCGTGCGCTGGGACGTCATGCCGATGCCGCTGCGCATTCTGTCTTCGTGTTCACGAGCCATCAGCGCAGTCCCTCCAGCCAGCCGTCGAGACTTCTGAAGGCATCGTTGAAGGTGCGATCGAGCTGCAAAGGGGTGATGGAAACATAGCCTTGCATCACGGCATGAAAGTCTGTGCCCGGCCCGCCATCTTCAGCATCGCCAGCGGCAGCAATCCAATAACCGGCTTTGCCGCGTGGATCGACGACTTTCATCGGCGCCGCCGCCCGGGCACGATGGCCAAGTCGGGTCAACTGAATGCCGCGAATATGGTCGATGGGCAGATTGGGAATGTTCACGTTGAGCACCGTGCGCGGCGGCAGATCGAGCCCGGCATGGGCCTCGACCAGTTTGCGCGCAAAGTAGGCCGCCGTAGGAAGATTATCCACCTGACGTGAGACCAGCGAAAAGGCAAACGACGGACGTTCGAGGAATCGCCCTTCAAGGGCGGCCGCCACTGTCCCGGAATACAACACATCATCGCCAAGATTGGCGCCGAGGTTGATACCGGAAACCACCATGTCCGGCTCACGTTCCAGCAGACCATTAAGGCCCAGATGCACGCAGTCGGTCGGTGTGCCATTGAGGCTGATAAAGCCGTTGGCCAGATATTGCGGATGCAACGGACGGTCGAGCGTCAGCGAACTGCTGGCGCCGCTTTTGTCCTGCTCCGGGGCGATAACCACGCACTCGGTGTAATCTGCCAGCGCAGCATAAAGCGCGGCGAGACCGGGTGCGGTTACCCCATCGTCGTTAGAAATCAGAATACGCATGGGCTGTCCGTCTGCCCCACCGGCACCAGATCAACGAGTTCGCGCACCAATACGGTGGCGAAGCATCCGGCCGGGAGGACGAATTCCAGTTGCAGAATGTCAGGCTGGGGATAATGCCACGTCAACCCGCCAATGGGCAGCCGCAGGATGCGACGTTCGTGGCTCATGCCGGCGTGAATCAACCAATCTCGCAGATCCGCTTCACGGGCGGCAATCCCCTGCTCCAGATCATGGACAGCGCCAGCGGCCGGGGAGTCACCTTCGCCCCACTGCGGGCCGGTGGGATGCAAGTCGAGAATCGCCAGACGCGGATCGCTGCATTCAGCTTCACCGGCTGGAAAAAAGCTGCGGCTGTCGGTGAATGCCAGCAGGTCGCCAACCAGCGCGCGCTGCCAGGTGCCATCGGCGACCCGCGCCGCCAGCACCTGATTGAACAGAAAACTGCGTGCCGTCGACAGCAGTCGCGAGCGCACATTGCGTTGCTCAGGCAACGCCTTGCGCGCCGCCCACGCACGCGCATCGACGACGTTGCCGCCGTCATGGCCAAAACGCTGAGCGCCGAAATAATTGGGAATGCCTTGCTTGGCGATCAGTTGCAGACGCTCTTCAATAGCCGCTTTGTCGCCAGCGAATTGGGTCAGGCGCAGGGTAAAACCATTGGCCGAATGCGCGCCGCGTTGCAGCTTGCGCTTGTGGCGGGTGGTTTTGAGAATCTTCAGCGTATCGTTTTCCGCTGCCGACAGATCCGGATCAGCCTTGCCCGGCAGCTGCACGCTGAACCACTGACGGGTCAGCGCCTGACGATCCTTCAGCCCGGCATAACTGACCGTGCGCAGAGGCACACCGGCAGCCTTGGCGATGCGCCGTGCAGCCTCTTCAGTATTGAGGCCGCGTTTTTCAACCCAGATCCATAGGTGTTCGCCGTCACCGCTAAACGGAATATCGAGGACTTCATCGACCTGGAAATCTTCAGCGATGGCTTTCAGTACTGCGGTGCCGAGGGGTTCGCCATAGGCCCGCGGGCCGAGCAATTGCAGTTCATTCATGCGCGCAGCAACAAGGCAACGGAGTGCACGGCAATGCCTTCTTCGCGACCGACAAAGCCAAGCTTCTCGGTAGTAGTAGCTTTCACGTTCACTTGGTCCAACTCAACTTGAAGATCCGCAGCGATCAGCGCGCGCATCGATTCGATATGCGGGGCCATTTTGGGTGCCTGCGCGACGATGGTGTTATCGACGTTGCCGACTTTCCAGCCTTTGGCGTGGATCAGCCCGACCACATGGCGCAACAACGCACGGCTGTCGGCGCCCTTGAACTGCGGATCGGTGTCCGGAAAGTGTTTACCGATATCACCCAGCGCCGCGGCACCGAGCAAGGCATCGCTCAAGGCGTGCAGCAGGACGTCACCGTCGGAATGAGCGAGCAGCCCGAAGCTGTGTGCGATTTGCACGCCGCCCAGAGTAATGAAATCGCCTTCAGCGAAACGGTGCACATCATAGCCGTGGCCAATACGCATAAGAAAAAACGCCCCGATTTTTGTCAGGGCGTGATTCTACCTGCATTAACCGCGCAGAGCGCGTGCGTGATGCTGCAAGTGGTCGTCTATAAAGCTTGAGATGAAGAAATAGCTGTGGTCGTAGCCCGGTTGAGAGCGCAAGGTCAGCGGATGGCCCGCTTGTTTTGCGGCTTGTTGCAGGGCTTCCGGTTTGAGTTGGGTGGCGAGGAAGTCGTCGCGATCACCTTGGTCAACCAGCAGCGGCAGCTTTTCATCGGCCTCGGCGATCAGCGCGCAGGCATCCCATTCTTTCCACTTCGAACGGTCTTCGCCCAGGTAACGGGAGAACGCCTTCTGCCCCCACGGGCAATCCATTGGATTGTTGATCGGCGAAAACGCCGACACCGATTGGTAACGCCCCGGATTGCGCAATGCACAAACCAGCGCACCGTGACCGCCCATAGAGTGCCCGCTGATGCTGCGCTTATCGGACGCCGGGAAATGCGCTTCAACCAGTGAAGGCAATTCCTGCACGACATAGTCATGCATCCGATAGTGCCGCGACCAGGGTTCCTGCGTGGCATTCAGATAAAAACCGGCACCAAGACCGAAATCCCACGCGCCATCCGGATCGCCCGGGACATCAGGGCCGCGCGGACTGGTGTCCGGCGCCACGATGATCAAGCCCAGCTCGGAGGCCATGCGCAAGGCACCAGCCTTCTGCATGAAGTTCTCATCGGTGCAGGTCAGACCCGACAGCCAATACAACACCGGCAGCTTGCCGCCCTGCTCCGCCTGCGGCGGCAGGTACACGGCAAATACCATGTCGCAGCCGAGCACGTCGGATCGGTGGCGATAGCGCTTGTGCCAACCACCGAAACTTTTCTGACAGGAGATGTTTTCCAGACTCATGTAAAGACTCCTACGCGGTCACGGCAACAAGACTTCACGACTTGTTGCCATGTCACCACGATTGATCAGAAATGAATGACGGTACGAATGCTCTTGCCTTCGTGCATCAGGTCGAACGCCTTGTTGATATCTTCCAGGCCCATGGTGTGGGTGATGAAAGTATCCAGCGGGATTTCGCCGCTTTGCGCCATGTCGACATAGCTTGGCAACTCGGTACGGCCGCGCACGCCACCGAACGCCGAACCGCGCCAGACGCGACCGGTGACCAACTGGAATGGACGGGTGGAAATCTCCTGACCCGCGCCGGCTACACCGATGATTACCGACTCGCCCCAGCCTTTATGGCAGCACTCAAGGGCTGCGCGCATCAGTTGCACGTTGCCGATGCATTCGAAGGAGAAGTCGACGCCGCCATCGGTCATGTCGACGATCACTTCCTGGATCGGACGATCGAAGTCTTTCGGGTTCACGCAGTCGGTGGCGCCGAGCTGCTTGGCGATTTCGAATTTGGCCGGGTTGATGTCAATGGCGATGATGCGTGCAGCCTTGGCTTTCACTGCGCCGATCACTGCAGACAGGCCGATGCCACCCAAGCCGAAGATCGCCACGGTGTCACCCGGTTTGACTTTGGCAGTGTTGAGCACTGCGCCGATACCGGTGGTGACACCGCAACCGAGCAGGCAGACCTTTTCCAGTGGCGCATCTTTAGAGATCTTGGCCACGGAGATTTCCGGCAACACGGTGTATTCCGAGAACGTCGAAGTACCCATGTAGTGGAAAATCGTTTCGCCCTTGTAGGAAAAGCGCGAAGTGCCATCCGGCATCAGGCCTTTGCCCTGAGTCGCACGAATCGCCTGACACAGGTTGGTCTTGCCCGACTTACAGAATTTGCACTGGCCGCATTCCGGGGTGTACAGCGGAATCACGTGATCGCCGACGGCAACCGACGTCACGCCTTCGCCGATCGCTTCAACGATTGCGCCACCTTCGTGGCCGAGGATCGACGGGAAGATGCCTTCCGGGTCAGCGCCGGACAGGGTGTAAGCGTCGGTGTGGCAAACGCCGGAAGCCACCACGCGCAGCAACACTTCACCAGCCTTGGGCATGGCGACATCGACTTCTACGATTTCCAGCGGCTTCTTGGCCTCGAAGGCAACGGCGGCGCGCGACTTGATCATGCTGACTCTCCAGTGAATCCATTGAATAAAAAAACCAGACAAGGAGTGTAATACATGGCTTTACGATGAATAATCAGGCCAAAAGCAAAACATTATTGCCATGCAGGGATAATCACGATGTCCGAAAACCGCTGGGAAGGCATCGACGAGTTCGTCGCCGTCGCCGAATGCAGCCAGTTCACCGCCGCTGCCGAACGTCTTGGGGTTTCTTCCTCGCACATCAGTCGACAAATCGTACGACTGGAAGAGCGCTTGCAGACACGCCTGCTCTATCGCAGCACACGTCGCGTGACGCTGACCGAAGCCGGGCAAACCTTTCTCCAGCACTGTCAACGATTGCAGGACGGTCGCGAAGAAGCCTTGCGCGCGGTCGGCGATTTGACCAGCGAACCGAAGGGCATGCTGCGCATGACTTGCGCGGTGGCCTACGGCGAACGTTTTATCGTGCCGCTGGTGACGAGGTTCATGGGGCTGTACCCACAACTGCGCATCGATATTGAATTGAGTAACCGCCAACTCGATCTGGTGCATGAAGGGCTGGATCTGGCGATTCGACTGGGTCGACTACAGGACTCGCGCTTGGTCGCCACACGGCTTGCGCCAAGGCGCATGTATTTGTGCGCATCACCGTCCTACGTCGAACGGTATGGACGCCCACACAGCTTGTCCGAATTGACCCGACACAATTGCCTGATCGGCAGTTCGGACATCTGGCAGCTTGAGCAAAACGGCCGGGAATTTTCCCAGCGGGTACAGGGAAACTGGCGCTGCAACAGCGGGCAAGCGGTGCTGGATGCCGCGCTGCAAGGGGTTGGATTGTGTCAGTTGCCGGACTATTACGTGCTGGAGCATTTGCACAGTGGCGCGTTGATTTCGTTGCTGGAGGCGCATCAGCCGCCGAACACGGCGGTGTGGGCGCTGTATCCGCAGCAGCGACATTTGTCGCCGAAGGTGCGCAAGTTGGTGGACTTTCTGAAGGAAGGATTGGCCGAGCGGCCGGAGTATCGAATTTAAAGGCTTTGATCTTCTAGCGACGGTTAGTCCAACGCTGCCGCAACCATTCCAGATCTTCAGGACGGGTCACCTTGAGGTTATCCGCGCGCCCCTCGATCAGACGCGGCGCCAGGCCCGCCCATTCCATCGCCGAGGCTTCATCGGTTATCACGGCATCCGCCACCAGACTGTCAGCCAACGCCCGATGCAACGCGCCAAGGCGGAACATCTGCGGCGTATAGGCCTGCCAGATCACGCTGCGATCCACGGTCTCGACCACACGACCGTGCTTGTCGACCCGCTTCAGCGTGTCGCGAGCCGGCACTGCGAGCAAACCACCCACCGGATCACTCGCCAGTTCAGCGAGTAACTTGTCGAGATCATCGCGACTCAGGTTGGGCCGTGCCGCATCGTGCACCAGCACCCAATCCTCATCATCGGCACCTTGGGCATGCAGATGCAGCAAGGCATTGAGCACCGAACCGGAGCGCTCGGCACCGCCCTCAACCCGCTGAATACGCGGATCGTTGACGCAGGCGAGGTTCGGCCAATAAGGATCATCAACAGCAAGACTGACCACCAAGCCCTTGAGGCTCGGGTGATCAAGAAAACAGCCGAGGCTGTGTTCGAGAATTGTGCGCCCGCCCAGTTGCAAATATTGCTTGGGACGGTCCGCGGCCATTCGGGCACCGACGCCCGCGGCAGGAATCACGGCCCAGAAGGCCGGCAGGGAATCGATCATTGGGCCAACTGGTAAAGGGTTTCGCCGTCCTTGACCATGCCCAACTCATGGCGAGCCCGCTCTTCAACGGTCTCCATGCCTTTCTTCAGCTCGCTGACTTCTGCGTCCATCACCCGGTTGCGCTCCAGCAAGCCTTCGTTCTCGGCATGTTGCTCAGCAATCTGCTGATTCAGCTCGGCGACTTGCGCCAGACTGCCATTGCCCACCCACAGGCGGTACTGCAGACCGGCCAGCAGCAAGAGCAAAACGAGAAACAACCAGTAAGGACTGCGCATCGAATATCAGGTATCCAGTGAAAAAAGACAGCCACGCCAAAACTTTGAAACGTCTGATAGCACGAAGCCTGGAAGATCCAGGCTTGTGCTGTTAAGGCATCAGATTAGTGGCAAATCCATCGCTGTCACGACTTTTCCGACACAATCCGGTGTCTTTTTACCATTTACAACTTAGCCGCGGAACTCGGAGCGACCGTTGTACTTGGCCTTGCCATTCAACTGCTCTTCGATACGCAGCAGTTGGTTGTACTTGGAAACGCGGTCGGAACGGCACAGCGAACCGGTCTTGATCTGGCCAGCCGAGGTGCCCACAGCCAGGTCGGCAATGGTCGAATCTTCGGTTTCGCCGGAGCGGTGCGAGATCACGGCGGTGTAACCGGCAGCCTTGGCCATCTGGATGGCTTCCAGGGTTTCGGTCAGGGTGCCGATCTGGTTGAACTTGATCAGGATCGAGTTGGCGATCTTTTTATCGATGCCTTCTTTCAGGATCTTGGTGTTGGTCACGAACAGGTCGTCGCCTACCAGTTGAACCTTCTCGCCGATCTTGTCGGTGAGGATCTTCCAGCCAGCCCAGTCGGACTCGTCCAGACCGTCTTCGATGGAGATGATCGGGTAACGCTCGGTCAGGCCTTTGAGGTAGTCAGCGAAACCTTCAGCAGTGAACACCTGGCCTTCGCCGGACAGGTTGTACTTGCCGTCTTCGTAGAATTCGCTGGCCGCGCAGTCCAGTGCCAGGGTCACGTCGGTGCCCAGTTTGTAACCGGCGTTGGCCACGGCTTCGGAGATCACTTTCAAAGCGTCTTCGTTGGACGCCAGGTTCGGTGCGAAACCGCCTTCGTCGCCAACGGCAGTGCTCAGGCCACGGGCCTTCAGCACAGCTTTGAGGTGATGGAAAATCTCGGTGCCCATGCGCAGACCTTCCGAGAAAGACTTGGCGCCAACCGGCTGAACCATGAATTCCTGGATGTCGACGTTGTTATCGGCGTGCTCGCCACCGTTGATGATGTTCATCATCGGCACCGGCATCGAGTAAACACCCGGTGTGCCGTTCAGGTTAGCGATGTGTGCGTACAGCGGCAGATCCTGATCCTGTGCAGCAGCCTTGGCCGCAGCCAGGGACACGGCGAGGATGGCGTTGGCGCCCAGGGTCGCTTTGTTTTCAGTACCGTCGAGCTTGATCATCGCGTGATCCAGCGCTTTCTGGTCGCTTGGGTCGGTGCCCAGCAGCAGATCGCGGATCGGACCGTTGATGTTGGCTACCGCTTTGAGCACGCCCTTGCCCAGGTAACGGCTCTTGTCGCCATCACGCAGCTCGAGTGCTTCACGCGAGCCAGTGGATGCACCGGACGGCGCGCAAGCGCTGCCGATGATGCCGTTGTCGAGAAGCACGTCCGCTTCCACGGTGGGATTGCCACGGGAGTCGAGAACTTCACGACCTTTGATGTCGACGATTTTTGCCATTGTTGTAAACACTCCAAAGTTGACGAAAACGACGCAGCTAGAGGAAATCTTTTTACCGTCGGCAAGGGGTGTACGGCGGGCAGCTTGCAGACGATAACGCTCATGCCCGAGGGCATGAGCGACAAATCGTGCGGTACTTTACCGGAGAATTGAGGTTTACGCGGTTTCTACCGTCGGAAAACTCTTCACCAGTTCGTCCAGAGCTTTGAGCTGGGCCAGGAATGGCTCCAGTTTGTCCAGACGCAAGGCGCAAGGGCCGTCGCATTTGGCGTTGTCCGGATCCGGGTGAGCTTCGAGGAACAGACCTGCCAGGCCTTGGCTCATGCCAGCCTTGGCCAGATCCAGAACCTGCGCACGGCGACCGCCGGCGGAGTCGGAACGACCGCCAGGCATTTGCAGCGAGTGGGTCACGTCGAAGAATACCGGGTACTCGAACTGCTTCATGATGCCGAAGCCGAGCATGTCGACCACGAGGTTGTTGTAGCCGAAACTCGAACCACGCTCGCAGAGAATCAATTGATCGTTACCCGCTTCCACGCACTTGTTCAGGATGTGCTTCATTTCCTGAGGCGCGAGAAACTGGGCTTTCTTGATGTTGATGACAGCGTTGGTCTTGGCCATCGCGACGACCAGATCGGTCTGGCGCGACAGGAAGGCCGGCAGTTGAATGATGTCGCAGACCTCCGCGACGACCGCGGCCTGGTCAGGCTCGTGGACGTCGGTGATGATCGGCACGCCGAAGGCTTGTTTGATGTCCTGGAAGATGCGCATGCCCTCTTCCAGGCCAGGACCGCGATAAGAGGCCACAGAAGAACGGTTGGCCTTGTCGAAACTGGCCTTGAACACGTAAGGGATGCCGAGTTTTTCGGTGACCTTCACGTACTCTTCGCAAACCTGCATGGCCATGTCACGGCTTTCCAGCACGTTCATGCCGCCGAATAGCACCATGGGTTTGTCGTTGGCAATCTCGATGTCGCCGACGCGGATGATCTTCTGTGCCATCGGGGTTACGCCTTCTTCTGGTGTTGAGCCAACGCTGCTTTGACAAAACCGCTGAACAGCGGATGGCCATCACGTGGTGTCGAGGTGAACTCAGGGTGGAACTGGCAAGCAACGAACCATGGATGATCCGGTGCTTCGACCACTTCAACCAGCGCAGCATCGGCGGAACGACCGGAGATTTTCAGGCCGGCTTCGATAATTTGCGGCAGCAGGTTGTTGTTCACTTCGTAACGGTGACGGTGACGCTCGACAATCACGTCCTTGCCGTAGCAATC
This sequence comes from Pseudomonas sp. N40(2020), assembly GCF_014472415.1. Taxonomy (GTDB): domain Bacteria; phylum Pseudomonadota; class Gammaproteobacteria; order Pseudomonadales; family Pseudomonadaceae; genus Aquipseudomonas. The sequence continues at coordinate 57,319 of NZ_JACSZV010000020.1, forward strand.
GTGCACTTTGGAACCGGCTTCAAGCAGGCAGTCCTGAGCGCCAAGGCGCATGGTGCCGCCCAGATCAGACGTTTCGGTACGCACTTCAACAGCACCGGTAGCGTCTTCCCACTCGGTGATCAGACCGACGACCGGGTGACCGCTGGCGCGATCGAACTCGGTGGAGTTGGCGTCTTTCCAGCCCATCACGTTACGGGCGAACTCGATGACCGCCACTTGCATGCCGAGGCAGATGCCGAGGTAAGGAACCTTGTTTTCGCGAGCGTACTGAACGGCAGTGATCTTGCCTTCCACGCCACGCAGACCGAAGCCACCCGGTACCAGAATCGCGTCAACACCTTCCAGCAGCGCAGTGCCCTGGTTTTCGATGTCTTCGGAATCGATGTAGCGCAGGTTGACCTTGGTACGATTGCTGATGCCGGCGTGACTCATCGCTTCGATCAGCGACTTGTACGCGTCCAGCAGCTCCATGTACTTGCCGACCATGGCGATAGTGACTTCGTGTTCCGGGTTCAGCTTGGCATCTACCACCGCTTCCCACTCGGACAGGTCAGCGCTGCCGCATTGCAGGCCAAAACGCTCGACAACGAAATCATCCAGGCCCTGGGAGTGCAGGATGCCCGGGATCTTGTAGATGGTGTCGGCGTCTTCCAGCGCGATCACCGCACGTTCTTCAACGTTGGTGAATTGCGCGATCTTGCGACGAGACGAAATGTCGATCGGGTGATCGGAACGGCAAACCAGTACGTCTGGCTGCAGGCCGATCGAACGCAGTTCCTTGACGGAGTGCTGGGTAGGCTTGGTCTTGGTTTCGCCAGCAGTGGCGATGTACGGAACCAGGGTCAAGTGCATCAGCATCGCGCGCTTGGCGCCGACTTCGAAACGCAACTGGCGGATGGCTTCGAGGAACGGTTGCGACTCGATGTCACCCACGGTGCCACCGATTTCGACCATCGCCACGTCAGCGTCACCGGCACCCTTGATGATGCGGCGCTTGATTTCGTCGGTGATGTGCGGAATCACCTGGATGGTTGCACCCAGGTAATCACCACGGCGCTCTTTGCGCAGCACGTGCTCGTAGACACGGCCGGTGGTGAAGTTGTTGTTCTGGGTCATGGTCGTGCGGATGAACCGCTCGTAGTGGCCCAGGTCCAGGTCGGTCTCGGCGCCGTCGTGGGTGACGAACACTTCACCGTGCTGGAACGGGCTCATGGTGCCCGGGTCGACGTTGATGTACGGATCCAGCTTAAGCATGGTGACCTTAAGCCCCCGCGCCTCCAGGATGGCCGCCAATGAAGCCGAGGCAATGCCTTTCCCCAATGAAGAAACAACACCGCCCGTGACGAATATGTAGCGCGTCATGAAAAACCCTAGAAGTCTGCGTTAAAGCGGTACGAGCCGCCGGGGAAAGCGAAGGAAGGCCGAAGCCCCCGATCACCTGCATTAATCACAGTGCACCTTTCAAAAAAACCGCCGCGTTGGGACAGACCGGCAGATGAAACACCGGTACGTTGCTCGCTACACATTTTTTGGAATCGCCCAGCAAAGACTGCTTGGTAATCGGCAACTCCTGCAATTCAGGCGAATCCACAGAAGTTGTATCAAGAAGGGAGCGTAGTCTACCGGAATGCCCCTTTCATCTCAAACCTTGATCTTCGTCTGTTGGCTGCCAATGCAATTGCCAGCCGTCCTGCCCTTTGCCATCAAGACCCGGCAGGTTAGCCACCGCGAGCAATTCTTCGCCGCGAAACAGCAGCGGCAATCTGCCACGCACGAAGCCCGGCACCGCGCGTTCATTGAGCAGCCGCTTAAGATCGCGACGGCCGCGATCCGCGAGATGCATCACTTCGCCGCCCTGACGATAGCGGATCTGCAACGGCCCGACGGGAGTCTGACCGCTGAACATGACACGTCCGTTATCGGGCAAGCGTAGCGGTGACGACAGGTCATGCCAGTCGCTGCCGATCACCGGCGCACGCAGCCAGACGCCGCTGAGCCACCACAGACGGCCGGCGCTGCGGTGCAATTCGCCATCGGCCAGACGCCAGACCGGTGTCGCATCGTGGGCGGCGTCGCACAGATCCGACCAACCCGACCAATGGTCAGTGTCGGGCAACCGTGTTAGCGGTTCGAGCCAGTGACTCAAGGCATTTCGCTGACGAGCGGCAGACAGCGCGGCCAGCGGCGCCAACTCAAGTGAGCGCAATCCCAGCCATTCGAATTCATGACGAGTGTTGGCTTGAGCCAGATCCACCTGTGCCAGCTCATCGAGCAGGCCTTGCGCTTCACGCAAATGCGAAGCGCTGCGGGCCATGCTGGCCTGCGCTTGCGGCCAGCGTCCGGTCAGCGCCGGCATGACCTGATGGCGCAGATAATTACGCGAAAACTGCCGATCCTGATTCGACGGATCTTCAATCCAATGCAATTGATGAGTTTGTGCGTAGGCTTCCAGCTCCGCGCGGGTAACATCGAGCAACGGTCGAACCAAAGCCCCCTGCCCCAGCGGACGCTGTTGTGGCATCCCCGAAAGACCGCGCATTCCCGCACCGCGCATCAGACGGAAAAGCAGGGTTTCGGCTTGATCATCACGGTGCTGACCGGTCAGCAAGACGTCATCAGACTGCGTCACCGAACAGAACACCGAATAACGTGCATCCCGCGCCGCCTGCTCCAGACTCGCTCCCGGCTGCACCTGCACCCGCTCCACTTGTAACGGAACACCCAGCGCATCGCAGACAGACTGGCAATGCGTCGGCCACGCATCGGCCGCAGCCTGAAGGCCGTGATGAATATGGACAGCGCTTAGCGCCGGCAAGGATTGTTTTTTGGCGAGACTGGCGAGCAGATGCAGCAGTACGGTGGAATCAAGGCCACCAGAGAATGCGACACGCCAATGAGTGGCATTGCGCCAAGACTCAAGATTGAGCAGCAATCGCGATGGCAAATCAATCGATGATCGATCCATATCTTTCTCTTTGCCCAAATCAAATGTGGGAGCGAGCCTGCTCGCGATAGCGGTGTAACAGCCAACACATTGGTTGAATGTTACCCCCTCTTCGCGAGCAGGCTCGCTCCCACATGGGTACAGCGCAGTCGACTTAGAGACCGTAGCTCATCAGTCGATCATAACGGCGCTTCAACAGCGCTTCGTTGTCGAACTTCTTCAGCATCGCCAGTTGCGAGCTCAGCTCGGCACGGATCGAAGCCGCAGCGCTTGCCGGATCACGGTGCGCGCCGCCCAAAGGCTCGCCAATCACCTTGTCGACAATGCCCAGGCCCTTCAGACGCTCGGCGGTGATGCCCATCGCTTCAGCGGCATCCGGTGCTTTTTCGGCGGTTTTCCACAGAATCGACGCGCAACCTTCCGGCGAGATCACCGCATAGGTCGAGTATTGCAGCATGTTCAGCTGATCACAGACACCGATCGCCAAAGCACCGCCGGAACCGCCCTCACCGATTACGGTGGCGATGATCGGGGTCTTCAGGCGCGACATGACCCGCAGGTTCCAGGCAATCGCTTCGCTCTGGTTGCGCTCTTCAGCGTCGATGCCAGGGTAGGCGCCCGGGGTGTCGATGAAGGTCAGGATAGGCATTTTGAAACGCTCGGCCATTTCCATCAGGCGGCAGGCCTTGCGGTAGCCTTCCGGACGCGGCATACCAAAGTTGCGGCGTACCTTCTCGCGCACTTCACGGCCTTTCTGGTGACCGATGATCATCACCGGTTGATCGTCCAGACGGGCGATGCCGCCAACGATCGCAGCGTCGTCGGAGAAGTGACGGTCGCCGTGCAGTTCGTCGAACTCGGTGAAGATGTGCTCGATGTAATCGAGGGTGTACGGGCGTTTCGGGTGACGCGCCAGGCGTGCGATCTGCCAGCTGGTCAGCTTGCCGAAGATGTCTTCGGTCAGCGTTTTGCTCTTGTCCTGCAGGCGGGAGATCTCATCGCCGATATTCAGCGAATTGTCATTACCGACCAAGCGCAACTCTTCGATCTTGGCTTGCAGGTCGGCGATCGGCTGTTCGAAATCTAGAAAATTCGGGTTCATAGGCGTCCGTCTTGGGTCGTGTCCCAAATGAGCTTGGGCCGGCCGGTTGTCTATTCGCGCCCTACCTTAAGGAAAAGGCGCGCTGAGGTCGAGATTAAAAATTCAGGTCGCGGGCAAAGCGCTTGATGGCACCCTGCCGGTCAACGGTATTGGAGGAAGACGTTGTCTCGCCCGAACTGGTCACGCAGGGCTTGAATCAACGCATCCGCCGGGTCGATCCGCCAGGTCTCGCCGAACTGCAGCAAGGTCTTCGCATCAGGACTGGTGTACTCCATGGTGATCGGGCACGCCCCGCGGTGACGCTTGAGCAAATCACCCAACCAGCGTAGCTGATCGCCTTTCAGGTCCTGGGTCTGCAGTTTCAGACGCAGGCTCTCGGCAAGGTTGGTACGCGCATCTTCCATGCTCATCACCCGCTTGACCCGCAGGCGCAGGCCGCCGGAGAAGTCGTCGTTGCTGACCTCGCCTTCAACCACCACCATCGCGTCGGTCTGCAACAGCGACTGTGCGGAATGGAACGCTTCGGCAAACAGCGACGCCTCGATCCGCCCGGAGCGGTCGTCGAGGGTGATGAAGCCCATCTTGTCGCCCTTTTTGTTCTTCATCACCCGCAGGGCAATGATCATCCCCGCCACTGTCTGCGTATCGCGGGCCGGTTTCAGGTCGATGATGCGCTGACGGGCGAACCGACGAATCTCGCCTTCATATTCATCAATCGGGTGACCGGTCAAGTACAGGCCCAAGGTGTCTTTTTCACCCTTGAGGCGCTCCTTGAGGGTCAATTCCTTGGCCTTGCGATGAGTCGCATAAACGTCAGCATCTTCCTCGACAAACAGCCCGCCAAACAGGTCGGCGTGACCACTGTCGTGGGTGCGAGCGGTTTGCTCTGCCGCCTTGATCGCCTCTTCCATCGCCGCCAGCAGCACGGCGCGGTTGCGGTCGATGTTGGCCTGATAAGCCTTTTGTTCGTCGTGGAAATACGGCCCAAGACGATCCAGTGCGCCACTGCGGATCAGACCGTCGAGGGTGCGCTTATTAATGCGCTTGAGGTCGACACGGGCGCAGAAATCGAACAGATCCTTGAACGGGCCTTCCTGACGCGCCTCGGTGATCGCTTCCACCGGACCTTCGCCGACACCTTTGATCGCGCCGAGGCCGTAAACAATGCGGCCGTCGTCGTTCACCGTGAACTTGAATTCCGAAGTATTCACATCCGGCGCGTCGAGACGCAGCTTCATGGTGCGAATTTCTTCGATCAAGGTCACGACCTTGTCGGTGTTGTGCATGTCCGCCGACAGTACCGCGGCCATGAATGGCGCCGGGTAGTGGGTTTTCAACCAGGCCGTCTGGTACGACACCAGACCATAAGCGGCAGAGTGAGACTTGTTGAAGCCATAACCGGCGAATTTTTCCACTAGGTCAAAAATGTTACCGGCGAGGTCAGCGTCGATATTGTTGGTCTTGCAACCTTCAATGAAGCCGCCGCGCTGCTTGGCCATCTCTTCGGGTTTTTTCTTACCCATTGCCCGACGCAGCATGTCCGCACCGCCGAGGGTGTAACCGGCCATGACCTGAGCAATCTGCATCACCTGTTCCTGATACAGGATGATGCCGTACGTCGGCGCCAATACCGGCTTGAGGCCTTCGTATTGGTAGTCGGAGTGCGGATACGCCAGTTCGGCGCGACCGTGCTTACGGTTGATAAAGTCGTCAACCATGCCGGACTGCAGCGGGCCCGGACGGAACAGGGCCACCAGTGCGATCAAGTCTTCCAGACAGTCGGGCTTGAGCTTTTTGATCAGCTCTTTCATGCCGCGGGATTCAAGCTGGAAGACCGCTGTGGTTTCAGCTTTTTGCAGCAGCGTGTACGTCGGCTTGTCGTCCAGCGGGATAAACGCGATATCCAGCGGCGGCTCGTCGACCTTGGCGCGGTCACGGTTGATGGTCTTCAGCGCCCAGTCGATAACCGTCAGGGTGCGTAGACCGAGGAAGTCGAACTTCACCAGACCGGCCGCTTCAACGTCGTCCTTGTCGAACTGGGTTACCAGACCGTCACCGGCCTCGTCGCAGTAGATCGGCGAGAAGTCAGTCAGCTTGGTCGGCGCGATCACCACGCCACCGGCGTGCTTGCCGACGTTACGCACAACGCCTTCAAGCTTGCGCGCCATCTCCCAGATTTCCGCAGCCTCTTCATCGACCTTGATGAAGTCACGCAGGATTTCTTCCTGCTCGTAGGCTTTTTCCAGGGTCATGCCGACTTCGAACGGAATCATCTTCGACAGGCGATCCGCCAGGCCGTAGGACTTGCCCTGCACCCGCGCCACATCTCGCACCACAGCCTTCGCCGCCATGGAACCGAAAGTGATGATCTGGCTTACCGCGTTGCGGCCGTATTTCTCGGCCACGTAGTCGATCACCCGGTCACGACCGTCCATGCAGAAGTCGACGTCGAAGTCGGGCATCGATACCCGTTCCGGGTTAAGGAAACGTTCGAACAGCAGGTCATATTCCAGCGGGTCAAGGTCAGTGATTTTCTGTACGTAAGCCACCAGCGAGCCGGCACCCGATCCACGGCCAGGACCTACTGGTACGCCGTTGCTCTTGGCCCACTGGATAAAGTCCATCACGATCAGGAAGTAACCCGGGAAGCCCATCTGGATGATGATATCCAGCTCGAAATTCAACCGGTCGACATAGACCTGACGTTTGGCCTCGTAATCTTCGGTGGTGTCTTTTGGCAGCAGAACCGCCAGTCGCTCCTCCAAACCGTCGAAGGACACTTTGCGGAAATACTCGTCGATGGTCATGCCATCGGGAATCGGGAAGTTGGGCAGGAAGTGCGTGCCCAGTTTCACGTCGATGTTGCAGCGCTTGGCAATCTCGACGGTGTTTTCGATGGCGTCGGGAATGTCGCTGAACAGCTCAGCCATTTCCTCGGCACTTTTGAGGTATTGCTGGTCGCTGTAATTCTTCGAACGCCGTGGATCATCGAGGGCGCGGCCCTCACCGATGCATACGCGGGTTTCGTGGGCAGCGAAGTCTTCCTGCTTGATGAAGCGCACATCGTTGGTGGCCACCAGCGGCGCGCCAAGCTTGTCAGCCAGGGCCACGGCGCCATGCAGTTGCTCTTCATCGTTGGGACGGTTGGTGCGCTGGATTTCCAGATAGAAGCGATCCGGGAACACGCTCATCCATTCGCGCGCCAGGGCTTCGGCTTCAGCCGGGTTGCCACCGATCAGCGCCATGCCGATCTCGCCTTCTTTGGCGGCGGACAGCATGATCAGGCCTTCGTTGGCTTCGGCGACCCACTGGCGCTCGATGATAATCATGCCGTTGCGCTGGCCGTCGATGAAGCCGCGCGAGATCAACTCGGTGAGGTTGCGATAACCCTTGGCGTTCATCACCAACAGACTGATTCGGCTCAGTGGCGCGTCCGGATCCTTGTTCGACAGCCAGAGGTCGGCGCCGCAGATCGGCTTGATGCCCGCGCCCATGGTGTTTTTATAGAATTTGACCAGGGAGCACATGTTGTTCTGATCGGTGACCGCCACGGCCGGCATGTTCATGCCGGTCAGCGCCTTGACCAGTGGCTTGATCCGCACCAGCCCGTCGACCAGGGAGTATTCAGTGTGCAGGCGTAGATGAACGAATGAAGCCGGCATAGTGATCCTGTCCAGTTACATAGAGACAACAAGGCCCGGATTGTACCGGGCCTCGAACAAAACATCAGCCTTGCGACTAAACCTGCGTCAGCCCTTCCAGTGCCTCGTATGCCTGACGCACCGGGGCGAACGAGCGCCGGTGAATCGGCGTCGGGCCAAGACGCACCAACGCTTCCAGATGAACGGGCGTCGGATAGCCTTTATGGCCACCAATGCCGTAACCCGGGTAAATCAATTCGAATGCGGCCATCTCGCGGTCACGGCTGACCTTGGCCAGAATCGATGCCGCTGCGATGGCTGGAACCTTGCCGTCGCCCTGCACCACGGCTTCAGCGCGCATCGGCAATTGCGGGCAGCGGTTGCCATCAATCATCGCCAGTTTCGGTTGAATGTGCAGGCCGGCCACGGCACGCTGCATGGCCAGCATGGTTGCGTGCAGAATGTTCAGTTCGTCGATTTCTTCGACTTCGGCACGAGCAATGCACCAGCTCAAGGCTTTTTCGATGATCTCGTCGTAAAGCTTTTCGCGTTTGGCTTCGGTGAGTTTTTTCGAGTCGTTGAGGCCAAGGATCGGTCGGTTTGGATCAAGGATCACCGCCGCCGTTACCACCGCACCGCACAATGGGCCGCGACCGACTTCATCGACACCGGCCACCAGCTCTTCGACTTCGGCGACCAGGGTGAAATCCAGGCCCATCTGCAGATCTTTTTTGCTCATCGTGTTTGACCGATCAGGTTGAGGACGGCATCCGCCGCCTGATTGGAAGCGTCCAGCCGCAGCGTGCGATGGATTTCGTCGAAGCCGCGAGTCTGCTCTTCACCGCCCTCGATCAGGGGCGAAAGGGTCTGTGCCAATGCCTCGACTGTCGCATCATCCTGCAACAGCTCCGGAACCAGCAGGCGCTGGGCCAGCAGGTTCGGCAGAGACACGTACGCGCTCTTGACCATGCGCTTGAGAATCCAGAACGTCAGCGGGGCCAGACGATAGGCCACCACCATCGGCCGCTTGTACAGCAAGGCTTCAAGGGTCGCCGTACCGGAGGCGATCAACACCGCATTGCACGCGGCCAGGGCCAGATGGGACTTGCCGTCGAGCAAGGTCACTGGCAAATCGCGGCCCGCGAGCAACTCTTCAAGTTGCATGCGGCGTTCTGCATTGGCGCAAGGTATGACGAAACGCAACCCGGGGCGCATGGCACGCAAACGCTCGGCGGTATCGAGGAAAAGCGCCCCCAGACGGGCGACTTCGCCACCACGGCTACCGGGCATCAATGCCACCAGCGGGCCGTCGGGCAGACCCAACTCGGCACGCGCAGCAGCGCGATCAGCCTCCAGCGGAATGGTATCGGCCAGCGTGTGACCGACGAACCGAACCGGCACGCCTTTCTCTTCGTAAAATTTTGCTTCGAACGGCAGCAGCGTCAACATCAGGTCGCAGCCTTCGCGAATCTTCAACACGCGCTTCTGCCGCCACGCCCACACCGACGGGCTGACGTAATGCACGGTCTTGATGCCGGCATGACGCAACTTGAGTTCGATATTGAGGTTGAAGTCCGGCGCATCGATACCGATGAACACGTCCGGCTTTTCGGCGATCAGCGTGGCGATGAGTTCCTTGCGGCGCTTGAGCAACTCGCGCAACCGACCAAGCACCTCCACCAGCCCCATGACCGACAAGCGTTCCATGGGGAAGTAGGAGGTCAGGCCTTCGGCCTGCATCAACGGTCCACCGACACCGATAAATTCGACTGCCGGATGCTGTGCCTTTAGGGCGCGCATGAGACCGGCGCCCAGAATGTCACCGGAAGCCTCACCCGCCACCAGCGCAATACGCAGACTGGCCATGATCAGCGGGTGATGCCGCGAGTCGACGACTGGATCGAATCACGGAACACCGCGACTTCCGGGAACTGAGCAGCAGGTTCAGCCAGTTCGGCCAGTGCCTGCTCGACCGTCAGGCCTTGGCGATACACAGTCTTGTAGGCGCGACGCAGCGCGTGGATAGCGTCTTCGCTGAAACCACGACGGCGCATGCCTTCGAAGTTCATGCTGCGCGCTTCAGCCGGATTGCCAAACACGGTGACAAACGCCGGAACGTCTTTACCGATTGCCGTGCCCATACCGGAAAAGCTGTGGGCACCGATGTGACAGTACTGATGCACCAGGGTGAAACCGGAGAGGATCGCCCAGTCTTCGACGTGCACATGGCCGGCCAACGCGGTGTTGTTGACCAGGATGCAATTGTTGCCGATGACGCTGTCGTGACCGATGTGGGCGTAAGCCATGATCAGGTTGTGATCGCCCAGCGTGGTTTCCGAACGGTCCTGCACGGTGCCACGGTGAATCGTCACGCCTTCACGGATGACGTTGTGGTCACCGATCACCAGACGAGTTTCTTCACCTTTGTATTTCAGATCGGGCGTGTCTTCGCCTACCGAGGAGAACTGGTAGATGCGATTCTGCTTGCCGATGCGGGTCGGGCCTTTGAGGATCACATGCGGCCCGATTACGGTACCCTCGCCGATTTCCACACCTGCGCCGATGATCGACCACGGGCCGACCTCGACGCCGTCAGCCAGAACGGCCGACGGATCGATGATTGCGCGAGGGTCAATCAAACTCATAGCTTGCGTTCCGCACAGATGATTTCAGCAGAGCAGACTGGCTTGCCGTCGACCGAAGCCTGGCATTCGAATTTCCAGATCTGGCGCTTGCAACTGATGAACTTGGCTTCGAGGATCAACTGATCGCCCGGCAACACAGGCTGGCGGAAACGCAGCTTGTCGGAACCGACGAAGTAATACAGGGTGCCGTCGGCCGGTTTGACGTCGAGCATTTTGAAACCGAGGATCCCGGCAGCCTGAGCCATCGCTTCGATGATCAGCACACCCGGCATGATTGGGTGCGCAGGGAAGTGACCATTGAAGAAGGGTTCATTGATGCTGACATTCTTGTAGGCGCGAATGCGCTTGCCTTCAGTGTCCAGTTCCACCACCCGGTCCACCAGCAGGAACGGGTAACGGTGAGGCAGGTATTCGCGAATCTCGTTGATGTCCATCATTTCGGGGGGAAGCCTATGTAAAGATTGGGAGCGCGACTGACGCGCACTCCTCTAGCAAATCAAGGAGGCAGTCTAGAGGCTGTGCACACTTGATATGGAAATGGTATCAGCCATCTGATGAAGCATTGCCGTCAGGGGTCACTTCCCCTACGCGCTTTTCCAGCTGTTTCAAACGTCGCGCGATGTCATCAAGCTGACGGATGCGTGCCGCGCTTTTGCGCCATTCGGCAGCCGGTTGCATGGCTGTGCCGGAAGAATAGGCACCCGGCTCGGTAATCGAGTGGGTCACCATGGTCATCCCGGTCAGGAAAACGTTGTCGCAAATATCAATGTGCCCGACCAGACCGACACCGCCAGCGAGCATGCAATGCTTGCCGATTTTGGTGCTGCCGGAGATCCCGACGCACGCAGCCATGGCGGTGTGATCACCGACCTGGACGTTGTGGGCGATCTGGATCTGGTTGTCGAGCTTCACGCCATTGCCGATCACGGTATCGGCCAACGCACCGCGGTCGATGGCGGTATTCACGCCAATCTCCACATCGTCGCCGATGGTCACGCCACCGATCTGGGCGATTTTCTGCCAGATACCTTTTTCGCTGGCAAAGCCGAAGCCTTCCCCACCGAGTACGGCACCGGACTGGATAACCACACGCTTGCCGATGCGCACATCGTGATACAGCGTCACCCGTGGAGCAAGCCAGCCGCCCTCACCGATTTCGCTGCGTGCACCGACCACACAATGGGCGCCGAGCGTGACTTGCGCTCCAATCCGCGCACCAGCCTCGATCACCACGAAAGGACCGATGCTGGCGGTTGGATCAACCACCGCATCGGCAGCAATTACCGCCGAGGGATGAATCCCCGCAGTAGCTTTTGGCTTGGGATCGAACAAGTGAGAGATACGCGCATAGGCCAGGTAAGGATCCGGCACCACCAATGCATTACCGGCAAAACCTTCGGCATCCGCTTCCTTGAGCAGCAAGGCTGCAGCCTGCGAACCCGGGAGGTATTTGCGATATTGAGGATTTGCCAGAAAGCTCAACTGAGCTGGGCCAGCCTCTTGCAAAGTGGCTAGCCCAGTAATTTTCTTCTCCGGGTCGCCACGCAGGGTGGCGCCGAGGAACTCGGCCAACTGGCCGAGCTTGATAGTCACGGTCATGGGTTACTTCAGCTGATTCATGCGCTCGATAACCTGGCGCGTGATGTCGTACTGAGGTTTGACATCAATCACTGCGCCACGCTCGAACACCAGGTCAAAACCACCTTTCTTGATGACTTCTTCCACTGCCCCATCCAGTTTCGGCTTCAGCTGCTTGAGCATTTCGCGGTCGGCAACGGCTTTGGCTTCGTTGAGTTCCTTGGACTGGAACTGGAAGTCACGGGCCTTTTGCTTGAATTCCAGCTCCAGACGCTCGCGCTCACCTTGCTGCATCTTGTCGCCACCGGCCATCAGACGATCCTGAATGCCCTTGGCGCTGCTTTCGAGAGTTTTCAGCTTGGTCAGTTGCGGACCGAACTTCTTCTCGGCATCCACGGCGTATTTCTTCGCCGCATCGGATTCCAGCAGTGCCATCTGATAGTTCAGAACAGCGATTTTCATGTCGGCGAACGCCGGACCTGCCACCAGTACGGAGGCCAGGAGAACCAATTGAGTCAACTTACGCACGATGCACCCCTACAAAATCCATTGTCGTTATCTTGGGTCAGACGCTTAGAACGTCTGGCCGAGGGAGAATTGGAACACTTGAGTTTCAGCTTCATCCGGTTTCTTGATCGGCATTGCCAACGCGAAGCTCAGAGGACCCAGCGCGGTGACCCAGGTCACGCCTACACCGACGGAACTGGCCATGTTGCTCAGACTGATGTCGTTGCACTTGGTGTTCGACGACGAGCCGTTGGCGTTGGTGGTGTCCTTGCACTGCGAGTCGAAAACGTTACCCACATCCCAGAATACCGAGGTACGCAGGGAGCGCTGATCCTTGACGAACGGCAGCGGGAACAGCACCTCAACACCGCCCTGGATCAGGACGTTGCCACCGAACGGCAGTGGATCCTGGTCCGGGTCAGCAATGGTGCCCGGATTCGTGCCACGACTCGGGGTACTGCGCGGGCCCAGCGTACTGTCCTTGAAGCCACGTACCGAGTTGAAACCACCAGCATAGTAGTTTTCATAGAACGGCAAGCCGTCTGTGGAACCATAACCATCGCCATAACCCAGCTCGGTGTGCAGGCGAAGAGTGTAGTTTTCGCTGATCGGCTGGAACAGCTGACCACGGTAGTCAAGTTTGTAGAAAGACAGGTCGCTGCCCGGAATGGTGGTTTCCAGGGTGAGGCTCTGGGAACGACCACGGGTTGGCAGCACGCCTTTGTTCAAAGTCGATTCGGACCAGCCGGCCGACGCCTTGAAGTTCAGGTACTGATCGCCTTCCTTGTTAACGAAGTCGAAAATCTCGTCAACGGTATATTTACCGGTATTGATCTTGTCCTGCTGAGCAGAAAGGCCGAAGGTCAGACGCGAAGTCTCGCTGATCGGGTAACCAACGTTAGCGCCTACACCCAAGCTGTCTACTGCGTAGCTCGATATATCGGCGTCGAGTTCATCATAGTCAGTGGTGCGATAGAACGCGTTGTAACCCAGGCTCACGCCATCGGCGGTCCAGTAGGGGTCAACGTAGCCGAAGTTGTAGCGGCTCTGGTATTCGCTTCGGGTCAGACCGACGCTGACGCGGTTACCGGTACCGAGGAAGTTGTTCTGAGTGATCGAACCACCGAGGATCAGGCCGGCACTCTGGGCGAAACCGACACTGGCGGTAATCGAACCGGAAGCCTGCTCTTCAACGCTGTAGTTCACATCAACCTGGTCGTCGACACCTGGAACAGCCGGAGTCTCGACGTTCACTTCCTTAAAGAAGCCCAGACGCTCGAGACGGGTCTTGGACTGGTCGATCAGGTAGGTCGAAGCCCAGCCACCTTCCATCTGACGCATTTCGCGACGCAGCACTTCGTCTTCGGACTTGGTGTTGCCACGGAAGTTGATGCGGTTGACGTAGGCGCGCTTGCCCGGGTCGACAGCGAACAGGATGTCCACGGTGTGGTCATCATCGTGCGGCTGAGGCACGCCGTTGACGTTGGCGAAGGTGTAACCCTCGTTACCCAGACGACGGGTGATCAATTCAGATGTGGTGGTCATCAGCTTGCGCGAGAACACCTGGCCTTTCTGCACCAGCAGCAAGGACTTGACTTGATCTTCAGGGACTTTCAGGTCACCGCTGAGTTTGACGTCACGAACGGTGTACTTTTCACCTTCGGTCACGTTGACGGTGATATAGACATGCTTCTTGTCCGGGGTGATGGACACCTGGGTCGAAGCGATATCCATGTTGATATAGCCGCGATCCAGGTAGTAGGAGCGCAGACGCTCCAGGTCACCGGAAAGCTTTTCACGGGCGTATTTGTCATCGTTCTTGAAGAACGACAGCCAGTTGGTGGTTTTCAGTTCGAACAGGTCGGTCAGGTCTTCCTCGGGGAAAACCGTGTTGCCCACCACGTTGATGTGCTGAATGGCCGCAACGGTGCCTTCGTTGATCTTCACTTTCAGACCAACACGGTTACGCGGCTGCGATACCACTTCGGTATCGACCGTAGCCGAATAGCGACCCTGCGCGACGTACTGACGTTGCAGTTCGTTACGAACACCTTCGAGGGTGGCGCGCTGGAAGATCTCGCCTTCGGACAGACCGGATTGTTTCAAGCCTTTCATCAGGTCTTCAGTGGAGATCGCTTTGTTGCCTTCGATCTCGATACTGGCGACCGACGGACGCTCGACAACCGTGATGACCAGAACGTTGCCTTCGCGGCCCAGCTGGATATCTTGAAAAAAACCGGTTTTGAACAACGCACGAGTGGATTCCACCAGGCGACGATCATCCGCCTGCTCACCGACGTTCAACGGCAAGGCCCCAAAGACACTACCCGCGGAGACCCGCTGGAGGCCATTGACGCGAATATCAGAGATAGTGAAGGACTCGGCGTGAACTTCGGCGATCATCAATACGGTGAGAACCGCAGTTAGCAGCAGACGTTTCATGAAGTCCTTTCTTATTCCAACTGGCAATAAACAAACTGCCGCAAAATGCGGCAGATTCGCAATTCAGCGAAGCTTTACAGTCGACCCAGATCGTTGACCAGAGCAAGCAACATCACCCCGACCACCAAACTGATACCGATCTGTATCCCCCAACCTTGCACCCGATCCGACAAGGGACGACCACGCGCCCACTCGATCAGATAAAACAACAAATGCCCCCCATCCAGTACAGGAATGGGCAGCAAATTCAGAACTCCCAGGCTAATACTCAGATAAGCAAGGAAATTCAGGAAATCAGCGACGCCCGACTGGGCAGAAGCGCCCGCCACTTTAGCAATGGTTATCGGTCCACTCAAGTTTTTTACCGAGAGCTCGCCGAACAGCATTTTCTTCAGTGAATCCAGCGTGAGAATGCTCATGGTCCAAGTACGACGGGCGCCCTCGCCAATCGCGGCCAATGGCCCATAACTGACTTCGCGGATCATCTCCGGTGGCCAGTCGACAGCTTTTACACCCGCACCCAGATAACCGCTTGGCGACTTGCTTTCACCGCGCGCAGCCAAGGTCACAGGGACATCGATTGAAGCACCATCACGCTCGACACGCAGCACGATTTTGGTATCAGGACGCGTACGAACGGTATCGACCACTTGCTGCCAGTCGTTGAGCGCCTGGCCGTCGAGCGCCAGCAGACGATCACCGGTTTTCAGGCCGGCAGCCTGAGCCGGGCCTTTTGGATCAAGTTCAGCCAACACCGGCGGCAAGGCCGGACGCCAAGGACGAATACCCAAAGAGCGAATCGGATCAGGCTCATCAGCGCCCTTGAGCCAGTTATCCAGCACCAGCTCACGTGGCGAATCAACGGTAGTGCCCTGCTCGCGCATCAGCAACTGCAACGAACCGCTTTCACCGAGTCGACGTACCAGCTGCAAATTGACAGCTGCCCAACCGGTCGTTGGCTCGCCATCAATTGCGACGATCTCCTGACCCGCACCCAAACCAGCCTTGGCGGCGATACTGCCGGACTCTACCGCACCGATGACCGGGCGCACCTGCTCGCTACCGAGCATCGCCAGCACCCAGAAGAACACCAGGGCCAACAGGAAGTTGGCAACAGGGCCGGCCGCTACAATAGCAATACGCTGACGAACGGACTTGCGATTGAACGACTGATCCAACTGATCGACCGGCACCTCGCCTTCGCGCTCGTCGAGCATCTTGACGTAGCCACCCAGCGGAATTGCAGCCACAACAAATTCAGTGCCTTGCTTGTCGTGCCAGCGCAGCAGCGGCATGCCGAAGCCTACGGAAAAGCGCAGAACCTTGACGCCACAGCGACGCGCGACCCAGAAGTGGCCGAATTCGTGAAAGGTGACCAGCACACCCAAGGCGATCAGGGTGCCGGCAATCATATAGAGCGCGCTCATCTACTTTCTCCGCAATCCTGTTCAGTGCCGCTTATAGCCATTGTGTTGCAAAATCTATCGAGCGTGACGTTTTAGCCATTGCTCGGCCAGGACTCGCGCTTTGGCGTCTGCCGTGAACACGGCATCGAGATCATCCAGCGCCACAACTGATTCGAGGTTCAAGACCTCCTCGATGATACTCGCGATTTCCAGGTAACGAACCCGTCCGTCGAGAAACGCTGCCACCGCTACTTCGTTCGCTGCATTGAGCATTGCTGGTGCACTGTCGCCTGCCTCGGCAGCTTGCCGTGCGAGACGCAGACATGGGAAGCGCTCTTCATCGGGCGCCTCGAAGTCCAGACGCGCGACCGCAAACAGGTCCAACGGTGCCACACCGGAGTCGATGCGCTCCGGCCAGGCCAGTGCATTGGCGATCGGCGTGCGCATGTCAGGATTGCCCAACTGTGCCAGCACCGAGCCATCGACAAAGTCGACCAGAGAGTGAATTACGCTCTGCGGGTGAATCACCACTTCGACCTGTGAAGGTTTTGCATCAAACAACCAGCAGGCCTCGATCAACTCGAGACCTTTATTCATCATGCTGGCCGAATCGACTGAAATCTTGCGCCCCATGGACCAGTTCGGATGCGCGCACGCCTGATCAGGTGAAACATTCGCCAATTCACTCACGGGCGTCTGTCGGAACGGGCCACCAGAGGCTGTGAGTAAAATCCGACGGACACCGACACTGCTCAAACCACGAGCGAAATCCTGCGGCATGCATTGGAAAATCGCGTTGTGTTCGCTGTCGATCGGCAGCAGCACCGAACCGCTTTTGCGTACTGCCTGCATGAACAAGGCGCCGGACATCACCAGCGCCTCTTTATTTGCCAGGAGGATCTTCTTGCCCGCTTCAACGGCAGCCAAAGTCGGACGCAGACCTGCCGCACCAACAATGGCCGCCATGACTGCGTCAACTTCCGGAGCAGAGGCGACCTGACACAGGCCCTCCTCCCCCACCAGCACGCGGGTCGGCAAACCGGCGGCGCGCAAATCATCCTGCAGACCACGTGCTGCGGCGACTTCCGGCACCACGGCAAATTGCGGTACATGACGCACGCACAAGGCCAACAGCTCACTCAAACGCGTAAACCCGCTCAACGCGAAAACCTGATATCGCTCTGGATGGCGCGCAATGACATCGAGGGTGCTCAGACCAATCGAGCCTGTCGCACCCAGAACGGTAATCTGTTGCGGACGGCTCACGGTGCAGCCATCCACAGCAATACGGCGAAGACTGGAATGGCCGCTGTCAGGCTATCGATGCGATCGAGCACGCCGCCATGACCCGGCAGCAGGTTGCTGCTGTCCTTGATACCGGACTGACGCTTGAACATGCTTTCGGTCAGGTCACCCACAACAGAGATGAACACGATCAGCGCAGCACCCATCAAGCCCTTGAGCAATTCAGCTACCGTCCAGTCACGCACCAGACCGACAATGGCGGTAATCACCAGACTCAGCGCCAGACCACCGTACACACCTTCCCAGCTTTTACCCGGGCTGACTTGAGGGGCCAACTTGCGCTTGCCGAATGCACGACCAGAGAAGTAGGCGCCAATATCGGCACCCCAGACCAATACCATCACCGCCATGATCAGCCAGTTACCCAACGGGTACTGCTTGATCTGCACCAGACCTTGCCAGGCCGGCAGCAGAATCAATAGACCGATCACCAGTTTGGTGGCGGCACTGGACCAATGCTCGCTGGACTTCGGATAGGTCAGCACCAGATACGTCGCGACCGCCCACCAAAGTACCGAAGCACCCAGCACCCAAGGCGCAAGGCCGGGCAGCACATACATGACGAACAACATCAACGCGACGACGGCAGCAAAACCGACGCGAAACGATTGCGCGGTGAAGCCGGCCAGACGCGCCCATTCCCAGGCACCCAGACTTACGACCAGACCGATGAACAGCGCAAAACCGGAACCCTGGAGCAAGAAAAACCCACACAGAGCAATCGGCAGCAGGATCAGCGCAGTGATGATTCGTTGTTTAAGCATTAAACCCGGGCTCCAGCTTCAACCTGTTCGCTCGTTTTACCGAAACGACGCTGGCGCGAAGCGAAATCGGCCAGCGCATTGCGCATGGCATCGTGTTTGAAGTCCGGCCAGAACAGGTCGGAGAAGTACAACTCGGCGTATGCCAGTTGCCACAGCAGGAAGTTACTGATGCGGTGCTCGCCACCGGTACGGATGCACAGATCCGGCAACGGCAAATCGCCGGTCGCCAGACAGGTTTGCAGCAGATCAGGGGTGATGTCTTCCGGGCGCAGATGCCCGGCCTGAACTTCACGCGCCAGGCGCTGCGCGGCTTGCGCGATATCCCACTGACCGCCGTAGTTGGCGGCGATCTGCAGGATAAAACGGTTGGCGCCCGCAGTCATCGCCTCGGCTTCGCGCATCGCGGTTTGAAGCTCCGGATGAAAGCGCGAGCGATCGCCAATGATGCGCAGGCTGATGTTGTTATCGTTGAGACGCTTGGCCTCACGACGCAACGCCTTGAAGAACAGATCCATCAAGGCGCTGACCTCATCGGCCGGACGCTGCCAGTTTTCACTGGAAAAGGCGAAAAGGGTCAGTACCTCAACCTTGGCCTCAGCGCACACCTCGATTACAGCCCGTACAGCATCAACGCCCGCTTTATGCCCGGCGACACCCGGCATAAAGCGTTTTTTCGCCCAGCGATTGTTGCCATCCATGATGATCGCGACATGGCGCGGCACCGCGGACGGCGCAGTCTGCTTGGTCTTGTCCATTAAAAGCTCGACCCTTATACGGCCATCAAGTCCGCTTCTTTTTGCTTGGTGGCTGCGTCGATATCAGCCTCAGCCTTGTCAGTCAGCTTCTGAATGTCCGCAGCAGCACGACGCTCTTCGTCTTCGCTGATCTCCTTGTCCTTGACCAGCTTCTTCAACTCACCCAAGGCATCACGACGAATGTTGCGCACGGCAACACGAGCGTCTTCAGCTGCACTGCGCGCCTGCTTGGTAAACCCCTTACGGGTTTCTTCGGTCAGGGCAGGCATGGAGATCAGCAGCAACTCGCCCAGGTTGGTCGGGTTGAGGTTCAGGCCGGCACTCTGGATTGCCTTGTCGACTGCCGCGAGCATGTTGCGCTCAAACGCCACGACTTGCAGGGTGCGCGAGTCTTTTACAGTGATATTGGCTACTTGAGTGATGGAGGTGTCTGCGCCGTAGTACGGCACCATCACGCTGCCCAGGATGCTTGGGTGTGCCTTGCCGGTGCGAATCTGACCGAATGCATGGGACAGGGAATCCAGGGACTTCTGCATGCGCTCTTGAGCGTCTTTCTTGATTTCATTGATCATTGTTGGCCTTCCTCGATCAGGGTTCCTTCTGCGCCGCCGTGAACAATGTTCAGCAGGGCACCAGGCTTGTTCATGTTGAATACGCGCAGCGGCATCTTGTGGTCGCGGCACAGACAAATAGCAGTCAGATCCATTACACCCAGCTTGCGATCCAGCACTTCATCATATGTCAGATGATCGAACTTCTCGGCATGCGGGTCTTTGAACGGATCTGCAGTGTAGACGCCATCGACCTTGGTCGCCTTGAGCACAACATCGGCATCGATTTCGATTGCACGCAGGCAGGCTGCCGAATCCGTGGTGAAGAACGGATTGCCGGTACCGGCCGCGAAAATCACGACATCTTTGGAGTTCAGATGGCGCATGGCTTTGCGGCGATCATAGTGATCGGTCACGCCAACCATGGAAATGGCCGACATCACGATGGCCGAGATATTGGCACGCTCCAGCGCGTCGCGCATGGCCAGAGCGTTCATCACAGTGGCCAGCATGCCCATGTGGTCGCCTGTCACCCGATCCATACCGGCTTTGCTCAAGGCTTCGCCACGGAACAGATTGCCACCGCCGATCACCAGACCGACCTGAACGCCGATGCCGACCAGTTGGCCGACTTCAAGCGCCATGCGATCCAGCACCTTTGGATCGATCCCGAACTCTTCCGACCCCATCAGGGCCTCGCCGCTAAGCTTGAGTAGAATGCGTTTATAGCGAGCCTGATAACCACTGCCCTGCTGAGCCATTGCGAATCTCTCCTGCGGCGTATTTAAAATTCTTTGCGAGCTGTTTACAGCTGGCGTTCACTCTAGCTTGGCGCTGCTTCAGCGCCATCGGAACATGGCTTTGTAAGTCAGTTCCAAGTGGAAACCAATAAAAATTGGCTACCCCATCTGAAAAGAGGCTGCGCGCGTGAGCGGGCAGCCTCTTTCGGGCGACAGTTGAAAACTGTCTTATTGCTTGGCGGCAGCCAGCTGGGCAGCAACTTCTTCAGCGAAGTTGTCGACCGGCTTCTCGATGCCTTCGCCTACTTTGAAGTAGGTGAAGGAAACGATTTCAGCACCCGCTTTCTTGGCCAGCTCGCCAACCTTGATTTCAGGGTTCTTGACGAACGCCTGCTCAACCAGGCTTGCTTCTGCCAGGAACTTGCTGATACGGCCTTTGACCATATTTTCAACAATGTTTTCTGGCTTGCCTTTGATTTTTTCTTCGTTCAGCTGCAGGAACACAGCTTTCTCGCGCTCGATAGCTTCAGCCGAAACTTCCGATGGCAGCAGGAACTCAGGGTTGCTTGCCGCTACGTGCATCGCGATGTCTTTGGCCAGCTCAACGTCACCGCCTTTCAGAACAACAGCTACGCCGATTTTGTTGCCGTGCAGGTAACCACCAACAACATCACCTTCAACGCGAGTCAGGCGACGGATGTTGACGTTTTCGCCAACCTTGCCGACCAGTACCAGGCGATCAGCTTCTTGAGCTTCGATCAGCGGAGCAACATCAGTCAGCTTGTCGGCGAACGCTTTTTCAACGCTTGCAGCAACAAATGCCTTGAAGTCGTCCTGCAGAGCCAGGAAGTCAGTCTGCGAGTTCACTTCCAGCAGAACGGCGGATTTGCCGTCTTCTTTCAGCGCGATGGCACCTTCAGCAGCTACGTTACCTGCTTTCTTGGCAGCCTTGATCGCGCCCGAAGCACGCATGTCATCAATGGCTTTTTCGATGTCGCCGTCAGCCTTTTCCAGGGCTTTCTTGCAATCCATCATGCCTTCGCCGGTACGCTCGCGCAGTTCTTTAACCAACGCCGCAGTAATTGCTGCCATTTTCAAATTCCTCTTGGATAGGTTTTCAACCATTCCACCCGATCGAACGGGCGTTCAATTCTTCCCGAATCACCCTTGTTAGCCGCTGCACGTTACAGATGCTGTAGCTGCGCTGTTAACAAATGGTTTTCGAGGTGGCAAAAAGGGGGCCAAGCCCCCTTTTTGCTTACTGAGTCAACGCCAGGGCGTCAATTACTCAGCTGCAGCCTGAGTTTCTTCAGCTGCGAATTCTACAGTGCCGCCGGAAACATTGTTGCGACCACGGATAACTGCGTCAGCCATCGAACCCATGTACAGCTGGATAGCGCGGATTGCGTCATCGTTGCCTGGGATGATGTAGTCAACGCCTTCCGGGCTGCTGTTGGTATCGACAACGCCGATAACCGGGATGCCCAGCTTGTTGGCTTCGGTGATCGCGATGCGCTCGTGGTCAACGTCGATCACGAACAGTGCGTCTGGCAGACCGCCCATGTCCTTGATGCCGCCCAGCGAACGATCCAGCTTCTCAAGATCACGGGTGCGCATCAGCGCTTCTTTCTTGGTCAGCTTGGCGAAAGTACCGTCTTCGGCCTGAACTTCAAGGTCACGCAGACGCTTGATGGAAGCACGAATGGTTTTGAAGTTGGTCAGCATGCCGCCCAACCAGCGGTGATCGACGTACGGCGAACCGCAACGTGCTGCTTCTTCAGCAACGATCTTGCCAGCGGAACGCTTGGTGCCGACGAACAGAATCTTGTTTTTGCCCTGGGCCAGACGCTCTACGAAAGTCAGAGCTTCGTTGAACATTGGCAGGGTTTTTTCAAGGTTGATGATGTGAATCTTGTTACGCGCGCCGAAAATGTACTTACCCATTTTCGGGTTCCAGTAACGGGTTTGGTGACCGAAGTGCACACCGGCCTTCAGCATATCGCGCATATTGACTTGGGACATGATAGTTCCTTAATAAGTCGGGTTTGGCCTCCACGTATCCCAATGACCAACCAGTGGCTTAAAGCCAAAAGCACCCAGGTCATCGTGTCGACACGTGTGTGGATTTAAGCTTTTCGGGGTATCCCCGGAAAGCGGCGCATTTTATACCACAGGGTGCGCAGAAACGGAACCCGAAATCTGTAATCACACCAAGGACATGGGCGCAGCCCCCTTGGAATCGACTCGGCGCGCACCATTGTATAGAGAGAAGCGATGCAGGCAGGCGCGGGTTTGCTCCTTTCGTCTGTTAGAATCGCGTTTTTCAGGGTCGCAAAACGAACACCTGCCGCCCTATCCGTATCAGCAAGCGCCGCCGAGCGCAGAGAGAGCCTGTATGACCGTCAACCTCAAAACCCCCGAGGACATCGCTGGCATGCGTGTCGCCGGCAAACTGGCCGCCGATGTGCTGGAAATGATTGCCGAACATGTAAAACCGGGCGTCACCACCGATCAACTGAACCAGATCTGCCACGACTATATCGTCAACGAGCAGCAGGCCATCCCTGCCCCACTCAACTACAAGGGCTACCCGAAGTCGATCTGCACCTCGATCAACCACGTGGTCTGCCACGGCATCCCGAATGACAAGCCGCTGAAAAACGGCGACACCCTGAACATTGACGTCACGGTGATCAAGGACGGTTACCACGGCGATACCAGCCGCATGTTCCATGTCGGCGAAGTGCCGGTCTGGGCCGAGCGCCTGTCGCAGATCACTCAGGAATGCATGTACAAGGCGATCGAGATCGTCAAACCTGGCTGCCGTCTGGGCGACATCGGTGAAGTCATCCAGAAGCACGCAGAAAAGAACGGCTTCTCGGTGGTTCGCGAGTTCTGCGGCCACGGCATCGGCAAGGTGTTCCACGAAGAGCCGCAGATCCTGCACTACGGCCGCGCTGGCACCGGCATGGAACTGAAGGCCGGCATGACCTTCACCATCGAGCCGATGATCAACCAGGGCAAGGCCGACACCAAAGTACTGGGCGACGGCTGGACCGCGATCACCAAGGATCGCAAGCTCTCGGCCCAGTGGGAACACACTTTGCTGGTCACCGACACTGGCTACGAGATCTTCACCTTGCGCGCCGACGACACCATTCCCCGCGTCTCGGCCTGATCCCAAAAACGCTCCCAGCCTATAGAAGGAAAGCCAATCGATGCCGCAGGTGGATCCCGAACTCTTCGACCGCGGCCAGTTCCAGGCTGAACTGGCCCTGAAAGCGAGCCCTATCGCGGCGTTCAAGAAGGCGATCCGCCAGGCCCGCGAAGTGCTCGATGCGCGCTTTCGCAGCGGCCGCGATATACGCCGGCTGATCGAAGACCGCGCCTGGTTCGTCGACAACATCCTGCAAAAGGCCTGGGAGCAGTTCAACTGGAGCGAAGACGCCGACATCGCGCTGGTCGCGGTCGGCGGTTATGGCCGTGGTGAATTGCACCCCTACTCCGACATCGATTTGCTGATCCTGCTGGACAGTGCCGATCACGAAGTTTTCCGCGATTCCATCGAGCGTTTTCTCACCTTGCTGTGGGATATAGGCCTGGAAGTCGGTCAGAGCGTTCGTTCGGTGGATGAGTGCGCCCAAGAGGCGCGCGCCGATCTGACCGTCGTCACCAATCTCATGGAAAGCCGCACCATCTGCGGCCCCGAGCGTTTGCGCCAACGCATGCTCGAAGTCACCAGCACTGCCCACATGTGGCCGGCCAAGGAGTTCTTCCTGGCCAAACGCGCCGAGCAGAAGGCTCGCCACCACAAGTACAACGACACCGAATACAACCTGGAGCCCAACGTCAAAGGCTCGCCCGGCGGGCTACGGGATATTCAGACGATTCTGTGGGTTGCCCGTCGTCAGTACGGCACCCTGAACCTGCGCGCCCTTGCCGGCGAAGGCTTTTTGGTCGAGAGCGAAAACGCCCTGCTCGCTTCCTCCCAGGAATTCCTCTGGAAAGTGCGCTACGCCCTGCACATGCTCGCCGGCCGCTCCGAAGACCGCTTATTGTTCGATCATCAACGCACCATTGCCGGGCTACTCGGTTTTGAAGGCGACGACGCCAAGCAGGCTGTCGAAAACTTCATGCAGCAGTACTTTCGCGTGGTGATGAGCATCGCCCAGCTCAGCGACCTGATCATCCAGCATTTCGAGGAAGTCATCCTCGCCCCGGAAGACGAAGCGCCGCCCCATCCGATCAACTCGCGCTTCCAGTTGCACGACGGCTATATCGAAGCACGCAACGACAACGTGTTCCGCCGCACGCCGTTCGCCATGCTCGAGATTTTCGTGCTGATGGCTCAGCAGCCGGAAATCAAAGGCGTGCGCGCCGATACCATTCGTTTGCTGCGCGAGCACCGGCACCTGATCGACGACAACTTCCGCAACGACATCCGCAATACCAGCCTGTTTATCGAGCTGTTCAAGTGCAAGATCGGCATCCACCGCAACCTGCGAAGGATGAACCGTTACGGCATTCTCGGGCGCTATCTGCCGGAGTTCGGCTTTATCGTCGGGCAGATGCAACACGACCTGTTCCACATCTATACGGTCGACGCGCACACCCTGAACCTGATCAAGCACCTGCGTAAGTTGCAGTACACCCAGGTATCGGAAAAATTCCCGCTGGCCAGCAAGCTTATGGGCAAGTTGCCCAAACCCGAGCTGATCTACCTCGCCGGCCTGTACCACGACATTGGCAAAGGCCGGCATGGCGATCACTCGGAGATCGGCGCAGTCGATGCCGAGGCGTTTTGCCAGCGTCATCAGTTGCCGGTGTGGGACAGCCGCCTGATCGTCTGGCTGGTGCAAAACCATCTGGTGATGTCGACCACCGCCCAGCGCAAGGACTTGTCCGACCCGCAGGTAATCCACGATTTCGCCCAGGCGGTCGGCGATGAAACCCGCCTCGACTACCTGTACGTGCTGACTGTGGCCGACATCAACGCGACGAACCCGACGCTGTGGAATTCCTGGCGCGCCAGCCTCTTGCGCCAGCTCTACACCGAGACCAAACGCGCCTTGCGCCGCGGCCTGGAAAACCCGGTGGATCGCGAAGAGCAGATCCGCCAGACCCAAAGTGCAGCGCTGGACATTCTTGTGCGCGGCGGCACCGATCCAGACGCCGTCGAGCAGTTGTGGGGGCAGTTGGGCGATGACTACTTCCTGCGTCACACAGCCGGCGATGTAGCCTGGCACAGCGACGCCATACTCCAGCAGCCAGCCGATGGCGGGCCGTTGGTGTTGATCAAGGAAACCACCCAGCGTGAATTCGAGGGCGGTACGCAGATCTTCATTTATGCACCGGATCAGCACGACTTCTTCGCTGTGACTGTGGCGGCAATGGATCAGCTCAACTTGAACATTCACGATGCTCGGGTCATCACGTCCAGCAGCCAGTTCACCCTCGATACCTACATAGTGCTCGACAACGACGGTGAATCCATCGGCGACAACCCGGCACGGATCAAGCAGATCCGCGAGGGCCTGACCGAAGCCCTGCGCAACCCCGACGACTACCCGACGATCATTCAGCGCCGGGTGCCGCGCCAGCTCAAGCATTTTGCCTTTGCGCCACAAGTGACGATTCACAACGACGCCCAGCGTCCGGTGACGGTTCTGGAACTGACCGCACCCGACCGTCCAGGCCTGTTGGCGCGGATCGGTGGAATTTTCCTGGAGTTCGATCTGTCGCTGCAGAACGCCAAAATTGCCACCTTGGGCGAACGGGTAGAGGACGTATTCTTCATCACCGACGCGCACAACCAGCCGCTGTCCGATCCCCTGCTGTGCAGCCGTTTGCAGGATGCGATCGTCGAGCAACTGAGCGTCAATCAGGAACCCGATATCAAGCTTTCGCGCATCAGTATCTGACTGCGCGCCCGGATTAACCTGCTTTGCAATGAGACCCCGTACAAATGAACAACGCTCTGAAACAGCTCCAGCCCTACCCGTTCGAGAAGCTCCGCGCCCTGCTCGGTACCGTCACGCCGAACCCGGACAAGCGCCCGATCGCCCTGTCGATCGGCGAGCCGAAACACCGCTCCCCAAGCTTTGTCGCCGAGGCGCTGGCAAACAGTCTGGATCAGATGGCGGTATACCCGACCACCCTTGGCATTCCCGCCCTGCGCGAAGCCATCGCTGGCTGGTGCGAGCGCCGCTTTGGCGTACCGAGCGGCTGGATCGACCCGGCCCGTAACGTGCTGCCGGTCAACGGCACACGTGAAGCGTTATTCGCGTTCACCCAGACCGTGGTCAACCGTGGGGACGATGCGCTGGTGGTCAGCCCGAACCCGTTCTATCAGATCTACGAAGGCGCCGCGTTCCTCGCGGGGGCCAAGCCGCATTACCTGCCGTGCCTGGATGAAAACGGCTTCAACCCTGACTTCGATGCAGTTTCGCCAGATATCTGGAAGCGCTGCCAGATCCTGTTTCTGTGCTCGCCGGGTAACCCGACCGGCGCGCTGATCCCGGTCGACACCCTGAAAAAACTCATCGCCCTGGCCGACGAATACGACTTCGTCATTGCCGCCGACGAGTGCTACAGCGAGTTGTACTTCGACGAACAGACCCCGCCGCCGGGTCTGCTCACTGCCTGCGTTGAACTGGGCCGCAAGGACTTCAAACGCTGCGTGGTTTTCCACAGTCTGTCCAAGCGCTCCAACCTGCCGGGGTTGCGTTCGGGTTTCGTTGCCGGTGATGCAGACATTCTCAAGGGCTTCCTGCTGTATCGCACCTACCACGGCTGCGCGATGCCGGTACAAACCCAGTTGGCCAGCGTCGCCGCGTGGAACGACGAAGTACACGTGCGTGCCAACCGCGCGCTGTATCGCGAGAAGTTCGATGCAGTGCTGGAAATCCTCAGCCCGGTGATGGACGTGCAGCGCCCCGACGGCAGCTTCTACTTGTGGCCGAATGTTGAAGGCGACGACGCAGCTTTCTGCCGCGACCTGTTCGCCGAAGAACACGTCACCGTGGTGCCGGGCTCGTACTTGTCCCGCGACGTATATGGCGTCAATCCGGGTGCTGGTCGCGTGCGGATGGCGTTGGTCGCGCCGTTGGCTGAATGTGTCGAGGCCGCCGAACGAATTCGTGCCTTTATTACCTCGAAACAGTAAACAAATGAGTCCCGCACTGCGCAATGCAGTTGCGGGACTTTCATTAATCATCAAGTAACAATGCCGACCCACCTTTCGGCTTTACAACCCTGCCTTGAGTCTCTTTAATCCAGGCACTTTCTACCCAAGGACGAGGTAGATTTCTTAATGACAGGGAGATCAATCATGCACCCCCGCTACTTAGTCAGAACAATAACACCTGCAACAACAACCACTGACAGCGTGCGCAAAAAGCGCTCCGTGGTTTTTCAGGATGCATTGTGGGAACAGGCTTCAACAATCACTGTTGCATTTACACACACCGTGCCCGATGAACTCGCGTTTCGAATCGAGGCCATCATTCGACGCTGGGATCCGCACCACAACCTTGCGCTCGACTTTGTGCAAGGTCATACAGCCGACATCCGGATTTATCTGGGTGGTGTTCACAACAACTCCTTCCTGGGCTCGGAGGCGCTGGCTGCGGAGCAAGATGAGCCCACTCTTTGCATCGCGGTATTACCAGAAGATCCGATGTTTGAAGCGACATTACTTCATGAGTTCGGCCATGCACTGGGCCTGGATCATGAACATTTGCACCCCGACGCCAATATTCCGTGGAACAAGGAAAGGGTTTACGACTACTACAAACAAGTAGCCGGATGGGACAAAGGCGAAGTGGATCGTTTCATGTTCGAAGCACCAAAACACCCTGACCTGTTTCTGGGCACCTATGACAAATTTTCCATCATGCATTATGACGTACCCGATTTTCTAACCGACGGTCACTGGCAACTGGCCAGAAACCTGAAAATCAGCGAGCAAGATAAAGTCAATATGCGGACTATCTATCCACCCCTATAACAGTTTGCACGCCACATTTACTTACTTGACCGGCCCCAGATTGGCCTCACTCAAGTCCAGTTCCCCCAGCACTTCCCTGAGCACGTCATCACCAATCTGGTGTTGACGACTGAGGCTGTACAACTCCAGACGCTGTGCCCGCAGCGCCTTCAAACGCAATCGGCGTTCCAGCAGGTCCATCTGGAACGCCAGCGCCTGGGCTTCCGCCGAGTCGTTGAACACTTCGAGCTGATGACGATATTCAGACATGATCCGCGCCTTGAGCTCGGCTGACAGTGCCGCCTGAGCCGCGTCTTGCGGGTTGACTTCCTCGGTCTCCAGCGCATGGATCGCCGCCTCGGCGGTCTTGCGCCAGGCGTCCCGAACTTCTTGACGGCGCTTGTCGTCCGGGCTTTTTTCGATGCCACGCAGCAACCACGGCAGCGCAATACACGCCGACACCAGTGATAGCAGAATCACCCCGGCGGCGATAAAAATCAGCAGATCCCGTTCGGGAAACGCTTCGCTTCCCATCAGCATCGGCACCGACATCACACCCGCCAGCGTCACGGCGCCGCGCACGCCGCCGACGGTCAGCAGCCAGCATGAACGGGCGGTCGGCACCTGCGTCAGATCACCCTTGCCGCGCAAACGTCGCAGGAGCACTGACAAACGCCAGATACTTTGTACCCAGACAAAGCGCAGCACCACCAGCGCTAGAAAAATTGCCACCACGTCAAGGCAGCGATACAGCAATGTCGGCCACAACGTCGGCTCATGACTGACAACGGCCTTGATGATGTCCGGCAATTGCAGACCCAGCAGCAGGAAGATCAGACCATTGAAGGCGAACTCCAGCAATGCCCAGACACTGCGATTGAGCAAACGAGTGCTGGTCTGACGCGGCAGCAGATCGAGCCAGCTCTGCATCATCCCCGCCGCCACGGCAGAGAGAATGCCCGAAGCCCCCAATCGTTCGGCCAGCACATAAGCGGCGAACGGTAGCAGCAACATAAACACCACATGGGTAGCCGGATCGTCCCAGCCGCGGGCAATCATCCAGGCGCGCAGGCGACCCACCAGCCAGCTCAACGCCACCCCGACGGCCAACCCTCCAACCGCCACCAGCACAAACGTCAGGCTCGCATTAGCCAGCGAGAACACCCCGGTCACCGCTGCGACCAAGGCGAACTTGAACGTCACCAGACCCGAAGCGTCGTTCATCAGTGCTACTCACTATATGAGGACACAAATCCACATCTCGCCATGCACACAGATGGACAGACAGATCTTGCATGCATGCGACCGACAGGAAGCGCAGCCGACCCTCCCGCTACCAACACGAGGAGAAGGCAGGCAATAGAACAGGGTATGGGTGCGTCGCAGGAAGGGGTTAGGCGCAGGGCTGAGTCTCAGCTGACATCAAGCCTTGATGTCCACGACAAACTGGACACTTTGAGCAGCACAGTAGCTGTCTTTCACGATGAAGCATTCAATGGTGTGTGTGCCGATGTACAAGGCTGCCCTGGCTCAAGACTTGCGCGCACCATGGCCAGTTTCGCTTTGGGCTCCATCGGAGCCGACACACCTTGCCCAAAAGCTCCCCACTTTTGTCGTTGCTATTCGTCATAAACATAAACGTTTACCTTCTCTTATCGTAAAAGGAAACGATGGCCTCTCTTAATGGGGTCATTCGTCAGACACCTCCTGGCCACAAATCGGGAACACTTGCGCAGGCCGTTAGCTTTGGCGCAAAGGGTCAAAGGGTCAAAGGGTCAAAGGGGGTGCCTGGCATTGTTGAATGCGTCAAGGAGCTTGGGTGAAGATGTTCACTGACGCGTTAGGAGCCAGCCCTCAAGAATCATCCGAGCGTGCACAAACCTCAATCACGTCAAACTGACCTCCAGAGGAACCCTAATAAGTCGTGAGAAGCTGGTCTGAACCATGGCACTCTAGGGATGTATGGTCAGTCGCTGGCTGTATCTGGGTGAGCATCGGGTTAATTGGCAAGAGGGACTGGCGCGAAGCCACCGATGCTACTTCCGGCATAAAAGAACACTCGGTGACTCAGGGACAACTAATTGACGAGCTACCTTAGAGTAAGTGGTCGCACGTTTTATGGCGCTTTATTCAGGCTTTGATTGGGAGTAAACAAGCCGTGGCTTTCCACGCTTGTGGAGCTGCTCCTCCAAATTATAAATATGCTGTATCAGCATAACCTCTCTATTTAACACCAACTCATATTTGGCCTTAAGAGCGCTAATCTCAGCATTCTTTTGTTTAACAACATCTTTAACAGCTGCCTTTATAAGCTTCCTGGGTTGCGCACCTCGCAGCTTCATCTCCTCAGAAATTGCGGCGCGAA
The DNA here is from genome assembly GCF_014472415.1 of Pseudomonas sp. N40(2020). Lineage (GTDB taxonomy): Bacteria > Pseudomonadota > Gammaproteobacteria > Pseudomonadales > Pseudomonadaceae > Aquipseudomonas. Next base: position 88,051 of record NZ_JACSZV010000020.1, read on the forward strand.
CCTCGTCGTGCTGTGGCCTTCCAGCTTTGAGGTACCCCCGTCCAAAACCAGCCTCCAAACAAATAAGATCGTATGAAAGCTGGTCGTCCGGACTGACCACCAATGGCTTTCCTGCCTTTATTCGCCGTAACGCGGCCCATATTTTCCCCAAGCCAGAATCACTCATAACTTCACTCCAAGGCGAGCAGAAAATTCTTTGAGTTCACTCAGCGTATTACATTCAAACTGGTACTCTGGTGTGTTTTCCAACCGTTGCACAAATACTTCTTGAACAGAAATAAGTTTGAGAAGCTTTGACTCTTTGACCGCCGCATAAGAACAGCCTTCACACCCAATAAAACTGACACTAGCCCGCTTATTACAAATACCATTGAAGGTGCAGCCGCCAACGGGGGTAGGCCGATAGTAGATCTGTCCTTTTTTCATTTTGCGCATCGTATTTTCCAAACTTTCGGCATAGGCGAGAGATTTCAGTTGAGGCTTCGAATTTCGCTCTAGCCACACCCCGGCTGGCCCAAGCAAAACCTCATCCGGAATGATGAGTTCCTGTACATATTGGAATGCTCGCACGAAAATTTCAGACTCTTGATACCTCACAGGCCAAGAGTCTTTATCAGACTTATGATATTTTAGTATGTTGTGAGCGTAGACGGATCCTTTGGCATAGTAACGTGACATAGCCAAAGTTAAATGCTTCAGCATTTCTTTCAACGCAGGAAGGCTGACCAAGCCACTTGCCATCGCGTATACCGCAGTAGAGCGCCTCAATTGATGTATTTTCAAAGGCCACTCCTTTCCTAACTGAAAAACCTCTTCCGCCTCCCAAATCCTAAATGGATTCAAGGCCCTAAGTTCATCAAGATGCTCACCTGTGATCGCAGGGGTACCTAGATGCATCTGATATTTACTAGGTTCATAATTACCACATGTTGGATTTGATGATCCAAGTGGACGCAGTGAATCGGACGAAGAAGAAAACGGAAAATAACCGGTGGAAATGAATAGATACTGATTAGGCACATGCTCGCCATTACAAAACATGATAGTTTCGCAAACATGCGACGCCGCTTCGAATGGAAGCTCTACATCGACAGAGGTATACCAAATAACCCTTTTTCTTTTTCCTCGAAACTTTGTTGTAAATCCATACAAACCGTAAGCTACAACCCTCACACCCTCAACTTTTTTCTTAAGCGAAGTAAGTCTCAAACTATAGGCTTCAGACTTCCTCATGCCGGTGAATGCATGTATCAACATAATACATGCATAATGAACCGTCCCAAAATTCCTCTGAAGCTCGACTACCGACGATACATTATATTTTTTCGCATACCACTCCAAGCCCACAGCTGCTACGGCCTGCTCAAAGCTGAAAAACTTACCACCATCCTTCGTTTTGCTGCGCCCATAACTTGGATCTTTCGAAATACATTTAGCAAGCTCTCTTAATTCATCCTTTACGGCCAAGTAGTCTTTTGCTACTTCCTTGTAGCTGACAAGGAGATCCAGATAAATCTGCGTGGGAATAATCTCAGTTTGATGAAATTCCTTGCCTGCCTCACTCGAAGGAGAAGGCCTCATCGAAAAAGGCAACAATGCAGGCTTAAAACCAACATATCGAAAAGGAAGTAGACTTAGCTTCTTCATCAGATCTATCAATGTACGAGAACTGGCCGGAGCATTAGAACTATAAAGTTCATAAGCCTCGCCAAGACGCGTCGAGTTAGATAATACGTCAAACACAGATTCGTGGTTTTTTTTACAGGCTCTTCTCACATGCTGCAAGGCAAGATTATATCTATTCAAGGTAGCAAGACCCAACGGCTGCCCCGGCTTAACAAATGCATGCCGATCAAGAGCGAGCAAAATGCTTTTGGACTCCTTCAAGTTTCTAAGTGCGCATTCATCAAGAGACTCTTTCTCATAGGAAATTTTGAAATAGTTTGGCTTGTTTGGCGCAAGCCCACGATTAAAAAAGTACCAAGTGTCATGTGAAAACAAAACATCCTCACCAAGAGGAATAATTGAGACTACAAACTCGTCGTTCGGCATATGCCAAATTTCGCCTTTGTTCGCCCAGGGAGAATACGCATCATCGAGATATTCGACCAAACCAAACCTACCCATTTAGAGAACTCCTATCTCGACAAGAATATTGAGCTTGGATTGCCAGTACTCAGTAAGCGCCTCATTTCTAAATACATAATCACGCATTTTCGGCACTTGCACTTTCAACTCCTCACTAGCGTTAGACAACACACTCAGCAGCCATCTTACTCTCGCTTGAGTAGGGCCATAAGCTTCCTGAAATTCCTCAGCGTTATATTGTACAGATCGAAGCTGCTCAATTAGATAATCAATACTAATCAGCTTTTGAGCATCCACCAGATCATAGTGCAACAAATAATGCTTGCAAAACAAACAACCGATCAGATTTTTGCAATCAGGCACGACACTCGAAATATCACTGACCTGAATCGCGCTAATTAGGTTTCCAGTGCAACCACCAGCATGGGTATCTTCATATTTCTCAACGGCCTTCCCAAGACCGGAAAAAAACATGACACTTTCCATCAACGCTTCGCCGTAGTTTCCAGACGTATAACTTTGAATGGCCGTTCTCTCGGAGTGTTGCGCGGAGTCCGCTGCCACGGGCAAACCAAAATCTTTTGACTTGGAGTTGTGGTGAAAAGCACGTAGCTCGCGATAACCGACGCCTTGCAGAGACTTTCTCACTACCCTTTTTAGTGTGTGAGCAAGATCGCCAGCAGGGTTGTCACCGACTTGCAGTGGTGCTTTTTTTTCGTCAAAAGTACCAAACAAATTTTTGAAATTATCAGCACCAGGAAGAAAGTCCCGAAGCTCAAAATATTCCCTGAGTCGCTTAAGAAATCTCACGCCAAAAACAATATCTACAGATTTATTACTGGCCCGCCGTTTTATTGACCTAAGGCGCTGAACCTCTGCTTCCACTTTATGCGCCTCGTCCCACAAGACATTTGCAGCCACTGAGACGTTTGCGCTTGTATTTAAAATGAAGATAAACAAAAAGCAATCGTGAGCGAGGATTGCCAGTCGAGCTAAGTCAACTGGAGAAAACGCCTTTGGCAGGCTTACATACTTAGTTCGCTTTGTACAATTCTCATTGACAAGTTCGTCGCCTGAGACCAACCTGATAACTACCACTGACACTGCATCCGATATTGTGAGCTTTCCATCGCTGTGCTCGGCGAGTTTTAATGCGTGATCCCTAATAACGGTAAGGATTAACCCGCGCGACTTCTTTTGCTGGTTTTCAACCATCGCGGTTTCAGAAATCAATGGATAGTAAGCCGGTAAGAACCAATACCTCTCCCCATAGTGCTCAACAACTCTTGGTGACTTTTCTGGGTCTTTAAGAAATGCGAGAATTGCTTTAAAGACGGCATCAGCCACTCGATAAATAGGAAAGAGTTTTTCCTCGTCCGGCACCCGAGTATTCTCTTGCTCGTCCTTGCTGTACCCAGGAAATTTGACTCCTAGCCTGAAATTATAGTCAGCGTCTGGGAAGATCTCATATGCGACCGAAAGCGCCACGGTGAGTAGTCGGTTTTCGGTATTTCCTCGACCTTTCTCTTCTACCTTTTCATTAAGCTCATGAGAATAAATAATGAGTGCTCTATGAAACGACTCAGGGCTGTCCAAAACATCGACATGCCCATTTTCATCGCAGAACAATATAAAAGTTGAAAATTTGGTAAACTCCTCATGCACTCCTGCGGGAGAAAGCTTATGAGCGCGCTTATCAGTAAGAGAATTGGCCCATATTCGAAGAGGATTAAGCCGCGAGCTTCGGAGCGAAGACATACTTACCCATCGCTCTTTATATGGTCGCTTCGAGAACCTTGATGTATATGCTAAAAAACCTACGGGCATCCTACGAATTCTTGCATAATCAAGAGTACGAAGTTCCAATGCTTCAACGCACTTGAAATCTTCTTCAAAATAAATTCCAATATTTTCCTCTAAGTCAAGATCGTAGACCAGCGGCTCATATTTGACCATGTCATTCTTCACCGACATCCCCCCCAGCGAGTACATGCTCAAGCCTTGACTCAATTCGTGATTGAGCAATATAAGAAAGCTCGTCCATCTGAATTTTGCCTATGTATTTTTCTGCTTGCTCGTAGGAGGACTGGCCTAGTTTTTCCATGACCTCATAGATAAGTTTCGCCATCGTCATTTGGCCACTATTTACCAAATCCAAATTCCCACGTACAAAGTTATTGGCGTAGGTTGCACGTAAGTTATGAAATCGAATATGCAACTCATGCCCCATTGATTTGAGGTGGGGAGTGAGTTGCTGTCGAATAAAGGCATCTATGGCCTTGCCTACCGGAATAGCATTGTATTGATCGAGCATGGAGTCGTCTTTTCGCGCATAGTAAGGCTGACCGATCTTACTCAAAAAAACGTAATCTTTATCTTGGCCTTCAGATGACAAAGCCAAGCGATCTGCGTATCTTTTTGACTTCAAATAGTCAACGATGTCTTGAGCAAGCCAACCCGGTATGAAAATATCAAAACTCTTTTGCTTCTTTGTATCGGCCGCCCCTCTTTTACCAACTCTAAGCTTAAATTCAGCTTGCCCATTGAATGAATCGAAGGCGGACTTTTTCAACGTAAGCACTGTTTGTTTACGAGCAGCAGTCGTTAAAGACAAGATGAATACAAGATTCATCTCGGTATTATCAATTTCCTTTAACGCCTGAATGATAGCGGCTTGTGCAATATCGCCGTAGGGTTTAAGCTTTTTCGGGGAGCGCACACCCGAACTTTTTACAGCTAGGTCAGTTTTTACATATTCTTTGATAAAAGTACGACCACGGCCATCCGTCAGAGGCTTGCTACATTTTGTCTCTATCCACATTGGCCTCTCTGGCGTGAAGAACCTATTCGATTCTGCCCAACGATAAAAGCCAATTACTTTAATTATTTTTTCATTAGCCCCGTCTTCTTTATCTGGTTCCTCATCAACAATACGCTTCCAGTGATTCCTATAAGCGTATGTCGCACGCTTTGCCTGCCGGCTAGGGAAGTCGAAAACTCCAATGCCATTTTCTTCTAGCACTTTTGCGTGATCTTTCAAAGCTTGCGCTGTCTTATAAAGAGTATTGTGGTGAGGTTGCGGATAGCTCGTAGCCAAGCTCATGAGGTACAGATTCCCCAATATCCAAGGGGATCCATCTTCATTCAATAAAGCTGGAAAATGATTGAAGTGCGTCTCATGGCACTGATGCAATGGCTCAAATTTTATGCTGCTTTGATATTCTTCTAGTGTGGCCCGCCCCTCGAATATGACCTCCATTTCTTCAATAGCATCTTCTGGATCGGTGCCAAATCGGACTGGCTGAACTAAAGGAAAGAATGGAATTTTCTTGATGGACAGCGCTCCTACCGCGTTGCTGTATTCAAGCATGAGTCACTCCAGTAGTTGGCAAACTGGTATGCCGTTGATTCCATCGCACCATTCAATACGAATCAAAGCCTAGCCTCGCCAACCAACTTCCTCAAGTTTTTTTTTGACTAAATAGAGTACAATGAAAGAATACCCATAGTTAAACCACCAATGATTAATAATAAATTGACATATATACCGCTCAACACACAAATCAAACATCAAAAGCGGAATCGATCTGACCCAAACAAAACTGATAGAAATAAAATACGCATACATCAATCATATCAAGCTACTTATAATTTTGTTACAACGGAAAAGCTCTAAACAAACTAGAATTATAATGTAGAGTAGGATCCTGCCGTACATTGCTATGCTTAATTCACCAGCCCCATCGCAAATGCGCCAATGATAAATCCAACTAACTTCCTATGAAGCTCCCCTAGGGTTTGCACGCGGATGACTACGGATGAGCTAAAAATCAGCACCATCCCTCTGCTCACAATGAATGATGTCAGCCAAGTGCTGAGAAACATCATTCTCGAACACCGCGCCATGAAGAAAGCATGCGCACAGTCATGGGACGAAATTTTCGCCGCACTTTTCCACATCGAAGTTAAAGGTTGGCATCTCGTGATTTTTAATGATTGCGGTGAGATTGATTACTGCGATGAGTGCATCAGTCCTGATGGCCGACGCTGGTCATTCGAACGTGTCGGTTGTGACGGTCTTGACCCGATCCTTTTGCTGAGAATTCAGGAACAGGCAGTGCTCGAGCAGCTTCGTCAACATCTGTGAGCCGTGCTCGACCCTCTGCGCACTCTGCGCACTCTGTTCTGAAGCTTGCTAAGAAGACCTGTCAATTCAACCAATAAAAGTATCCTCCGCCATTCAACACAATAAACAGGTATACGCGTAACATACTGTTTTGTATGGATAATCAGTACCATCTGTCGCCTCACGTTGCATACTCTCTCCCTGTCGTCTTTTATAAAAGTACCCAATAGGAAGGATGCCTTCATGCCCATTTCAGACATTTTCAACCCTGAATGCGATCCCGTAGCCCCTGATCATTGCCGCATTCTTCAATCCCTAGTGCAGTGCTATCTCACTAACATCCAGGCTCGGCTAGGACATCGGAGCGCAAAAACGATTGAGCGAAATCTCCAGATTTTTATCAGTTTCTTTAACTTTTGTGAGTCACACGCTCCGCAACTGTTCGGACGAGTTTGGAATGAGCCTGAACACCAACCGACTAAGCCAAATCGCCGGCCACATAGGGAGTGCGCCCGCTGTGGAAATGCAGTGATTCCGTTGCGTTCAAAGCTCACTGAGATGCCGATGTAGTATTCCTCAAACATGCTCCGGGCAATGTTTCAGAACCCGGAAACTTCCTTAATGTCTCCGCTTACTGCAAAAGATGTCTGTCAGGTGCTCAGAGACACGAGCGCCGCGCAATGAAGAGAGCATGCACACAGTCATGGGCTGAACTTTTCGCCGGACTTTTCCACATCGAAGTCGATGGTTGGCACCTCGTGTTCTTCAATGATTGCTGCGAGCTCGATTACTGCGATCAGTGCATGAGTACTGATGGCCGACGTTGGTCATTCGAGAGTGTCGGCAGTGACGGTCTTGACCCAGTCTTTTTGCTGTGCGCCGAGGAACGGGCAGCGTTGGAGCGACTTCTTCAACAACTGCAAACCGCCCCCCCCTTCTCGCGCTCTGCCCTGACGAGGAAGCGATCAGCCCTATTTGTTTTATCCGAAAGAGAATGCCCCTAACTGACCTATTGGCCGTGGGGCACCAAAATAAGGTAAAGGAAGCGGAATCATGAACGACAACTACGTCGCCCAAGCTAAAGGCCTTCTGTCCGAGATTGGCGTCCATCAGCCTTCAGCAGGTGTATGGGCATTCGCAAATATTCAAACTGCCAACCAAGCCTACATCCATCACTCGCGAGAACCAGTAGCCCTGGCTGCCTACGCGGCAGTTAACGCCACGTTTGCTGCTGGCCGTTTCCCTGGCTGGGCGCTGATCGACATGGTAGACAAAGTGCCTTGCATGGATGGTATTGAGCACACGGCTCTGGCGATGGTTTGCGGAGCTTCAATCCCTACGTTTCCGAGTGCATCAGAGCGCGGCAATATTTTTGGGCAAGCGGTGTGGGGAATCGTGGAGGCTTACTCGCTTGAGGGTTGCTTTGAGTACGTCGAACGCGCCTATGGTAGTCAAGGCAGCCACTACAACTTGCGGCCTCGGGGATTCAATTGGACTGGTGGAGAAGAGCCCGTCCCCGAATCTTTGAAAGCAATGCGCAAAAATTATCGTGCAATGTCGTCGCTGCAACAGATCATGGTTTTAACGATCATGCACTTGTACTGCCAAGGCAAAGACAAGACATATCTGACTGGGGGCTGTCCAACCAAAATCCCTGCCGCCGAGGCAATGAACATCCTTCGCAGCGATGGCCCGGCGCTCTCGGACTGGGGCCACCTGGTTACTCATTATGCGGGCTGGTGAGAGGCGATGATTTTGGGCGTGCCCCTGGTCGGGGATGGCTGTCGTAAACCAAGCCCTAGCGCGAGGCGCAGGTCTTGGCCCTGACGGGCTTCCATCCGCACGCCTGCGCGCTTCGCTTGCCTTCGCCCACCACTCGCCTTCTGACGTCTGTAACGTAGTTTTGTGCGCTGTAACGTAAGCAGAGTTACAAAGCACAAAACTACGTTACAGACCATTGATCGCTGGCAGCTGGAGCCGTTCGCCGGTCAGAAGCGGCCAAACTGTTCAATGAAGATGGATAGTCAAACTCGGCCATCACAGATCATAGGGTGGAGCATGAAATCAGGCGAATCGGGCACTGCAAACGCTGTACTTGGCAAAGCATTTATCCGGGTTGGCGAAGGGTTGGGGCTTGATGACACTGAACTATCAGCCGTATTAGGCGAGCAGGTTTCAACTGTGCGTCGTTTACGTCACGGACATGAGCTACTTGAACCTAGCATCGAAGCGCGGGGCCGGGCCATGCTCCTGATTGAGTTGTATCAGTCACTGCTCGCCGTCGCAGGAAACGAGCAAAATGCAAAGGTCTGGCTAAGCAGCATGAATCGAGGTCTGAGTGGTCGACCACGCGATCTCATCGCATGCCGAGCGGGACTGGAGCAGGTCGTCCAATATCTCGCTTCTACTCGCTCTCTCATTTAACCTTTCATACGCATCGCTGAAATGCTGTCATGGAACACGAAATAAGGAGTGCGGCATGAATTGGTTCGGTCGATTGATAGGACTCGTTTGTCGGGACAACAGATCTGGCCAAGAGCAAGCCAGAGATCGGGCGTTCATAGCTGCCCTCAACAACCTGAAATCTCTGCGCGTGACACCAGACGGCGGTATGTCGATTGACCCCGACGAGATACGAGAGCAAGTGATAGCGAGTCGCCGGTCACTCAAGCGTTTCGTACGATAACCATTTTCGATTCATTTGGCGTACTGAGCCGAGCCGGTGGCTCGAAGAAGCGATAGCATTGGCGTCGCGCTCAGTAACCTTCATGACGCGTTGAGTAGTGATCGCAAGATTCCTTCCCGATTTTCAGGCAAAAAAGCCCCAATTGGGGGACTTTTTCTACTTGCATCACGATCCGTGCTGGCGTCCCCAGAGGCTACGACCAGGATTGGCTCCGTCTGTACAATTGAGATAACTGTATATCTATACGCCAAGCGCATTTTTTCGGATTGACCGAAATACGAAAGACGATCTTGGACAGGGTCAAACAAGCACTCCCCTCTCGAGCTCATGATTCATCACAATCAATCTCCCACCAACTTGGGGGCCGCCGTCAGACGCTGATAAAGCTCAGCGAGGAGTCGGGCATCAAGCAAGGCATGATGAGGTAGCTCGGAAAGCGCTATGTCACCGAGGTCGTCGGCTTCAAAACCTCTGAACAAATGAATCAGGTTGGTGGGCATGTTCGCGACATAGGTTGGCCATTTATGATCCACGTACGCGAGCTGGCAGAAGAAATCCCAGTCCCAGTCTGGAGCGTCGGAGCACACTTCGAGTTGGCCTTCGATACTGCCCAGGAAAGCGCTCATCGCTGCTTGGGCTTCAACGAGTGACCTTCCATAGCGGAGCTGATCCAACTGCGGCAAGACATGCTGGATTACGAAGTCACTGCAGTCTTCGATCTTGTAGGTATCGGTCAGTTCTACATAGAACTCGTCTCCCGCTTCTGAGACCAATGCTAACGAGATCAGCTTTGTATCCTGGTTGAGCTGAGTGAACTCACAGTCCAAAAATAGCTTCATCCTCTACTCCCTGTGAGTACCTGGTTCATGCATGCCGGTGTACCTTTGGCAAAGCGACCAAAGCCGACTGGTTTCTTTTATGACTTTAACCTATTGCCCTGACGAACCTACGCCTGCGCTCACAGCAAGAGAGGTTTGCTAGGTACTGCGCGATGCGATCTTTGGGCGACGCACGATGATCAGAGCATGTGCTCAGACTTGGGACGAGCTCTATGCCGGGATGTTCATGGTCGACGTCGAGGGATGGAGCATGACGATCTTCAACGACTGTGTTGAGCTCGATTACTGCGAAGCATGCGTCAGCACCGATGGACGACGTTGGTCGTTCGACTCGGGAGATCGATACGGGACTGACCCTATAGCTCTGCTTAGCACATGGGAGCATCAGACATTTGAGCGGCTTCTGAAGGCGTTATGATGAGGATAGATCTCGACGAACCATCTCAGAAAGATCCCTTCGTGTAACCTCGTCTTGACTGTTGCGCGTCAAGTTAGCTTCTGCCCCATCAGCCCCGAAAGCACTTCTCCAAGTAATACGCTCATTTCTCGTGCCGAAAGCCAGCTAGCATTGCGTCCTATCTGCGCTTGAAAATCTACAGCACGATCACTCTGGTGGGAGCAGATGAAATACTTCATAGAGCATCGGGCGATTTCAAGCGGCAGGTTTTGGGAAAGCGGTGGCTGAGAGATATCCGTCTCCCCAAGAAGATACAGATCCGACGACAGCGGCAGGATTACGTGAACAAGCTCATCATCCTTATCCATGAAGGGCTTGAAAGAGCGCTCGCCTCTCACATGGAACAGTACGACTGAATCCCCTAGGGGCAGATCGCGTGACTCAAATCTTTGAACCGAATAATGGAGCGCGCTGAAACGCAGGGCGCGGGCAGCTGGCGATACAGACTCGTTGAGCATGCGGACATGACTGGCTTTTATCATGTCGGGTATTGAAGACTTAATACGCATCAACAGGGCAGGCATCTGGGCTGCAAATATCGCGACAAGGGGCTCGATGATTTGGTCGAGGAGTGATTCATCCATATTGAGCAAAGCCTGAAGCTGCTGCGGGCTAACATCCTGCTCTGCCAAGGCACTGTAAAAGACAGGGGAACCTGGTCTGAAATGATCTTGAGTCAACGCACGGAGGGTAGCGGGATCTGAAAGATACCCAAGAATGCCAGTGGCACACTCATCAACCATCGACTGCATATTCTGGCGAACATGGCGGCTTCTGATTTCTAGATGAGCTAACAGCGCTGGAATCCTACCGACCACCGCCTCGCTCAGGTTGCCAGCTCGTAGGCTGTCTATCAAAGGTACGTAAACGTCCCGCTCTTCGTCGGTGATTTTATCGTCCAGATCCGGCTCGCCGTCGATAGCATAAAAATGCCTTTCAAGTCCTACGTCTTGAATATTTGCAGATCTGGGGGGCTTGTTTTGTTCGTATACCCAGCATCGGACGATTTTGCCGTTACCTGGAGATCTGAACCCTTTCTGCAAAAACTTTGGAATGAAGTGCTGTCTTACTCCTGACACCTCGCGTGCTCCCTCAGATCTGTATGCTTATGATGCCTTGGCGATTGCCGTCTTGACCGCTGAAGGGCACAGGCCTAGGCGCTTTCATCCTCGGCCTGGAAGACCTCGATGAGCTTCTGATTGTAGTCATCAAGGTAGCTCTGAAGCCCATCACGGTCGATTAGCCGCACGCACGCCGTGCTGGCCAACTCCTTCGCTGATTTCGTGTAGTAGGAGTTCGTTACGACCATCGCCTCGTCACACCCGTAGAAGGCTTCAGCAGAGATGGCCTGCTGCACAGCCGCGTTGCCTACGGAGCCCGAATAGTTCTTAGCTTGGATGACCATGTTTTTACCGAACCGGCTAACGAAAAGATCGGCGCCCTGATCAGCAGTTTTCTTGGTTTCCTTAACGTCATAGCCAATGGTCTGGAAGATCTCAACCAGGAAAGCTTCAAACTGAAATCCGTCCATAGCATCCACCAGGTACATGGTGATGAACTGATTCGGATTAAAATGCTCCAGCTGAGATCCCAGACGTTCGACGAGAATATCGAAATAAATCTCCTCGCAGAGGCTCAGGCCATTCCGGAAAACCTGTATCGGGAGGAGCGGCACACCAGATGTCGACGCCGCCTGGGGATTGAATTGAACATTGGGGAAAGCTAGGTCATTTTCCCAAAGGTAGTAATAGAACAGAGCCAAGTCAGACCTGAATGTCGCTCCTGCCTCTTCAATCCAAGAACGTAATGTGTCGGCCAGGTCAGTCCGAATGTGGCGGGTCAATTCTCTGGAGAAGCCCAGATAGGCAGAGTTGAAGGCTGTGGTCTGTAGCAGCTTGTCCAATAGAGATGGAAGCCCTTCGAGTTCGTCAAAGCCTTTGCGAATCAAGACTTCCCTGAACAGCTCCCTCTCGCTGTACACACCATCCAACCGTGGGCCGGGCACGCCTGCTTCATCGCTTGTACCTGCGCTTTCGCGAGTGGTGTGTATGAAGTTCGTGAAGTATGGCTGCTTCAGCTCCGCGTACTTTCTCAAGACGTTGTTCAAAAGATCGTTGAGCTGGGCTTGCTCCTTCTTCTTCCCGAAGAAGTCCTGAATCAAGCCTTTGGATCTGTATTGAAAGTCGGGATAAAACGAAGGATCCAATGGCGTGAGGTGTCGCAACGTGAGCTCTGATGACGGTGAAACTTGAGAACCCATGCACCATGGGCATGCGATCTCGAAGGTAGTCCTATTGCATCCATTGCATTGATAAATCATCGCGTCTATCCCTTTCATGAGTCGTCACGCGACCTGCGCGTTTTCGTGCTTGAGACATTATCTGAGTGCCGTCAGCACGTCCACGCGCTTGCCTCCCGCTGTTGGATAGTCGCTAAGCGCGTATCGACAGAGGGCACGCTGGGAAAGCTACCAGCGCTACTCGGTAAGCTCCCCGTCATAATCATTGCGCCTTCCTGCTCAAATCGGAATCCATGCAATTAATATTTCCTCGTTACATGCCGACAGATATGCGCGTGGACGATTTTAAAGATCCCGTGGAGCAATGAAAAACCTGAAAGGGTGGAGTTTATTTTGTTAAAAAAGCTTGTCTCAGCCTTGTCATCAATCCGGAGCCGCCCCGCAATTCGAAATATGCTGTCGGTCGGTGCCCTCTTCGCCTTCGTTGGCTTTTTGAGTGACGGGTCTTCCCTTATATCGTTCGTGAGTCAGTTGCGAGGACAGGACAAAGCGCCCCTAGCCGTTGTCCGAGCAAGGCTAAAGCCTTTCAGAATTAACGCCGTGATGCCTGAAAACCAAGATGACGTATTTGTTCAGCTGCAGCTGAGGAACTATGGAAAGGATCCCGTCTACCTGACGTCGGCTCTAATTGAAGTCACCAAAAGCAATACGGCAACGCTCGGCAGAGCCGGTGCAGCGGGAATGTGCGTATTGTCCGAGAACCCGAACGCCAACACGCCTATCAAGGTCGAACCAGGTGCAAGTGTTTGGGTTCGGATCTCAAAGAGCATTCACCTACAGGGCTTGTCTACTTGGCTGACTGAGGAAACCCTAAAAGACATACACGTCCCCACCCCTGAAGACCCATCTACCATCACCGAGAACTTTTTTGTCGATGAGGTAAATCGAAAATTTGGCGAGCTCTACGGCACTGAAGCTGCTCTGAAGGTCACCGTTTTTTCGGGGAATCGCGAGGAATTGCAGACATTCAGTTTTAGGCTAGCTGAAGGAAAAGACATATTTGCCAAAGATGGCAGCCTCCAGCAAGACTGGTTGATCGCCAACTGGATGTTCCCAAGATGGCGGCCTGCTGATGAAGGTACAACCTGTGAGGATGAGCCGAGCTAGGGATTCGCCCGTGCGACTGCGGCCAGGAGGCGAAAACAACGGGGTGTATTCGGTAGCGTTTCTAAACAGCGTGGAACGAAGCTTGTTGCTTTTGAGGTGCCTGAACGAGGCTACTTCCTCGAGCTGGGATCAGCTACCTTCCATCCGGATTAGCGCCGTGTCCCTATTGGCTACGAAAGCCTCCATTCCGCCCATAGACTGGCAGAGCACAATCCCATACGCTGGGCATAGCAAAGTGCCATGGAATACGAGCGCAATGGAAATAACCGACTCGGGGGGCGTAGCAGCAAAATACGGCTTCCTATATCAGGACTGTGTCGCTGCCTGGCTTGCAACTGAGATGCTCATGGACAGGGAAATGCGTGCCGTGCGTGTCGAGACCGTTGATGATGTAGATATCGTCTGGGCAGGTTTCACAGAGTTCATCCAAGTCAAGGCTGCTGCCGAGAAGAAGTGGACACCGACCACAATCACAGATAATTCAACAAGCACTGCTGTCTCCTCTGCGAAGAGCAAGTCCTGGGGCAAGCCACGAAAAAAACGCATACCTGATTCATCGATGGTGCATAAATCGATGAAGCAAGCGACCGTCCCAATTAGCAAATGCAGATTTCGGATCGTTTCAGCAGAGCGCCCGACTGGCCTCTTGGAGTACCTCCGAGTATTGCCGACCTCGCGAATTGGCAGGCCAGGACGACAAGAGCTAGTCGACGACCTCAACCAGCGAACTGCTAACTTTGTTGCCGCATCCAAAAACGATATCGGGCATTGGGTAGATTCGACTTGGTGGCAGGTATATGCGTCGGTACACGAAATCGAACTTATGGGTATTAAAAATATCCGCAACGCGGCTCTAGAGGTCGTTGGCGTAAGCCTGAGTTCCGATGTCGCTGCCGAGGCAATTTGGCGAGACATCGTTTACACACTAACCAAGAAAAGTGCGCTTTCCAGAAAAGTCTACTGTGAAGACGATAAGACCTACTATCGAAACAATCTCATCGACTGGTTTAAATCTGAGATTTTGATACACGAGAAATCCGCATATACGAATACAAAAATATACGCAAACAAAAAACTCCAACCCATTCTCGTGCACCTCCACACGCATGCGCCCAGCTGCGGAAGCATCACAAGATGCGGAAAAGTAATGCACCAGCATTACAGCATTAGAAACTACAGATATAGCTACATCTCAGAAAGTGTAATTAAATGGATTGATGAAATCCTACTAATGCCAGAGGAAATAGCGGACATCACAGGCATATCAACAAGTGATCGATACCGGATCTTGTTATCTCGATTGGAAGCATCCATGAGCGAGCTTGGGGATTTTCTTGGAAAAGTATTACTTCACTCTTGTATCCGAAGCCAACATACGAGCCAGCCAATACCTGCCTCTCTATATATTGAGAAACCCTTCGAGGTAAAAGTCCTCGAGAATGTTCATATCGTCCCAAGAGCCTCAGGAGGTGATGAGCTTTGGGTAGGGTTTAGCCACCTTTACAACGGTTCCGACCTAGCCGAATGTTTGAACAATCTTCGAACGATTCTATACACAGACATCATCGACAATATCGATTCGGCTCGTTCCAAAATTCTTGAAATCAAACAAGACTCCTACTTGCTCCAGCACGATATTGATGAGCTCCTCGAAACCAGTCAAGCTTTCGATATCCACCTAAACAGGTATCGCTTTATAATTTTTCTTGGTTACAACTCCATTTTGCTGACCGAGCCCGAGACACCGGGTTATGAGCCAGAACTTTATACAGAAACTAAGAAACTATTCGATAATTTTTCGTCAGACTTAAAAACCAGCGGATTCGGAGAGGTACTGATCGATCTTCACCTTTACCCTGTACCGAACATAGATAGATTGTTATCCGAAGTAAAGAAGGCGCTGGAGAAGGCTTGTGCTTGAAAACTACGAATCCGCGCTCCAAAGCCTGCAACATCCAAACTTCTCGGCCTTTGCCTACCTCAAAACCGCTGAGCAGCTCCTATCTAATCCGAAGTACAGGAGCTCCGGGCGAGAGCTTGTCATTCGAGCCTTGGACTCTCGAAGCCAATTTTCGGGAGTTCATGCATTACTACGCCACCTAGTTCGGAAATCTGGGCTATATCCATATTTGAAAACACAGTTTCAAGATCTGTCGCTTGCGGAGGAGTTTGTCTTAGAGGCATATCAGACGCCTATATCAACAGATATCGTCTTTCACTCCATGCAATTCAAAATCTACGAGTTGCTTCTTGAATATCGAAACGTGATCCTGAGTGCACCGACTAGCATGGGTAAGAGCGCTATCGTTGACTCGCTGATCGCGTCTGGGAAATTTAATAAACTCGTAATTGTCCTCCCCACTGTCGCCTTGGTCGACGAAACACGACGTCGACTTGAAGAGCGTTTTGGACAAACATTTCAAATAATTCACCATGGCACACAGCGTTCTCGACAGGAGCACATTCTATATGTGTTGACACAAGAGCGTGTTAATGACCGGGACGATCTGATCGACATCGACCTATTCGTACTTGATGAATTTTACAAGCTCGCCTTCAAACGCAAGAAGGACGGCGAGATTGACGATGAAGATGAAAGAGTACCAGCTCTAAACTCGGCACTGAGCAAACTACTTCGCTGTTCCAAGCAGTTTTTCATGACAGGGCCATTTATCAACGGTGTAAGCGGACTGCCGTCGTCCAACCTGCATTACACGTTTATCCCTACCGACTACAACACGGTAGCTGTGGACGTCAAATTCTTCAACATTAAACCTGATAGCGTGAATGAGAAGAATGAGGCATTAGCGACAACACTCGAGCAGATCCATGGGCCTACCATCATTTACTGCAAATCTCCAGGCCGCGCGGTACAGGTTGCTAAATTTCTACTAAAATCCGGCTTTATGAAAGCCATCGAAGATGACTACCTCAGCTGGTTAGATCAACACTACCATCCCAAGTGGGAGTACACGCGCGCTTTTAGAAATGGGATAGGCCTTCACTACGGTGGACTACCCAGAGCTATGCAGCAATACACTATCGATAAGTTTAACCGTGGCGAACTCCCATTTCTGATCTGCACTTCAACTATCATTGAAGGCGTAAACACTGTCGCTAAGAATGTATTTATTTACGATAATCGAGCCGGTAACTTCAGCATTGATCGGTTCACGCATGGGAATATAAAAGGCCGAGCAGGACGGATGGGTGAGCATTTCGTCGGTAAGGTTTTTTGCATGGAAGAACTACCAAAACAAAGCGACTGTTTTGAGGTAGTGATACCTCTAGGAAAACAAACAGAAGAGCTGCCCTTAAATTTCCTCGCAGGCATTCAGCCGGAACATTTGACAGATTTTTCCCAATCCAGGTTCGATGCCGGGACGTCAGCCAGCAGGGCTGGGAAGGATTTTCTGAGGAAACATGCCTCATTCAAACTGGAAATTATTGAAGCAGCATTCAGCTTCGTAGACATGTCCGATGAAAGTGAATTCCACAGTTGCTTATTCTCAGGCGTCCCCAAAGCAGGATTCGCAAATTTCCTGTCTCGTTTCGTTGATCGTGTTTGCTCTGGCTCATTTAAAAAACTAGGGCTGATCAATAACATCAGCGTTATCAATGCCAGAGTCTCTGCCTACCTAATGGCGACCAGCCACGAAAGCTACCTAACCCAACAAATATCTCGCATACCATCCAGTGTCGATAGCGAAGAATTATCCGAGCAAATAAACCATGCCCTAAACTTTGCGAGTCGGATATTTGGTTATGCCATACCTAAAGCACTAGCTCTACTTGAGGACATCGTCAACCTCAAGCTAGAGGAGAGGGGTAAAGACTACCGGGTATCCTATGGGCATCTGCGCAGTGTTTTCGAAAACTATCATTTGCATCCGGCATGGGCCGGGCTTGAAGAGATGGGAATCCCTGTCCAATTGCTTCATAAGCTCGGAACACGATTTCCATTTGCAGAAGAGGCAAGCGTAGACGATGCTTCTCGAATCTTGCGTGAAAACCTGGATCGACTCCAAAGCCTAACCTTGCTTGAGCGGCATTTCATCGATAGAGCGCTAGGTCGAGTAAAGCGGTGAATGAACTAATTAGACGAAGGGCGCCGCCAGCGCCTTTGTCTTCGATCAGCTCACCCGCAGGCTTCGGCCCTTAGTAGGTATCGTCAGGCTTCCAGCTTGCCTCTACATCCTCGGAGCTCGGGAAGGCGGTAGCGCCCTTCCGTCAATACTGAGATCTATAAGATGCTTACATAAACAAGTGGGTCGAAACGCATGAACAGGCCGCTCTTCGACTTTGACCTCAAACGCGTCTCGCACCAGCACTACATAACAGGGAAAGCCGCCATCAATTTCCCGCGTCTAGGAAGCACCACGGGTGGGTGGCATTTCCTTGCATATTTTGATCGGGAATCCGGCGTGGCTAAGGTGTCGTTAGCAGGCATTCATTACCCTGACACCACAGCATACTTTGGTGACCTTGGCATCATTGACGTGACCGATGAGCTAGCAAAGCGTGGATGGTCTGTTGAAGGACGGCGGCTGTACATGGCGGATCACCGCAGAGCTGCTGCGGACATGATCGTTAGATGGGCATTGAGTGAGTCCATCCACTGCAGCGTCGAGATTGATGATTGGTTTCCTTCTAGTGCGGAGAGACAGCGACTGCTTGAGACTCTAGATACAGGAAGGTCAAAGCTTTCCGAGGTTGGTAGATTGCAAAAGGTGGAAGCTTGGCTCCGTACGCAAACCTGAAGCTCGGGTAGATAAGTATTACCCATCGCGTGCTCCACAGACCAAGCACGGCGGGCAAGCAAAGACGGTGAGTGCAGCATTCTGGCCCCCTGTCAGCCCTGGTCGTGCTCTGCCAAAACATCGGGCAAACCCGCACCGTTTGAGACAGCGGTGAGATGAACTAGGCTCTGTGCACCATCCCAAGGAAGACCGCCATGCGAGATAATTCGAACTACAAGATCGCCACGGCGGACGCCCTGACATTGCTGCTGCATAACCAGCACGCACTAGGTGCAGCAATAGAAGAAATAACCAAGTGGCTTTCAGAAAATGGCGTGGGAAGCGTCGCCGCTCATGCGATGTCGGCCATGGAAGCGCTGGACGCAAATGCTCAAGCCATCGCCGATTCCATCTTGAGGATTCGACAGTCTTAGGTGCTGCCACCCCGAGCCCTGCGCACCTATCGCACACTGCCAATTCGACTGAACGATAAGGAAAAGAATGTTCCCACCAATGGCGAATCCCAACCTCGAAATTACCGCCACTGAATTCGAGTTCTTGGTCAGAGACTGGATCCTCAAACAGGGAGGTGAACTGACATCGCTGGAGGTCAAGCACGACGTGAAGGTCGAGGCCTACGATTCAACCTACCAGATAGACGTGCTGGCAAAATTCCAAGCCTTCGCGGGCGCCGAATTTATCGTTCTGATTGAGTGCAAAAAATACCGTAACGCAGTCGAGCGGGAGCTGGTTCAGGTGCTGCACGACAAGGTCAGATCTTTGGGCGCTCATAAAGGAATGCTGTTCACCACATCAGGATTTCAATCCGGAGCGATAAAATATGCAACAGCCCACGGTATCGCGCTTGTATCGATAGTCGACGGTGCAGCAACCTACCATACCCGCTCGGCTATTGCCGTTGATGCGAAGCCACCGGCGTGGCTAAACCTTCCGAAATTTGCGCTCTGGCACGTTGCTGAGAACGACGCAGGCAACATCTCGATGAAGTCGCTGGGCCGTGCTGATACCGAAATCAACGAGATGTTCAGCTAGAAAGATGGAGGGAGCAGACTTGGCTCTAGACCAAGAGCAGGCCGCAATCGAGATGGTACAGGTCATCGGTGAAACCCGTCTTGGCTCCAAATTAGAGGCAGCGCTTCAGCAGTTCAAGAGTCTCGAAACCTCCCACATGCGCTCGCTTTCTTCGTCAAGGCAACTCCCTTAAATAGCCCACCTCGGCGTACATAGCCTCAGCAAGCTGCAAGGTTCGTCTCGGTCTCACTAGAGCATGAAACCCAGACATATCGTGATAGGCTTCCATGTGCCCAGAATTGCTACTTCCAGCGTATCCACGACTCAAATCAGGAACGTGTTTATGTCGCTCAAAAATGCCTTCGCTGCTGTGCTTAAAGCGATGCGTGCAGGCAAAGGACTGACCCAGAGGAACCTGGCAGAAGTCAGCAGTCGAACATACGTCTCGAAATTAGAGCGCGGTCAATCAAGTCCGACGTTAGAGATGATCACCGCGCTAAGTGGCCCGCTTAATGTGAATCCTCTGACCCTAGTAGCCATTACTCTCTCCGCCGAATCGGGGCATCCGGTCAACGCTTTGCTGCGTCAGACTCAAGAAGAATTGGCGGGTCTAACCCGCGACGGAATTCTGAAAAATTTGACGATTTCGTCGGGCGATGGGTTGCTAGCGGCACGCCCCTCTAGTAAGTCCTCAAGTAATCGCTCAGCGACGAACGCCCAGCAAGTAGAATTCTGCTTCGCAGAATAGACGATCCTCCATTCAGCAACATTGATGATAATGCCGGCCACATCAAGCGGGGTCTTGTGCGCTTCAGAGAGCTCCCATGAAAATGCCACTGTTCGACCTTGCTCTCAAACACGTGTCACGGCAGCACTGCATCAAGGGTAAATCCAAACAACAATCGGTCTGGGTACGCGACCAGACACTACTCGCTAGACGCGATGCATGGGGATCGTTTTGAAGAAGAGTGAGCTCCCAGTCAAAACCTGCGTGACCTGCGGCCTTCCCTTCACATGGAGGAAAAAGTGGGCACGCTGCTGGGAAGAAGTGCGCTACTGCTCGGAGCGCTGCCGGCGCAGTAAATGCTGAACCGAAAGGTGGGTACGGGGAGTCAGTCTGAAGCAGCAAGCGATCAAGTCGAAAGTTTGATCAACATTGGCTTGGTGGTGAGCCCAGCATCTGATATCCCCACACTTGAGGTCGGTTTACAAGACTGGTTTGTGAAGGAGCTCCTTCGGGATTTACACACGGGTCGATAACCCTGCATGAAAAAATGCAGCTTGTTGGATAAGCACTTCGCTATTGCTGACTTGGGATGCCTGTGTACAGCTGAAATGGACGCATCCTCGTCGCACGAATTGTAAGCCACTTGCCCTCACCTTTCCGGCACGACGGTATGCAACCGATTGTCGCAGCAGCCCGAAGCCAGATTACCAAGGCAGGTTTGCCATAAGCTGACTTTGCTCAGGTGCAACGCCGCAAGGATCACGCGTTCTCGCAGCCGCTACAGTGCTGATAGCGCCTTGTTTTGATGGGACACGAAGCTAAGGGAGGTGCTACGTGGAGCTGGACAGTAGATCGATTGTTGCTGCTGGGCTAGTTGCACTCGCCGGCCTCATTTTCTTTCTTCGATACCACATGCTGCGGCAATGGAAGCGCGAGGAACAAAGAGAATTCATGGCCGCCTTGAGATGCCAGAGTAACGATCAATACGAGATACTTTTAGACAAAATTACCTTTCCTAGCAGGCTTTCACCTGGAGAGGTTTACCGGATCATTCACAATCATAAGGGAGAGTATTTTCTCTATCTTTACACCAGAGGATCGCCAGGCGTTCTTCAACCATTAAGCGAAGAACGAGCGATGATTTCAGTACGGCTGAATGGATAATGGATCTGCAGTCAGACGCTTTTGACGTGCCGCCCTGATGGCGGACGGCTGTCGTGAACCGAGCCTGGGCGTAAACGCCTGCGTCTCGGCCCTTCGGGCTTCCATCCTCACGCCTTCGGCCATGGGCCTGCGCGCTCCGCTTGCTTCTGGACTAACTGAGGCGCGCAGCGCAAATTAGCTTCCGACAAGACAGAGGCCCATTAAGCATACGACATGTTCACTTCATCACAGTGCATCTCAAAGCGTTTTCCAGATCAACGACTCCGCCGTGTAGCCGTCTCAAGCATATGATCCAGCCGCTCTTCAACTTTGACCTCAAACGCGTCTCCCGAGAAAACTACATCACGGGCAAAGCCGCTATCAACTTCCCCCATCCCTGAAGCACCAAGGGTGTGTGGCATTTCCTTTCATATTTTGATCGAGAATCCGGCGTGGCTAAGTTGTCATTGGCTGGCATTCTTTAGCCTGACACCACAGCCTATTTCGGCAATCTTGGCGTCATTGACGTGACCGATGAGTTAGCGGAGCGCGGCTGGTCTGTGGATGGCTATCGCCTGTTCATGGCAGATCACTACAAAGCCGCTGCGGACATCCGGCTTGTTCGACGGATCCTAGCCCAGCAATCGGCGCGAGTAACAATGCATAACGACAACCGGGCAACGGCGTCCTTGAGCCCAGGCATAGATGATGTGGTCACACTAGACTTGAGCGGGCGCCAGAACATCAACTCCATTCAACGCCAAGGTTTGGCGCCAGATACGGTCGGCGTAGTTATACGAACGAGTCGACGCGGAGATTGCTCAACGCCAATCGACCGGCTCTCGCGCACTCAACTGAGCAACGGGCGTGCGCGCTCGCGCTTTTCCGAATCAAGAGTGCGGCAACCTTTTAAAAATAGATTCCCCTCGCCTGTAACGGGCGATCAGACCTTCTAGCTACTGATTTTTCTGCGTTCGAGCGTCAAAGCGTTGCTCTTTGGAGTAACGCCATTGCGCTACTTGCTGGAGTTGGTAGACGCACCGACACGCGGACTCAACAACCCGAGCGAACGGCTTGCTTCCATCTGGTTATACCTTTGTTTAAGCACACGACCTAACGCCACGCGTTTGAGCTAGCAGGTCGTCAGATACCTCGATGTGTCGAACACTCTCGCTGTAGTGGTCAACTAATCCCGGACACGACGTTAAGTTTTTTCTCGGCCTGAGCTGGGGCCAGTCCGTTATTGAATTGGTGCGGTCTAATCCAGTTGTACCGATGCATCAGGTAATGACTGATGTCGC
>NZ_JACSZV010000021.1 GCF_014472415.1 Pseudomonas sp. N40(2020)
CTGCGATCTTTTGATCTTGCTTTTAAAAGATCAGGATCAAAAGATCGCAGCCTTCGGCAGCTCCTACAGGGAGCCGGTTTTAATCAGAGTTCGATCAGAGCGCCCAATTCTCGCTCCAGCTCCTGCGGGTCACCCAGGTTGAACTCAATCAAGCGCCGCAGGCGTTCGATGGACTCCAGGCTGATGTGCTTGCAGACGAAGCCGAGTTGGCCATGGTCGTCGTGGGTCAGTTGCACATCCATCTTGATGTCGACCTCATCGTTGAGATGAATATCGACCAGAAAATGCCGCTCCCGAACACCTAGCCACGGCTCGGGTTTTTCGATCAACAGACCCTTGAGCGACAGATCAATCAATTTGACCGGCCAGATGTACTCGCCCTGACTCAATTCAGTCTTGGCATCGAACGCGATACGTTTGAAGCGGCGACGCTCAGCTGGGTGCTGGCTCATGGCGCAATCCTCACGAAGGTTTGCTGACTATAGACCCGACCAGTCGGTCGCAGCCAATCGTTAAGGCGTCTAGACCAATGTCGGGGTATGGCCTTTGTCGCCGTAAGCGCTAAACTCGGGGTGGCTGTCTTTCTTGTCCACCCTGGCTGGAATAATAAAATGAAAAATAATAATAGCCTGCTACGCCACTTACCCTGGCTAGTGCTGGCAATCGTAGGAGCGTGCGCCCTGGGCGTAGTGGCATTGCGCCGAGGCGAGGCGATCAACGCCTTGTGGATTGTGGTCGCTGCCGTGGCCATTTATCTGGTTGCGTACCGTTACTACAGCCTGTTCATCGCTAACCATGTGATGCAACTCGATCCGCGTCGGGCCACCCCCGCCGTGCTCAACAATGACGGTCTGGACTATGTGCCGACCAACAAACACATTCTCTTCGGTCACCACTTCGCGGCCATCGCTGGCGCGGGGCCTCTGGTCGGTCCGGTACTGGCGGCGCAGATGGGGTATTTGCCCGGCACGCTGTGGCTGATCGCTGGTGTGGTGCTGGCGGGTGCGGTGCAGGACTTCATGGTTCTGTTCATGTCGACCCGTCGTAACGGCCGCTCCCTGGGCGACATGGTGCGTGAAGAAATGGGCCGCATTCCCGGCACCATCGCCTTGTTCGGCTGCTTCCTGATCATGATCATCATCCTCGCGGTGCTGGCGCTGATCGTCGTGAAAGCCCTGGCCGAGAGTCCATGGGGCATTTTCACGGTGATGGCGACCATCCCGATCGCGATGTTCATGGGCATTTACATGCGCTACATCCGTCCGGGTCGCATTGGTGAGATCTCGGTGGTCGGCGTGTTGCTGCTGCTGGGTTCGATCTGGCTCGGTGGGCAGATCGCCGCCGATCCGGTGTGGGCCAAGGCGTTCACCTTCACGGGTGTGCAGATTACCTGGATGCTGGTCGGTTACGGTTTTGTGGCCGCTTCGCTACCGGTCTGGTTGATTCTGGCGCCGCGTGACTACCTCTCCACTTTCCTCAAGATCGGTACCATCGTCGCTTTGGCGATCGGCATTCTGGTGACCATGCCTGAGCTGAAAATGCCGGCGCTGACCCAGTTCGTCGACGGCACCGGCCCGGTGTGGAAGGGCGGTCTGTTCCCGTTCCTGTTCATCACCATCGCTTGTGGTGCGGTCTCCGGTTTCCATGCGCTGATCTCGTCGGGCACCACGCCGAAGTTGCTGGATAACGAAACCAACGCCCGTTACATCGGTTACGGCGGCATGCTGATGGAATCGTTTGTAGCGATCATGGCCATGGTTGCTGCTTCGGTGATCGAGCCTGGCGTGTACTTCGCCATGAACAGCCCGGCAGCCGTCGTCGGCAGTGATGTGGTGTCTGTTGCGCAAGTGGTCACCAGTTGGGGCTTCGCCATTACGCCTGAGGCGCTGCAAGCCGTTGCGAATGACATTGGCGAAACCACGATCCTGGCCCGTGCCGGCGGTGCGCCGACCCTGGCGGTCGGTATCGCGCAGATCCTGCACAGTGTCCTGCCGGGTGAAAACACCATGGCGTTCTGGTACCACTTCGCAATTCTGTTCGAAGCACTGTTCATCCTCACCGCTGTAGACGCCGGCACCCGTGCCGGGCGGTTCATGCTGCAGGATTTGCTCGGCTCTTTCGTGCCGGCGCTGAAACGTACCGAGTCGTGGACCGCCAACCTGATCGCTACCGCTGGTTGTGTGGCGATGTGGGGCTGGTTGCTGTACCAGGGCGTGATCGATCCACTGGGCGGCATCAACACCCTGTGGCCGCTGTTCGGTATCTCTAACCAGATGCTGGCCGGTATCGCATTGATGCTTGGTACCGTTGTGCTGATCAAAATGAAGCGCCAGCGCTACATCTGGGTCACTTTGCTTCCGGCTACCTGGCTGCTGATTTGCACCACCACAGCAGGCTTCATCAAGCTGTTCGACGCCAACCCGGCGATCGGATTCCTGTCGCTGGCCAAGAAGTACAGCGATGCACTCGCCAATGGTCAGGTGCTCGCGCCGGCCAAAAGCGTGGAGCAAATGCAGCACGTGATCTTTAACGCCTACACCAACGCAACGCTGACAGTGCTGTTCCTGTTTGTGGTGTTCAGTATCCTGTTCTACGCGCTCAAGGTCGGCATCGCCGCCTGGGGTAAAAAAGAGCGTACGGATAAAGAATCGCCATTCCAGGCCCTGCCGGATGCGTAACCAGAGGATTGCACCATGTTCAATGACCTGAGTCGCCTCGGTAAATACCTCGGTCAGGCCGCGCGCCTGATGGTCGGCATGCCCGACTACGACACCTACGTCGAGCATATGCAAACCAAGCACCCGGACAAACCGGTGATGAGCTACGAGATGTTCTTTCGCGAACGTCAGGAAGCCCGTTACGGTGGCAAGGGTGGGCCGAAGTGCTGTTGATTAGAGCCTGAGGTCGAAGCTATCCCCTGTGGGAGCGAGCCTGCTCGCGAATACGGAGTGTCAGTTGATGAATCCATTGGCTGACACACCGCTTTCGCGAGCAAGCTCGCTCCCACATTTGTTTATGTGTTCCTTTTAAGGAGATCGGATTTTGTCTTCTCCCATACCTGTCACTGTACTCAGCGGTTTCCTCGGCGCCGGCAAGACCACTTTGTTGCGGCACCTGTTGAAAGCCGAGCACGGCCTGAAAATCGCCGTGATCGAAAACGAATTCAGCGACGCCGGCATCGACACTCAGTTGCTTGGCGACGAACCTGTGCAAGTCATGACCCTGGCCAACGGCTGTGTCTGCTGCACCATCCACACCGATCTGACTAAAGCCCTGTACTTGTTGCTTGAGCGGCTGGACAGCGGCGAAATCGCCTTCGACCGACTGGTGATCGAGTGCACCGGTCTGGCCGATCCGGCACCCGTGGCGCAGACCTTTTTCATCGATGAAGAACTGCGCGAGCGTTATTTGCTCGACGGCATCATCACCTTGGTTGACGCGGCTCATGCCGATGTACACCTGACTCAGACCATCGCCCAGGCGCAGATCGGTTTCGCCGACCGCTTGCTGGTCAGCAAGACTGATCTGGTGGATGAAGCAGCGTTCACCGCGTTGAGTGAGCGCCTGACGCGGATCAACCGTCGTGCGCCGATCCGTGTGGTCGAGCACGGCAACATCCATCTGGCTGAATTGCTCGACGTGCGCGGCTTCAACCTCAACGCCGATCTCGGCGGTGGGCTGAATCTGCGTCCGGTCAGCAAGGCGCCGTCCATTGACCGCATCTCCAGCCTCGTGCTGCGCACCGAGCAGCCGCTGGATATCGATCAGCTCAGCGAGTTCATGAATGAGTTGCTGGAAGAACACGGCAAACAATTGCTGCGTTACAAAGGCGTGCTGAACATTGCCGGGGAAGATCGGCGATTGGTGTTTCAGGGTGTGCTGAAACTCTATGGTTTCGACTGGGACACCGAATGGGCCGAAGGTGAGGCGCGCGAAAGTGTGATTGTGTTTATTGCTGATGACTTGCCGGAAGAGAAGATTCGGGCGGGGTTTGCCAAGGTTTCGGCAGCCTGATGGATCTTCGGTGTCAGAGATGACGCCATCGCGGGCTTGCCCGCGATGGCGATCTATCCGGCAGCGCAGTGCGCATTGACGGAATACAACAGGGTGCCTTCCAAATGATCCAGATGTTGATTCATCAACATCGCCGCTTTAGCCGCATCCCCACATTCCACCGCCTCAACAATCATCAAATGCTCCTGCCACGCGCAACAACTGCGCGTCGTTCCATCACCCCGCGCAATCGCCAGTGACGTAATCGGCACAAGGCTGCCGAGAAAATGCGCCAACGGTGCGTTCCCCGCCATCTGCGCCAATTGCAGATGAAACTCCCCCGACAATCGAATCGCCGCGCCGCGCCGATCCTGCTCTACGGCCTGACGCTCGCGCTCGATCAAGGCGCGCAGGCGTTTCACGCCATCAGCCTGTGGTCGCTGACAAGCCAGGCGCACCAGTGTGTTTTCGGTCAGGCGCCGTGCATGCAAGGTCTGCCGGGTCTGCTCCATATCGGGCGTCGCAACACGCGGCCGATGATTGGCGCGCAGGACGATCACTTGTTCATGGGACAACTGCGTCAGCACCCGACGCACGTCCGCGCGGCTGACGCCGAACATCTGCTTGAGGCTCTCTTCGGTGAAGCGGCTGGCCGGGTCGATACGTTGTTCCAGAATCGCATCGAACAGCCGTGGATACAGGTCATCAATGCGGGAGAAGGGCAGGGCGGCCGACATATGGCGAGTGCGCTGTGGTGAGGCAAGACTGTTCATGGCCGGTCTCCAGTGGGAAGAAATTCAGTTGTTCAAATTGTCGTCCGGAATGTTCAGCTCGATGCCCATCCGCTGGCCTTCGCGCAGGATGTGCCGGCGCATTTCGGCGCTGGCCTGGGCGCTGTTTTTGCTGCGGATCGCACGAACCACGGCTTCGTTTTCCTCCAACCTTTCGGCCAGATGCTCAGGGGAATTGCGCAGCACCTCGGCGCTTTGCTTGAGGGCATTGCTGGTCTGTTGCACCACGCTCTGGAAGATCGGATTCGACGTCAGGGTGAACAGCTCTTCGTGAAACGCGATGTAGGCGCTGACCCCGGCTTCGCTATCACCCGCCTCGAGGGCTTCGCGCATGTCCATCAGAGTCAGGCGCAACTGGCCGACTTCCTTGCTGCTGATCGACTGGGCAACGAGGCCGACGATGAACGGCTCAAGGGTGTAGCGCAGTTGCAGCACGTCTTCGAGACTGGCGCTGGCCACTGCACTGTCGTGGCTTTGGCTGTCGCTGAGCTGTGCGTCGAGTACGACTACGCCTTTGCCCGGCATCGAGCGCACGAGACCGAGGGTTTCCAGGACGATCACCGCTTCGCGCAGGCTCGGGCGGCTGATGCCCAGTTGCTCGGCCAGTTCGCGCTGGCCCGGCAGCATGTCGCCGGAGCGCCACTGACCACGGGCCAGTGCGGCCCGGAGTTTTTCTACGACTGAGTTGACGACGGTTGAGGTGGTAATCACGTGTCTTGCTCCATGAGCCGTGCCTGCGGGTCAGTAGGCACTGCGATCAATCAGAATTCTTTGGCCGCCGCTTGAGCGACGGTTTTTCTCGGCTGAAAGGTATAGCCCTGCTCGCCGTTGAGCACCTTGTTCGCCCGTTGCACATCGATGTCCTTCTCCCAACGAGCGATGGCCACGGTGGCGACGCAGTTGCCGATCAGGTTAGTCAGTGCGCGGCCGATGCCCATGAACCAGTCCACCGCCAGCACTAACACCAGACCGACCACCGGAATGGCCGGGATCGCCGTCAATGTCGCCGCCAGAATCACCAGTGCCGAACCGGGAATGCCATGGGCGCCTTTGGAGGTGATCAGCGACACCAGCAGAATCGTCAGCAAATCAGTCATGGCCAGCGGCGTGCCGGTGGCGTTGGCGATGAACACGATGGCCAGGGTCAGATAGATCGAGAAACCGTCGAGGTTGAACGAGTAGCCGGTGGGAATCACCAGCCCGACCGTCGAGCTGCCGATCCCCAAGTGTTCAAGTTTGCGCATGATCTGTGGCAGCACGGCGTCAGACGACGCGGTGCCCATGACGATCAGCAGTTCTTCACGCAGGTATTTGAGCAGCGGCCACATGCGCAGGCCGGAGGCGCGCATCACCACACCGAGAATCACGCTGACGAAGGCGACGCAGGTCAGGTAGAACAGACCAACCAGACTGCCCAGGTGTTGCAGCGAGTCGAGGCCATATTTGCTGGTGGTGAACGCGATGGCGCCGAACACACCGATCGGCGCCAGACGCACGATCATGCCCATGATGCGGAAGATCACATGGCTCAGTTCGTTGATCAGGCGCGAGATCCCGGAAGCGGCTTCGCCGACCAGGTTCAATGCGCTGCCGAACAGCACCGAGAACAGCAGTACCTGCAGGATGTTGTTGTCGGCAAACGCGCCGATCACCGACGTCGGGATCAGGTCCATCAGGAACTGCGTGGTGGTGTGCATGTGCTGGCTGCGTTCGGCGAGGTCGCCCATGTCGGCGGCGGACAGTTGCTCCAGATGGATATTGGCGCCGCTGCCGATGCCGGTGCTGAAGGCGAACACCAGACCGATCACCAAGGCGATGGTGGTCAACACTTCAAAGTAGATAACGGATTTGAGGCCGATGCGCCCGACCTTCTTCAGATCGCCCGCGCCACTGATGCCGCTGACCACCACGCAGAATACGATCAGACCGATGAGCATCTTGATCAGTTTGATGAAGCCGTCACCGAGCGGTTTGAGCTGGGCCGAGTATTCAGGAAGGGTCAGTCCGCAGACGATGCCAAGCACCAGTCCGAGAACCACTTGGAGGAAGATTGAACGCGAGCACCATCTGAGCATGGGAGGAATCCTGGTCGGTGTCCTGGCTGCCGTGCGCGTGGCGCATCAGATTCAGGACTTAATTATTGTGGTCTTACCGGTATGTCCAGTGCGGGTGCAGTCTAGGCGCGGATTTTTGCGGATCGCAAGTGAAAATTGACGAATTGGCATGACCGGTCTGACCAGTTGTGCGGTGAGTCCCATTCTTGAGCGGTTCAGGCGTTTGAAAAAATGCGGACATAAAAAAACCGGCCAATCACTTGGCCGGTTTTTCATGCTGCGGATTTATCGTCGCGATTAAGCGCCGTACACCGGCAGTTTCTTGCAGATGGCTTTGACTTTCTCACGAACGGCGTCGATCACCGCTTCATTGTTCAGGTCAGCCAGGATGTCGCAGATCCAGCCGGCCAGCTCTTTGCACTCAGCCTCTTTGAAGCCACGAGTGGTCACAGCCGGAGTACCGAAGCGCAGGCCGGAAGTGACGAACGGGGAGCGTGGATCGTTAGGCACGGAGTTCTTGTTCACGGTGATGAACGCTTTGCCCAGAGCGGCGTCTGCGTCTTTACCGGAGATTTCCTGCTTGATCAGCGACAGCAGGAACAGGTGGTTTTCAGTACCGCCGGACACCACGTCGAAACCGCGCTCGATGAACACACCGGCCATGGCCTTGGCGTTTTTCACCACTTGCTGCTGGTAAGTCTTGAACTCAGGCTGCAGCGCTTCCTTGAAGCAGATCGCTTTAGCGGCGATCACGTGCTCCAGCGGGCCACCCTGGGCACCCGGGAATACCGCGGAGTTCAGCTTCTTCTCGATGTCGGCGTTGGCGCGAGCCAGGATCAGGCCGCCACGTGGACCGCGCAGGGTCTTGTGCGTGGTGGTGGTCACGACGTCAGCGAATGGCACCGGGTTCGGGTAGACGCCAGCGGCGACCAGACCGGCCACGTGAGCCATGTCGACGAACAGGTAGGCGCCAACCTTGTCAGCGATAGCGCGGAAGCGTGGGAAATCCAGAATCTGCGAGTAGGCAGAGAAACCGGCCACGATCATTTTTGGCTTGTGCTCAACCGCCAGACGCTCGACTTCGTCGTAGTCGATCAGGCCGTTGGCGTCGATGCCGTACTGGATAGCGTTGTACAGCTTGCCGGAGGAGGAAACGCTGGCGCCGTGGGTCAGGTGACCGCCGTGGGCCAGGCTCATGCCCAGAATGGTGTCACCGGCCGACAGCAGGGCCAGGTAAACAGCAGCGTTGGCTTGCGAACCGGCGTGCGGCTGAACGTTGGCGTAATCGGCGCCGAACAGTTCTTTGGCGCGGTCGATGGCCAGTTGCTCAACAACGTCGACGAACTCGCAACCACCGTAGTAGCGCTTGCCCGGATAACCTTCGGCGTACTTGTTGGTCAGTACCGAGCCTTGAGCCTCCATCACCGCTGGGCTGGTGTAGTTCTCCGAAGCGATCAGCTCGATGTGTTCTTCCTGGCGCTGAGCTTCTTGCTCCATGGCGGCAAAAAGATCGGCGTCGTACTTGGCAATAGTCAAATCACGGCTGAACATGGCGGTCCTCAAGGATTGGGGGCAGAAAAGGGGGGCATTCTAACCCAATGGGTTTTGGATGGCATATGAAACGACATCATGTCGCAGACAAGTGGTTTTCATGACCGATGTGCGGTGCTTTTGAAGGCCTCTTCGCGAGCAGGCTCGCGAAGGCCGCACCGCCGATGTTCAGTCGAACATGAAGAGGGCGTCATTGCTGAACTGCGCCTCAAACCGACCCGCCGGCATCGGCCTTCCAAACAGATACCCCTGAACCTCATCGCAGCCATGCTCACGCAGGAAGTCGAGCTGCTCATGGGTTTCCACACCCTCGGCAATCACCGCCAGATTCAAGCTGTGGGCCATGGCGATGATCGCCCGGGCTATCTGCGCGTCCTGTTCGCCGGACGGCAAACCGTCGACGAAGGTGCGGTCGATCTTCAACACGTCGATCGGGAATTGCTTGAGGTAGTTCAGCGATGAATAACCGGTGCCGAAGTCGTCGACCGCGATGCTCAGGCCAAGGTTTTTCAGCCCGGCGAGAATCTGCATGGCTTCGCTGACCTCGCGCATCAGGATACTTTCGGTCAGTTCCAGCTCCAGGCATGCCGGCGGCAGGCCGGTTTCGCGCAGGATGGTGGCGATCCGCGTGCCGAGTTGGCCATCGGAGAACTGCCGCGCCGAGATGTTCACCGACACCTTTGGCACGCGCACGCGGCTCTGGTGCCAGGTCTTGAGCTGACGGCAGGCCTCGCTGATCACCCAGTCGCCGACGTCCACCACCAGTCCGAGTTCTTCCAGCACCGGAATGAAATCCCCCGGCGGCA
Organism: Pseudomonas sp. N40(2020); assembly: GCF_014472415.1. Classification (GTDB taxonomy): domain Bacteria; phylum Pseudomonadota; class Gammaproteobacteria; order Pseudomonadales; family Pseudomonadaceae; genus Aquipseudomonas. The sequence goes on from NZ_JACSZV010000021.1 coordinate 9,196, forward strand.
CCAGCCCACGACGCGGATGACGCCAGCGCAGCAGGGCTTCGGCGCCGGTCAGGCGCTTGCCGTCGCCGCTGAATTGGGGTTGGTAATACAGGACGAATTCGTTCTGCTCCAAGGCATGGCGCAGGTCGCTTTCCAGCTCCAGACGCTCCAGCGCACTGGCGTTCATGTCGGCCTGATAGAACTGGAAGTTGTTCTTGCCGCGCTCTTTGGCGTGGTACATCGCGGTGTCGGCGTTCTTCATCAACTGGCTGAGTTCGTTGCCGTCCTGCGGACTCAGGGCGATGCCGATACTAGCGGTGACGAAGAACTCGCGACCCTCAAGCACGAACGGTCGTACCAGACTGCCGAGAATCTGCTCGGCCACATGGATCGCCCGGTTCAGCGCCAGCTCCCGACTTGAGCGGTGCTGCAGCAGGAGAGTGAACTCATCGCCACCCATCCGCGCCACGGTGTCGTCATCGTCGACGCAGGCCAGCAGGCGTGTGGCCATGTCTTTCAACATGCGGTCGCCGGCGGCATGGCCGAGGGAGTCATTGATCGGTTTGAAACGGTCGAGGTCGAGAAACATCAGCACCACCCACGACTTCTGCCGCTCGGCTGCTTGCAGCGCAGTGTGCAGGCGATCCTGGAACAGTGTGCGGTTGGGCAGATGGGTCAGGGCGTCGTAATAGGCGAGGCGGTGGATGCGCTGTTCGCTGGCCTTGCGCTCGCTGATGTCGCTGAAGAAGCACACGTAACTGGCCAGATCACCCTCGTCGTCGAGCACGGCGGTGATGCCGACCCACGCCGGGTAGTGCTCGCCGTTGCGGCGTTTGAGCCAGACTTCGCCTTCCCACGTACTGTGCTGATGCAGTTGCTTGAGCACGTAACGCAGGTGCGCATCCTGTTGCTCGTCGACGGTGAGCATGTTGGGCAATTGGTCGAGCACTTCCGCCACCGCGTAACCGCTGACCCGACTGAACGCCTCGTTGGCCTGGACGATGTAACCGGCCGGGTCGGTGATCAGGATCGCCGACGTCGAGTGTTCGAATACCGTGGCGGCCATGCGCAAATCTTTCTCGGCGCGGCGCTGCTGACTGATGTCGCGACCAACGCCGAGCACGCCTTCGAACGCGCCGTGTTCGTCCCACACCAGCACCAGACGCAGTTCGATCGGGATCTTGCGGCCATCGGCGCGCAGGCAGTCGAACAGGAACAGTTGGGTCTGCACCTGATTGCGCAAAATGGCTAACTGTTCGGGTTTATCCAGGGCTTTGCTGACGCGATCCATCAGTGTGTAGATGCCGCTCAGTTGCTGCGGGTTGGCGATGGTCGATTGCCAGCCGTTCTGGAAAATCCATTCGGCGTCGTAGCCCAGCACCGCTTGCACCGACGGGCTGACGTAGTTCAGCGAGAGCTTGCTGTCGGTGGAGAAGATCACGTCGCTGATGCTTTCGGCGAGCATCCGGTAGCGCTGCTCGCTGTCGCGCAGGGATTCGCTGGCTTCTATCTGTTCGGTGATGTCCTTGGCCACGCCGATGATCCGCGTGACCTGATCGTGCTTGTCCCGGGCCAGTGCCTGTTCACGAATGTCGAAGCGCCGCCATTCGCCGTCGCGATGGCGGAAGCGCAACTGGCACTGCAACAGTTGGCTGTAACCGGCGTGGCGCTGCATCTGCCGTGAGCGATGGTAATAGTCGGCGTCTTCCGGGTGCAGGAGAATTTCCCAGAAGTACTCGCCCATCTGATGCAGTTCGGTGCGGTTGTAACCGAGGGTCTGGCCGAGATGGTGGTTGCTGAAAATCATCCGCTGGCTGATCACATCCTGCACGTACAGATGATCCGGCACGGTGCGCACCACGTCCGACCAGAAGCCCTCGCGCTCCAGCAGCGACAGCTCGATCAGCTTGCGGCTGGTGATGTCGTTGATACTCAGGATCACCGCTTTATAGTCGTGCCGCTCGGTCGGCAGGCGCAGCACCATCCACAGGTGTTGATCGCGACCGTTGATGTCCGGGAGTTTGATTTCCAGTTCCAGCTGCTTTTGTTGCTGGAGCACCGCGTCGAGTACTTGATGGCCGATCGCGCAGTGACGATGTGGATGACCGTCGATCAACAACTGCCAGGCGTGTTCGCAGGAATTGACATTGAGCAATTGCAGCGCGACCTGATTGACCTCGGTGACGCGCAGTTCCTGCAGCAATTGCTGGCGCTGTTGCGGCTGGTCCAGCCAGGCCTTGAGCTGGTCGCTGGTCTGGATCTGCGCCTTGTCGAAAATCTGCTTGAGCCCGGACAGATCGAGCACGCACAGGGCCACCCCGGTACCGTCGAAAATGTCCTGATAGCGGCGGCGGCCTTCATGTAATTGGCGCTGACGCCGGCGCATGTTCAGTAGCGCGATCACCGGTAGCATCGAGAACGCCAGGCCCAGCAGGCATTTGCCGATGAACGCCGGCAGCAACTCCTCCAGCACGCGCTGGCGGTCGAACAGGCCACGCAATTGCCAATCACTGCTGCTCAGCGGCACGGTGAGTACGGTGTTGGCCAGATCGTCCGGGCTCAGCACGCCAGGCTTGGCGGATGACAGGGCTTCGTCGCGACTGATGATCTGATGGTTGATACGGTTTTCCACCAGCCACAGCGGACGCAGGCCGGTTTCACTCTGCTTGGTCAGCGAGTCGAAGAACGTCGGCGTCAGGCGCAAAGCCCAGTAGGCGCGGGTACTGCCGCTGGCCTGATGCAACAACAGATGCACCACCGAGCCATCGTCGGCGTTACTGAAATAGTGCGCCTGGGCGCGGCTGCGGCGTACCAGTTCGGTGAGGTAGCTGGCGTCGGAGCTGTCGGCGGCGCTGTCGCTGATAATACGCCCGGAAGGGCTGAGCAACGCGAGGCTGCGCAGGTCAGGCAGCGATTGCTGGAGCTTGCGCAGCAACTGCTGCTGTTCGTCGGCCGATTGCGGTTGTTCGACGATCGGTAGCAGATTGAGGGCGATTTGCGCATTCAGCGCCATGTTCAGGCTGACCTGCGAGGCGAGGTCGGCGGTGTAATCGATGGTGTACTGGCGCTGGTTATTCTGGGTTTCGCGCAGTTGATCGAGCAGTTGCCAGAACAGCAGCGCCAGCAGCAAAAGCACGAGTGTCGCCAGCGCACCCTTTAATGTCCCGCGCAGGGGCGAGCCGGGCGCCGGTTGGGTGCTGCTCACAGAGGCTGGCGGAGTGACATTGGACAAGCTGTAATCCTGCGATCTGGCTGGACTGGCGCGACGTGCACTATAAGCCGGACGCCCAAAGGGCGGCTAGCATGCCTTGAGTCGTGGCGAAGTGCCAGCCCATCGCGGCTGGACTGCCTTCCGTCAATCAGGTAGCTTTGCCGGTTACGCGGGAGCGTTCCAGCTCCTAGAATCAGACTTTTTTCAGCGCGCACGCATTGATCACCATCAAGTGAACGACGCGCACGGTCTGGCCGGGCATCGCCTGCGCTCCAATCATTCATCTGTCACTGACCCAAGGTTCTCCATGGCTCAATACGTCTTCACCATGCATCGGCTGGGCAAAGTTGTTCCGCCGAAGCGGGAAATCCTGAAAAACATTTCGCTGTCCTTCTTCCCTGGCGCCAAGATCGGTGTACTCGGCCTTAACGGTTCGGGTAAGTCCACGCTGCTGAAAATCATGGCCGGCGTCGACACCGAGTTCGAAGGCGAAGCCCGTCCGATGCCGGACCTGAACATCGGTTATCTGCCGCAAGAACCGCAACTTGATCCGACCAAGACCGTGCGTGAAGTGGTCGAGGAAGCGGTCAGCGTGATCAAGAACGCCCAGGCGCGCCTGGACGAGGTCTACGCGGCTTACGCTGAAGAAGACGCCGATTTCGACAAACTGGCAGCTGAACAGGCCAAGCTCGAAGCGATCCTGCAAGCCAGCGACGGCCACAATCTGGATCGTCAACTGGAAGTCGCTGCCGATGCGCTGCGTCTGCCGGCATGGGACGCCAAGGTCGAATTCCTCTCCGGTGGTGAAAAGCGTCGTGTGGCCCTGTGCCGTCTGCTGCTGTCCGCTCCGGACATGCTGCTGCTCGACGAACCAACCAACCACTTGGACGCCGACTCGGTGGCGTGGCTGGAGCACTTCCTGCACGACTTCCCGGGCACCGTGGTTGCGATCACGCACGACCGTTACTTCCTGGACAACGTTGCTGGCTGGATTCTGGAACTCGACCGCGGTGCGGGCATTCCTTACGAGGGCAACTATTCGGGTTGGCTTGAAGCCAAGTCCGATCGTCTGGCTGCCGAATCCAAGCAGCAGTCGGCCCACGAAAAAGCCATGAAAGAAGAACTGGAGTGGGTGCGCAAAGGCGCCAAGGCCCGCCAGTCGAAATCCAAGGCTCGTCTGCAACGCTTCGAAGAAATGCAATCGCAGGAATTCCAGAAGCGTTCGGAAACCAACGAGATCTACATCCCGGCCGGTCCGCGCCTGGGCGACAAGGTCATCGAGTTCAAGAACGTCACCAAGGGCTACGGCGATCGCGTGCTGATCGACAACCTGTCGTTCTCGATGCCGAAAGGCGCCATCGTCGGCGTGATCGGCGGTAACGGTGCCGGTAAGTCGACCCTGTTCCGCATGCTGATGGGCAAGGAAACGCCGGACTCGGGCAGCATCGAAGTCGGCGAAACCGTGCAACTGGCCTGCGTGGATCAGAGCCGCGAAGACCTCGACGGCAGCAAGACTGTGTTCCAGCAGATCTCCGACGGTTCCGACCAGATCCGCATCGGTAACTACGAGATCCCGTCGCGCACCTACGTCGGTCGCTTCAACTTCAAGGGCGGCGATCAGCAGAAGTTCGTCAAGGACCTGTCCGGTGGTGAGCGCGGTCGTCTGCATCTGGCGCTGACCCTGAAGGAGGGCGGCAACGTCCTGCTGCTCGACGAACCGTCCAACGACCTCGACGTTGAAACCCTGCGTTCCCTGGAAGAAGCCCTGCTGGACTTCCCGGGCGCCGCCATTGTGATCTCTCACGATCGGTGGTTCCTTGACCGCGTCGCGACCCACATCCTGGCGTACGAAGACGACTCGCAAGCGATCTTCTTCGAAGGCAACTACACCGAGTACGAAGCCGACCGCAAAAAGCGCCTCGGCGAAGCGGCTGCCCAGCCACACCGGGTACGTCACAAGAAACTGGCCTGATATCGGGTTGGTTGCACAAAGAGCGGAGCCTTAGGGCTCCGTTTTTTTTGCCAGGGATTTTCAGGGATACCGAGTTGTATTCATCGCTGGCTTGCCAGCGATGACGCTATAACTGTTGGTGCATTACCCAAATTTGCTCTCACCAATCAGGTGCAATATCAATCAAAAAAGACTTCTGATTTATATCCTGTGCACCATTTGATTTCATATCTGCGACATTTTGCGCTATTTCTGTGTGCAATTCGTTTGTTACAGTCCGGCCCAATCTCCTCCAACGACAATAAATTTGCCGAGACTTTTCCCATGATCGAATCCGTCGAATCCGTCGAATCCTTCCTCGCACGCCTGAAAAAACGCGACCCGGATCAACCCGAATTCCACCAGGCTGTCGAAGAAGTCCTGCGCAGTCTCTGGCCGTTTCTCGAAGCCAATCCGCGTTACCTGACCTCGGGGATTCTGGAGCGCATCTGCGAGCCGGAACGGGCGGTAGTGTTTCGCGTGTCGTGGGTCGACGATCAGGGCAAGGTTCAGGTCAATCGCGGTTTCCGAGTCCAGATGAACAGCGCCATCGGCCCGTACAAGGGCGGCCTGCGTTTTCATCCGTCGGTGAATCTGGGCGTGCTGAAATTCCTCGCCTTCGAACAGACCTTCAAAAACTCGCTCACGTCGCTGCCCATGGGTGGCGGCAAGGGCGGTTCGGACTTCGATCCGAAGGGCAAGAGTGACGCCGAAGTCTTGCGGTTCTGCCAGGCGTTCATGAGCGAGTTGTACCGCCACATCGGCGCGGATGTTGACGTGCCGGCCGGTGACATCGGCGTTGGCGCGCGGGAGATCGGTTTTCTGTTCGGCCAATACAAACGCCTGAGCAACCAGTTCACCAGTGTGCTGACCGGCAAAGGCATGACTTACGGCGGCAGTTTGATCCGCCCGGAAGCTACCGGTTTTGGCTGTGTGTACTTCGCCGAAGAAATGCTCAAGCGTCGCGAGCAGACCGTCGAAGGCAAGCGCGTGGCGATCTCCGGTTCCGGCAACGTCGCGCAATACGCGGCGCGCAAGGTGATGGATCTGGGCGGCAAAGTGATTTCCCTGTCCGACTCCGAAGGCACGCTGTATTGCGAGGCGGGGTTGAGCGAAGAACAGTGGTCGGCGCTGCTGGAACTGAAAAACGTCAAACGCGGGCGGATCAGCGAAATGGCGGCGGCATTTGGCCTGGAGTTCCGTGTTGGTCAGCACCCATGGTCGCTGCCGTGCGACATCGCGCTGCCCTGCGCCACCCAGAACGAACTCGACGCCGATGCCGCCCGCACGCTGCTGCGCAATGGCTGCGTGTGCGTGGCCGAAGGCGCGAACATGCCGGCCACGCTGGAGGCTGTGGATATCTTTATCGATGCCGGCATTCTGTTCGCGCCGGGCAAGGCCTCCAATGCCGGCGGCGTGGCGGTGAGTGGGCTGGAAATGTCGCAGAACGCCATGCGTCTGCTGTGGACGGCGGGCGAGGTGGACAGCAAGTTGCACGCGATCATGCAGTCGATCCACCACGCTTGCGTGCATTACGGCGAAGAGAACGGGCGGATCAACTACGTCAAAGGCGCGAACATCGCAGGCTTCGTCAAAGTCGCCGATGCGATGCTGGCGCAGGGTGTGGTTTAACTCGGTTCGACGCGGATCACTTCAATCACTTGATCGCCGGCGGGGCGCTGCCACAGCACCTCGTCGTTGAGCCGGGCACCGAGCAGTGCGCGGCCCAAAGGTGATCCCCAATTGATCAGGCCTTTGGCGGCGTCGGCCTGATCTTCGCCCACCAGTTGCACCCGGCGTTCGGTGCTGTGTTCGTCGGCGTAGGTGACCCAACTGCCGATCTGCACCTTGTCGGTGGAGGTCGCGGCGACGGCGACCTGCGCGCTGCTCAGGCGTTGGTTGAAGTAGCGCAGATCCCGTTCAAGATCGGCCAGGCGCTGTTTGTCAGCCTGTTCGCCCTTGGCCGATTGCTCGGCGTGCAGGGCTTGCAGCTCGGCAACTTTCGCCTGCAACTGCGCCAGCCCTTGCGGGGTGACGTAATTGGGCTGTGTGCTGACCTGCCGTTCGACCGGTTGATCGGCTTGCGCAGCGGCATTGTCTTCGTTGACGAAAGCGCGACTCATGGTGTCCTCCTCTTCATAGAGTTTGGGCCATGGTCGCCGGCATTTGGTTTCACTGGATGTCTGGAAGCGACCTACTGCGAGCGATAAGCCCGCCCGGCGTCCTGGTCTTTCTGTTGCTGCCAGGCGCGTTCGCGTTCGTCCCAATGTTCGTTGCGATATTCTTCGCGACCCTTGTTTTCCAGCATTGCCTGACACTGGCGGAAGCCATCGGTCCAGCCTTCGGCGTACTGCTTGTCCTTGAGATAGCGCGGCACGTTCTTGCGGAATTCACCGCTGATCGAACCGGCCGCCTGGCGGCCGCTGACACAACCGTCATCGAAACCGTCGGCGAAGGCCGGTGGATAACCTTTGGCAATCAAATCTTCGTGAGTGGTCTGGCAACCGCTCAGCACCAGCAAAACGCCCAGCAAACCCGCACACCGCCACATCGCACTCTCCCGCGCCGGTTCTCGGCTTATGGGGAAAGTCTAGAAGGGGATTCGTTGGATGTTGGTGAAAGGCATGTGAGTAATTCGTTGAGCGCTGCAATTCCCTTGTAGGAGTGAGCCTGCTCGCGATAGCAATCTGTCAGTTGATAACGATGTAGCTGACACACCGCTATCGCGAGCAGGCTCACTCCTACAGGGGAAGGTCGGTGTATTCGGATCAGTAGTGATACCACTTCACTTCTAGCATCACTTCAGTCTCCGGCGTGGCCAGATGACTGAACTCACGCTGCGCACTCAAGCGCAAACCGAGGTTGCGTGACAACTCCCACTGCTGATTCAGACTCAGGCTGCGGCGCACTTCGCCATTGAAGAAGTAATCGCCCTTGGCTTCCAGGCTGAGATTGCCCAGCGGGTTTTTCCACAGCACGCCGGTATTGAAACCGCCCGCCGGGGAAACAAACTCGGCGAAGTCATTGTTGTGTTCCACCCGCACCGTGCCGAGAGCAAAACCCAGCACATCGTCGCCCAGCGCCCACGTACCGCCACCACCGCCATTGACGTGGCTGACCAGCGTCTCGTCATCGTGTTTGCCCGGCACCCGCTCCAGGCCTCCGGTGACTTGCCACGACAGCGGCTGCAATAGCTCATTGCGAGGGGTTAGCGAGCGAATGGTCGCCAGATCCAGTTGCTGGAATTGCCACTGGTTGCCTTCGTACTGGCGCAGTTTCATCTGCAGGATTTCAATCTGCGCACCCAGCGGGAAGCTTTCGGCGTTGTCGTTGAGATCGTGATAGGCCATGCGCAAGCCGTACTCGCCAAATGCGCGGTCGCCTCGAGTACCGAGACCGGCCTGCCAGGTCCTTGATTCGTGGCCATATTCGGGCAAGCCCGGTTGCGGGATTTCCAGCTCCGGCGCCGGATTTTTGTTGATTGCTCGCAGCAGTTCAAAACTGCGCTGCGCACGTTGTGGGTCGCGCTCCTGGCCGTTGGCGCGGTAGCGTTCCAGACGATACGCCGCGTCGATGATCAAGGCTTGGCGGGCGCGGGGCAGGGCCTTGAAGGTCGGGTCTTGCAAGACTTGCTGGTCGGCGCTGACTTTCAGCACCCACTGCTGATCTTCATCGCTTAACGGTTCGGCGCGACTGAGCAGTTCACGCTCGCGGGAGGGGCGGTATTCGATGCTTTCGACCAGCCCGGCTTCTTTCACCGCTTTGACCGTGTCGGTAGGAATCGCGGTCAGCGGGAATTGTTCGGTCAGGCGCAGGCTCGGCCGCGCCACTTGCAGCAGTTCGAGCAAGCGGTAGGAGCAGTTTTCATCGAAGAAGAAGTAGTCGAACTGGATCTGCTTCAACTCCCACACATGTTCAACCATGCGCGCGGTTTCTTCTTGCGTCAGATTGAGTCGGTATTCCCACAGATCGCGGTTTTCCAGACTGCGGTATTCGGAGAGTTTTTCCTGATACGGCACCAGCGCGAACAGGCCCGGATAGCCACCCATCAAACCTTTCCAGGCGTAAAGGATGCTGTTGTCCGAACCTTCGATGTAAGCACCGAAGTTGATCGCGTAACTGAGCAGCGACGTCTTGTCGGCCTGCACGTCAGCCTGATCGATGCGCAGCAGCGTGTGGCCGAACATCGACGATGGGCTGTTGAGATAAGCCGCCGGGAAGATCATCACCGCGCTGTGCGGCGAGACGTCCTTGAACCACTTTTTGTACTCGGCGCACGCAGGTGCCGGCAGATCGGTCAGGTTGAGCTGCGTTTTCAGCCAGCGCGTGCGCGCCGGGTAAACGCATTGTGCGTGTTGCTCGCCGAGGCTGGCCGGGGCATACAGTGCCTGAACGGTGGCGGCAAGTTCATGGTCGGGATGTTCGTTGCCGTCGTGCGCCAGAAAGAACTTCTTGTCGCTGACATAGCTGCGCCAGCCACCAAGCTTGGCGGTTTCGTAATGACCGAGGGAAATCCAGAAGCGGTCGTTGGCCAGTTGCTGCAAACGTTGAGGGTCGATGTTTGGCGCGGCGGACAGCGGGGCGCAGACACAGAGCGCCAGCCAGGCAAGGCGTTTGAGCATAGTCGGCAACTTAAACAGGAAAAAAACAAAAACCCAAAGAGGGACGGGCCAAAAAAATAAAACCCGCTTCCCGAAAGAAGCGGGCGGAGTCGAGCTTAAGCCTGAGTTGCGTACTTGGCCAGACGTGGGTCTGACTTCAGAACGGACAGGGTGTTGGTATGCACGTCTTCAGCGGTCACGTCAGCCTTGCTGAAGATCTGCTGGAAGTGCTCGTGAGTGACAGCAGCGAAGTGCGCACGGTCTTCCGGCGCCACGCCCAGTACCACGGCATAGGTAGTCAGCGCTTCGCCGTTACCTTTTGCCATGTCTTCGGACAGCTCGTTCATCATGCCATTCATGGCAAACCAGGATTTGCCGCCGTAGGTCAGCGACGCGTTGGTCGAGCAACCGTTGGTGCCGGAAGTCATACCAAACGTGGCGTTACCGGAAGTGCCGTTGGTGGTGGATGCCAGGAAGTGAGCAGGGGTGCCACGCTGACCTTCGAACAGCATGTTGCCCCAGCCGCAATCCGGGCCGCCTGGAGCTTGCGCCATTGCGTTGATGGATACAGCGGTGAAGAGAGTACCGAGAAGAATCCGTTTCATAGCTTTTATCTCTTTATGTGCATACCAATGGACAGGGTTCTGACACCTGACGGTGCCAGTGGGCCAGTATTAGTTCCAGCCGCGCAGTTTGGAGTTTAGGCACGTTCCTGGGGTTCCGTGAGTTTTTACAAAAGATTTGGCGATAACCCCGATTTCATGGGTGGCGGGACATGGGCAGCCGGTTGTCTATGCTTTGTCATAGGGCGCGCCTTGCCAGTGGGGCACAGGCAGCGCCAGAATGCCGCTATCTGCCCCGCCTGATTGTTAAGGAAGCCCGATGCCTGATCCTGTTGCTGCCAGCCTGCGTATAGCGCCCGAAGCGCTGACCCGTCCGTTTTCCGCTGAACAGTTCAGCTTCACTACCACCAATGATCTGGAGCCCTTTCGCGGTGTGCTCGGCCAGGAACGTGCGGTCGAAGCCTTGCAGTTCGGCGTGGCCATGCCACGCCCCGGTTACAACGTATTCGTCATGGGCGAGCCCGGCACCGGTCGCTTCTCGTTCGTCAAACGCTACCTGAAAGCCGAAGGCAAACGCCTGCAGACCCCGGCGGACTGGGTTTACGTCAACAATTTCGATGAACCGCGCGAGCCCCGCGTGCTGGAGCTGCCATCGGGCACGGCCGGCGCGTTCATCGGTGATATCAACGGCTTGATCGACAACCTGCTGGCGACCTTCCCGGCGGTGTTCGAACACCCGTCCTACCAGCAAAAGAAAAGCGCCATCGACCGCGCCTTCAACCAGCGCTACGACAAGGCCCTCGACATCATCGAGCGTCTGGCCCTGGAAAAAGACGTCGCCCTGTACCGCGACAGCAGCAACATCGCCTTCACGCCGATGCTCGACGGCAAGGCGCTGGATGAAGCTGAGTTCTCGCAGTTGCCGGAAGCCGATCGCGAGCGCTTTCATGAAGATATTTCCGGCCTTGAAGAGCGTCTGAACGAAGAACTCGCCAGCCTGCCGCAGTGGAAGCGTGAGTCGAACAACCAACTGCGTTCGCTCAACGAAGAAACCATCACCCTGGCCTTGCAGCCACTGCTGTCGCCGCTGTCGGAGAAGTACGCGGAAAACGCCGCTGTCTGCGGTTATCTGCAAGCGATGCAGGTGTACCTGCTGAAAACCGTGGTCGAGCAACTGGTCGACGACAGCAAGACCGACGCCGTCGCGCGCAAGTTGCTGGAAGAGCAATACGCGCCGAGTCTGGTGGTTGGTCATCCGGCCAGTGGCGGTGCGCCGGTGGTGTTCGAGCCGCACCCTACTTACGAAAACCTGTTTGGCCGTATCGAATACACCACCGATCAGGGGGCGCTCTACACCACCTATCGCCAGTTGCGTCCGGGTGCGCTGCACCGCGCCAACGGCGGTTTCCTGATTCTGGAAGCGGAAAAAATGCTCAGCGAGCCGTTCGTGTGGGATGCGCTCAAACGCGCTCTGCAATCGCGCAAGCTGAAAATGGAATCGCCGTTGGGCGAGATGGGTCGTTTCGCCACCGTGACCCTCAATCCGCAGCACATTCCGCTGCAGGTCAAAGTCATCATCATCGGTGCGCGGTCGCTCTACTACACGCTGCAAGACCTCGATCCGGACTTCCAGGAGATGTTCCGCGTCCTGGTCGACTTCGACGAAGACATTCCGATGGTCGACGAGAGCCTTGAGCAATTCGCCCAGTTGCTGAAAACCCGTACGTCGGAAGAAGGCATGGCGCCACTGACCGCCGATGCGGTCGCACGTCTGGCGACGTACAGCGCGCGTCTGGCCGAGCATCAGGGGCGCTTGTCGGCGCGCATTGGCGATCTGTTCCAGTTGGTCAGCGAAGCGGATTTCATTCGTCACCTGGCCGGCGATGAAATGACCGATGCCGGTCATATCGAACGTGCCCTGAAAGCCAAGGCCACTCGTACAGGTCGTGTGTCGGCGCGGATTCTCGACGACATGCTCGCCGGGATCATCCTGATCGACACCGACGGCGCGGCGGTCGGCAAATGCAACGGTCTGACCGTGCTCGAAGTCGGTGACTCGGCGTTCGGTGTGCCGGCGCGGATTTCCGCCACGGTGTACCCGGGCGGCAGCGGTATCGTCGACATCGAGCGTGAGGTCAACCTCGGCCAGCCGATCCACTCCAAAGGCGTGATGATCCTCACCGGGTATCTGGGCAGCCGTTACGCTCAGGAATTCCCGTTGGCAATTTCCGCGAGTATCGCGCTGGAGCAATCCTACGGTTACGTCGATGGCGACAGTGCATCGCTGGGCGAGGCGTGCACGCTGATTTCGGCGTTGTCGAAAACCCCGCTCAAGCAGTGCTTTGCGATCACCGGCTCGATCAACCAGTTCGGCGAGGTGCAGGCAGTTGGCGGGGTCAACGAGAAAATCGAAGGCTTCTTCCGCCTCTGCGAAGCACGCGGGCTGACCGGCGAGCAGGGTGCGATCATTCCGCAGGCCAACGTCGCCACGCTGATGCTCGACGAGAAAGTGCTGGCGGCGGTGCGCGCCGGGCAGTTCCACGTTTACGCAGTGCGTCAGGCCGACGAGGCGTTGAGCCTGCTGGTCGGCGAGCCGGCCGGTGAACCGGATGCTGACGGTCAATTCCCTGAAGGCAGCGTCAACGCGCGGGTGGTTGAGCGTCTGCGCGTGATTGCCGAGATGATCAGTGAAGAAGATCTGAAAGAGGCCGAGAAGGAACTGGCGCAGGAGGCGTTGGCGGAAGCCAAACCGGCGTAAGCCATTACACGGTTAAAACTGTAGGAGCGAGCCTGCTCGCGATCACGGTGTATCAGTCGACATTTCCATCAACTGACACACCGTGATCGCGAGCAGGCTCACTCCTACATTTGTTTTGTGTCGATCTTCGGGAAAAGTGCCATCACTCTGGCGCCAATATTCACACAATGACCATTCGGCGCCTTCTGGTTCCATAAAGCTTGCGCGGCGAACTTTTCTTCTATTCTCAGCTCAAGGATATCGACAGTATCACTGGATCGAGCCAGTCCTCCCGTGAGGGCTGAATACCGGCTTCACCGAGGGTCGCCGCCATGTCGCGCAACCTCTGCCTCACCCGTCAATGCCTGGGTCTCGTGACCCGTATCGAGTGCGCCATCAAGCCGTTGGCCGGCGATACTGGCATGTGGACGCTACTCTTCGCTGCCGGCATGGCCGGCGAACAACCCTCTGCCATCAAAGCCCAAGGCCCGTTTCACGGCCCGGTCGCTGCCGAGTCGATCCTCGACACCATCGTCGAAAGTCTGACCCTGCACGGCTACGAACTGGCCGACGATCCGCAAATCTGGAGCCTGCACCTGCAAGCCCAGCTTCGGCAGATCAACGGCGGGCGGGGACGTAGCCTCAACAGTTAAGGCGCAGGGGCGGGTGCCTGCGACTTGTCGAGTTTGACCTCAAAGCCGTATTGCACGGTGGCAAGGTCGGTTCGCTGGAAGGTTTCGACGTGGGTTGGTCGGCCGTAGAAGTAGTGCACGCCTAACAACGCCGGGCCTTTCGCGCTCGCATCATGGCTGACCGAGAGGATCTGCTTCAGATAGTTGCCGCTGTCGTCCTTGACGAAGAACCGCCATTCGTTCGCAGGAAACAGTTTCAGATCCACCGCCAGGGTGTTGTTTTTGATCTCCAGGCCTTTGGGTAAAGACTTGGCGTCGTAGGATTTTTTGTCGACCTTGGCGAGAAACAACGGCATCGAACCGACGGCAATCGCCGGGGTTTCCGGGAACAGATTCAGATCATAGGTAATCGTCGCCCGCAACGGGTCGACCTGATAAGCCTCGGGCGGCAGTTCGATTGGCTCATCAAGTTTGCCGCTGCGCTTTTCGGTGAAGAACGTCACCGGGCTGACGCCGGGGCTGAAGTCGTCACCGAGCAATTCATCGTTGAAGGTACGTCGATGGGAAAACTCGATACGCGCCGCGCTGGGGTCTTCCACCGATTGATGAATACGGATGCCGGCCTTCAATTGGTCTTCTGTCAGGCTTGCGCCTTTGAGCCAGTTCACCGCCAGATCGTCATACACCACCACGGGCAGATCCAGCGGTTGAATGGCTTTTTCCGTGGTGTGCTGATTGAACGCACGAATCGGCAGATCCAGGTTTTTGCGGGTCACGGTGGCCGATGAAAAGTCCAGCACGCTGACTTCCAGGGTTTCGATCGGGCCGTTGAAGTAAACCTTGTTGTAGCGCTTGGGGTGTTGTTGCTCAAAGGCTTGCTGATCGTTACTGAGCTGTTTTTCCAGGGTGTCGCTCCAGCTTTTCTGCTGTTGCAACTGAACCAGTTGTTTTTCGTAGAAGGCGACCTGCTCCGGACTTTCGTTGATCGAGCCGGCACGCATCAAATATTGCCCGCTGATGTCGCGGGCTTGAACGATCAGCGGATTGAGCTGGGCGTCTGCGACTTCCGGTGCCAATGGCAGGCTGTTGCTGAACTCTACTTGCGCGTAGTTCTTTTCAAGCTTGAGCAGTTTGACGCTGAGGTTGTCGTTGGTGCGGATCTGGCCAACGTCCTTTTGCGTCAGGTCGAAACTGTACAAACGTCGCGGCGCAATGACTTCGACCTGGCCTTGCAGGCTCACTGGTTGCGGCTGGGTTTTCTTGTCCACATTCAGGCCGTCGATGAATGGGTAGGTCACCGTCAGGTCGTCGGGGTTGGTGACGTTGGAGCTGGACGGGCTCAACTGAATGCCGGGATCGGTTTCCGACCACTCGGGTTGATAAGCAATGACGCGCTTGTTGCTCAGCGTTACCGACTGCCATTCCACACTATGGGGAAACAGGAAGCCGCCGGGAATGTTCAGGTTGAAGGGGAAGACCGGTTGCAGATCCGTGAGGTAATCGGAACTGGCGTCCTTGTGCAGTACGAACAGGCCATTGATGAAGGTATCGACAAGGCTCTGCGGGGTCGGGTAATGCTTTAGCACGCCGAGGGCGTCTTCGCCGTATTCGGTTTTTGCCGGATTGCTGTCGAGTTTCTGTTTTGCGCGCTCAAGCAGCAGCAGCGAACCGCCAAGCTCGGTGATGGCGTCCTTGAGCTTCGGATCGGTGATGGCATCCAGTGACTGTTCGAACTTTGTGGTCTTTTCTTCAAGGCTGGCAGCCTGCTTGTCGTCGCCGGGTGAGCAACCGCCGAGTAGCATGGCGAAGCAAATTCCGGCAGTCGTTATCGGCAATCGCAGATCCATTTCCACTCGTCCTGTCCACTGTCGCTGGGCTGTCAATGATTTGGACACTAGCAGAAAAACCTTGTCACACACACGCAGGTGGCGGATTTCCGGGCGGTTTCTGGCTGTCACAGGTGGCTGGTATACTCGCCACCCATTACAACCCCCCTTGTGTGAGATTCAATGGAACGCTTTATCGAAAATGCAATGTACGCCTCGCGTTGGCTGCTGGCGCCGATCTACATCGGGTTGTCACTCGGGCTGCTGGCGTTGGCGCTGAAATTTTTCCAGGAAGTTTTCCACATCCTGCCCAACGTGTTCTCGATGGCCGAGTCGGAGCTGATTCTGGTGCTCCTGTCGCTGATCGACATGGCGCTGGTGGGTGGCCTGCTGGTGATGGTGATGATTTCCGGCTACGAGAACTTCGTTTCCGAACTGAACATCGACGAAGGCAAGGAAAAACTCAGCTGGCTCGGAACCATGGACTCTTCGTCGCTGAAGATGAAAGTGGCGGCCTCGATCGTGGCGATCTCCTCGATCCACCTGCTGCGGATCTTCATGGACGCCAAGAACGTCGATCCCGAGCACCTGATGTGGTACGTGATCATCCACATGACCTTTGTGATCTCGGCGTTTGCCATGGGTTACCTCGACAAGCTCACCAAGCACTGATCATTGTGGCGAGGGAGCTTGCTCCCGCTGGATCGCGTAGCGATCCCCCCTCGCAACACAAAAACACCGCCCGTCTGTTGCGAAACAGACGGGCGGTGTCGTTTGTGGCTTGTGCTTTGGGGCGTGCGGGCATATCCCTGTAGAGGTCTTGGCTCGCCACTGCGTGAGGTGTGTTCATGAACCTGCAAGAGTTGAATGCGTTTGCTATCGCCAAAAAAGTAGATGAGCTGAATCTGATCTCCATGGAAGGCGGGATTTATCTGCTGGAAGCGCGGATGCATGGCGCGGCGTATCCGTTGAGCGATCTCAAGGGCAACATGCTGACGCTGCGTTCGGTGGAGCATGCGCGAGATTTGCTGCATAACTTTCCGGTGCTGCCGTTCAACCTCGTCCACACCTCGGTGCATGATGAAATGTGTGGACTAAGTGCCAGCATTGAAGAGAGCCTGAAATTGCCGATTGCCTGGCGCTCCGCCCTGTAGACCACGTGCCCCAACCGACGGGGCATCTGTGCTAGTCTGCTCGCCCTTTTTGGTTCCGGGCGCGCCGGGACGCGCTGTGTTCGCACGGCAAGTCTTGAGGTCGTCCGCACAGCGGAGCAGTGTCATGTCCGAAGTAAATCTGTCCACCGATGAAACCCGCGTCAGCTACGGCATCGGCCGTCAGCTGGGTGACCAGCTGCGCGACAACCCGCCACCGGGTGTCAGCCTGGACGCCATCCTGGCCGGTCTGACCGACGCCTTCGCCGGCAAGTCAAGCCGTGTGGGTCAGGAAGAAATGTCCGCCAGCTTCAAAGTGATCCGCGAGATCATGCAAGCCGAAGCCGCTGCCAAAGCTGAAGCCGCTGCGGGCGAAGGCCTGGCATTCCTGGCTGAGAACGCCAAGCGTGATGGCATCACCACTCTGGCGTCCGGCCTGCAATTCGAAGTGCTGACTCAGGGCGAAGGCGCCAAGCCTACCCGTGAAGATCAAGTGCGTACTCACTACCACGGCACCCTGATCGACGGCACTGTGTTCGACAGCTCCTACGAGCGCGGCCAGCCTGCAGAATTCCCGGTTGGCGGCGTGATTGCCGGCTGGACCGAAGCTCTGCAACTGATGAATGCCGGCAGCAAATGGCGTCTGTACGTGCCGAGCGAACTGGCTTACGGCGCTCAAGGCGTTGGCAGCATCCCGCCGCACAGCGTTCTGGTGTTCGACGTCGAGCTGCTCGACGTTCTGTAAGACCTGGCCTGTCCTTGTGATGGGCTAATGTGGGAGCCAGCCTGCTGGCGATGGTGCGACGGGGTTTTCTTTCAGAACCGCGTTGATGCCAACGCCAGTAATCTGGCTCCCACAATTTTTTGTGGTACTGCTCATATTTCGATCTTGTGATGCAGCTCATTGGTCGGGCGCAAGGCCCGGGCATAGCAGAACAGAAACAGATTGCGCACGAGCTCCTTGAGCACCAGCGGCTCGCTGGAATTCAGGCTGCTGACGTCCAGGTCCCCTTGATCCTGCAGCTCATGCAGGGCCTCTTCTTCCAGCACTGCGCAGACTTCCCCGGTTTCCCGATGCAGGATTCTCAGATAAGGGTGTGGGCGATCCAGCCAGGCGTCGATCAAATAAGTCATGGTTCTAATCTCCTTGAAAGGGTTTCAATGAGAATAATTCTTATTCGTCAAATAGCAAGCGCCTATTGGCATGTTGCGAGTTTTTACGGGTAAAGATTGCGTAAGGTCAAAACGGCTGGCGTTTAGCTATTGCGTGGTTTTTCTGGGGGAAAGCGAGGAGGGTGGAGCTCCATCCCACGGCTGGCGCGGGATGGATGACAGCAGGCTCAGACTTTTCTGACGAACTCGGATTTGAGTTTCATCGGGCCGATGCCGTCGATCTTGCAGTCGATATCGTGGTCGCCATCGCACAAGCGGATGTTCTTGACCTTGGTGCCGACCTTGACCACCAGCGATGTGCCCTTGACCTTCAGATCCTTGATCACGGTGATGGTGTCGCCGTCCTGCAGGACGTTACCGACCGAATCCTTCTTCACTGCATCGTCAGAGGCCACTTCGGCTTCGCCATTGGCAGACCACTCGTGGGCGCACTCCGGGCAGATCAGTTGGGCACCGTCTTCATAGGTGTATTCGGAATTGCATTTCGGGCAGGGTGGCAGCGTGCTCACTAAGGCTCCTTGAGGATGTGGTTCGCTAAAAGTCGCACATTATATAAGGTTTTTGCCGTGAGAGGGCAGGCAACAAAAAGCCGCAGGCTTCGGGGAAGGCTGCGGCTTTTGGTGATGCGGCAGAATCAATGCGTGCGCGCGACCGCAAACTCACTCAGTTCAACCAGTGCATCGCGGTATTCGCTGGCCGGCAGCGCATCGAGGCACTTGATCGCACGGGCCACGTAATCACGGGCCAGTTGCGCGGTGTACTCCAGCGAACCGGACGCTTCCACGGCGACGCGGATGCTTTCCAGGTTTTCGATCCCGCCTTTCTGGATCGCCTGGCGCACCAGTGCAGCCTGCTCAGGCGTGCCTTCGCGCATGGTGAAGATCAGCGGCAGAGTCGGTTTGCCTTCGGCCAGATCGTCACCGACGTTCTTGCCCAGGGTTTCGGCGTCGCCCTTGTAGTCGAGCAGGTCGTCGACCAGTTGGAACGCCACGCCCAGGTGATCACCGAAGGTGCGCAGGGCTTCGCTCTGCTCGGCGGTGGCACCGGCCAACGCGGCGGCGCTGTGGGTCGAAGCTTCAAAGAGCATCGCGGTCTTGCCGCGGATGACTTCCATGTAGGTTTCTTCGGTGGTGCTGGCGTCGCGCACCTTGGACAGTTGCAATACTTCGCCTTCGGCGATGATGCGCGTGGCCTGGGACAGGATCTTCATCACCGGCATCGAGCCCAGTTCGACCATCATTTCGAACGAGCGCGAGTACAGGAAGTCGCCGACCAGCACGCTCGGGGCGTTGCCCCACATGGCGTTGGCGGTTGAACGGCCACGACGCATGCCGGACATGTCGACGACGTCGTCATGCAGCAGGGTGGCGGTATGCAGGAATTCGATGGTCGCCGCCAGCAGGCGCATGTCGTCGCCTTCGCGACCCAAGGCCTTGCCACACAGCAACACTAATAAAGGACGCAGACGTTTGCCGCCGGCCGACGTGATGTAGTCGCCGATTTTCGATACCAGCGGCACTCGGGAAGTCAGCTGCTTCTTGATGATGCCGTCGACGGCGCTAAAATCGTCCGCCACCGCGCGGTAGAAAGCTTGGGGTTGCATCAGCGAGAGTCGCTCCAGAAGGGTTGCGCGGCATGCTAGGACCCCCGTCCAGACCTGTCAAGGCGCGATGGACGGCTACTTGCAAGCCTGCCGCGCCTTGCGTACAATCGCGCACCCTGAACTTCCTGGGCAGCACCTGCCTTACGCAATTGCAAGCAGGCCTTCCAGCCTCATGCAGCCATGCCAGCCAATACCTCTTCTTATAAAGAGCTGGGTGAGCAGGATTATCGGAGAAATACCATGTCTTATGCAGTAATCGTTACTGGCGGCAAGCAATACAAGGTCGCCCCAGGTGAATACCTGAAGATCGAAAAACTGGAAATCGCTACCGGCGAATCCGTTACCTTTGATCGCGTTCTGTTGGTTGCCAATGGCGACGACGTGAATATCGGCGCTCCAGTTGTTGCTGGCGCTACTGTTGTGGCTGAAGTGATCTCCCAAGGTCGTCACGATAAAGTCCGCATCATCAAGTTCCGTCGTCGTAAGCACCACATGAAGCGTATGGGCCACCGCCAGTGGTACACCGAGATCAAAATCACCGGTATTCAGGCTTAATTTCAGCCTAATTCCTCACTAGGAGAATTGAACTCATGGCACACAAAAAAGCTGGTGGTAGTACCCGTAACGGTCGCGACTCAGAAGCCAAACGCCTTGGCGTCAAGATGTATGGCGGCCAGAAAATCATTCCGGGCAACATCATCGTGCGTCAGCGCGGCACCCAATTCCACGCCGGTTACGGTGTTGGCATGGGTAAAGATCACACCCTCTTCGCGAAAATCGAAGGCGTGATCAAGTTTGAAGTAAAAGGCGCGTTCAACCGCCGTTACGTGAGCGTTGTCGCAGCTTAATTGCGCAATCGCTGGAAGAGCCCTGTCTTGCGACGGGGCTTTTTCGTTTGTGGGGTGAGTCTCTTGCAAAACTGTTTGTATGGGCTGTCGGCGTGCGATGCAGGTCGTGTATTGGGGTCGCTGCGCTCATTTTTGCAAGAGTCTTATGTCTTGATTGTTTTTCGGCTCGTCCGTATGGCGAGAGGCGTTGGTTATGAAGTTTGTTGATGAAGTATCGATTCGCGTAAAGGCTGGTGACGGCGGCAATGGTGCCATGAGTTTCCGTCGGGAAAAATTCATCGAAAACGGTGGTCCGAACGGTGGTGATGGCGGTGATGGCGGTTCCATCTACATGATGGCCGACGAAAACCTCAACACCCTGGTGGACTACCGTTACACCCGGCACTTCGATGCCGAGCGTGGCTCCAACGGCGGCAGCACCGACTGCACCGGCAAAAAAGGTGAGGATCTGATCCTGCGCGTGCCGGTCGGTACCACGGTGATCGACTCCGCCACCCAGGAAGTCATTGGCGACCTGACCAAGGCTGGTCAGAAGTTGATGGTTGTACAGGGCGGCTGGCACGGTCTGGGCAACACCCGTTTCAAATCCAGTACCAACCGTGCGCCGCGTCAGACCACTCCGGGTAAGCCGGGTGAGCAGCGCGACCTGAAGCTGGAAATGAAAGTGCTGGCCGACGTCGGCCTGCTGGGCTTGCCGAACGCCGGTAAAAGTACTTTTATCCGTTCGGTTTCGGCGGCCAAGCCGAAAGTTGCCGACTACCCGTTCACCACGCTGGTGCCGAACCTGGGTGTGGTCAGTGTCGATCGCTGGAAGAGCTTCGTCGTTGCCGATATTCCGGGCTTGATCGAAGGTGCTTCTGACGGTGCTGGCCTGGGTATTCGTTTCCTCAAGCACTTGGCGCGCACGCGTCTGCTGCTGCATCTCGTCGACATGGCGCCGCTGGATGACTCCAGCGCTCCGGATGCGGCGGAAGTGATCGTCAACGAGCTGATCAAATTCAGCCCGTCCCTGGCTGAGCGTGATCGCTGGCTGGTGCTGAACAAGTGCGACCAGATCCTTGAGGAAGATCACGATGTTCGCGTCAAGGAAATCGTTGATCGCCTGGAGTGGACTGGTCCGGTTTACGTGATCTCGGCCATCGCCAAGATCGGCACCGAGCGTCTTTGCCACGACATCATGCGTTACATGGAAGATCGCGCCGATCGCCTTGCTGCCGACCCGGCTTACAAGGAAGAGCTGGCCGATCTGGATCAGCGCATCGAAGACGAAGCGCGTGCGCAATTGCAGGCGCTGGATGACAAGCGTGCCCTGCGTCGCAGCGGCGTGAAGTCGGTCCATGACATCGGCGACGATGACTGGGATGAAGAAGATGTGGATGACGAAGACGGTCCGGAAATCATTTACGTGCGTGACTGATTCGTTGCAGTAAACTTAAGCGCCGCTCAATCGAGCGGCGTTTTAGTATCTGGAAATCGATCGTTGGTCAGGAACAGCCACGAATAACGTCACGGGCAGCGCTGGGTCGCGCTGTCCTCAAGCTAAGGTTGAAGATGATGCGGAGCAAGGTGACAGGTGCGCAGCGTTGGGTCGTGAAGATCGGCAGCGCTTTGCTGACAGCTGATGGCAAAGGGTTGGATCGTGCGGCAATGAGTGTCTGGGTTGAGCAGATGGTGGCCTTGCATGAGGCCGGCGTCGAGTTGGTGCTGGTGTCCTCCGGGGCGGTGGCGGCCGGCATGAGTCGTTTGGGCTGGACCGCACGACCCAGTGCGATGCATGAGCTCCAGGCGGCCGCTGCGATCGGTCAGATGGGCTTGGTGCAGGCGTGGGAATCGAGCTTCGCCGAGCATGGCCGACACACGGCGCAGATTCTCCTGACCCACGACGACCTGTCCGATCGCAAGCGCTACCTGAACGCCCGCAGTACCTTGCGTGCGCTGGTCGAGCTGAAAGTCATCCCGGTGATCAACGAAAACGACACTGTAGTCACTGATGAAATTCGTTTCGGTGACAACGATACGCTGGCGGCGCTGGTGGCCAATCTGGTCGAGGCTGATCTGTTGGTGATCCTGACGGATCGCGATGGCATGTTCGACGCTGATCCGCGCAACAATCCCGATGCGCAGATGATCTACGAGGCGCGCGCCGATGATCCGGGTCTGGATGCGGTGGCGGGCGGCACTGGCGGTGCGCTGGGGCGCGGCGGTATGCAGACCAAATTGCGCGCGGCGCGGCTGGCGGCGCGCTCAGGTGCCCACACCATCATCGTCGGTGGGCGGCTTGAGCGAGTGCTTGATCGTCTTAAGGCTGGCGAGCGTATCGGCACCTTGCTGTCGCCTGAGCGCGGCATGCTGGCTGCACGCAAGCAGTGGCTGGCCGGGCATCTGCAGACCCGTGGCACCTTAGTGCTGGATGATGGTGCGGTGTCGGCGTTGTCACAGGGCAACAAGAGCCTGCTGCCGGTGGGCGTCAAACTGGTGCAGGGCAGTTTCCGTCGTGGTGAGATGGTGGTGTGCGTGGCGCCGGATGGTCGTGAGATCGCTCGTGGTCTGGCCAACTACAGTGCGCTGGAAGCACAAAAAATAATCGGACAGTCGTCGGATGCGATTGTCGGTTTGCTGGGTTACATGGCTGAGCCGGAACTGGTTCACCGTGACAATCTGATTCTGGTTTGAGGAAAGCTCGATGCGTGTAGCAAAAGGATTGTTGGGTCTGCTGATGGCGTTGCCATTGCTGGCCTCGGCCGAGGAAATCGGTCAGGTGTCGACGGTGTTCAAGTTTGTCGGGCCGAACGACCGGATCGTGGTCGAGGCCTTTGATGATCCGAAGGTGGAAGGTGTGACCTGTTATCTGTCGCGCGCCAAGACGGGTGGCGTGAAGGGTGGTCTGGGTCTGGCCGAGGATCGCGCCGAAGCCTCGATCGCTTGCCGTCAGGTCGGTCCGATCAATTTCAAAGGTGAGCTGAAAGATGGTGACGAGGTGTTCAAGGAGCGCACGTCGCTGGTGTTCAAGACCATGCAGGTGGTGCGTTTTCTCGACAAAAAACGCAATACGTTGGTGTACCTGGTCTACAGCGACCGCTTGATCGAGGGCAGTCCGCAGAATGCGGTGACGGCGATTCCGATCCTGCCGTGGGTGCCGGTTCAGCAATAAGGCAAGAAAATCCATGTGGGAGCCAGCTCCCACATTTTTTGCTCTGCATTCACCAAATCGCAGGCAATAAAAAACCGACCCTGAGGTCGGTTTTTTAATGACTACGTCGCTTAGGCAGCTTCTTTCAGTGCCTTGACGTGGCCATTCAGACGGCTCTTATGACGAGCAGCCTTGTTCTTGTGGATGATGCCTTTATCGGCCATGCGGTCGATAACTGGCACAGCCAGAACGTATGCAGCTTGAGCTTTTTCAGCGTCTTTTGCGTCGATGGCCTTAACTACATTCTTGATGTAGGTACGAACCATGGAACGCAGGCTGGCGTTGTGGCTGCGACGCTTCTCAGCCTGTTTTGCACGTTTTTTGGCGGAAGGTGAGTTGGCCACCGTCGAGCTCCTCGAAAGACTTTTTAGGAAATAGCAAACAAAATAGGCCGCGAATCATGCCGATGAAGAGATGTCTTGTCAAGGGCACTTCAATCGTTCCGCTAAGTGGTAGGTATAAAGAGGCGGGATATTTATTTCCGGCGCTTGACCTGTAAACTCGCGAGCTTTGGCTCTGTGCTGTTGCGGCGCGGAGTATCGCACAAGTAGGCGCATTGTTCGCCTGCTGTTTATCGAAAGGCCCTGATTTCCTCAATGAATCTGCTCAAATCGTTGGCCGCCGTCAGCTCTATCACGATGCTTTCCCGTATTTTGGGATTTGTTCGTGACACGCTCATCGCTCGCACATTCGGCGCCGGAATGGCGACTGACGCCTTCTTTATCGCCTTCAAGCTACCCAATCTGCTGCGGCGAATTTTTGCCGAAGGCGCGTTCTCTCAGGCATTTGTGCCGATTCTGGCTGAATACAAAAGCCAGCAGGGCGAGGAGGCGACTCGAACCTTTATTGCCTACGTATCGGGTTTGTTGACCCTGGTATTGGCCGTGGTCACGGCGCTGGGCATGATCGCTGCGCCTTGGGTAATCTGGGCCACAGCCCCCGGTTTCACCGATACGCCGGAAAAATTCCAGCTCACCTCTGATCTGTTGCGGGTGACCTTCCCTTATATATTGCTGATCTCCCTGTCGTCGCTGGCCGGGGCAATTCTCAATACCTGGAACCGTTTCTCGGTGCCGGCCTTTGTGCCGACATTGCTCAACGTCAGCATGATCGTGTTTTCGCTGTTCCTAACGCCGTACTTCGATCCACCGGTCATGGCCCTTGGCTGGGCGGTGCTGGTCGGTGGTCTGGCGCAATTGCTCTATCAACTGCCACACCTGAAAAAGATCGGCATGCTGGTGCTGCCGCGCCTGAATCCGCGCGACACCGGTGTCTGGCGTGTGATGAAACAGATGCTGCCGGCGATCCTTGGTGTCTCGGTGAGCCAGATTTCGCTGATCATCAACACCATCTTTGCCTCGTTTCTGGTCGCAGGTTCGGTGTCGTGGATGTACTACGCCGACCGCTTGATGGAGTTGCCATCCGGCGTACTGGGCGTCGCGCTGGGCACGATTCTGTTGCCGACTCTGGCCAAAACCTACGCCAGCAAGGATCGCCACGAGTATTCGCGCATTCTCGACTGGGGCCTGCGCCTGTGCTTCGTGCTGGTGCTGCCGTGCGCGCTGGCGCTGGGAATTCTCGCCGAGCCATTGACCGTTTCGCTGTTCCAGTACGGCCAGTTCAGTGGCTTTGATGCCGAGATGACTCAGCGCGCATTGATCGCCTATTCTGTCGGCCTTCTCGGGATTATCGTGATCAAAGTGCTGGCGCCGGGCTTTTACGCGCAACAGAACATCCGCACTCCGGTGAAAATCGCAATCTTCACGCTGGTGGTTACTCAACTGTTCAACCTGGTGTTGATCGGCCCGCTGGCCCACGCCGGGCTGGCGTTGGCAATCAGTGCCGGCGCTTGTCTGAACGCCGGTTTGCTGTTCTATCAACTGCGCAAACAGCAGATGTACCAGCCGCAGCCTGGTTGGGCGAAGTTCGGCTTCAAGCTGGTTGTGGCCGTGGCGGTGATGTCGGTGGTGTTGTTGGTCGGCATGCATTTCATGCCGGCCTGGGATCAGGGGCACATGCTGGAACGCTTCCTGCGTCTGGGCGCTTTGGTCGCGGCGGGCGTGGTTTCGTATTTCGGTATGTTGCTGCTGCTCGGTTTCCGTCTGCGCGACTTCAATCGCAAGGCCTTGAGCTGAGGTTTTACCCCTTATAAACGGGCACGGGCCGGCAGTTTTGTCGGCTCGATCACTTTGCGTTACGGTGTTGCCTGTCGTCTGCCGCCGGGTGTGGTTATAATCGGCCACTTTATGAGCAAGAAGCGCGTTATGCAGCTGGTTCGAGGCCTCCACAACTTGCGCCCCCAGCATCGGGGCTGCGTCGCCACTATTGGCAACTTTGACGGTGTTCACCGTGGTCACCAGGCTATCCTGGCCCGGCTGCGTGAGCGTGCGCTCGAGTTGGGCGTACCCAGCTGCGTGGTGATTTTCGAGCCGCAGCCACGGGAGTTCTTTGCACCCGAGACCGCGCCGGCACGTCTGGCCCGGTTGCGCGACAAACTGCAACTGCTGGCGGCCGAAGGTGTTGACCGGGTCTTGTGCCTGGCATTCAACCAGCGTCTGAGCAAGCTCAGCGCCAGTGAGTTCGTCGACACCATTCTGGTAGACGGCCTCGGCGTGCAGCATCTGGAGGTCGGTGACGACTTCCGCTTCGGCTGCGACCGCCTGGGTGATTTCGATTTCCTGCTGCAGGCCGGGCAGGTTCACGGGTTTAGCGTGGAAGCTGCGCAAACTGTCGAGCTGGACGGCATTCGCGTCAGCAGCACCCAGGTGCGCAACGCGTTGGCCGCCGCCGATTTTGCCTTGGCCGAACGGTTGCTCGGCCGCCCGTACCGCATTGCCGGTCGCGTGCTGCATGGCCAGAAACTGGCCCGGCAACTGGGGACGCCCACTGCCAATATTCAACTCAAGCGTCGTCGCGTGCCGTTTACCGGGGTGTATCTGGTGGATGTCGATATCGACGGCAAGACCTGGCCCGGCGTCGCCAATATTGGCGTGCGGCCCACGGTGCAGGGTGATGGCAAGGCCCACCTTGAAGTCCATCTTTTAGATTTTGCCGGCGATCTGTATGACCGGCGTTTGACGGTGGTTTTCCACCAAAAGCTGCGTGAAGAGCAGCGTTTCGCCTCCCTGGAGGCGCTGAAAACGGCGATCAATGCGGATGTCGCCACCGCCCGTGCACTAGCCGCACCTAGCGCCCATCGCTAATGAAGAGCCTTAAATGACCGACTATAAAGCCACGCTAAACCTTCCGGACACCGCCTTCCCAATGAAGGCCGGCCTGCCACAGCGCGAACCGCAGATCCTGCAGCGCTGGGACAGTATTGGCCTGTACGGAAAGTTGCGCGAGATTGGCAAGGATCGTCCGAAGTTCGTTCTGCACGACGGCCCTCCGTATGCCAACGGCACGATCCACATCGGTCACGCACTGAACAAGATTCTCAAGGACATGATCATCCGCTCGAAAACCCTTTCGGGTTTCGATGCGCCGTACATTCCGGGTTGGGACTGCCACGGCCTGCCGATCGAGCACAAGGTTGAAGTGACCCACGGCAAGAACCTGGGCGCGGACAAGACCCGCGAACTGTGCCGTGCCTACGCTACCGAGCAGATCGAAGGGCAGAAGACCGAGTTCATCCGCCTCGGCGTGCTGGGCGACTTCGCCAACCCTTACAAAACCATGGACTTCAAGAACGAGGCCGGTGAAATCCGCGCCCTCGCCGAAATCGTCAAGGGCGGTTTCGTGTTCAAGGGCTTGAAGCCTGTGAATTGGTGCTTCGACTGCGGTTCGGCTCTGGCTGAAGCGGAAGTCGAGTACGAGAACAAGAAGTCCTCGACCATCGACGTAGCGTTCCCGATCGCTGACGAAGCCAAACTGGCTGCCGCGTTCGGTCTGTCATCCCTGAACAAGCCTGCCTCGATCGTGATCTGGACCACCACCCCGTGGACTATCCCGGCTAACCAGGCGCTGAACGTTCATCCGGAATTCAACTACGCCCTGGTCGACGTCGGTGACAAGCTGCTGGTGCTGGCTGAAGAACTGGTCGAAGCCTGCCTCGCGCGTTACAGCCTGGAAGGCTCGGTCATCGCGACCACTACCGGTAAAGAGCTGGAACTGATCAACTTCCGTCACCCATTCTACGACCGTCTGTCGCCGGTGTATCTGGCCGACTACGTCGAGTTGGGCGCTGGCACCGGTGTGGTTCACTCCGCTCCGGCCTACGGCGTGGACGACTTCGTGACCTGCAAGAAGTACGGCATGGTCAACGACGACATCCTGAATCCGGTGCAGAGCAACGGCGTGTACGTGCCGTCGCTGGAATTCTTCGGCGGTCAGTTCATCTGGAAGGCCAACCCGGCCATCGTCGACAAACTGACCGAAGTCGGTGCGCTGCTGCACACCACCGTCATCGAACACAGCTACATGCACTGCTGGCGTCACAAAACTCCGCTGATCTACCGTGCCACCGCGCAGTGGTTCATCGGCATGGATAAAGAGCCAACCAGCGGCGACACCCTGCGTGTGCGCTCGCTCAAAGCCATTGAAGACACCAAGTTCGTCCCGGCCTGGGGCCAGGCGCGCCTGCACTCGATGATCGCCAATCGTCCGGACTGGTGCATCTCCCGTCAGCGCAACTGGGGCGTGCCGATCCCGTTCTTCCTGAACAAGGAAAGCGGCGAGCTGCACCCACGCACCGTCGAACTGATGGAAGAAGTCGCCAAGCGCGTTGAAGTCGAAGGCATCGAAGCCTGGTTCAAGCTCGACGCCGCCGAATTGCTGGGCGATGAAGCGCCGCAATACGACAAGATCAGCGACACCCTCGACGTCTGGTTCGACTCGGGTACCACGCACTGGCACGTCCTGCGCGGTTCGCACCCGATGGGCCACGAGACCGGCCCGCGCGCCGACTTGTACCTGGAAGGTTCTGACCAACACCGTGGATGGTTCCATTCGTCCTTGCTGACTGGTTGCGCCATCGACAACCACGCGCCGTACCGCGAACTGCTGACTCACGGCTTCACCGTCGATGAGTCCGGCCGCAAGATGTCCAAATCGCTGGGCAACGTGATCGCACCGCAGAAAGTCAACGACACCCTGGGCGCCGATATCATGCGTCTGTGGGTCGCTTCGACGGACTACTCCGGCGAGATGGCCGTGTCCGAGCAGATCCTGCAACGCAGTGCGGACGCCTATCGTCGTATCCGTAACACCGCGCGTTTCCTGCTTTCCAACCTGACCGGTTTCAATCCGGCCACCGACCTGCTGCCGGCTGAAGAAATGCTGGCGCTGGATCGCTGGGCGGTGGATCGCACCCTGCTGCTGCAACGCGAGCTGCAAGAGCACTACGGCGAATACCGTTTCTGGAACGTCTACTCGAAGATCCACAACTTCTGCGTGCAGGAGCTGGGTGGTTTCTACCTCGACATCATCAAGGATCGCCAGTACACCACCGGCGCCGACAGCAAGGCGCGCCGCTCGGCGCAAACTGCGCTGTTCCACATCTCCGAGGCGCTGGTGCGCTGGATCGCACCGATACTTGCGTTCACCGCCGACGAGTTGTGGCAATACCTGCCGGGCGAGCGCAACGAATCGGTGATGCTCAACACTTGGTACGAAGGTCTGACCGAGCTGCCAGAAGGCTTCGAGCTGGGTCGCGAGTACTGGGATCGCATCATGGAAGTGAAGGTTGCGGTCAACAAAGAAATGGAAATCCAGCGCGCGGCCAAAGCCGTCGGTGGCAACCTGCAAGCCGAAGTGACGCTGTTCGCCGAAGAGGCGCTGAGCGCCGATCTGGCCAAGCTGAGCAACGAACTGCGCTTTGTCCTGATCACTTCGACCGCAAGCGTTGCGCCTTTCGTGCAGGCTCCGGCCGATGCCGTGGCAACCGAAGTCAGCGGCCTGAAGCTGAAGATCGTCAAGTCTGCCTTCGCGAAATGCGCCCGTTGCTGGCACTGCCGCGAAGACGTCGGCGTGAACCCGGAGCATCCGGAAATCTGCGGTCGTTGCGTCGACAACATCAGCGGCGCTGGCGAGGTTCGTGACTATGCCTAATGCCGTTGGCCGTTTCGGACGGTTGAGCTGGCTCTGGTTGAGTTTGCTGGTTCTGGTCATCGACCAGGCCAGCAAGTTCTACTTCGAAGACAAGCTCGAAATGTTCCAGCAGATCGTGATCATTCCCGATTACTTCAGCTGGACCCTGGCTTACAACACCGGCGCTGCGTTCAGCTTCCTGGCTGACAGCTCTGGCTGGCAGCGCTGGCTGTTCGCTTTGATCGCCATTGTTGTCAGTGCGGTGCTGGTGGTCTGGCTCAAACGTCTGGGTCGCAACGAAACCTGGCTGGCCGTCGCTCTGGCGCTGGTGCTGGGCGGTGCGCTGGGCAATTTGTATGATCGCATTGCCCTGGGCCATGTGATCGACTTCATTCTGGTGCACTGGCAAAACCGCTGGTACTTCCCGGCGTTCAACTTCGCCGACAGCGCCATCACCGTTGGTGCGGTGATGCTCGCACTGGATATGTTCAAAAGTAAGAAAACCGGAGAAACCGTTCATGACTGAACAGGTATTGGCTGAGCAACGCATCGGCCAGAACACGGAAGTCACCTTGCACTTTGCATTGCGCCTGGAGAACGGCGACACGGTCGACAGCACCTTCGACAAGGCCCCAGCGACGTTCAAGGTCGGCGACGGCAACCTGCTGCCGGGTTTCGAAGCCGCGCTGTTCGGCTTCAAGGCTGGCGACAAGCGCACGCTGACGGTTGAGCCGGAAAACGCTTTCGGCCAGCCGAACCCGCAGAACGTGCAGGTTATCCCGCGTTCACAGTTTGCTGACATGGAACTGTCGCCGGGTTTGCTGGTGATCTTCAACGATGCAGCCAATACTGAGCTGCCGGGTGTGGTGAAAGAATTCGACGACGCGCAAGTGACCATCGACTTCAACCACCCGCTGTCTGGCAAGACGCTGACCTTTGACGTCGAGATCATCAACGTCAAAGCGCTGTAAAAAATGTAGGAGTGAGCCTGCTCGCGATGAGTGCCTGACATTCAAGGTTGATGTTGATTGACACTGCGCCATCGCGAGCAGGCTCGCTCCTACAGTTTTGAAATTCATTGTTTTTTCGCGCGCAAGACACGAGGCACAGCATGCAAATCAAACTCGCCAACCCCCGTGGCTTCTGTGCCGGTGTGGACCGGGCGATCGAAATCGTCAACCGCGCCCTTGAAGTCTTCGGGCCGCCGATCTACGTGCGCCATGAAGTGGTGCACAACAAGTTCGTGGTCGAAGACCTGCGCAGCCGTGGCGCCATCTTCGTCGAAGAACTGGATCAGGTGCCGGACGACGTCATCGTGATCTTCAGTGCCCACGGCGTATCCCAGGCTGTGCGTACCGAAGCCGCTGGCCGTGGCCTGAAAGTCTTTGACGCCACCTGCCCGCTGGTGACCAAAGTGCATATCGAAGTCGCGAAATACAGCCGCGACGGTCGTGAATGCATCCTCATTGGCCACGCCGGTCACCCGGAAGTCGAAGGCACCATGGGTCAGTACGACGCCAGCAATGGCGGCGCCATCTACCTCGTCGAGGACGAGAAAGATGTGGCTGAATTGCAGGTGAACGATCCCGAAAGATTGGCGTTCGTCACCCAGACCACCCTGTCGATGGACGACACCAGTCGTGTTATCGACGCCCTGCGCACACGTTTTCCGGCCATCGGCGGCCCGCGCAAGGACGACATCTGCTACGCCACGCAAAATCGTCAGGATGCGGTCAAGCAACTGGCCGACGAATGCGACGTGGTGCTGGTGGTCGGCAGCCCGAACAGCTCCAACTCCAACCGCTTGCGTGAGCTGGCTGAACGCATGGCTACGCCGGCCTACCTGATCGACGGCGCCGAAGACATGCAAAAGAGCTGGTTCGATGGCGTCGAGCGTATTGGCATCACCGCCGGTGCTTCCGCGCCGGAAGTGCTGGTGCGTGGCGTGATTCAGCAATTGCAGGCCTGGGGCGCTACCGGTGCCGATGAGCTCGCCGGCCGCGAAGAGAACATCACGTTCTCGATGCCTAAAGAGTTGCGCGTGCGTTCGATCTGACGCTTTTGTTCTTTTGGCACAGCGCCTGCTCAGCTTTTTCGCTGGCCAGGCGCACTCGACCGGTCGCCGCCAGCACCACCTGGAGCTGGCTGACCGGCTCGTTTACCGAGCAAATATGTAGTTTTCCTGCCTGAAACATCCGCCCGGGCATCAGCGGCTTACCCAAGCTTCCAAACCTTATATAGCGACTCACCCACCAGTTACCGGCAATTGGAATTCGCTGATCGCTCGCGCGTTCGACCAGAAGTGGATTGCTGCTGTCCTCCGGCCCCTTGCCGCTGATATCCAGAATGATCCGCCAGCCCCGGCTCCAGTCGCCGTCGATGCCATGAATGACCACGCTTTGATTGTGCGTGATCGCTAACGTTCGAGCGTTGCGAATACCGTCGAGCAGCGATTGCGCAGCCTGATGGCGATGGTTCGACTCGGTGAGTGTGGCAAACGCCGGGCTGACCAGCAGCAGAACAATTGCGCCAATCGCCAGTCCCATAAGCAGTTCTATCAGGCTGAAACCCTGTTGCGACATGAAAACTCCCTCCATGGAGTGTGATGAGCGGCGCGCTCCGTGCGCCGGGCAGGGCAAATCAACCGACAGAGTCCGGTTGAATGTTCTAGCGTGTACAAGCAGGTATAGCCGACGGCAACGGAGGGCATCGATGGATCATCGTACAAAAGGTTTCACGCTGATCGAGTTGCTGGTCGCGGTCGCGATATTCGTGATCCTGATCACCCTGGCGGTGCCTGCGTTCACCCGTTCGATACAAGGCAGCAAGGCCGATACCGAAATGGGCGACCTGCAACGGGCCATCAATTTCGCCCGTCTGGAAGCGATTGATCGAGGCGTGACGACGCGGCTGCGACCGACGGCTGGCGGCAGCGTCTGGACCGGCGAACTGTCGGTCTACGACAGTACTGGCAATCCGGCCAATGTGTTGCGGGTTGTTCCGGCGATGAGCAGCGGCGCAACTCTGACGCTAACCTTTGGAGTGACCGCGCTGGATTTCAACAACCTTGGCGGTCTGGCCGCACCCTCGACGGCGGTGGTCATCAGCTACACGCTGGGAACGCAAAGCAGGACGCTTAACGTGTGTTTGAACGGACGAATTCAATTGGGTGGAAGTTGCGGATGAGGCCAGGGAGCAAGGGCGTTCAGCAGGGCATGACGCTGATCGAAGTGTTGGTCGCGTTGCTGATTCTGACGGTCGGGCTGTTGGGCGCGGCGGCGGTGCAAATGAATGCACTGAAGTACACCGACAGTTCACGTATGACCAGTCAGGCCAGTTTCATCGCCTACGACATGATGGACCGCATCCGCGCCAACTCCGGCGCCGACTACACCGTCACGCCACCGACGTCAGGAAACCTCAGTGTTGCCCGGGATCAGGACCTCTACGACTTCGCTACCAACATCGTCAACTTCGGCGGGCCGACCGCCACCGGCACGATCGCCCGCAATCAGCGGGTGTACACGATCACAATCAACTGGAATGACTCACGTGCAGCGAATGCCGCCGGCACTACGCGCAGCTTTGTCCTGACCAGTCGCGCCACGGTAGATCCGGTGGCCACGCCATGAAGCGCCATAACCGCGGTTTCGGCCTTATCGAAATGCTCATCGCCCTGGCGCTCGGGCTGATCGTGGTGCTGGGAGTGGTGCAAACTTTCCTCGCTGCGAAGAACACCTACGTCAGCCAGAACAGTGCTGCCGCCATGCAGGAAGACGCACGCTTTGTGCTGAGCAAAATGATTCAGGAACTGCGCATGGTCGGAATGTTCGGTTGTCTGGGCACGATCACGGATTCAAGCTCCGCCGGTGACTTCAGCGCCGCGCAGATCACGCCGATCAGTTGGGACAACGCCAATCTCAAGTTGACGCTGGTGACCGCTGACGTCGGCAGCGCTGGTGGCACTCCCACCTGGACTGTGGTCTCCGATTGCCGCAACAGCGCGACGGCCTATACCGGGTTGCGCAGCGCGGCGAGCGGACAAATCGCCTTCCCGATCCGGCGTCTTGTCTACAGCTTCAGCAACAACCAGATCCTGATGGGCACCGGCAGCGGCACACCGAGCCAGCAGGTGCTGGTTAACAACGTCAGTGCCTTTAACGTGACGTTCGGTCTGGCCAGTTCCGCGACCGATGTAGCCGCCTCGACTTACAGCGCCAACCCCAGCGATCCGGCGCGTATTCGCAGTGTGCGCCTGAGCCTGACTCTCAACGATCCGAACAGTCGGGTCGCCAATCAAACCTTCAACGTGGTTGCCGCTTTGCGCAACCGCTTGCAGTGAGGGCCTGGGCGATGAGGATTTCTCTCCATCAACGTCAGACCCAGCGCGGCATGGTGTTGCTGGTCAGTCTGGTGTTTCTGTTGTTGCTCACAGTGATTGGCCTGTCGTCGATGCAGAGTGCCAACCTGCAGGAGAAAATGGCCGGCAGCGTGAGCCTGCGCAACCAGTCGTTCCAGACCGCCGAAGCGGCGTTGCGTGTGGGCGAGAGTGCGGTGCAACTGGACAGCTACTCGTTGGCCGTATGCAGCGGCACGGCGCAATGTGCGCCGCCTGCGGAGTCATCGGTGGTCAGTGCGGCAGGGCTCAATTCGACGTCCGGCGTGACCTGGATCGCCGCCGGGAGCGGGTTCTATGGCGTGCAGAACATCGGCACGACGCTGACCGCCGTGAATGTGCCGAGCAACACCTCGGCGACGCTGTATCGAGTGACCGCTGTCGGGATCGTCGGCACTTCGCGTAGCGTGGTGGAGAGTGTCTATGCGAAGTATTAAACGCTACGCATCGCTGCTGATCGGTATGTTGCTGAGTTTCTATCTGACGGCGCCTGCCTATGCATTTACGCCGTCCGATTCGCCGCTGCTGAGCGCTGCGGCAGTGGCGCCGAACGTCATGCTGCTGATCGATGACTCGGGGAGTATGAACAGCATCATTTATGCAGCGGGATTCGATCCGACCGCTGACCGCACGCCGGCCCGGGAGTGCAATGCATTCCTCGGGTTGTGCTCGGCCCTGAATGCGCCAGCGATTACCGGCGATACCGTGTTTTTATCGAGCCTTCCAACCTCCGGATGCTCCGGTGGGGCGTATGCGTTCTACAACAACAGCCTGGCGCCGCTGTGTCTGAAACTGCCGGACCCGGTGGGCAACGGCAACACGCGTTACTCAGGGGATTACATTGCCTACGTGGTCAGTCTTGCGATCAACAACGGCACCCGCGACTTCACTAATGGGGCGATTCCCAACGATTACCGCATCAACGTTGCGCGCAACGTCTCCACGGCACTGGTCACAAGCAACAGGACGTTGCGCATCGGTCTGTCGACATTCAACCCGGCCACCAACAACAACTCGGGCAATGGCGGTTACATCGCCCGCACCATCACCGACATGTCACCGGTTTCCGGCAGCGTGACCCAGGGCCAGGCCGATACCAACTACAACGCGCTTATTTCAGCCATTAACAATCTGAGTGCCGTGGCCAACACGCCATTGGCGGAAACCTATTACGAAATCACCCGCTACATGCGCGGCATGGCGCCGTATTACAACAACACGCCGAATACTTACACCAGCCCGATCCAATACCGTTGTCAGAAGAATTATGGTGTGGTGATTACCGACGGTTTGCCCACCTTTGACCGTACCTTCCCGAGCAACGACCCGCTGGGCGGCAGCCGCTTGCCGAACTGGGACGGGGTCAACAATGACGGCAATAACCTCAATGGCGACAGCGAGGGCAACACGCTGTATCTGGACGATATCGCCAAGTTCGCTTTCGATATCGACATGCGTTCGACCGGCAATGATGCGGCGGGCAAGAGCTGGAACGCAGTGGATTTTCCCAAACAGAACATGAACACCTACACCGTGGGTTTCGCTGCTGACAACGACATGCTCTCTGACGCGGCGAGTTACGGGCAGGGCAAGTACTATCAGGCAACCGACAGCACCGGCCTGAACGCGGCATTGTCGTCGGCACTGAGTGACATCACTTCCAAGTCGGGCTCAGGCGGCGCCGGCGTCACCAGCGGAACCACGCTGACCAGTAGCAGCAGTTTTTACCAGACCACTTACGACCCCAAGGATTGGCGCGGCACCATCAAGTCTTTTGGCTTTACATCGGCTGGAGCGGTGAATACGTCGACGGCACAGTGGACCACGGACACGACTATTGTGCCGGGCGCAACTGTGCCGACTTATCAATCGTGGAACACCGCCAGCAACGCTGCCGTGACGCTTGCTTATGGTAATTTTTCCGCCACGCAGCAGACGACGCTCAGTCAGGGATTGCCCACCGGTATCACGGGTATCGATCTGGTCGAGTGGAGCAAAGGCACCAACAAGGCCGGACTCAAGGTGCGCAACGTGTTGTTGGGCGACATCATCAACTCGCCGCTGGTACTCGCGTCACCTACGGATAAAACCGCCTCCGATCTGTCTGGCGACACCACCTATACCTCCTACTTGAACACCAAAGCGTCGAATATGAACACCAGCCTGGTGGTGAATGCCAACGACGGTTTCGTCAATGTCATCAATTCGGCCAACGGCACTCGGCGTTACGCCTATATGCCGTCCAGTGTGTTGCCGTCTCTGCGGTTGATTGCCGATCCGACCTACATCAACGGTGTCAGTCACAAGTTTCTGGTGGATGGCCAGGTCGGGGTATATGACGCGCAACTCAACAGCGCCTGGAAGACTCTTGCCATCGGCGGCACCGGTGCCGGTGGCAAGACGTTCTACGCGCTGCAACTGTTCGACGCTTCGGCGGGCAACGTGATGCGTGCGCTGTGGGAAGTCAGTGGGCCAACGACCGCGAACACCGCCAACGTTTTCAATGATCTGGGTTATGCCTACGCGCGGCCGGAAGTGGCACGCTTGGCCGATGGTCGCTGGGCGGCGTTCATTTCCAACGGCTACGGCAGCAACTCCGGCGTGGCAGCGTTGTACGTGCTGGATGTGCGCGATGGCTCGCTGATCAAGAAAATCGTGATCGACAGTTCAGAAACCACCAACGGTCTGTCGTCGGTGAAGCTCAAGGTCAATTCGCAAAATGTGGTGCAGGCGGCTTACGGCGGTGACTTGAAAGGGCGGTTGTGGAAGTTTGATCTGAGTGCCACGTCGACGGACAGCTGGGGCGTGGCGTTTTCCGGCAAACCGCTGTTCACCACGGCGGGCGGCGCGACTCAGCCGATCACCGCGCAACCCTTGCTGGCGGACAATTCATTGGGTGGCAAACAGATTTTCGTCGGTACCGGTAAATTCAACGAAACGGCAGACAAGACCAACAAGGATTTGCAGGCGTTTTACTCGGTGTGGGATGCCGATGGCGGCTCGGGACAGCTCACAGTCAGCAGTTTGCAGCCACAGGCGATAACCGGCTCATTCTCCGGCAGCTCCGGGCAATTCCTGACCACAACGCAGAATGACACGACGTATCCGGGGGAGAAGGGCTGGTATCTGCCGCTGGTGTATAACAACGTGCTGACCGGCGAGCGGGTCATCAATCAGGCGAGTATCGTGCTGGGTCGTATCGTCTTCACTACGGCGAGTGTCGATACCACTGACCCTTGTGCGAGTTTTGGTACAGGCAAACTGGTCGAACTCGATGCTTTCAGCGGTAAGATGCTCAACTATGCCGTGATCGACACCAATGCCGATGGAGTAGTCAACAGCTCCGACACTATTTCCAGCGGTGTGGTTTTTACCGGGGGCATTCCGACCCTGAACGCCATTATCAATGCCGGCACAGGCAAGGTCACGACGGACAGCAGTGGCACCATCACGTTGGTTGTAGAAAAGGGCGGCGGCGGCAGCCGTCGTATCATGTGGCGACAAATACAGTAAGTGAGAGTTTGAGGCATGAGCAGATCCAACCGAGGCTTCACCCTGATCGAAATCATGATCGTGATTGCGATCATCGGGATCATGCTCACCATTGGCATTCCAAGCTATACCGAATACGTGAAGAAGGGTCGGCGCGCCGAAGTTGTATCGCTACTGTCGGAACAGGCGCAGAGCCTCGAACGTTTCTACACCAGAAACAATCTCTACACCGGCATCACTGGTCTGAGTGCGGGCAACGATTTCTACACCATCACGCCGACGATCACTGACCAAACTTTCCTGCTGACTGCCACACGCAAGTCGGGCACGGCCATGGCCACCGACAAGTGCGGTGATTTCACCCTGACCAACACGGGTGTCAGAAGCATGAGCAATGCGACTACCGGGCTGACCACCAAGGATTGCTGGGGCCGCTGAGGCGTATTCTTTCGGGCGCCTTTTGCGCCCACTGTCTTTTTTACGGTTGGATCAAACATGACCAGGCAACAGCAAGTGGTGATTGTCGGTGGCGGGGTGATTGGCCTGCTGACCGCCTACAATCTCGCCTCCGAAGTGG
Organism: Pseudomonas sp. N40(2020); assembly: GCF_014472415.1. Classification (GTDB taxonomy): domain Bacteria; phylum Pseudomonadota; class Gammaproteobacteria; order Pseudomonadales; family Pseudomonadaceae; genus Aquipseudomonas. The sequence continues at coordinate 47,192 of NZ_JACSZV010000021.1, forward strand.
GCAGCGTGGTGCTGCTGGATCGCTCGAACGTCGGCCAGGAATCGTCCTGGGCGGGCGGCGGCATCGTTTCTCCGCTGTATCCGTGGCGCTACAGCCCGGCAGTCACCGCGCTGGCGCATTGGTCGCAGGATTTTTATCCACAGCTCGGCGAGCGATTGTTTGCTGATACCGGTGTAGATCCCGAGGTTCACACCACAGGCCTGTACTGGTTGGATCTGGACGACGAAGCCGAAGCGCTGGCCTGGGCTGAGCGGGAGAACCGGCCCCTGCGGGCTGTGGATATCTCGGCGGCCCATGACGCGGTGCCGGTACTTGGCGGTGGTTTCTCGCGGGCGATCTACATGGCTGATGTGGCCAACGTAAGAAACCCGCGTCTGGTGAAGTCGCTGAAAGCGGCATTGCAGGCGCTGCCGAACGTGATCATTCACGAGCAGTGCGAGGTCAGCGGGTTTGTTCGTGAGGGTGAGCGGGTTGTTGGTGTGCAAACCGCCACTGGCGTGATCAAGGGCGATGAGGTGGTGCTGACGGCGGGTGCGTGGAGCGGTGATTTGCTCAAGACGCTTAACCTGACGCTGCCGGTGCAGCCAGTCAAAGGCCAGATGATCCTCTACAAATGCGCGGCTGATTTCTTGCCGAGCATGGTGTTGGCCAAGGGCCGTTATGCGATTCCGCGTCGCGACGGGCATATCCTGATCGGCAGCACGCTGGAACATGAGGGCTACGACAAGACGCCGACCGATGTTGCGCTGGAAAGCCTGAAAGCCTCGGCGGTGGAGTTGTTGCCAGCGCTGGCGGAGGCCGAAGTGGTCGGGCATTGGGCCGGGTTACGTCCGGGTTCGCCTGAGGGGGTTCCTTATATTGGCCGAGTGCCGGGGTTTGATGGCTTGTGGCTCAACTGTGGGCATTACCGAAATGGGTTGGTGCTGGCGCCGGCGTCATGTCAGTTGTTTGCCGATGTAATGTTGGGGCGCACGCCGATTATTGATCCGGCGCCGTATGCGCCAGAAGGCCGCATCTAGTCAGATACCCTCTGGTGTCTGTTAGGCGGCCATCGCGGGCAAGCCCGCTCCCACAGTGTTCGTGGAGTAACCGAAAACCCTGTGGGAGCGGGCTTGCCCGCGATGAGGCCCTCAATCCAGACCGAGTTTTTTCAGCCTGTAGCGCATCGACCTGAACGAAAGACTCAACCGTTGCGCCGCCGCCGTGCGGTTCCAGCGGGTTTCCTCCAGCGCCTGCAGGATCAGTTTGCGCTCGACGCTCTCCAGGTAATCCTCCAGATTGTCGATCTGCGTCAAGTCCGCAATCCCGCCATCCGCCGCGCAGTTGCCTTCGCTCAAGCGCAGGTCTTCAGCCTCGATCACGCGGTTCTCACACAAGGTGTGCGCGCGTTCGAGAACGTTCTCCAATTCCCGCACATTGCCCGGAAAGCGATAATTTTTCAGCGCTTCCAACGCCTGCGGATGCAGGCGCGTAGCTGGTTGCCCGGTGTCTTTGGCCAAGCGCTGGAGCATGTGAGCCGCCAGCACTTCAATGTCATCGCGGCGCTCGCGCAGGGACGGCACGCGCAGTTCAATCACGTTGAGCCGGTAATACAGATCCTGGCGAAAACGCTCGGCGGCAACTTCTGCATCGAGATCCTTGTGCGTGGCACAGAGTATTCGTACATCAACCACGGTTTCCTGCTGGCCGCCAACGCTGCGCACGGCTTTTTCCTGAATCGCCCGCAGCAACTTGACCTGCATCGAGAGTGGCAAGTCTGCCACTTCATCAAGAAATAACGTGCCGCCGTGTGCGGCCTGAAACAGCCCCGGCTTGTCCTCGACCGCGCCAGTGAAACTGCCTTTGCGATGGCCGAAAAACTCGCTTTCCATCAGCTCCGAAGGAATCGCCCCGCAATTGACCGGCACAAACGGTTGGCCGGCACGCGGGCCTTGTTCGTGAATCAGTCGCGCAACCAACTCTTTGCCGCTGCCGGATTCGCCGCTGATGTACACCGGCGCCTGACTGCGAGCCAGTTTATCGATTTGCTTGCGCAGCGTGCGCATCGGTAATGAATCGCCAAGCAATCGTCGATCAATCGAGACAGAAACGCCGCCCACCGCCGGCATGCGCAGCGCTGTTGCGACCAGTTCGCGCAATCGTGTGAGATCCACCGGCTTGGTGAGAAAGTCGAAAGCGCCGGCCTTCAGCGCGTTGATCGCCGTTTCGAGGCTGCCATACGCGGTAATCATCGCCACCGGCAACTGGGGATAACGATGCTGGATGTGCTGCACCAGTTCCAGCCCCGTGCCGTCGGGCAGGCGCATGTCGGTCAGGCATAGGTCAAAGGCCTCGCGCTGCAGCAACGCTTGGGCTTCGCCAAGATTGCGTGCGCTGAAGGTGTCGAGTTTCATCCGTCCCAGGGTGATTTCCAGGAGTTCGCGGATATCCGGTTCGTCGTCGACGATGAGGACTTTTTGCCGTGGGCTGGTGTTCAACTTTGTTTCCGTCCGTGAGCAAAGGTGATGCGAAAGCAGCCGCCGCCTTGGCGTGATTTGAAGTCTAGGCGCGCCTGGTTGCTTTCGCACAGCTCACGGGACAGATAAAGCCCAAGGCCGGTGCCCTGGCTGCTGGTAGTGAAGAACGGTTCGAACAGATGAGCCTGTTCATCGAGCGCCACGCCGGGGCCGTTGTCCTGCACTTCGAGCACTGCCAGCTGGCTGTCGAGATCCATGAACAGATACAGCCAGACTTCAGCATGCTCATGCAGCAGGGCGCTGTGGCGCCAGCCGTTGCGTAGAAGATTGTCGAGAATTTGCGTGAGCTGGTTGGGGTCCATCAGGGTGGTGAAGTCGCCCGAGTTGATCCGCAGATGGATCTGCTGGCGCTCGGTGGCCTGCTCGCGGCTTTCTGCGACAAAGTTTTCCAGCCACGGCTTTAGATCCAGCCGTTGCGGGGCGCTCTGTTGGCGGCGGGACAGTTGCAGGACGTTTTCGATGACTCGGTTCATGCGTTGTGAGTGATCTTGAATGATCTGCGTCAGACGCCGATCCGCGCCATCGAGTTCCTCGGATTCCCCCAATAGCTGTGCGGCGTGACTGATGGCCCCCAGCGGATTGCGAATTTCGTGGGAGATACCGGCGGTCAGGCGCCCGAGCGCGGCGAGTTTCAGTTGTTGGGCCTGTTGGGCGATTTGTGCGAGGTCTTCGAGAAACACCAGTGTCTGTTGATTGGGGCTCTGTTCGAGGGCGATGAAGCTTGGCTGCAGTTCCAGGCCGTTGCCGGGGATTTTCAGGCTTTGCGGGCGCAGGGTCGGGTTGTTCATCCACAGTTGCAGGCGATCGACTAGCGCGGGCGAATAATCGTCGATCAAATGGCCTTGAAGGTGCGACTGCGCGAGCAAGGTCTGGGCGCTCTGATTGGCCAGTTGGACGCGGCGCTGTTCGTCGAGCACCAGGATCCCGGTGCGCATGCGTTGCAGAATCAGCGCGTTAAGGGCTTCAAGGCCGACCACCTCGCTGGCCCGTCGCTCAGCCAGAGTCTCACTGACTTCAAGGCGCCGGATCAGACCCTGAACCAGCAACGAGGCAGCAAAACACAAAGCACCGAGGGTGCCCGCTTGCAGGTATTCATTGGCGCTCAGCGGATGACTGAAGTTGAGCAGAAAACTAAAACCGACAATACCGAGCGCAGCGATGGCGGCAATCAGCAGGCCGATGCGTCGGCGCAGCAGGGTGTTGCTGATCGCCACCGAGACCACCAGCAAATTGCCGAGGGCACTAGCGACACCGCCCGCCGCGAAGAACAAACCGCACAACAGCAGCACATCGACAAGCGCCAGGCTGAACAGTTGCGCGGGCCGCCGGGTGTTTTCAAGAAACACTACCAGAAGAATGTTCAGCACCAGATACAGCCAGCTGCCGCCGCGCAGCAGATCGTCGTTGGCCGACGTCAGCAGGCGGTTGTCCATGTTGCTGGAGATCAGCAGCACCAGGGTGATGCCGACACTTAAACGGTAGAGATGATAAAGGCGCAGCAGACGCTGAGCCTGTTTGCTGTCGGCGTTGGCGGCCTCAGCGATCACTGGAACCAGGGCCTTGCTCAAGATGAGCCTGGCTGCAGTACCACTGTTGTTGAAGGTTCAGCGCGCGGTCGCGGGGCAGGTGCACGCCGCAATGGGCACAGCGCACCATCGGCGCGGCGTCCTGCTCGCGGGGAGATTGTGCGGATGAGGCGGGGGCCTTGAATTTACGCCACAACCATATCGCAGCGAAAATCAGGGCAATCCAGAACAATAAACGAAGCATGATGAGCGGCTTTTCGACTGATGATCCGGCAGTTTAGCCAAGGACATGACAAGCGCACAGCCTATTAAAGCGCGGTCATGAAAAAGGGAGATCCGAAGATCTCCCTTTTCTGTGCATCCGGTGCGATCAGTCGAACACGCCGAAAGTCATGTAGCTGAACCAGGAACGGTCGGTGTCGCTCGACTCAGGCTCCGGCTCTTCGATCACGTCACCGTTCTCGTCTTTAGGCTTCAGCTCGTTCGGGATCGCGTCTTTCGCGTCCTGGAACTGCTTCTGCACGTCCTGGTTGGCGCGGGTCTCTCCCGGCGGCAGCGGTGGACGCGATTCGATCAGACCCAAAGTTGCCTTGCTCAGGAACGAACGGTTGTCGGCTTCGGCAACCCTTGGCACGAACTGGCCATCTTGCAGGCTAGGGTGGTTCGGGTAGTTGAGCTTCAGGGTTTCCAGGCTGCTGGCCGCCAGTTCGTCCAGGTGCAGACGCTGATAGGCTTCGGTCATCACCGCCAGGCCGTCACCGACCGATGGGGTTTCCTGGAAGTTTTCCACGACATAACGACCACGGTTTGCAGCGGCAACGTACGCCTGACGGGTCAGGTAATAGTCGGCCACGTGGATTTCGTAGGCCGCCAGCAGGTTGCGCAGGTAAATCATGCGCTGCTTGGCGTCCGGCGCGTAGCGGCTGTTCGGATAGCGGCTGGTCAGCTGGGCGAACTCGTTGTAGGAGTCGCGGGCAGCGCCCGGGTCACGCTTGGTCATGTCCAGCGGCAGGAAGCGCGCCAGCAGGCCGACGTCCTGGTCGAAGGAAGTCAGACCTTTCAAGTAATACGCGTAATCCACGTTCGGGTGCTGCGGATGCAAACGAATGAAACGCTCGGCGGCGGACTTTGCAGCTTCCGGTTCGGCGTTTTTATAGTTGGCGTAGATCAGCTCCAGCTGTGCCTGATCGGCGTAGCGACCGAACGGATAACGCGACTCCAGAGCCTTCAGCTTGGCTGTGGCGCTGGTGTAGCTATTGTTGTCCAGGTCAGTCTGAGCCTGCTGATACAGCTCGGCTTCGCTGAGGTTTTCGTCTACGACTTCCTTCGATGAGCAAGCAGCGGTCAATGCGAGGATGGCGATCAGCAGCAGGTGTTTCACTTGCATGGCGGCTTGCGTCCCTATGACGGCCGCTGTCTTGGGCGGGGCCGTCCTGTTATGATGAGCGCCCCGTTGAAAAGCCTCGGGGCAAAAGACGCCGTATTTAACCACAAGCGCGCAGCCGAAACCAAAAGCTGTGCCGACGCCCAGTCAGAGCATGTCCGATAAAATTGAACTTCGCGCAGAGGTGCCGTCCGAATTGGGCGGCCAACGCCTCGATCAAGTCGCCGCCCAACTCTTCGCTGAGCACTCACGCTCGCGCCTTTCCGCCTGGATCAAAGAAGGTCGCCTGACTGTGGACGGGGCGGTCATCCGCCCGCGCGACATCGTGCATGGCGGTGCCATCCTTGAGCTGACTGCCGAGCAGGAAGCCCAGGGCGAGTGGATCGCCCAGGACATCGAGCTCGACATCGTCTATGAAGATGACGACATTCTGGTGATCAACAAGCCTGCGGGCCTGGTGGTGCATCCGGCTGCCGGTCACGCCGATGGCACCTTGCTTAACGCCTTGCTGCACCACGTGCCGGACATTATCAATGTCCCGCGCGCCGGTATCGTGCATCGTCTGGACAAGGACACCACCGGTTTGATGGTGGTAGCCAAGACCATTCAGGCGCAGACAAAGCTTGTGACTCAATTGCAGAGTCGCAGCGTGAGCCGGATCTACGAGTGCATCGTGATTGGCGTGGTGACCGCCGGTGGCAAGATCAACGCCCCGATCGGCCGTCACGGCCAGCAGCGTCAGCGCATGGCAGTGATGGAAGGCGGCAAGCCTGCCGTCAGCCACTACCGCGTGCTGGAGCGTTTCCGTTCCCACACCCATGTACGGGTGAAACTGGAAACCGGTCGTACCCACCAGATCCGTGTTCACATGGCGCACATCAACTTCCCGTTGGTCGGCGATCCTGCGTACGGCGGTCGTTTCCGCATTCCGCCTGCTGCGAACCTGAACATGGTCGAAACCCTCAAGAACTTCCCGCGACAGGCTCTGCATGCGCGTTTCCTTGAGTTGGATCATCCGACGAGCGGTGAGCGCATGAGCTGGGAATCTCCGTTGCCGGAAGACTTCGTCTGGCTGCTGACCCTGCTCAAGCAGGATCGCGAGGCCTTCATCGGATGAACTGGCTGACGCCGGACTGGCCTGCGCCGGCCAGCGTCAGGGCCTGTGTCACCACCCGTGAGGGTGGTGTCAGCGAGGCGCCGTTCGACAGCCTCAATCTGGGCGATCATGTTGATGATCGTCCCGAGGCTGTTGCCGAGAACCGTCGGCGTTTGACTGATCACTTCTCTATAAAGCCTGCCTGGTTGCAGCAAGTCCACGGCATTGCCGTGGCGCATGCGGATCCTGCCGTTGTTGCGACTGCCGACGCCAGTTGGACAGCCACCCCGGGCATCGCCTGCGCTGCAATGACGGCCGACTGCTTGCCAGCGCTGTTCTGTGATCGCGACGGTACCCGCGTTGCGGCGGCTCACGCCGGTTGGCGCGGTCTGGCGGCAGGTGTGCTCGAAGCCACGCTCGATACGCTCGATGTCCCGGTGCAAGACGTTCTGGTCTGGCTTGGCCCTGCCATTGGCCCGCAAGCCTTTGAAGTCGGCCCGGAAGTTCGGGAAGTCTTCATCAATCAACTGCCCGAAGCGGCGACTGCCTTTGTCCCTAGCCACAATCCGGGCAAGTTCATGGCCGACATCTACAAGCTGGCGCGCCTGCGTCTGGCAGTTCGTGGTGTCACTGCGGTTTACGGCGGTGGTTTCTGCACCGTGACCGATCCGCGCTTCTTTTCTTATCGCCGTGCGTCGCGCACCGGTCGGTTAGCCTCTTTAGTTTGGCTCACCCGCTAGACTTGCCTGACCTGCATCAACTCTCCGCCGCTTGAATCTCGCAGAATCGACCGCATCTACAGTGGTATCTGGCAGGTTTCTTTATTCAGGATGGTTTTAGGTCCGGCCTGCTCAAAAGGAAGGTGACCCATGCGTATAGACCGTTTAACCAGTAAATTACAGTTGGCATTATCCGACGCCCAATCGTTGGCTGTCGGCCACGATCATCCGGCCATCGAGCCGGCGCACTTGATGCAGGCCATGCTTGAACAGCAGGGTGGTTCGATCAAACCCCTGCTGATGCAAGTGGGTTTTGACGTCAACAGCTTGCGAAAAGAGCTGACCAAAGAGCTCGATCAATTACCGAAAATCCAGAACCCCACCGGCGACGTCAACATGTCGCAGGATCTGGCGCGCCTGCTCAATCAGGCTGACCGTCTGGCCCAGCAGAAGGGCGACCAGTTCATCTCCAGCGAACTGGTGCTGCTCGCCGCGATGGACGAAAACAGCAAGCTCGGCAAGTTGCTGCTCGGCCAAGGCGTGAGCAAAAAGGCCCTGGAAAACGCGATCAACAACCTGCGCGGTGGCGACGCCGTCAATGATGCCAACCACGAAGAGTCGCGTCAGGCGTTGGACAAGTACACCGTCGACCTGACCAAGCGTGCCGAAGACGGCAAGCTCGATCCGGTGATTGGGCGTGACGACGAAATTCGTCGCACCATTCAGGTTCTTCAACGCCGCACCAAGAACAACCCGGTGCTGATCGGTGAGCCTGGCGTGGGTAAAACCGCGATTGCCGAGGGTCTGGCCCAGCGCATCATCAACGGCGAAGTGCCGGACGGCCTCAAGGGTAAGCGTCTGCTGTCGCTGGATATGGGTGCGCTGATTGCGGGTGCCAAGTACCGCGGTGAATTCGAAGAACGCCTGAAATCGCTGCTCAATGAGCTGTCGAAGCAGGAAGGGCAGATCATTCTGTTCATCGACGAACTGCACACGATGGTCGGCGCGGGCAAGGGCGAGGGCTCGATGGATGCCGGCAATATGCTCAAGCCAGCGCTGGCGCGTGGCGAGTTGCACTGTGTCGGCGCGACCACACTCAACGAGTACCGCCAATATATAGAGAAGGACGCGGCACTTGAGCGGCGCTTCCAGAAAGTGCTGGTGGATGAGCCGAGTGAAGAAGACACCATCGCGATCCTGCGTGGCCTCAAGGAACGTTACGAGGTTCACCACAAGGTTGCGATCACTGACGGCGCGATCATCGCGGCGGCCAAGCTCAGCCATCGTTACATCACTGATCGGCAGTTGCCAGACAAGGCCATCGACCTGATCGACGAGGCTGCCAGCCGTATCCGCATGGAGATCGACTCCAAGCCGGAAGTGCTTGATCGTCTTGAGCGTCGCCTGATTCAGTTGAAGGTCGAATCACAGGCCCTGAAGAAAGAAAGCGATGAAGCGGCGATGAAGCGTCTGGAAAAACTCCAGGAAGAAATCGTTCGTCTTGAGCGTGAGTATTCGGATCTGGAAGAAATCTGGAACTCGGAAAAAGCCGAGGTACAGGGTTCTGCGCAGATTCAGCAGAAGATCGAACAGTCCCGTCAGGAACTGGAAGCCGCACGCCGTAAAGGTGATCTGAACCGCATGGCCGAGTTGCAGTATGGGGTGATCCCGGATCTGGAGCGCAGCCTGCAAATGGTCGACCAGCACGGCAAGAGCGAAAACCAGTTGCTGCGCAGCAAGGTGACTGAAGAAGAGATCGCCGAAGTTGTGTCGAAGTGGACGGGCATTCCGGTGTCGAAAATGCTCGAAGGCGAGCGCGACAAGCTGATGAAGATGGAAAGCCTGTTGCACCAGCGTGTGATCGGTCAGGACGAAGCGGTAGTGGCGGTGGCCAACGCGGTACGGCGTTCCCGCGCCGGCCTGTCTGACCCTAATCGTCCAAGTGGCTCGTTCATGTTCCTCGGTCCGACCGGTGTCGGTAAAACCGAGCTGTGCAAGGCGTTGGCCGAATTCCTCTTTGATACTGAAGAGGCGATGGTGCGGATCGACATGTCCGAGTTCATGGAGAAACATTCCGTGGCTCGTTTGATCGGTGCGCCACCGGGATACGTCGGTTACGAAGAGGGCGGTTATCTGACCGAGGCGGTTCGGCGCAAGCCTTACTCGGTGATCCTGCTGGACGAAGTCGAGAAGGCGCATCCGGATGTGTTCAACATTCTGCTGCAAGTGCTTGAGGACGGGCGTCTGACCGACAGCCACGGCCGTACGGTGGACTTCCGCAACACTGTGATCGTCATGACCTCGAACCTCGGTTCGTCGCAGATCCAGGAACTGGTCGGTGATCGTGAAGCCCAGCGTGCAGCCGTAATGGATGCGCTGACGTCGCACTTCCGGCCGGAGTTCATCAACCGGGTCGACGAAGTGGTGATCTTCGAGCCTCTGGCGCGGGATCAGATCGCGGGCATTACCGAGATCCAGTTGGGCCGCCTGCGCAGTCGTCTGGCCGAGCGTGAGCTTAAGCTGGAGCTGAGCCCGGAAGCGATGGACAAGTTGATTGCTGTCGGTTACGACCCGGTCTATGGCGCTCGTCCTTTGAAACGGGCGATCCAGCGCTGGATCGAAAACCCGCTGGCGCAGTTGATCCTGTCGGGGCATTTCCTGCCCGGCGCGACGGCGACCGGCGCCGTTGTGAGCGACGAAATCGTTTTCGACTGAGCCGCAGCGTCAATGAAATAAGGAAGGCCTCGCATTGCGAGGCCTTTTTTTCGCCAGGCTGTTGAACTCAAAGGAAAAGGCTTGTAAAGTGCGCCCCGCAGTCAGTCACCCACAAGGTTTCAGCTCACTGAGCAGGAATCTGAAATAAGTTGCAAATCATTAACTTGAAAGCAATTTAGGGGGTTGACAGAGGTGATCTAGGTTGTAGAATAGCGCGCCTCAGACACACGAACGCAGCGATGCGAACGGCGTCTAAGAGCTGTAAGTTTCACCGTTGTAAATTGAAATATGTAGTTCCGTGATAGCTCAGTCGGTAGAGCAAATGACTGTTAATCATTGGGTCCCAGGTTCGAGTCCTGGTCACGGAGCCAATTTCAAACCGGGGTATAGCGCAGTCCGGTAGCGCGCCTGCTTTGGGAGCAGGATGTCAGGAGTTCGAATCCCCTTACCCCGACCATTTTTGGGTCGTTAGCTCAGTTGGTAGAGCAGTTGGCTTTTAACCAATTGGTCGTAGGTTCGAATCCCACACGACCCACCATTTTTGAAACCAGTTTGCACTGGGATCGAATCTTAAGATCAGATGCCAAAAGCGCTGATCGAAGAAGGCGATCTTTGAAAGGTCGCCTTTTTTTTACCGGGGTATAGCGCAGTCCGGTAGCGCGCCTGCTTTGGGAGCAGGATGTCAGGAGTTCGAATCCCCTTACCCCGACCATATTAAAAATCCTCGTATCGAAAGATACGGGGATTTTTTTTGTCTGGCGGTCAGGGCCTGGCATCAGACGTAAAAAAGCCGCGCCTCCTTCAGGGAGGGCGCGGCTTTTTGCTTTCAGCGAATCAGACGCCGTCTTGGTCTTTCAGATGCTCGAACAGGCCCTTGGGCATCTTCTTGCCATTGGCTTCGAAGTTGGCCTTCACGTTGTTGTAGGCCTCTTGCTCGTCGATGAAACCGTCATGGTTGGTGTCAATCTTGTCGAAATCAGATTTCGGCGCGACTTTGAGGAATTCGGCACGGGAAACCTTGCCGTCGCCATCGGAGTCGGTCTTGGCCATCGACGCATCGCCACACTTGCCTTCACCGCATTTGCCTTCCGGTGTCTTTACCGATGTTTCTGCCGAGGCAACCATATAGCCCTGGGCCAGTGGCTGGGCGGCAAACACCGAGCCGGACAGCATCAGACCACCCGCCAGTGCGGCGCCGATCAGGCCAATGGATTTTTTACCGAGAGTCGAAGTACGGGACATTACATTCTCCTACGGTTGCACAGTGCAACCACACGTTAAGGACGACATCCGGAGCAGAGGTGCTCGGGTGAGGCCATTAGGCGGTGGCGGTGTATCGCGACTGTGTCGTGGAGCGGGGGAGTTTGTAAGCGAAGGTGGGGAAGGTGGGGCGGAGATACAGTCAGAAACATATCTCCCAATCAACATAAAACACTGTGGGCGCGAGCTTGCTCGCTCCCACAGTTCTTACATCAATGCAGCTTCAGACGAGGCTCAGTCCCGCGACCAATCTTGCTACCGAGCATCAACATCGCCGTGCGGAATGGCCCGTACAGTGCCATCTGGTGCATGCGGTACAGCGACACGTAAAACATCCGCGCCAGCCAGCCTTCAAGCATCACGCTGCCGGTCAGGTTGCCCATCAAGTTACCCACAGCCGAAAAACGCGACAGCGAAATCAGCGAGCCGTAGTCGGTGTACTTGTACTCCGGCAGAGTCTTGCCTTCGATGCGCAGCTTCAGCGATTTGGCCAGCAAGGATGCCTGCTGGTGCGCAGCTTGCGCACGTGGCGGCACGTTGCGATCCGAACCCGGTTGCGGGCACGCGGCGCAGTCACCGAAGGCGAAAATGCTTTCATCCCGGGTGGTTTGCAGCGTCGGCAAAACTTGCAGTTGATTGATGCGGTTGGTTTCCAGGCCGTCGATGTCCTTGAGGAAACCCGGCGCACGAATGCCGGCCGCCCAGACTTTCAGGCTCGCCTTGATCTCGTTGCCGTCGGCGGTAATCAGGCTGTCGGCGGTAACTTCGCTCACCGACGCATTGGTCATCACGTTGACCCCGAGTTTCTCCAAGGTCTTGTGTACCGGCCCGCTGATGCGCTCCGGCAGGGCCGGCAGCACCCGTGGCCCGGCTTCGATCAGGGTGATGTGCATGTTTTCCGGTTTGATCCGGTCCAGACCGTAAGCCGCCAGCTCATGGGCGGCGTTGTGCAGTTCTGCCGCCAGTTCGACGCCCGTGGCGCCGGCACCGACGATCGCCACGCTGATCTGTTCGACCACATCGGTTTGCCCGGCGTGCGCACGCAGATAGTGGTTGAGCAGTTGCTGGTGGAAGCGCTCGGCCTGTTTGCGGGTGTCGAGGAACAGGCAGTGCTGCGCCGCACCCTGGGTGCCGAAATCGTTGGTGGTGCTGCCGACGCTGATCACCAGCGAGTCGTAGGCCACTTCGCGGGCCGGCACCAGTTCCACGCCGTTTTCGTCGTAGGTGGCGGCTAGCTGAATTTTCTTCGCGGCACGATCAAGCCCGCTCATGCGCCCCAACTGGAACTCGAAGTGGTTCCATTTGGCCTGGGCAACATAGTTGAGTTCGTCTTCGGAAGAGTTCAGCGATCCGGCGGCCACTTCATGCAACAGCGGTTTCCAGATGTGCGTCAGGTTTGCGTCGACCAGCATCACACTGGCCGTGCCGCGCTTGCCCAGAGTCTTACCCAGACGGGTAGCCAACTCCAGACCGCCGGCGCCGCCGCCGACAATAACAATACGATGGGACATAGGGATAACTCGCAAGGTTTTTAAAGGAAATCGGTGCGGTTATCTTCGCGAGCGCCAGGCAGCTCATAGCGTCAGATAACTTATAAGTCGGCTCAACAGGCCAAGACCAATGGTCACTGCCAGCACCAGCACCAGGAGCATCCACGGCCGGAAAGGCCGGCGCTCGACACGGTGTTGGGACAATTGCAGGTACTCTTCGACATGCTTTTGGTCTTCGGGGTTCAGGCGGCTGGTCATAAAGGCCTCGTCAGGTAGACGTTGCTGAATGTGCAGAAGCTACAGCGGTTTTCAACCGGGGTTGAACGCAGCATAGCCGCTGTCCGGAACCGGTTCGACAGACACACCGTCATCGAGGCGAATGATCCCGCTTTTTAACACCCGTGCGGTGATTCCGCCATGCCCGCGCACCGCTTGAAAAGTGCCAGGGCCGAGGTTGTTTTGCAGGCGGGCGCAAGGCTGACACCAGCCGGTGGTCTCGAAAATTGCCTGACCGATGCGAAAGCGCCGACCCTTGAGGCTGAACAGGTTGATCCCACTGATAACGAGATTGCGCCGCAGATCTTCAGGTTTGACCGGTTGATCGGCCGGGCGGCCCATCAGCGCGCTGATCACCGCGAGGTGTTCAAACTGGATCAGCGTCACCTGCCGCGCGTTGCGCACGCCGGGGCGGGCGTGATCGCCAGTCAGTCCGGCTTCCAGCCGCGCTTCCACAGCATCGAGTTCGATCATTGGCCCACGGGATTCGGGTCGCACGCCAATCCAGCGCACTCGGCCGGTTTGTGGCACGTCGGCGATCAATTGCTGAAGCGGTGTCACAGGCTGATTCCAACATCAAACACGATGCTTCTTCCAAGGTTGCTACGTAGAAAGTCCGGTGCATCGGGGTGGGCGAACAGCACGCGGGCGAATGTCGGGCCGACAAGGGACAGCGAGCGCCAGCCCTGACGCAAATATTCGGTCGGTGGTGGAAAGTGGCTGTTCAGATCCAGCACTTCGCGCTTGAGGCTGGCGAAGGCGATGATATCCAGTTCGCCCAGATCCATGCCACGCTCCTTGTAGTTGTGGGCTTTTTTGCGCAAGGTCGGCGCCAGTCTGAGCAGGAATTCATTGGCCGGAATCCGGCGCGGCTTGGCTTCGCGGCGCACCAGTTGGCTGAGGGAGAACGCACTGCGTCGCCGCTGCAATTCGTCGCGCCATTCGTCGTTGAGTCTGCGGCCTTCATCGAGAACGAAAAACACCTCGAAATTGGCATCACGAAACAGCACGTCCGGCGGCTCGCCAGCAGGGGCGAACTCGTCGGCCCGGTAGGGAATGTTCAGGCCTTGCAGCAGGCGCTGGCAGACCCAACGCTCACGCTCCCATTTGCGGGCATTGGACAGGAACGCGTTGGCTTGCTCGGCCGCGATGGTCAGCAGGCGTAAATAATCTGAGTCATCCATAGGCCCAAGCTTAGCGTTCAAATGCGACAAGCAGAAAGCCTTGCGTGGCAAAGTACGTCAGTGGGCAGTCGAGAATGGCGGTGTAGACTCAATACAGCCGAGTCATTACGTCAAACCAAGGGGACTTATCGTGAAATTTCGCTGGCTAATGGTGTTTGCTCTTGTCCCGCTGTGGGCCCACGCCCTCGAAAACGGCGAGCGACTTGCCCCCTGGACGCTGCTGGATCAGTACGATCAGGCCTACACGCTCGATAACAGCACTACGACGCTGTTGGTGGCGCGGGACATGGATGGCGCCAAGCTGATCAAGGAAGCCATGAAAGATCAGCCCAAGGGCTATCTGGAGGCGCGCCACGCGGTGTTCGTTGCGGACATCCAGCGCATGCCGGCGCTGATCGCCAAAATGTTCGCCGTGCCTGCCATGCGGGACTACAGCTACCGGGTCATGCTCGACCGTGAGGGGCGGGTCGCGTCGCGCTATCCCGGCGCAGAAGGGCAGGTGTTGTGGCTGCAATTGAAGGACGGTCGGCTGCTCGAACAGCATGAGTACGCCAACGCTACCCAACTGCGCGAGGCGCTGGAGAAGGCGCGGCCATGATCGGTGTCGAGGTGCTGTCGACTGAAAGCCTGGTAGTGGGCTGGCTGATTTATCTGCCGGTGCTGCTCTGGGCGATCTTTCGCGCACCTTGGGTCGAGTTGTTCAGCGACATCCGCCGTCAGCACTTGTTGTTCGGCACCGTATTCGCGTTGTTTCTGTTGTGGCTGGTGCGCAGGGATTTCGACACCGGTGTGTCTTATCACTTCATCGGCATGACGGCCGTAACGTTGCTACTGGACTGGCCGCTGGCGATTGTCGGCGGGTTGATTGCTCAGATCGGCCTGGTGCTGCTCGGGCGTCAGGATCTCGCGGCGCTTGGGGTCAATGGCGCTTTGTTTATTCTGCTGCCGGTGCTGATTACCGAGTGCGTGGCGATCCTCGTCGAGCGAGCTCAGCCGCGCAATCCATTTGTGTATATCTTCTGTTCCGGGTTTCTGGCGGCTGCGTTGTCGGCGTTGATGTGCCTGCTGTTGAGCCTGACGCTGCTCTGGTACGACGGCCTCTTTGCCATGCCGGAGTGGCTGGAAGACTTCATTGGCTACCTGTGGCTGATCATTTTTCCCGAGGCATTCATCAACGGTGTGGTGATCAGTGCGCTGGTGGTGTTCAGCCCTGAGTGGCTGGAGACCTTCAATCGAACGCGCTACCTTTCGGCGCCGTGGAAGGACGACGATCCGAAGTCTTGATCCACATCAAACCAGCCCGGCAAGCGTCATTTCATGCTCGTGCAAATCCCTTCAGGAGCAGCGGCATGAGTGTGTACGAGTGGGCGAGACAGGAAACACGGCAGAGTCTGGAGATGGCGCAGGAGGTGGGGTTTGATCCGGGACTGAGCCTGCGCGCCTTGCTCAGTGCAGTGGTGCAACAGAGCAAGGCTGTGCGCAATGCCGAAGACCTTGCCGACGAGTTGCGCTTTCTGGCGGAAAACCTCGACGACGATCAGGACTACGGCTTCATGCGTCCTTGAGCGGGATCAGTGACGTGGGTCGAAGTCGCCGGAAAACAGTTCATCTTCGGCATCCGGGGCGACCGGAATCTTGTGTTCCTCGGAGGCCCACGCACCGAGGTCGATGAGCTTGCAGCGATCGGAGCAGAACGGGCGGAATTTGTTCTCTGGCGTGAATTCCACGGGTGCGCCGCAGGTTGGGCATTCTACGGTTGGGATCTGGCTCATGATTGGCCTCCACTTAAAGTCAGGTAAAAGTCATGCAGGCGCTCGACCTCGCTGTGCAGCCAGGCGAGGTCGCGATCGTTGACCACCACGTCGTCGGCACGGCTCACACGGTCTTCGCGGCTCGACTGGGCCTTGAGGATCGCCTGAACCTGCTGTTCGCTGGTCTGGTCACGCTGCAAGGTGCGTTCGATCTGCAGTTGTTGCGGGGCGTCGATCACCAGGATGCGCTGAGTCATTGCGTATTGCCCGGATTCGATCAGCAGCGGTGACACCAGAATCGCGTAAGGCGATTTTGCCAGCGCCAGGTGATGGGCGATTTCCTCGGCGATCAACGGATGCAGCAGGGCTTCGAGCCAGCGGCGTTCCTCCGGAACCTCAAAGATCAGTTTGCGCAGCGCGGCGCGATCCAGCGTTCCGTCCGCTTGTAACACGCCAGCGCCAAAGTGTTCGGCAATCTTCACCAGCGCCGGACGCCCCGGTTCGACCACCCAGCGCGCCGCATGATCAGCGTCGACCACATGAATGCCGAGGTCGATAAAGTGCTGGGCCGCCGCGCTTTTGCCGCTGCCGATGCCGCCGGTCAGGCCGAGAATCCAGGGTTTTTCCACAGGGGTATTCATTTCAAACCGACAAACTGCCAATAGAAGTCGGTTATTTGACCACCCCAGAGCAAGGCAATCCAGCCGGCAATTGCCAGATAGGGGCCAAACGGGATTGGCGTCGAGGTTTCCTGGTCGCGCAGGCGCAGCAAAATCACTCCGATGATCGCGCCCACCAGCGATGACAGCAGGATCGTCAGCGGCAAAATCTGCCAGCCACCCCAGGCGCCGAGCAGCGCCAGCAGCTTGAAATCACCGTGGCCGATGCCGTCCTTGCCGGTCAGCAGTTTGAACAGCCAGAACACCGACCACAGCGCCAGATAACCGGCCACCGCGCCCCATAGTGCATCGTGCAACGGCACGAATAGCCCGAAACTGTTGACGATCAGCCCCAGCCATAACAAGGGCAGGACCAGCACGTCGGGCAACAATTGGTGATCTGTGTCGATCAAGCTCATCGCCAGCAAGCCCCAGGTGAGGAAGATCAACAGGCAAGCCGGCCAGCCGAATCCCAGGTGCCAGGCAATGAACGCCGAGAGCAGGCCGCAGGCCAGTTCCGTCAGCGGATAGCGTTTACTGATCGGCGCGGCACACGCGGAACAACGTCCGCGCAGCCACAGATAACTGAGCAGCGGAATGTTTTCCCAAGCGCGGATTCGATGCGCGCAGTGCGGGCACTCGGAGTGGGGCAGCATCAGGTTGTAGGTCGGCAGCGGCGTTTCGCCGGGAAGGCCTAGTACGTCCTGGGCCTGCTGGCGCCAGTCACGCTCGAGCATCTTTGGCAGACGCCAGACCAGCACATTGAGAAAGCTGCCGACCACCAGCCCAAGCAACAGCGTGGTGAAAACAAAAGCCAGCGGGTAGAGGACAAACAGTTCGTCGATAGGCATGTCAGATCGCTGAGCCGAGTTGGAAGATCGGCAGGTACATGGCCACCACCAGACCACCGACGATCACCCCCAGGACCACCATGATGAACGGCTCCATGAGGCTGGTGAGGTTGTCGACCATGTTATCCACTTCGTCCTCGTAAAACCCTGCGACTTTGGCGAGCATCTCGTCCAGCGCGCCGGACTCTTCGCCGATTGCGGTCATCTGCACCGCCATGTTGGGAAACACGCCGGTGGTGCGCATCGAAAAATTCAGCTGCATACCGGTGGAGACATCCTGGCGGATCCGCAGAATCGCTCTCTTGAACACGACGTTGCCAGCGGCACCGGCCACCGAATCCAGCGCTTCGACCAGCGGCACCCCGGCGGCGAAGGTAGTCGACAGGGTTCGGGCGAAACGAGCGACGGCAGATTTGTACATCAGCGTGCCCACCAGCGGCAGCTTCAGCAGCCAGGTGTCGCGACGGTCGCGCAAGGCCTGGGAAGTTTTCAGCGCATGTCGAATGCCGAAAAACGCCACGACCAGAAAGATCAGAATCGCCCACCACCATTGCTGCATGAATTCCGAGAGGCTGATCACCATCAGGGTAAAGCCCGGCAATTCGGCGCCGAATCCGGAAAACACCGACTGGAACTGCGGCACCACTTTCACCAGCAGAATCCCGGTCACTACGGCGGCCACCAGCACCACGGCGGTGGGGTAGGTCATGGCCTTTTTGATCTTGGCTTTGAGGCTTTCGCTTTTTTCCTTATAGGTCGCCACGCGCTCCAGTAACGTATCGAGGGCGCCGGACTGTTCGCCGGCATCCACCAGGTTGCAATACAACTCGTCGAAATATTGCGGCTTTTTGCGCAGGGCGTTGGCGAAACTGTTACCGGCGGCGACCTCCTGTTTCACCTCGTCCACCAGTTTGCGCATGGCCGGGTTTTCGAAGCCCTCGCCGATGATGTCGAACGACTGCAACAGCGGTACTCCGGCCTTCATCATGGTTGCCATTTGCCGGGTAAACAGCGCGATGTCCCGGACCTTGATGCGTTTGCCGAAACTCAGAATCGATGCCGATTTTTTGCGCACCTTGCCCGGATTGATCCCCTGTTTGCGTAGTTGCGCCTTGATCAGGGCCGGATTAAGACCGCTCAATTCACCACTGAGTTTGCTGCCTTTCTTGTCCGTGCCTTCCCAGGCGTAGACGCTGATTTTCGCTGCCTTGACCGCCATATTCAGTCCTTGGTGACCCGGTTGATTTCTTCCAGGCTGGTGATGCCTTGCATGGCTTTATGCAAACCGGAAGTGCGCAGGTCGTCGAAACCGTCGCGGCGCATCTGAATGTCGATTTCCAGCGAATTGCCCTCGGCCATGATCAGCCGTTGCAGGTCTGGTGTGTTCTTCACCACTTCATAAATCCCCACGCGTCCCTTGTAACCGCCGTTGCAGTGATCGCAACCGACCGGCTCGTAGATCGTGAAACTGCCGATGCGTTCCTCGGGGAAGCCCTCCTTGATCAGGGTTTCGCGGGGGATCTCGATGGCTTTCTTGCAATGGCTGCACAACTTGCGCGCCAGCCGCTGGGCGATGATCAGGCTGACCGAAGTGGCGATGTTGAAGCCGGGAATACCCATGTTGTGCAGGCGGGTGAGGGTTTCCGCCGCGCTGTTGGTGTGCAGGGTCGAGAGCACGAGGTGACCGGTCTGCGCAGCCTTGATCGCAATCTCGGCGGTTTCCAGGTCACGGATCTCGCCGACCATGATCACGTCCGGGTCCTGACGCAGGAACGAGCGCAGGGCCTGGGCGAAATCCAGCCCCTGTTTGGGATTGACGTTGACCTGGTTGATGCCTTCCATGTTGATCTCCACCGGGTCTTCGGCGGTGGAGATGTTGATGTCGACGGTGTTGAGAATATTCAGCCCGGTATACAGCGACACGGTTTTACCCGAGCCGGTGGGGCCGGTGACCAGAATCATGCCTTGCGGCTGCTTGAGCGCGGCCATGTACAGATCTTTCTGCGCTGGCTCGTAACCGAGTGCATCGATGCCCATCTGCGCGCTGGACGGGTCGAGAATCCGGATCACCACTTTTTCGCCCCACAGGGTCGGCAGGGTGTTGACCCGGAAGTCGATCGACTTGCTCTTCGACAGGCGCATCTTGATCCGCCCGTCCTGCGGTTTGCGCCGTTCCGAGATGTCGAGGCTGGCCATGACTTTCAGGCGTGCGGCGATTCGCCCGGCCAGTTGGATGGGCGGTTTGGCTACCTCGCGCAGAATGCCGTCGGTGCGTACCCGCACGCGGTAGTTCTTTTCGTAAGGCTCGAAATGCAGGTCGGAGGAGCCGCTCTTGATCGCGTCCAGCAGCATCTTGTGAACGAAACGCACCACCGGCGCATCGTCGGCATCGAGTCCGCCGATGGCGTCCTGTTTGTTGTCATCGATGGCTTCTACATCGATGCCATCGAGATCGACGTCTGCCATGTCTTCGAGACCGCTGGCATGGGTATCGAAGAATTTTTCGATGGCATCGGTAAGCTTGTCGTCTTCTACCAGAATGGCTTCGGTGCTCAGTCCGGTGCTGAACTGAATGTCGTTGATCGCTTGATGATTGCTCGGGTCGGAAATCCCCACGAACAGTTTGTTACCGCGTCGCCACAAGGGCAGGGCGTGATGCTGGCGTACCAGTTTTTCACTGACCAGGCCTTTGGGCTGGGTTTCCTTGTCCAGACAATTGAGGTCGAGGAACGCCATGCCGAAGTGCTCCGAGGCGATCTCGGCCACCTGCCAGCTCTTCACCAGTTTGTTCTGCACCAGATAGCTGACCAGTGACTGTCGATTGCGCTGGGCCTGTTGCCAGGCCTGCTGGGCGCTTTTTTCCGTAAGCAGTTCGGCCTGCACCAATTGCTTGGCCAGACCGCTCAGAGCGATGTCATTCATGGGGATTCCGCACGCTTGCAGTTCATGACTTATAGCCTAGTCAAGTGACAGCGCCAAACATGGCCGGTGCAGGTGACAAAAAGTGTCAGATAGTGCGGTTACAGGTTGTAGGAAGCTGCGTCGAGCGTGGTAACCGCCTAGTGCGCAGGGCGTTGAGGCGCTTGGCATGGGCTATGCTCAGTCCTTCTCAGATCATGAGAATTCGACTCATGCATGGAGCGTGTCTATGAAAAAACAACAAGGCTTTACTCTGATCGAGCTGCTGATCGTTGTGGCAATCATCGGGATTCTGGCGACTATCGCCCTGCCGCAGTATTCGAAATATCAGGCGCGGTCGAAGGTGACGGCGGGGCTGGCTGAAATCAGCGCACTGAAAGTGCCGTTTGAGGACACCATCAATCAAGGGACAAACCCTACGCTTGCAATCGTGAAGGGTGATGCGGTCACTACCACTTCAAATTGTGCATTGACGGCTTCAGGTACGGCCGCTGACGGTGCGGGAACCATTGTTTGTACGATCGCCAATGCTCCAGCGCCAGTGTTGGGCAAAACTATCACGCTGACTCGTTCCTCCGGCACGGGCGCAGGCGTTTGGAGCTGTGGTACCACAGTGGCTCCGGACTACTCGCCAAAAGGCTGCACTGCCAGCGGTACGTAATGTCAGGCCATGTCTGATGAATGCCCCGCCACGCGGGGCATTTTTCATTGCGCAGCACTTCACAAAAGCTCTAATAATTTCAGCACCTTAGGAACTTTTCGGAAAGCCGCAACTTGCATGTGAATATCGCGCGAGTCATGCAAATTGCATGAAACCGAAAATTTGAGATATTCATAAGTCTTTGATTTATATGGTTTTTAGCCTGTTGGAAAAGTTGGCACAGCGTTCGCAATATCTCCAGTAACCCTGCTGACAAGACATCCAGCAGACTTTCCAGAAAAACAGGAGTTACTCGTATGAAGAAGTTCGCTATCACTGCCGCTGCTGCTACCGCGCTGACCCTGACCATGGCTTCCGGTGCATTCGCTCAATCCACCCAGGCTACCCAGGCTCCAATGACTCTGGCCGCCGGTGAAGTCACCGAGATGAAGCAAGACACTTCCGATACCTGGATCACCACCAAAGTCAAAACTGACCTGGTTACCGAAAAAGGCATTCCAGGCACCGATATCAAAGTTGAGACCAACCAAGGTGTTGTATCTCTGTCGTCGACCACTCCGGTAACTGCGGCTCAGAAAACAACCGCAGTGAACATCGCCAAGAATATCAAGGGCGTTAAAGACGTATCTGCTGCTGGCCTGAAAGCCGAGTAAGGCATGACTTCTCGCCTGGACCGGGAGAAGGCGCGACAGACGGGCCGAGCAATACGTCTGCCGCAACTTTAGAGTTCATGCGAACGGTCACACGGAAGTGACCATTACAGGCCCCGGCACTTTGTGTCGGGGCCTGTTTTATTTCACAAAGCAAAAAGATCGCAGCCTTCGGCAGCTCATTGGTTTCCTGCAGGAGCTGCCGAACGCTGCGATCTTTTGATTTTCAGTTGCCGCGTTTGCTGTTGATCTGGCGCAGACGATTGCCTTCAAAGCGCAGGTATTGATACATGCCGTTGCTCGGGCCGTAGGTCCATTCCTCGACCTGAAACTCTTCGCGGCGATTGGCGCTACGCTTGTAACCCAGCGCATCGCGACTGACCGGCTCTCCGCACTTTTGCAGTACTTCGCTTGCGCGGTCGTCAAGGCTGATCAGTTGGCTGCCGCAACGCAACGTATCCGACGCCGAGGCTTGGCCAACAACGAGTGTCAGTGTCATCACTGCCAGCCATTTGCGCTTCATCACTCGGCATCCAGATGCATTTGCGTCACCACCCGACCATCGCTTTCAGCCTCGCCCAGATTGGTGTCGATGAAGTACACGCGCTCGTCAGCCAGTTGACCTTTATCCACCAGATAATCCTTGATGCTGCTGGCGCGATCCTGGCCCAACTGGCGCAGCAATACATCGCTGCCGCTCCAGAAATTGATCACGCCTTCGCGCATTTTCGCTGTGCGTTCTTCCTTGCCCAGATCCTTCCATTCGGCCGGCGGCTGAGTCTTCAGGCGAGTGCGATAGATGCCTTCGAGCAATGGGCCTTTCTCGCTGTCCGGCACTTCTATCAAGGAAGCCTGAGCCGGGACTTTATCGCCACGGCGCTGGAGCATCTTGTAGTAGTTGTACTGGTATTCACGTTCCAGGCGCTGCTCGGCGAGCAATGGACCGTCGCTGCTTTTGGCGGCGGCGCCCTCGATTTCCAGGCGTAGGGCCGGACGTTCCTTGAGTGCCTGGGATAGCTTGATCAGCGCACTCTCGGCATCCTTGTTCAACTCGCTGGACCCCGGCGCGAACGACACTGTGCCGAGGTCTTCGGAACCGCCACCGCTGACAAGTCCGCCAATCATTTTGAAAGGCGCGGCAGCGGCTTTGACGATCAGGTTGCGCAGGGTCTGCCAGACAATCGGCATCACGCTGAACTGCGGATTGTTCAAGTCGCCCGTCACGGGTAACTCGATGGAAATCTTGCCGTCGACGTCCTTGAGCAACGCGATTGCCAATTTCAGCGGCAGGCTTGTCGCGTCCGGGCTGTCGACTTTTTCACCGAGTTGCAATTGCTCGACCACCACTTTGTTCTCGGCTTTCAACTGGCCTTTGGTGATCAGGTAATGCAGGTCGAGGTTGAGTCGGCCCTTGCGGATGCGGTAACCGGCGAATTTGCCGGAGTAGGGCGTCAGTGTGGTCAGCTCGACGCGTTTGAAACTGGTGGTGATATCGAGGCTTGCCATCGGGTCGAACGGATTGACCGCACCCTTGATGGTCACTGGCGCGTAGCGATCAACCTTGCCCTTGATATCGACAGTGGCCGGTTTCACCTGTCGACTGTCGATGGTGCCGATCTGGCCGTTGAGTTGCTGGACGGCGGTGGCGAAGTTCGGGGTCAGGCTGAAGTCGGCAAAGTTGGCCGAACCGTCATTGATTGCGATGCCGCCGATGTGGATGCCCAGCGGTTTTTCTTTGCTCGCCGGTTTGGCGGCGTCGGCTTTTGCGCCGCTGTCGGCAGGCTGCGGAATCAGCAGGTCGTCGATGTTGGTGGTGCGGTCATCGTTGATCATGAAACGCACATACGGCTGGAACAGGTTGACCTTGTCGATCGACAGGCTGTCGCCGTGCTGATAGTTCAGGCCTTCCACCACCACTTGCTGCCATTTGAGGAGGTCGCGGGTTTTCAGGGTGTCGAGGGTGTGCAGTTGATCGATCTGAGCGCGGCCGGTCACGCTGAGCGCCAGCGGGTCGGTGCTCTTGAGATTGACCTTGAGGTCACTGCCAAGCATGCCGCTGCGCAATTCGAGGCGAATGAACGGATTGATGTAGGACTGCGCGACACGCAGGTCGATGTCCTGAGTTTTCACGTTGAGCTGGGCGGTGACCGGCGCGAGATTGACCACGCCGTCGGCCATGATCTTGCCTTGCTTGCCCAGCCCGGAATCGAGTTTAACCTTGAAGGGCGAACCGTTGAGGCTGTCGAAATCCTGCAAGTCAGCGTTCAGCGGGCCGACATCCAGCGCCACCGGTGGATTGGCCGAACGGTCAGCCAGATGCACTTGGTAGTTGCGCAGCTGCACATCTTTGAGCAGCACCTGCCATGGCTTGCTCGGGGCAGTGGATTCAGCCTTGGGCGAATCGGCGGCGGCCGGCGTACTGGCCGGTTCGGCGGCGGCTTTGGCGGCGGGCTTCGACGGTTGGCTGGCGAACAGTTTCTGCCAGTCCAGTTGGCCGTCGGCTTCGAGGGCGGCCCAGGTTTCCAGTTTGTTGCTGCGGATCTTGCCGACCACCACTTGCTGTTTGGCCAGGTCCACGGTGGTGTCGCTGATGTCGAGGCGTTCGAGTTTTGCCAGTGGGCGCCCGTCCGGTGCCTTGATGGCGAACGGCGCGATGCTGACCGCAACGTTGTTCAGCAGCAGTTCGGTTTCTTTCGACAGATTGAGCTTGTAGTCGGTGCTGAGGCTGACCACGCCGTTCTCCAGCACCAGTGGCACCGCATCACGCACGTACGGCCAGAAGGATTTCATCTGGCCGTCGGTGATTTTCAGTGTGCCTTCGGAGGCAATCGGGATCAGGCTGAAGTTGCCTTTCCAGTCGATCTGCCCACCGGCCGGGCCGGCGGCGACCAGCGTCATGTCGGCGCTGTCTTCGGGCAGGGTGCTGAGGTTTTTCAGTTCGAAGTCGAGTTTGTCGTAAAGGAACTCGATCGGCTCACTAGGGCGCGCATCCTCGAAATGCAGGGCGCCACCCGCCAGTTTGATCCGGTCGATGCGCAGCGGGAACGGTTTTGCATCCGGGTCGGTCGGAGTCGGTTCACTGGCTGGCAGCTTGAACAAGCCCAGCAGGTTGAGCTTGCCGTCTTTGGCGAAGAGGATTTCAGTCTTGGATTTGTCCAGCTCGATATCGGACAGGTGCAGCGCTTTTGTCCACAGGCTGTCGAGTTGCAGGTTGGCGTACAGGCGTTCGAAGCCGACCTGCTCTTTGCCCGGTTCGCCGATAACCAGGCCCCACAGGGTGACCTCAAGGCTGAACGGATTGAGTTCGATGCGCTGGATATGCGCAGGCACCGTGGCGTAGTTGGCCAGTTGTTGGTTGGCCACGCGCAGGGCGATGCCCGGCAAAATCAGAAACCCCAGCAGGCTGTAGAGGGCCAGAGCGGTCAACAGGGCGCCAATCGCGCGAATCAATCCTTTGGGCATGTGCGGCTTCATCTGTCTGAATCGGAGTGCCTTGGAGTATGGCACGCGATTCTGGTTCCGAAGTACATGGCGTGGGACAGGATTGTTCAGATTTTTCCGCAATCTTTGTAGGAGCAACCTTCGGCAGCTCCTGCAAAGGGATGCGATCAGAGCTGCAGGATCAGGGTTTTCAACGGCGGCTGCTGATCCATTGACGGGAAGTCGGCGCCCGGCGTCATTACGCTCCACTCGCGCACCGGACGTCCGGCCTTCTCGGCGCAGCGCAACACCTGCTCACGCCAGTCGTCCATGCTGACTTTCGCCAGGTTGTTGCAACAGATCAGCACGCCGTTGTCGGCGGTGGTCAGCAGGGCCGGTTTGAGCAGGCTCTGATAGTCGCGCAGCAGGTCGACGGTGCCGAATGCGCTCTTGGCCCAGGCTGGAGGATCAAGCAGCACCAGATCGTATTGGCGTTGTTCGAGGCGCTGATAGCTCGGCAGTTTCTGCCCGCGCCGCTGGCTGATCGGCAGGCCGGCGAGTTGGCGAATCGCAGGGAAGTAATCGGACTGGATAAATTCCATTTCGGGCAATTGCGGATTGAGCTGGCCATTTTCGCGACCGACTGCGAGGTTGCCTTCGGCGAAGTCCAGATTGCACACCTCACGCGCACCACCTGCCGCGGCACTGAGGCCAACGCCGCAGGTGTAGGCGAACAGGTTGAGCACGCTTTTGCCGCGGGCGTGATCCTTGACCCAGCCGCGGGTGTTGCGCAGGTCGAGGAACAGCAACGGATCCTGCCCTGCATGGCGTCCGCGAACGCGGTAGTTCAGGCCCCACTCGTGGCCGGTCAGATCGGCCAACGCGGCGTCGTCGGCTTTATAGACGCTGTCTTCGCGGTCGATACGCGAGTTGCCGCGGGAGCGGTCGTTGTAGACCAGCAAGGTTTCAAATCCAAGGGTCTGGTTGACCATGGCGTGCAGTTGCAGCAGATCGTCACGCTCCAGCGTCTGGTGAAAACTTTGCACCAGCAGTTGCGGGCCGTAGCGGTCGATCGTCAGGCCGCCGGCGCCTTCCTGGCTGCCGTGGAACAGCCGATAGCAATCGGTGCCTTGGCTATGCAGCTCGGCGAGCAGGTCCTGGCGTTGGTCGAGGGCGGCGCGCAGCGCCTGATTCAAGGAAGACATGCGTGCGCCTTGCTGGTGAGAATTGGGGCGCGGGAGTTTAGCATTGTGCTGCTACCGATGCCCTGAGGCATTACCGATTACCTGTGTGCAGGTCAGGTGAGTAGGCCCATCCGCCGTTTGGCCCGTTGCACCGAGCCATTGCGCATTGCCCAACGCAACATCGGCGCGCTGCGCCTGACGCTGGCGCGGATCAGTTGCCGTTGCAGCGAACCCTGCCGCACATCGAGCATGTCGCTGGCCCAGTCCGGCAACAGGTCGATACCGGCCTTCATCATCAGATCGCCAAAGGGCCGCGCCAACACACTGGGGGCTGGCGCGTCGAGCAGCAGACGCAAGACTTCGCGGCTGCGCTCATCGCACAGCAATTGCGGGCGCATGCGTTGCAGATAATCCGCCACAGCTTGCCGTGACTTCGGCACGTCGCGGGCGCCCAGGCGTTCGGCGACCACAGCGATCTCCGCGTAATAACGATCCTGATCCGCCGGCGACAACTGCGGATTGCGATAACGCAAATGCGCGGCGAGGAAGTTGCTGACTTCCGCCACATGCACCCACGTCAGCAGATCCGGATCGCTGGCCGCATATGCTCGGCCATCCGGCGCAGTGCCGACCACTTGCAGGTGAATGGTGCGTACTTTTTCGATCAGCCATTCGGCGTCCCGCCGCGAGCCGAAGGTGGTGCCGGACACGAACTGGCTGGTACGGCGCAATCGCCCGAGCATGTCCTGGCGAAAGTTCGAGTGATCCCAGACCCCGGCCAGCGCCAGTGGATGCAGCGCTTGCAGCAACAATGCACTGATACCGCCGATCAACATGCTGCTGAAGTCGCCGTGCACTTGCCAACTGATCGAGTCGGGGCCGAACAGGCCGGGATCGCCCTTGGGATTTTCCAGGTCGAGCTGACCAAGAGATAACCCGGTCAGGCTCATGAGTTGGGTTTCGATACGGCTGCGGATGAATTCCATGACCACTCATTGTTGAAGAGCGGGCGCGACCGGTTGATCGCGCCCGGGATGTTACTGATTGAGGCGCTTGTCGATCAGGCCTTGCACCACGCTCGGGTCGGCCAGGGTCGAGGTGTCGCCGAGGCTGTCGAGTTCGTTGCAGGCGATCTTGCGCAGAATGCGCCGCATGATCTTGCCTGAGCGGGTTTTCGGCAAGGCCGGCGCCCACTGGATCAGGTCCGGTTTGGCGAAGCTGCCGATTTCTTTGCTGACGTGGGCCAGCAATTCTTTCTTCAGCTCATCATTCGGTTCGGTGCCGTTCATGGGGGTGACGAACGCGTAGATGCCCTGGCCTTTGACGTCGTGGGGATAACCGACCACCGCGGCCTCGGCAATGCTGTCGTGCAGCACCAGCGCGCTCTCCACTTCGGCAGTGCCGATACGGTGGCCGGAGACGTTGATCACGTCGTCGATACGCCCGGTGATCCAGTAGTCGCCGTCCTCGTCGCGACGGGCGCCGTCGCCGGTGAAGTAATAGCCGGGGTAGGGTTTGAAATAGGTGTCGACCATTCGCTGCGGGTCGCCATAGACGCTGCGGATCTGCGCCGGCCAACTCGATTTGATGGCGAGCACGCCGCTGCCAGCGCCTTTGATTTCCTTGCCCTGCTCATCGAGCAGCACCGGTTGCACGCCGAACATCGGCTGTGTGGCGCAGCCAGGTTTGATCCGCTGTGCACTGACCAAGGGGCTGAGCATGATGCCGCCGGTTTCGGTCTGCCACCAGGTATCGACGATGGGGCAGCGCTGTTCGCCGACCACATTGAAATACCATTCCCACGCTTCCGGGTTGATTGGCTCACCCACGCTGCCGAGTAATCTGAGGCTCTGGCGCGAAGTTTCCTTCAGCGGTTCCGCACCTTCTCGCATCAACGCGCGCAGCGCGGTGGGCGCGGTGTAGAAGATGTTGACCTTGTGTTTGTCGATCACCTGCCAGAAACGCGAGCTGTTTGGATAACTCGGCACGCCTTCGAACATCAGCGTGGTCGCTCCGTTGGCCAGCGGGCCGTAAACGATGTAGCTGTGGCCGGTGACCCAACCGACGTCGGCGGTACACCAGAACACTTCGCCGTCGCGGTAGTCGAGCACGTACTTGAAAGTCATCGCCGCTTGCAGCAAGTAGCCGCCAGTGGTGTGCAGCACGCCTTTGGGTTTGCCTGTGCTGCCGGAGGTGTAGAGGATGAACAGCGGGTCTTCAGCGTCCATCGGCTCTGGCGGGCAGTCGTCGCTGACATCGCGCACAGCCTGGTGATACCAGAGATCGCGGCCCTCGACCCAGTCCACATTGCCCTGGGTGCGCTCGACTACGACGACGGTGCTGACAGCCGGGCAATTTTGCAGGGCTTTATCGACGTTCTGTTTCAGCGGCACGAATTTGCCGCCGCGCACGCCTTCGTCGGCGGTAATCACGGTGCGGCAATCGGCATCGAGAATGCGGTCACGCAGTGAATCAGGGGAAAAGCCGCCGAACACCACCGAATGAATCGCGCCGATCCTCGCGCAGGCGAGCATGGCGTAGGCGGCTTCGGGGATCATCGGCATGTAGATGCACACCCGGTCGCCTTTCTTCACGCCACGGTTTTTCAGCACGTTGGCCAGCCGGCAGACGTGGTGATGAAGTTTTTTATAGGTGATTTGCGCCGATTCGGCAGGGTCGTCGCCTTCCCAGAGCAGGGCGGTCTGATCGCCGCGCTGTTCGAGATGGCGGTCGATGCAGTTGTAACTGACGTTCAGTTGGCCGCCGGCAAACCAGGCGGCTTCACCGGTTTTCAGGTCATAGCGCTGAACGGTCTGCCACGGTGTACTCCAGTCAAGGAAGCGGGTGGCCTGTTCGGCCCAGAAAACGCTGGGGTGTTCAATGGATTCGCGGTACAGGCGTCGGTAGTCGTCCTGACTCAACTGAGCAGCCCGGCGGACGGCATCGGCTTTGGGGAACGTGCTGATATCGAACATGACGGTTCCTTATTCTTGTTGTGCGAAGAATAAAGATGCGCCGAGAGATCAAGAGGTTCAAGTCATCCACAAAACAACTGTGGGAGCGAGCCTGCTGGCGAAGGCGGGGTGTCAGTCAGCAACAATACTGAATGAACAACCGCCATCGCCAGCAGGCTGGCTCCCACAGGGTGACTACGGCGCTTTCAAATCAACCGCGGTGACGACCGCGGAAGTAGTTGATCAGGCCCTGAGTCGAAGGATCGTCAGCGGTCGTTTCATCGCTGCCGACCAGACGGTTGTAAACGCCTTTGCCCAGTTCCTTGCCCAGTTCCACGCCCCACTGGTCGAAGGCGTTGATGCCCCAGACCACGCTTTGCACGAACACTTTGTGCTCATACATGGCAACCAGCGCGCCGAGACGACGCGGGCTGATGCGTTCGACCACAAGGGTGTTGCTCGGACGGTTGCCCGGGATCACCTTGTGCGGTGCGATTTTGTGCACGTCTTCTTCGCTCACGCCTTTGTCGCGCAGTTCTGCTTCGGCTTCCGGCAGGGTCTTGCCGAGCATCAGCGCCTGGCTCTGCGACAGGCAGTTGGCGTACAGCCACTGGTGGTGGTCAGACACCGGGTTGAAGCTGACGATCGGCACGATGAAATCGGCCGGAATCAGTTGGGTGCCTTGATGCAGCAACTGGTGGTAAGCGTGCTGACCGTTACAGCCGACGCCGCCCCAGATCACCGGACCCGTGTCAGTCGACACCGCAGTGCCGTCCTGACGAACGCTCTTGCCGTTGGATTCCATGTCCAATTGCTGCAAGTGCTTGGTGATGTTACGCAGGTAATGGTCGTACGGCAGGATCGCGTGGCTTTGCGCGCCCCAGAAGTTGCCGTACCACACGCCGAGCAGCGCCAGCAGCACTGGCATGTTCTGTTCGAAGGGCGCGGTCTGGAAATGCTGGTCCATGGTGTATGCGCCGGACAGCAGTTCCTTGAAGTTGGACATGCCGATGGCCAGGGCGATCGGCAAACCGATGGCCGACCACAGCGAGTAACGGCCGCCGACCCAGTCCCACATCGGGAAGATGTTTTCTTCACGAATACCGAACGCAATGGCGGCGGCGTTGTTGCTCGATACGGCGATGAAGTGACGATACAACTCGGCTTCCGAACCGCCCTGAGCCAGGTACCAGGCGCGAGCGGCCTGAGCATTTTTCAGGGTTTCGAGGGTGTTGAACGACTTCGACGAAACGATGAACAGCGTGGTTTCGGCGCGCAGTTTTTGCGTCAGTTCGTGGAACTCGCTGCCGTCGATGTTCGCCAGATAGTGGCAACGCACGCCTTTCTGCGCGTAGGACAGCAACGCTTCGGACACCAGTTCAGGACCGAGGAACGAGCCACCGATGCCGATGTTGACCACGTCGGTGATCGGCTTCTCGGTGTAACCGCGCCACAGACCGTCGTGGATGCGGCCGACCAGATCGGTGATCTGGTTGAGAACCTTGTGGACTTCCGGCATCACATTGACGCCGTTGACCGACAATTTGTCGCCCACCGGGCGGCGCAGGGCGGTGTGCAGTGCCGGGCGGCCTTCGGACGAGTTGACGATTTCGCCGTCGAACAGCGCTTTGATCGCGCCCTTCAGATCGACTTCATTGGCCAGACCCACCAACAGATTGCGGGTCTCGGCGTTGATCAAATTCTTCGAATAGTCGAGAAACAGTCCGCAGCTGCTGAGGGTGAACTGATTGAAGCGCTGCGGATCGGCGTTGAAGGCCTCGCGCATGCTGAAATCCTGCATGGCTTGGCGGTGGTCTTTCAACGCTTGCCAGGCAGGCAGAGCGGTAACGTCGTGAGGAGTGCGGTAGTACGCCATCGCTGCGGTTTTCCTTTTTACTTGAACGGCCTTTTGAACACGGAACAGGCCAGCACGCCATGGTTGGGCATGGGCCAACTGCGTCGACAGGGTTTCTGGACACAGGGCGAATACAGTAAACCTCGCGCTGCGTTCTGTCTTGACTTTGTCTGACCCGATCCCTGTACTTTTTTAACATTGATACCGGTAACGAGGCGACAAACGGAGAATAGCGAGACTGAATTGAGCACAAACGACTGTGGGAGCGAGCTTGCTCGCGAAGGCGTCGTGTCAGTAGACGCTTGGTCATCTGACAGATTGCATTCGCGAGCAAACTCGCTCCCACAGTGATATTGCAGTGTTCTCAGGTCGGCGTATCGAGATTCAGGTGCAGGTTATCGATCAACCGCGTGGTGCCGAGGAACGCCGCGACCAGAATCACCAGATCGCGATCTTCAGCCGTCGCCGGACGCAAGGTCAGAGCATGGCGAATCTCCAGGTAATCCGGGCGCAGGCCTGCGGCTTCCAGTTGTTGCAGCTGCGCGCTGATCAGCGCCGGGAAATCCCGCTCACCCTGTTTGATCGACTCGGCAATCGTGCTCAGGGTGCGATAGAC
Organism: Pseudomonas sp. N40(2020); assembly: GCF_014472415.1. Classification (GTDB taxonomy): domain Bacteria; phylum Pseudomonadota; class Gammaproteobacteria; order Pseudomonadales; family Pseudomonadaceae; genus Aquipseudomonas. The sequence continues at coordinate 78,878 of NZ_JACSZV010000021.1, forward strand.
CACCGGGGCTACGGCACGTTGTTCTTCGCTGAGGAAACCGTTGCGCGACGACAGTGCCAACCCATCGGCGGCACGGACGGTCGGCTCGCCGATGATCTGGATCGGCATGTTCAGGTCATGCACCAGTGCGCGGATCACCGCCAGTTGCTGGAAATCCTTCTGGCCGAAAATCGCCAGATCCGGCTGGACCATGTTGAACAGTTTGCTGACCACCGTCGCCACGCCTTCGAAGTGCCCCGGACGGCTGGCGCCGCACAGACCTTCGGAGAGGTGCGGCACGCTGACCCGGGTCTGTCCGGCCATGCCGTCGGGGTACATTTCCTCGACAGTCGGCGCGAACAGCAGCGAACAGCCAGCTTCCAACAGCTTTTCCTGATCCGCCGCCAGGGTGCGCGGATACTTGTCGAGGTCTTCGCCGGCGCCGAATTGCAGCGGATTGACGAAAATGCTCGCCACCACGAAGTCGACCCGCTGGGTGGCTTTGGTGATCAGTGCGACGTGGCCGCTGTGCAGGTTGCCCATGGTCGGCACGAAGCCGATGCGCTTGCCTTCGCTACGGGCGCGGGCTACGGCGGCGCGCAGTTCGCGTACGGTTTTAACGGTGTTCATGCAGAGAATCCGTGTTCGATCCCAGGGAAAGTAACGCCTTTGACTTCGTTGACGTATGCCTTCAGTGCGGACTGGATGCTGTCCTGACCCTGCATGAAGTTTTTAACGAACTTCGGTACGCGGCCGGTGATCGACAGGCCGAGCATGTCGTGCAGCACCAGTACTTGGCCGTCGGTATCGCTACCGGCGCCGATGCCGATGACCGGAATCTTCACGGCCTGACTGATTTCAGCGGCCAGTTCACTCGGCACGCATTCGAGCAGCAGCATCGATGCGCCTGCCTGCTCCAGCGAGATCGCATCAGCGCGCATCTGCCGCGCCTGGTTCTCGTTGCGGCCCTGCACTTTGTAGCCGCCGAGAATGTTCACCGCTTGCGGGGTCAACCCCATGTGCGCGCAGACCGGAACACCGCGTTCGGCCAACAGACGAATCGACTCGGCCAACCACAGCTGACCTTCGACCTTGACCATGTGCGCACCGGCCTGCATCAGCATGGCGCTGTTGTTCATGGTTTGTTCGAGGGTGGCGTTGGCCATGAACGGCAAGTCGGCCAGGATCAGGGCATCGCTGTTGCCGCGTTTGACGCAGGCGGTGTGGTAGGCCATTTCCGCAGTGGTCACCGGCAATGTGCTGTCATGACCTTGCAGGACCATGCCGAGGGAGTCGCCCACCAGCAGCACTTCGACACCGGCCTCGTTGCAGGCGTGGGCGAAGGTCGCGTCATAGCAGGTCAGCATGGTGATCTTTTCACCTTTCTGCTTGAGGCTCTGGAGCGTGGTCAGGGTGATGGCTGGCATGTAAAAAATCCTCGTTCAGGCGCTCTGGAAACTACTGCGAGTAACGCGCGTGATTCTTCATCTACTCAGGCGCACGCTCTTTTGTCGTGCTTATAAGGCCTGGATTGCGCCCGTATGTGCCGTGTTGGCGGCAGCGGGACGCCTATAGTCGTGAGGAGAACCTAGGAAGTCAATTGCGTGTGTTACCGCGTTGTTACGAGGGGAGTGTTACCGGCGTTACTGATGCGATTCAGCGCTGCGGCGGGCTTGATTCGGAGGAATTTTGTCCGACAAAAACAAGATGTCCGTCAGGGGATTTGTGTCAGGCGTGGGGAATGCGTTCGAGGCCGACGAACGGGCAGGCGGCGAGCAGGTCGTTGAGGGTGCGGCCATCGGGCAGGCGCAGATCCTGCGGGGCCAGTTCAGCGAGGGGATAGAGGACGAACGCACGTTCCTGAATTTGATAGTGCGGGACTTTCAGCCGTGGCTCGTCGATCAGCCTATCACCGAACAGCAGAATATCCAGATCCAGGGTGCGCGGCCCCCAGCGCTCCAGACGTTCGCGGCCCTGATCGTTCTCGATGGCTTGCAAGGCATCGAGCAGTTCCAGCGGCGCCATATTGCTCTCGAGCGCTGCAACCGCGTTGGTATAACGCGGTTGGCCCGGCAGCAACGAGTCGCTTTGGTAGAAGGCTGAAACGCCGGCCAGCGTGGTCAGCGACAATTGCCCCAACGCCTCGACGGCGCTGCGCAATTGTTCGGCTGGGTCAGCGAGGTTGCTGCCCATGCCGATGTAGATACGTTCCATGCCTTACTCGCCCGATGCGCTCGGAGCACCGGCGGTGCGTTTGCGCTTGGAACCGCTGCTGCGGCGACGCTTGCGCGGAGCACCGCTGGCGTCATCACCTTTGCCGCTCAGATCACGGATCATGTCGCGACGCTCGCTGTCGTTGGCGTCCTGATAATCGGTCCACCATTCGCCCAGGCCATCGGTCTGCTCGCCAGCGCTTTCACGCAACAGCAGGAAGTCGTAACCGGCGCGGAAACGTGGATTGTCCAGCAGCAGATCGGCACGTTTGCCGCTGCGCCGTGGCAGGCGTTCCTGCATGTCCCAGATTTCGCGGATCGGCATGGTGAAGCGCTTCGGAATCGCAATGCGCTGGCACTGTTCGGCAATCAGTTCGTGCGCCGCTTCCTGCATGGCCGGAATCGGCGGCATGCCACGTTCTTGCAGACGCAACACACGGGCCGGCAGGGCAGGCCAGAGCATGGCGGCAAACAGGAACGCCGGGGTTACCGGTTTGTTCTGCTTGATCCGCAGATCGGTGTTGGTCAGCGCTTCACTGATCAGCGTGTGGGTGTATTCCGGGTTGTGTTCCAGTGCGTCGGCACTGGCCGGGAACAGCGGGGCGAACAGCTGCAGATCGACCAGCATTTCGAAGGTAATCGCGCCGTGGCCGGAGAGAAACAGCTTGAGTACTTCTTCGAACAGGCGTGCCGACGGAATCTCGCGCAGCATCGGCGCCAGTTCACGGATCGGCTGGACGGTGTGCTTCTCGATGCCGAAATTGAGCTTGGCGGCGAAACGCACGGCTCGCAGCATGCGCACCGGGTCTTCCTGATAGCGCTGCTTCGGGTCGCCGATCAGACGAATCAGATGATTGCGGATGTCGTGTACGCCATTGGCGTAATCGAGAATGCGCTCGCTGACCGGATCGTAATACAGGGCGTTGATGGTGAAGTCGCGGCGTTGCGCGTCTTCTTCCAGGGTGCCGTAGACGTTGTCGCGCAGAATTCGCCCGCTTTCGTTACGCGAAGACTGGTTGCTGTCTTCGTCGTCTTCGTTTAGCGGGTGATTGGCGCGGAAGGTCGCGACTTCGATGATTTCGCGACCGAAGTGGATATGAACCAGTTTGAAGCGACGTCCGATGATTCGCGCATTGCGGAATTCGGCACGGACTTGCTCAGGGGTGGCGCTGGTGGCGACGTCGAAATCCTTGGGCGTGATGCCCAACAGCATGTCACGCACGCAACCGCCGACCAGATAGGCCTGGTAACCGGCGCCCTGCAAGCGTTCGACGATATTGACCGCGTAGCGGCTGAACTGCGTTTTCTGCAGCGAATGTTGGCCGCTGTTGAGCACTTCAGGGGTGCTGCGGATGTGTTGCGTACGACGCACGGGAGCTCGGAATGACTGGAACAACTTCTTCAGCATGGGATGCACTGTTTGAAGGAATGTTCGGCCAAACCAAAGAATGACCGCATGATGGGCGCAGATTCTAGCATTTAGTCGGGGGATGGTGTAGGACGCAGCCGTTTTACGCTGCAAGCCGCGGGCTACAGGCGTCGAGCCTTGAAAATGTGGGGAGTTTTGCCGGGAGGGAGAAACTACAAGGGGAGCCGAAGCTCCCCAAGAAGTAGTTGCGTGCTCTTTTTATTATTGATTCGGGCTTCTTGTTTTTGTTGAGTGCCCTCGCCATGAAGCTTTTCCTTCATGACCCTCCCAATCGGGAGCCAAGAGCAAACGGATTGCTTTGGTCGCTGAATTGCAGTGATCTCTCGATCCAACCAGTACAGGCTCTGTCTTAGGACAGTTTTTGTTGTTCTCGGCCTGGTCGTGGGGCAAGCCCCAAATACAACGCCTCTCCAAAAGAATCAGTTAGCTGCGCCTCTCGCCGTCTTGTTTTTATTGTGCGTGAGTCGATTCGTCTTATTTTTATTGTCTTGTGCATTGCTTGTTATTGTTCTTGTACCAAACATATAGCAGGTGCCGTGCCAACTTTTGTGAAGGCCAATAAAACAAGGGGTTAGGTCGATATAACCGTTTTAGAGGGGCGAAAAAAAGCCGGGGTTTCGTTACCGATAACCCCGGCTTCTGTTACGTGGAAAGGCTGAGGTAACAGTTTTTTCACATCTTCATGCGTTACCCGCACACTCGACAGGTAACGTTCAGCTCTCGCTGGCGACCCCGGTCTTGCGCCGTGGGATGCCCAAGCGCTGACGGCGTTCCCACAGGCATTTACGGCTGACGCCCAGTTTGCGCGCCAGTTCGGTCTCGGTCATGTGGTCCTGATGCTCAAGCACGAAGTGCTGGAAGTAGTCTTCCAGCGACAGATCTTCGGTCGGTTCATGGCTGCTGTTGCTGCTGTTACCCGCCGTCTGTGGCGGCAGACCAATGAATTCGTCGTCTTCCAGATCGCTCAGCTCGATATCGATGCCCAGCAGGTCGGCGGAGATTTCCGGGCTCTCGCTGAGGATCACCGCGCGCTCGACGGCGTTTTCCAGTTCTCGCACGTTACCCGGCCAGGAATAGTGACGGATCGCCTGTTCGGCATCCGCGGCAAATTTCAGGTCGGTACGGTTGATGCGCGCACTCTGGCGGGCGAGGAAAGCATTGGCGATTTCGTTGACGTCGGCGCCACGCTCGCGCAGGGCCGGCAGTTTCAACGCGATCACGTGCAGACGGTAATAAAGGTCTTCACGGAACTGGCCGATTTTCGCCAGGCTCTTCAGGTCGCGGTGGGTCGCGGCGATCAAACGCACATCGACCTTCTGCGACTGCACCGAACCAACGCGGCGAATCTCGCCTTCCTGCAATACACGCAGCAGGCGAGCCTGGGCTTCCAGCGGCAATTCGCCGATCTCATCGAGGAATAGCGTGCCACCGTCCGCCGCTTCCACCAGACCGGCACGCCCGGCGCTGGCGCCAGTGAACGCGCCTTTCTCGTGGCCGAACAGTTCGGACTCGATCAGGCTTTCCGGGATGGCCGCGCAGTTCACCGAGATCATCGGCGCCTTGGCGCGTTTCGACAGGTTGTGCAGGGCGCGGGCAACCAGCTCTTTACCCGTGCCGGATTCGCCCTGAATCAGAACATTGGAATCGGTCGGCGCCACTTTGCGGATCTTGCTGTACAGGTCCTGCATCGGTGGACAGGAGCCGATGATGCCGATTTCGCCGTTGCTGTTGTCGACGGCGGCTTTGCCGCTGCCATTGGCGGTTTTACCGGTAACAACTTCGCCGGCAGCAGGCGCCGACTGACGGTCTCGCAGAATCCGCGCGACAGCCTGAAGCATTTCATCGTGGTCGAAAGGCTTGGCGATATAGTCCACCGCGCCCATCTTCATCGAGTCGACCGCCGAGCGCAGGCTGGCGTAACTGGTCATGATCAGCACCGGCGTGCCCTGGCCAAGCTTGATCAGCTCGGTACCCGGCGCACCCGGCAGGCGCAGATCGCTGACGATCAGATCGAACGTAGGAATGGTGAAGCGTTCTTGTGCTTCCTGCACTGAACCGGCTTCGCTGACCTGGTACTGGTTACGTTCCAGCAGGCGGCGCAAGGCGGAGCGGATAATTGTTTCGTCTTCGACGATCAAAATGTGCGGCATTGATTCGATACTCTCGACGGTCTCAGTTCACAGCGGACGTCGCTTCGACATGACGCGGTAAGGTCACCCGGATACGGGTGCCGCGTTGGCTTTGTACATCAGCCGGGCTGTCGATGGTGATTTGTCCATAATGCTCTTCAACGATGGAATAGACCAGTGCAAGGCCCAGACCGGTGCCTTCGCCAGGATCCTTGGTGGTGAAGAAGGGTTCGAACAATCGGTCCATGATGTTCTTCGGAATACCACTGCCTTCGTCCTCGACGATCAGATCGACCGTGTGTTCGCCGGCTTCGCTCTTGACCCGCACCGCACTGCCCGCAGGCGACGCGTCACGGGCGTTGGAGAGCAGATTGATGAGGACCTGGGCGAGTCGCTGCGGATCACCTTCGACCCAGTGATCCGGATCGCACAGGTTGTAGAACTGCACTTCGAAATTGCGTCGGTTCAGGGCCAGCAGGCCGATGGCGTCCTGGGCCACTTCCGCCAGACAAACGGGCTCGTCGCTGTGCTGATGGCTGCCGGCATGGGCAAAACTCATCAGCGACTGAACGATACGTGACACGCGTTTGGTCTGTTCGAGGATCTGCCCGCTGATTTCCGTCAGCTCGCCATCGTCTTCGCGTTCTTCGCGCAGGTTCTGCGCCAGACAGGCGATGCCGGTGATCGGGTTACCGATTTCGTGGGCCACACCGGCCGCAAGACGACCGATGCTCGCCAGGCGCTCGGAGTGCACCAATTTGTCTTCGAGCATCTGGGTTTCAGTCAGATCTTCCACCAGCAACACCAAACCACTGTTACCCGGCGCCAAGGGCTCGTCGATTGCGGCTTTGTGCAGGTTCAGCCAGCGGGTCTGGCCATCGAGCGCCAGGTGCTGTTTGTGCAAATGCTCGTCAGGCAAGTTGATGAAGCCTTGCAGCAATTCTTTCCACGGATTGCCGATGGTGCTCAGGCGGGAACCGACCACCCGTTGCGCGGCGATCCCGGTCAGCTCCTCCATGGCCTTGTTCCACATCAGGATCTCTTGATCCTTGGCCAGCGAGCAGACGCCCATCGGCAATTCCTGCAGGGTCTGGCGGTGGTAGCGGCGCAGGGCGTCGAGCTCGGCGGCCAGACCTGTGAGGCGCGAGTGGTAATCCTCGAGGCGGCTTTCGATGAAGTGAATGTCTTCGGTGACATAGTTTTCGCCGCCGGCCTTGTACGGCAGGAAGGTTTCGACCATGTCCTGCGCCACACTTGGGCCCATCAGCCCGGAAAGGTTGGCTTCGATACGGTCGCGCAGACGGCGCAAGGCGTAAGGGCGGCGTTCATCGAATGGCAAATAAAGGTCACGCAGCGCCTGTTCGACTTCTTTCTGCGCAGCCTTGGCACCCAGTGGTTTGGCCAGTTGCGTGGCGAATTCCTGTGGCGAGGCAGCGTGCAGTTCCCGGCGTTGCGGGCGGCGCACGTTATCCACCGCGCAGGCTTCGGCGGCGCTGGCTTCTTCGGGACTGGCGTTGGTGAACAGCGAAATCAGGGTGAACATCAATACGTTGGCGGCCAGTGACGCGATGGCAGCCATGTGCCAACTGGTGTCGTCCAGCACGTAAATCATGTTCAGCAGCGGAATGTAGAAACCCTGCAGATTGCCGACCAGCGGCAACAGCATGGTGATCACCCAGACCAGAATCCCGGCCAGCAGACCGGCAATAAAGCCGCGACGGTTGGCGGTCGGCCAGTACAGCACCGACAGCACGCCCGGCAGGAATTGCAGGGTCGCTACGAAGGCCACGATGCCCAGGTTGGCCAGATCCTGCCCGGCGCCGAGCAGCAGATAGAAGCAGAAACCAGCCATGATGATCGCGACGATCAGCGCCCGGCGCGTCCACTTCAGCCAGCGGTAGATATTGCCTTCGGCCGGTGGCTGATAAAGCGGCAGCACCAGGTGGTTCAGGGCCATGCCCGACAACGCCAGGGTGGTGACGATGATCAAGCCGCTGGCCGCCGACAGGCCACCAACGTAGGCGAGCAATGCCAAAGGCTTGCTGTTGGCGGCAATGCCGATGCCGAGGGTGAAGTATTCCGGATCGGTCGTGGCACCAAGCTTGAGGCCGGCCCACAGGATCAGCGGCACCGCCAGACTCATCAACAACAGGAACAGCGGCAGGCCCCAACTGGCACTCACCAGTGAGCGCGGGTTGAGGTTCTCGGTAAAGGTCATGTGATACATGTGCGGCATCACGATCGCCGAGGCGAAGAACACCAGCAGCAACGTGCGCCACGGGCCTTCCTGCAACGGCGTGTGCAATGCGGCGAGGGCGGTCTGGTTTTGCAGCAGCCAGAGTTCCAGCTGTTGCGGGCCGTCGAACACGCCATAGAGGGCGTACAGGCCAACGCCGCCGAGGGCGATCAGTTTGATCACCGACTCAAAGGCAATCGCGAACACCAGCCCTTCGTGTTTCTCGCGGGTGGCGATGTGGCGCGAGCCAAAGAAGATCGTGAACAGAATGATCAACGCACAGAATGCCAGCGCCACGCGGCTTTGAATCGGTTCACCGGTGAGAATGCCGATGGAGTCGGCCACTGCCTGAATCTGTAATGCCAGCAGCGGCAAGACGCCGATCAGCATGAAAATCGTGGTCAGTGCCCCGGCCCAAGTGCTGCGAAAACGGAACGCAAACAGATCCGCCAACGACGACAGTTGATAGGTGCGGGTGATTTTCAGAATTGGATAGAGCAACACCGGCGCCAGCAGAAACGCGCCGGACACCCCGAGATAACTGGAGAGAAAGCCGTAGCCGTACTGATAGGCCAGGCCAACCGTGCCGTAGAACGCCCAGGCACTGGCATAGACCCCCAGCGACAGGGTGTAAGTCAACGGGTGGCGAATGATCGCCCGGGGGATCATGCCCCGTTCGCTGATCCAGGCTACGCCGAACAGCACCGCCAGGTAGGCGGCGCTGACCAGGATCATCTGGGTCAGGCTAAAGCTCATCGGCATCTTTTTGGCTCTGCAGGATGAAGGTCACGACAATCAGGATCAGCCAGAGCAGATAGGGGCGATACCAGGCGCCCGTAGCGTCGATCCACCAATCCATGATGGCGGGAGAAAACAGATAGATCCCCACGACCAAAAGCAGGACCAAGCGATAGATGTACATCCCGGCCTCTCTTTTTTATGCGCGTGCCCGAAAACGTGCGGCGATGGTAACGGATGGCGGCGCGACTGCAAGTGTCGTCATAGCAGTTGCGCTTCGGGCAGGGTCAGTGTGCGCGGGATCTTGCTGGCATCCCAATGGGCGCTGCCCCAGTTGAGCAGTTCCTGCGGCGATGCATGTGCCAGTTCGGCGCCGGGGTTTTGCCCCAGTGCGCGCAAGGCCCGCAGCAGCAACGGCGTGGCTTGGTCGGCTTCCAGCGGCGGCGAGCGGTAGGACTTGCCGAGCTTGTTGCCGTCCGGCTGGGTGATCAACGGCAGGTGCAGATAACGCGGCTGACGCAGGCCCAACAGTTCTTGCAGATAGAGCTGGCGTGGCGTGGAGTCGAGCAGGTCGGCGCCGCGTACGATGTCGGTAACGCCTTGCCAGGCATCGTCGAGCACCACGGCCAATTGATAGGCATAGAGGCCGTCGCGACGGCGAATCACGAAATCGCCGACATCACGGCCCAAATGCTGTCGGTATTCGCCCTGCACCCGGTCGATGAAGTGGTATTCGAGTTCCGGCACGCGCAGGCGGATCGCCGCGTCCTGCTGGTCGTGTCCGGCATTGCGGCACAGCCCCGGATAAATCCCGTCATAGGGCTCCAGCTGTTTGCGCGAGCAGGTGCAGGCGTAGGCCAGGCCATGATTGAACAGGCTGTTGAGCACTTCGGCATACGCGTCGTGCCGATCACTTTGGCGCACCATCTCGCCGTCCCATTCGAAACCGTAGCTTTCCAGGGCCTTGAGGATCGCCGCTTGTGCACCGGGTTCTTCACGGGGCGGGTCGAGATCTTCCATGCGCACCAGCCAACGTCCGCCAACCGAACGTGCATCAAGATAAGAGGCGAGGGCGGCAACCAGCGAACCGAAGTGCAGGTGGCCACTTGGGGTTGGGGCGAAACGGCCGATGTAGGCGGGGGATGTCTTGGCAGTCATTGGGCGAAACTACTTTTCAGGGCGTGCGCAGGTCAACTTGTAGGAGTGAGCCTGCTCGCGATAGCAGTGTGACAATCAACATCATTATTGACTGATCTACCGTGATCGCGAGCAGGCTCACTCCTACACAGGCAAAAGGCAGAAACAAAAACGGAGCGTTCGCACGCTCCGTTTTTCGTTCAGGTCGAGATTACTTGCCGACCTGCTTTTCCTTGATTTCAGCGAGGTTCTTGCAGTCGACGCACATGTCGGCTGTCGGGCGGGCTTCGAGGCGCTTGACGCCGATCTCGATGCCGCAGGAATCACACCATCCGTATTCGCCGTCTTCGATCAGTTGCAGAGTCTTGTCGATCTTCTTGATCAGCTTGCGCTCGCGATCACGGGCGCGCAGTTCGAGGGCGAACTCTTCTTCCTGACTGGCACGGTCGGCCGGGTCGGGGAAGTTGGCTGCTTCGTCCTTCATGTGATCAACAGTGCGGTCGACTTCCTGCATCAAGTCCAGTTTCCACTTGGTCAGGATCTTGGTGAAGTGCGCGCGCATGGGCTTGCCCATGTACTCTTCGTCTTTGGCCTGAACATAAGGTTCGAAGCCACTGATCGCTGTTTGCTGCTGTTGCTTTGCTTGGGTGGGCATGAAATGGACCGCCTCTACTCTTGTAATCCATTGCGCAGGATTGCTCCATCACCGACACCTGCCGGCCCTGCGGCTGCAAGCGGGCGAACTTACCAGATCAATTCGGCCCGCGCTACTCCCGGATGTCGAGGCCCCGGCGGGTGGCGCTTGCAAATGTTTGGCAAGCCGTGTCTGGCGGTGTGTGAGACCTGTTCAATCACTGATTTTAGTCAATCCTGGAGGGTACGCGTGTGTCATTACATTCCAGAGTTCTTGAGGCTGTGACCGCTACGGGTTCTCGCTCGTTCCGGCAGATGGGTAGAATCGTTTCTTTTCTCCCGTCGAAGGAAGGCCAATGGCTCAGCCCTACAGTGCGCGCAGTCGTGCGATCGAACCGTTCCATGTGATGGCGCTGCTGGCGCGGGCCAACGAGCTGCAGGCTGAAGGCCACGATGTGATCCACCTGGAAATCGGCGAGCCAGACTTCACCACGGCCGAGCCGATCATTCGTGCCGGGCACGCGGCGCTGACGGCGGGCAAGACCCGTTACACCGCGGCGCGCGGTATTCCTGAACTGCGCGAGGCGATTTCCGGGTTTTATCAATCGCGCTATGGCCTGAATATCGACCCACGGCGGATTCTGATCACTCCGGGCGGCTCCGGCGCCTTGTTGCTCGCCAGCGCGTTGTTGGTCGATCCCGGCAAACACTGGCTGTTGGCAGACCCGGGCTATCCGTGCAACCGGCACTTCTTGCGCCTGGTCGAAGGCGCGGCGCAGCTGGTTCCTGTAGGGCCTGACGTGCGTTATCAACTGACCCCAGATCTGGTCGAGCGCCATTGGGATAACGACAGCGTCGGTGCATTGGTGGCCTCGCCGGCCAACCCGACCGGCACGATCCTGACCCGAGATGAGCTGGCCGGGTTATCCACAGCCATCAAGGCGCGGCACGGGCATCTGGTGGTGGACGAGATCTATCACGGCCTGACTTACGGCACCGACGCGGCGAGTGTGCTGGAAGTCGATGACAGCGCTTTTGTCCTCAACAGTTTCTCCAAATACTTCGGCATGACGGGGTGGCGTCTCGGCTGGCTGGTAGCCCCGGATGCGGCGGTCAGTGAGCTGGAGAAACTCGCGCAGAACCTTTACATCAGCGCGCCGAGCATGGCCCAGTACGCCGCGCTGGCCTGTTTCGAGCCGGACACCATTGCGATTCTCGAAGAGCGCCGCGCCGAGTTCGGACGTCGTCGTGACTTTCTCCTTCCGGCATTGCGCGAGTTGGGGTTCAACATCGCCGTTGAGCCCGAAGGTGCTTTCTATTTGTATGCAGATATCAGCCGGTTCGGCGGTGATGCCTTCGCGTTCTGTCGTCATTTCCTCGAAACCGAGCACGTCGCGTTTACCCCTGGTCTGGATTTCGGTCGCTATCAGGCCAGTCACCATGTTCGTTTTGCCTACACGCAAAACCTCCCGCGCCTACAGGAAGCAGTCGAGCGAATCGCCCGTGGCTTGAAGAGTTGGCAAGGCTGATGCGCTTTTATCCTCCTCTGGAAGAGGCGCGGCTGATTCGACGTTACAAGCGTTTTCTCGCCGATATCGAAACCGTTGGCGGCGAGATGCTGACCATTCACTGCCCGAACACTGGTTCGATGCTCAACTGTCAGGTCGAGGGTGGGCAGGTCTGGTTCAGTCGCTCCAACGACCCGAAGCGCAAGTTGCCCGGCACCTGGGAAATCGGCGAAACCCCACAGGGTCGGTTGTTTTGCGTGAACACCGGGCGCGCCAACGGGCTGGTGGAAGAAGCCTTGCAGGCCGGTGTCATCACCGAGTTGAACGGGTTTACCGCGTTGAAGCGCGAAGTGGCTTACGGACAGGAAAAAAGCCGCATCGATTTCCGCCTCGAATACCCCAGCGGCCCCGCTTATGTAGAAGTGAAAAGCGTCACTCTGGGCTTCGATGGCACGGCAGTGGCGGCGTTTCCCGATGCCGTGACCCAGCGCGGTGCCAAGCATCTGCGCGAGCTGGCGCATCTGGCGCGGGACGGGATTCGCGCGGTGCAGTTGTATTGCGTCAATCTCACCGGGATTGAAGCGGTGCGTCCTGCGGTGGAAATCGATTCGGCCTACGCCGATGCCCTGCGCGAAGCGGTGGCCTGTGGCGTTGAAGTCCTGGCTTACGGCGTTCGGCTTAACCATGAAGAGATGGTGATCGACCGGCGACTCGACGTATTGCTCAACGGTTAAACATCGATCCACACGCCCTGTGCATCTTCGCGGCAATCTATAGTCGTCAGCGCCTGCCCGGCGCAGGGCCCGGAAACGCACTCGCCGTCCTCGATCAGAAACAGTGCGCCGTGGGTGGCGCACTGGATCAGGCTGTTGCTCGGGTCGAGAAACTGGTTCGGGTGCCATTCCAGACCCACACCGCGATGCGGGCAGCGATTCAGGTAGACATACGCCTGACCGTTGCGGCGCACGGCAAACAGCTTTTTACCATCAATATCAAAACCGCGACTGCCGGCCTCGGCCAGATCGGCGCTCGCGCACAGAAACTTCATGGCTATCCTCTAAAGTCGGCTCGTGACCGGATATGTCCGAGCTTGACGTTTAAATGCAAACAATTATCAAATGGCGGCCTTCACCCGCAGGCGCCTGCCAGATGCCGAGGATACTTGGCCTGTCATCCCTACGCCCGGGAAACCTTGTTCAAGGAAGCTGTGTATGCGCCTGAGTACCCGCGTTGTGAAAACCCTGTCTGACGGTTTCTACCCAGCCAAGAGTGGCCAATGACCACACTGCTCAAACCTCGTGGCCTGTTCATCGGCCTGACACTCCTGTGTCTGCTGGCAATCTGGTTGTCGCTGGCGCTGGGGCCGGTCAGCCTGCCGTTGTTCGATACGTTGCGTGCGGCGTTGCGCCTGATTGGCGTACCGCTGGCTCCGGAAGGGCTGGAGCAGGCTGAGCTGATTCTCGGACAGATTCGTCTGCCGCGAACGTTGCTCGGGTTGGCGGTCGGCGGTGTACTGGCCTTGTCCGGTGTGGCGATGCAGGGATTGTTTCGTAATCCTTTGGCGGATCCGGGGCTGGTCGGGGTTTCCAGTGGCGCGGCGTTGGGCGCGGCAATTGCGATTGTCGGCGGCTCGTTTTTTGGCGGTTTACCGGAATGGTTCGGGCCTTATTTGTTATCGGTGTGCGCGTTCCTCGGTGGGCTAGGGGTGACGGCGCTGGTTTATCGACTCGGCCGGCACAACGGGCAAACCAATGTCGCGACGATGTTACTGGCGGGGATCGCGCTGACCGCGCTGGCCAGTTCGGCGGTCGGACTGTTCACTTATCTGGCGGACGACGCGACCCTGCGCACGCTGACCTTCTGGAACCTCGGCAGTCTCAATGGCGCCAGTTATGCGCGGTTGTGGCCATTGCTGATCATCAGCGCCGGCGTTGCCCTGTGGTTGCCGCGCCGGGCGAAAGCGCTGAATGCCTTGCTGCTCGGCGAGTCCGAGGCCGGGCATTTGGGGGTTGATGTCGAACGGCTCAAGCGTGAACTGGTGTTTTGTACGGCGCTGGGTGTCGGCGCGGCAGTGGCTGCTGCGGGGATGATCGGCTTCGTTGGACTGGTGGTGCCGCATCTGGTGCGCTTGCTCGCAGGTCCCGATCATCGAGTATTGCTGCCGGCCTCGGTGTTGGCCGGGGCTAGTCTGTTGTTGCTGGCTGATCTGGTGGCGCGTCTGGCGCTGGCGCCGGCGGAATTGCCGATCGGGATCGTCACGGCGTTTATCGGCGCGCCGTTCTTCCTTTATTTGCTGCTGCGAGGGCGTGCCTGATGTTGCGTGCGCAAAATCTGCATATCCGTCGCGGCCGCAAGACCGTTCTCAGCGAGGTCACCCTGCAACTCGAACCGGGCGAAGTGCTCGGCGTGCTGGGGCCGAACGGCGCCGGTAAAAGTACTTTGCTTGGTGCCTTATGCGGTGAACTGGCGCCAAGTGAAGGCGAGGTCTCGCTTGATGGCCAGTCGTTGGCACATTGGACGGGCACGCAACGCGCTCGACGATTGGCCGTGTTACCGCAGGTTTCGACCCTGAATTTCGCCTTTCGCGTTGAAGAGGTGGTCGGCATGGGGCGTTTGCCTTATCAAAGCGGTCGAGTGCGTGATGACGAGATTGTCGCCGCAGCATTGGCGGCGGCGGATGCCGGGCATCTGAGCGGGCGCAGCTATCTGGCATTGTCGGGCGGTGAGCGCCAGCGCGTGCATCTGGCGCGGGTGCTGGCGCAACTCTGGCCGGGGCAGGTCGGGCAGACATTGCTGCTGGATGAGCCGACGTCGATGCTTGATCCGCTGCATCAACACACGACTTTGCAGGCCGTATGCGAGTTTGCCGATCGCGGCGCGGCAGTGATGGTGATCCTGCATGATCTGAATCTGGCTGCGCGTTATTGTGATCGCGTGTTGCTGCTTGAGGGCGGGCGACCGGTTGCGCTGGACACGCCGCAGCAAGTGTTGCGGCCGGACACGCTCAAAGCCGTGTTCGGTCTCGAAGTATTGGTGCAGCCGCACCCGGAGCGTGGGCATCCGCTGATCATCGCCCGCTGACTTTCTCATTGAGGTGATTGCATGCGAGGAATGTGGCTGTTGGCGGTGTTGTTGCTCGCGGGGTGTCAGCATGTTGCCGCGCCACCGCCAGTCAGTGGCGAGATTCGTGACCTGCACAGCGGTCAGGTGCTGACCGCGCAGCAACTGCTCACACGTCTTGCTGAACCGCAGCGGCTGATCATCGGCGAGCAGCATGACAACGCCGATCACCACGCCGCGCAGTTATGGCTTTTGCAGTCTCTTGGCAAACAGCGGTCGCAAGGCAGCCTGTTGTTGGAAATGCTCACGCCGGATCAGCAGCCGAAGGTTGATGCGCTACGCCAGTCTGCGTCTCAGCCCGACAACCTTCCTGACGCATTGGCCTGGCAGGAGGGTTGGGACTGGAGTCTCTATGGGCCGATTGTTCGCTTCGCCCTCACACAGCCGTATCCGTTGCTGGCGGCGAATCTGGATAACAACGAAATCCGCAGCTTTTATCGCAATCCATCCGTTATGCCGGGGGAGCGCAGCAATGCTCAATCGGTGAAAACTGTTTTGCTGGAGCAGATCAGCGATTCCCACTGTGGCCTGCTGCCTGAGTCGCAGATGCCGGCGATGCTGGCGGTTCAGCAACAACGCGATCGGCGCATGGCCGAGCGTTTATTGGATGCGCCCACACCGTCGTTGCTGCTGGCGGGTGCCTGGCATGCACGCAAGGATGTCGGGGTGCCGCTGCATGTTGTGGATCTGGGCGCTACCCAGGCTCCTGCAGTGCTGATGCTGGCGGAGCAGGGCGCCGAGGTTACGGCGGCGATGGCCGATTACGTCTGGTACACCCCGGCCATGCCCAAGCGTGATTACTGCGAAGAAATGCGCAAACAGTTCGGCAAGTGACTTTTCCACAGGCAAAAAAAGACCCGGTAAAAACCGGGTCAAATAACCGTGATTAGCCTGATGAGGAGATAATCTGAGAGTCCGAACCAAGGGCTTTTCAGAATATCGACTGATCTCGCGACCAGTTGTGATAATCATAGCGATTCTCATTACCGAGTCAACCTCTGTTTTTTCATTTGCCTGATTTAATCTCGGGATTGGCCGGAATGCCCCGGAAAACGGGGACTTAAAACTGGGTTTTGACCGCAGTCAGTTGAGTGATCTGGCCGTTGAGCTGGCTGATGCGCCGCGCCATGCTTTCGATCAGGCTGTGGGCAATCTTCGGATTGCTGCGGGTCATGCTCAAAAACTGATCACCGGGAATCAGCATCACCGTGCTCGAATCACGAGCAATTACTGTGGCATTTCGTGGCTCCCCGGTGAACACCGCCATGGCTCCAAAAATCTCATCCTTGGGCACTTCGCCGACCTTATGTCCATCGACAAAGGCTTCGGCATGCCCGTCGATGATGACAAACACGTGATCGGCGGCATCGCCTTGGTGGATCAGCACTTCACCGGCCTCGACCCGTTTGAAACCGTTGGTACTGCGAAACTCCCGCGGTTTCAGTTCGGCCACGGCGTGGGCGAGGAGTGCCATTTGGCCCAGCAGGTACTCGAGAAATTGGTTCGCCCGGTTGGCGTCAGCATACAAATGCCCGAACACATCGCTGCGGCGATAGGGCAACAAGCGCAACGGTCCTTCATTGCACAGACGGCAATCGACCCAAGCGTCACCCTGTTGTAGGCCGATCAAGTCACCTTCCTGCCAATAGAACAGTGCTCGTACACCGATGTACCCGTTGATTACGCCTTCCGTCAGCAGAAACAACTGATCGCCGGGCAACTGCGCCATCAAGTCATCGGTCGTCTCCAGTTCAATCACCGGGCCGCACGGCACGAGGTCTTCCAGCCACTGCGCAGGAAAATTCTGCAAACGGTTGATCACTGAGTCGGCAAATGCCGATTGTTCCCCAAGCAGGTACATGACGGTCAGCGCCCGTTCAGTTCTTGTGACGTGAGGAAATGGCTTCGAGTTGCTTGTTCAAGGCGTCCTTGCGCTCGGCGGGGATGTCGTTCCAGTGAACATCCATCAATGCGCCTTCGATCGCATACAACAACACCTTCGATGCGCGAAACCCGCGGGTACGCACGGCCCGGTAGGCGTCCACCGCGCCCAGGCGACGCAAGTCCGAGGCGCTGTGGATACCCACGGCATGCAGCCATTGCGCCGACGTCTTGCCAAGATTCTTCAGGTGTTGCAGTTCATCATTCATCAAGCCTCCTTGCGACGGCCGAATGGTGCGTGGGGCGAGCTTCTCAGGAGTGTAGCCATCAGTAGGAAAAGCGTGGTTGTTTGGTCGGATTCAACGCAAACGCTTCTAAGAACGGTCGCAATTTTCAGCAGGATAGGCGGGCGGGGAGGGATGCCATGGCGCGGGAAAAATCCGCACAGCAAGCAGTCCAGCGCAAAGCGGGGGCGCTGGACACATCAGGCAGAAGCGCTTAGCGAGTGCGATAACGCAGGCGTGTACCGAAGTTCATCGACATCAGAATCTCGTCAGCGCTCAGCTCCGGCGGAAAGTACGCACCGGAAATCTGTGCGTGGGCCAAGCTTGCACCTTCCAGCGATGCGTTGCGGAAATCAATGCCACGCAAATCGGCGGAACGGAAATACGCGTCCCGGAAATCCACGCCATCGGCGTTCAGTTCACGCAGGTCGAGGCCACGGAAGTCGCCGCCTACCATATCGATCGGTCCGTCTTGCGGGCGTTCCTTGTTGAAACCTGTGATGTCATCTTTGTGCAGCAAGGCATACAGCGGGGTGTCGAGAAGTTTCGGCTGGCTCATGTCACATCACCTGTTGGTTTTATGGCGCCAGTATAGTGCCACTATTTGGCAGCCGTGAAGCCAGCGAGGGCTTCACGGCTGAAATAGTTTCTTACAGGCCTGGCAGGCGTTGGCGGATTTGCGCGACCACGGTGTCCAGTGTGCCGGATTCATTGGTCTGCACGCGTTTGCTGCGCAGGATTTCTTCCGGCGTCAGCGCTTCGCGATTGGCCTGCTGAGCTTCGATCACTGCCAGCGTGGCGTCGGACGGATCCTGTTTGTCTGCCTGACGAATCGCCAGCCAGCTCTCGATCACCGCTTGCGGCGCGTTGCAGTCGAGAATCAGGAACGGCGTGCCGGTGGCTTCGGCGACTTGAGCCGCGCTGTCACGTTGCTCGCGCTTGAGGTAAGTGGCGTCAATCACCACCGGGAAACCGGCGTGCAGGATCACGTCAGCGATTTCATGCAGGCGCGCGTAGGTCTTGGCGCTGGCGTCGGCACTATAAATGCCGGCCTGTACATCATTGGCGACGGTTTGCTCGCCGAACAGACGCTTGCGCTCAACATCGGAGCGCAGGCGGATCGCCCCCAGCGCTTCGACCAGACGCATGGCCACGTGGCTCTTGCCGACAGCGGAAACGCCGTGGGTGATCGCCATGAAGCGCGAAGGAATGGTGCTGTAGCTTTCCGCCAGGTTGGCGTAGTTGCGGTACTGGCGCAGGGTGGTGGCGCGCTGCACCGGGGTCGCGTCTGCCGGCATGCTGAACAGCGCTACTTTTGCGCGAACCAGTGCGCGGTAGGCTTTATAGAAGTTCAGCACTTCCAGGCCTTGATAGTCGCCGGTCAGTTCCAGGTATTGGCTGATGAAGCGGCGGGCCAGGGATTTCAGGCCGCGATCTTCCAGGTCCATTGCCAGGAAACCGGTGTCGGCCCAGACGTCAGTGAAGCGGAACGGTTCGTTGAATTCGATGCAGTCGAAGATCACCACTTTGCCGTCAATGACAGTAGCGTTACCCAAGTGAATATCGCCGTGGCACTCGCGGGTGAAGCCTTCGGCCTTGCGCTGGGCGAACAGTGGCTTGAGACGCGCAAAGCTGCTTTCGGCCCAGGCTTTCAAGGCTTCAAGTTGCAGCAGGTCATTTTTGTCGCTGAGGAACGGCAGGATCTGTTCGAAGTTTTGCGATACCGGCGCCATCACGCTGTCCGGGGTGCCGGCGTCGTGCTCGGCCGGGACTTTCGGGGCGGTGAGGTGGAATCTGGCGATCTGCTCGGCCATTTCATCGATGTGCTGGGTGGTCAGCTCGCCATTGGCTTGCAAGGTGCTGAGCAAACCGGCCTGCGGGAACTGACGCATTTTCAGCACGTATTCGATAGCCGGGCCGTCGCCGCCCAGTTGTGGGGCTTCGACGCTGCCGGTGACAGGCAACACCTCCAGATACAAATCGTCGGTCAGGCGCTGGTTCAGACGCAGTTCTTCGCCGCAAAAGTGTCCGCGTTGTTCGAGATTGGTGAAGTCGAGGAAGCCGAAATTCACGGGCTTCTTCACTTTATAAGCAAAGGGACCGGTGAGGATCACCCACGAGATATGGGTTTCGATGACCTGGAACCCTTCGACGGGGTGCGGGTAGAGGGCCGGGTTTTGCAGGGCAGCGATCAGTGACTGGCTCACGGGCGATCCTTCAGAGACTGGGGGAAAATCGAGGTCGCCATTATGGCCGCTCGCCAGCCCGACGCAAACCTCGGAGCGCTCCTGTTGAGTATGAATAAAGTGCGTATAATCCGCCGCCATGACTCGAACTCGATCCCCCCGCACTCCTAAAAAACCACCTGCCAAGGGCTTGCGCCCATGGTTGGGTTGGGCCATTAAACTCAGTCTGGTCGGCCTTGTGGTGCTGGCCGGCTTCGCCGTTTACCTCGATGCCGTGGTGCAGGAGAAGTTCTCCGGCAAGCGCTGGACCATCCCGGCCAAGGTCTACGCGCGCCCGCTTGAGCTGTTCGTCGGACAAAAGCTCAGCAAGGACGATTTCCTCACCGAACTCGATGCCCTCGGCTATCGCCGCGAAGCCGTGAGCAATGGCCCTGGCGCCGCTGCCGTCAGCGGCAACACCGTCGATCTGAATACCCGTGGCTTCCAGTTCTATGAAGGTCTGGAGAAAGCGCAACCGGTGCGCGTGCGCTTCTCGGGCGATTATGTCGCCGAGCTTTCAGCCACCAACGGCTCCAAGCTGTCAGTGGTGCGCCTGGAACCGGTGCTGATCGGCGGGATTTATCCGAAGAATCTTGAAGACCGCATTCTGATCAAACTCGATCAAGTGCCGCCATATCTGCTGGAAACCCTGGTTGCGGTTGAGGATCGGGATTTCTACAGTCACTGGGGCGTGTCGCCGAAGTCGATTGCCCGCGCCATCTGGGTCAACACGTCCGGCGGCAAGATGACCCAGGGCGGCAGTACGCTGACCCAGCAGTTGGTGAAAAACTTCTACCTCACCAACGAACGCAGCCTGTCACGCAAGCTCACCGAAGCGATGATGGCGATGCTGTTGGAGCTGCATTACGACAAGAAGGAAATTCTTGAGGCCTACCTCAACGAAGTCTTCGTCGGACAGGACGGCCAACGCGCGGTGCACGGTTTCGGTCTGGCCAGTCAGTTCTTCTTCGGTCAGCCTCTGTCCGAGTTGAAGCTGCATCAAGTCGCGATGCTGGTGGGAATGGTCAAAGGCCCGTCCTATTACAACCCGCGGCGCAATCCCGAGCGTGCGCTGGAACGCCGTAATCTGGTGCTCGATGTGCTTGAGCAACAAGGCGTCGCAACGGCGGAGCAGGTCGAAGCAGCGAAGAAAATGCCACTGGGTGTAACCACTCGCGGCAAGCTGGCCGACAGCTCGTTCCCGGGCTTTATCGATCTGGTCAAACGCCAGTTGCGTGAAGACTACCGCGACGAAGACTTGACCGAAGAAGGTCTGCGGATCTTCACCAGTTTCGACCCGATTCTGCAGATGAAAGCCGAGGCGTCGGTCAACGACACCTTTAAGCGTCTGTCCGGGCGCAAAGGCTCCGATGACGTTGAAGCGGCGATGGTCGTGACCAATCCGGAAACCGGCGAAGTCCAGGCGATGATCGGCAGCCGACAGGCAAGCTATGCCGGCTTCAACCGGGCACTGGATGCGGTACGACCGATCGGCTCGTTGATCAAGCCGGCGGTGTATCTCACCGCGCTGGAAAAACCGAGCCAATACACCCTGACCAGTTGGTTGTCGGATGATCCGTTGTCGGTCAAGGGGGCGAACGGTCAGGTGTGGAAACCACAGAACTACGATCGTCGTTCCCACGGCACTGTGTTCCTCTATCAGGGCCTGGCGCATTCCTACAACCTGTCGACCTCGCGTCTGGGCCTGGAAGTGGGCGTACCGAATGTCCTCAAGACGCTGGGGCGCCTGGGTGTGACGCGCGAGTTTCCGGCATTCCCATCGATGTTGCTGGGTGCCGGCGGTATGACCCCGATCGAAGTGGCGACCATGTATCAGACCCTTGCCAACGGTGGTTTCAATACGCCGATGCGCGGGATTCGCAGCGTGCTGACCGCCGAAGGCGAGCCGCTCAAGCGTTATCCGTTCCAGATTCAGCAGCGTTTCGATCCGGCGTCCATTTACCTGATCCAGAACGCCATGCAGCGGGTCATGCGTGAAGGCACCGGCAGTTCGGTTTACAACGTGCTGCCCAAGACCCTGACACTGGCCGGCAAGACCGGTACCAGTAACGACTCGCGTGACAGCTGGTTCGCCGGTTTCAGTCAGGATCTGCTGGCGGTGGTCTGGCTGGGACGCGATGACAACGGCAAGACGCCATTCACTGGTGCTACCGGTGCGTTGCAGGTCTGGACAAGTTTCATGCGCAAGGCTGACCCGCTGCCGCTGGACATGCCGCAGCCGGACAACATCGTCCAGGCGTGGGTCGATTCGCGTACCGGGCAAGGCTCTGATGCCAACTGCCCTGGGGCGGTGCAGATGCCGTATATTCGCGGCAGCGAACCACCACCCGGCGCTGCCTGTGCAAGCGAAACGCCTGCTCCCGGCGAGTCGGTGATGGATTGGGTCAAGGGCTGGATGAATTAAGCGAAGAGGGTTTCAAGTGAACAAGTGGTTGATTCCAGCGGTGACTGCCGTGGCTTTGCTCAGCGGCTGCTCCACCGTACAGCGTGGTTCGATTCCGGTGGTTGATTCGGGCACGGCTGTGTCCAACAGCGAACGTATTTCGGCCAATGGCGGCTTCCGTCAAACCACGGTCAAGCGTCCTGCGCAGGGCCAGACTCAGGCCATACCGCAAGGTGATACTGGCGTTGTGGTGATGGTGCCGGGCGGCGGCGCGGCAACATCGGCGCCGATCAGCTCTTCGCCGATCGTGCCGGGCCCGGCATCCGGCGGCATCACGCCGGGGCCGTACAACCCTTCGCCAGTCGAGTCGGCACCGATCAACTCCGGCAGCTACAGCATGCCTTCGACGCCGAGCGGCATTCCTTCGGCCAGCAGCGGCGGCGGTCTGTCGGCGGACGAGCAACTGGACGGTCCGGTACTCGCCTTGCTGACGACTGCCCAACAGCAACAGGCCGGTGGCGACCTCAATGGTGCGTCGTCCAGCCTGGAGCGCGCGCAGCGTGTTGCCCCGCGTGAGCCGCAAGTGCTTTATCGCCTGGCACAGGTGCGTATGGCCCAAGGCGATGCGCCGCAAGCCGAGCAGTTTGCCCGTCGTGCACTGACCATGGCCAACGGCCGTCCGGACTTGCAGGCCAGCCTGTGGGAAATCATCGCTCAGTCCCGTGAGAAACAAGGTGATTCCGCTGGCGCTGCGCAGGCTCGCCAGAAGGCCAAGGTTTCGTTGTGATGGATAGTCGTTTCCCGAAAATCGCCGATCAGCTGTTGCTGATTGAGCGTGAGCTGCGCACGCAGGGTTGGTGGGATGAAGTTCAGCCGTCGGTAGAAGCCTTGAGCAGCGTCGAGCCATTCTCGGTCGACACGCTGGACTTCGAGCAGTGGCTGCAATGGATCTTCCTGCCTCGGATGAAGATGATCCTCGAGCAGGATCTGCCTTTGCCGAACGCCTCGGGCATTCAGGAAATGGCTGAAATGGTCTTCGCCCAGCGCAATATGCAGGGCAAGGATCGGCAGCTTCAGTTATTGCTCAAACAGTTTGATCAGTTGATTACTGCTTCGCGCTGAACCGGAAGCTGCCAGTTGTTACTGGCAGTTTTCCGCAATCTGCTTCTGCGCTTCGACGATGCGCTCCTGACGTTGTGCATCGCTCAGCCGCCGCAACTCCCCCTCAACTTCCTCCCGCAAACGCGGATTGTTGTGCAATTGCGCAAGATTCGTACGTGCCTGCTCGCAAAACGCCTTGAGCTGCGCTTGTTGATCGGCGACTTGCTTCTTGACCTTGTCGTCGATGGCTTTCTGATCGCCCATCACGCCGCCACCCGGCATTGGCGCCGGTTTTGCCGCAGGCGAGGAGGGCGTCTGCAGAGTAGTGGACGGCTGGCCTTGGGGAGGTTGTGCATCAAAGTGAGTGACACCTTGGGCATCGACCCATTTGTAGATCTGAGCGGCCGTGCACCATGGGCTGAGGCCGATCAGCAGGGTTAACAGAAGCATTCGCATGCTGATTCCTTAGCAAAATTGCGCAATTGACGCTAACAGAGTAGCTGTTTTCAGGTTTTTTCTTGCGTTCTCATGTGCTTACCCACAATTAAGCACATAGACGGCTTGACTTGGAGAGGGCGAAACAGAAGAATCCAAAGTCCGCTGTAGAGGGACTGCCAGAAGCAGACCCACTCGGTAGATCATGAGGCGCACATCCGCGCCGACCTGTTACACCCGCAACGCGTTACCTCGCGCTGGGTGGGAAAGGCCCGCAACACTTGGGACGATCCCAATACTTGCTCAGTCAGTGCTGACGTAGTCGGCGACCACCGTCGCTCATGCTCTGCCGAGAAGTAAACCTATTAAGACCCGTCCCATTTTTCGTGGGCGGTATTCTGGCGTTTTAGAGGTGAACAACGTGGAGCTTTTATCTGGCGGTGAGATGCTCGTCCGCTTCTTGCGTGACGAAGGCGTCAAATATATCTACGGGTACCCGGGTGGTGCTCTCCTGCATGTTTACGATGCCCTGTTCAAAGAACCGGAAGTGACTCACATCCTGGTTCGTCACGAGCAAGCGGCTACCCATATGGCTGACGGCTACGCCCGTGCCACCGGTAAAGCCGGCGTGGTATTGGTGACTTCCGGTCCAGGCGCCACAAACGCCATCACCGGTATTGCCACCGCCTATATGGATTCGATTCCAATGGTGATCATTTCCGGTCAGGTGCCTAGCACCATGGTCGGCACCGACGCGTTCCAGGAAACCGACATGATCGGTATCTCCCGGCCGATCGTGAAGCACAGCTTCATGATCAAGCACGCTTCGGAAATCCCGGAAGTCATGAAGAAGGCCTTCTACCTGGCGCAATCCGGTCGTCCGGGTCCGGTCGTGGTCGATATTCCGAAAGACATGACCAACCCGGCCGAGAAGTTCGAATACATCTTCCCGAAGAAAGCCAAGCTGCGCTCCTACAGCCCGGCCGTTCGCGGTCACTCGGGGCAAATCCGCAAGGCGGCAGAAATGCTCCTTGCGGCCAAGCGCCCTGTGCTGTACTCCGGTGGCGGCGTGATCCTGGGCAACGGTTCCGCACCGCTGACCGAACTGGCGAAAATGCTCAACCTGCCAGTGACCAACACGCTGATGGGCCTGGGCGGCTTCCCTGGCACCGATCGTCAGTTTATCGGCATGCTCGGGATGCACGGCAGCTACACCGCCAACCTGGCGATGCACCATGCCGACGTGATCCTGGCTGTCGGTGCGCGTTTCGACGATCGCGTGATCAACGGCGCGGCGAAGTTCTGCCCGAACGCCAAGATCATCCACATCGACATCGACCCGGCTTCGATTTCCAAGACCATCAAGGCTGACGTGCCTATCGTTGGTCCGGTCGAGAGCGTCCTGACCGAAATGGTCGCGATCCTCAAGGAAATCGGCGAGACCCCAAACAAGGAGTCTGTGGCCAGTTGGTGGAAGCAGGTTGATGAATGGCGTGGTGATCGCGGCCTGTTTCCTTACGACAAGGGCGACGGCAGCAAGATCAAGCCACAGACTGTGATCGAAACCCTCTGCGAAGTGACCAAGGGCGATGCCTTTATCACCTCCGACGTGGGCCAGCACCAGATGTTCGCTGCGCAGTACTACACGTTCAATAAGCCTAACCGCTGGATCAACTCCGGTGGCCTGGGCACCATGGGCTTCGGTTTCCCAGCGGCCATGGGTATCAAGTTGAACTTCCCGGAAGACGACGTTGCCTGCGTCACCGGTGAAGGCAGTATCCAGATGAACATCCAGGAACTGTCGACCTGCCTGCAATATGGCTTGCCAGTAAAAATCGTCATCCTGAACAACGGTGTTCTGGGGATGGTGCGTCAGTGGCAGGACATGAGCTACGGCAGCCGTCACTCGCACTCGTACATGGAATCGCTGCCTGACTTCGTCAAGTTGGCTGAAGCCTACGGTCACGTTGGCGTACGCATCACCGATTCGAAAGATTTGAAGTCGAAGATGGAAGAAGCGTTCGCCATGAAGGATCGCCTGGTCGTGATCGATATTTCGGTAGACACCAGCGAGCACGTCTACCCGATGCAGATCAAAGACGGCTCGATGCGCGATATGTGGCTGAGCAAGACGGAGCGTACTTAATCATGCGGCACATTATTTCCTTGCTTCTGGAAAACGAACCCGGCGCTCTGTCTCGCGTAGTCGGCCTGTTCTCGCAGCGCAACTACAACATCGAAAGCCTGACCGTGGCCCCGACCGAAGACCCGACCCTGTCGCGTCTGACGCTGACCACCGTTGGTCACGATGAAGTCATCGAGCAGATCACTAAAAACCTGAACAAGCTGATCGAAGTGGTCAAGCTGGTGGACCTGTCGGAAAGTGCTCATATCGAGCGCGAACTGATGCTGGTCAAGGTCAAGGCCACTGGCGCCCAGCGCGCCGAGATCAAACGCACCACCGATATTTACCGTGGACAGATCGTCGATGTCAGCGCCAGCGTGTATACCGTTCAATTGACCGGTACCAGCGACAAGCTCGACAGCTTCATTCAGTCCATCGGCACCGCATCGATTCTGGAAACCGTCCGCAGCGGCGTGACCGGCATCGCCCGCGGCGACAAAGTACTCAGCATCTAAACCAAATTAGCGAATGGCCTGAACGGCCTGGATATATAGGGGAAATTCATGAAAGTTTTCTACGATAAAGACTGCGACCTGTCGATCATCCAGGGCAAGAAAGTTGCCATCATCGGTTACGGTTCCCAGGGCCACGCCCAGGCGTGCAACCTGAAAGATTCCGGTGTCGACGTTACCGTTGGTCTGCGTAAAGGTTCGGCCACCGTTGCCAAAGCTGAAGCTCACGGCCTGAAAGTGACCGACGTTGCTTCCGCTGTTGCTGCTGCCGACCTGGTCATGATCCTGACCCCGGACGAGTTCCAGTCCTCGCTGTACAAGAACGAAATCGAGCCGAACATCAAGAAAGGCGCCACCCTGGCCTTCTCCCACGGTTTCGCGATCCACTACAACCAGGTTGTTCCGCGTGCCGACCTCGACGTGATCATGATCGCGCCGAAAGCCCCGGGCCACACCGTGCGTTCCGAGTTCGTGAAGGGTGGTGGTATCCCTGACCTGATCGCGATCTACCAGGACGCTTCGGGCAACGCCAAAAACGTTGCACTGTCCTACGCTGCCGGTGTTGGCGGCGGTCGTACCGGTATCATCGAAACCACCTTCAAGGACGAGACTGAAACTGACCTGTTCGGCGAGCAAGCCGTTCTGTGTGGCGGTACCGTTGAACTGGTCAAAGCCGGTTTCGAAACTCTGGTTGAAGCTGGCTACGCGCCGGAAATGGCCTACTTCGAGTGCCTGCACGAACTGAAACTGATCGTTGACCTCATGTACGAAGGCGGTATCGCCAACATGAACTACTCGATCTCCAACAACGCTGAGTACGGCGAGTACGTGACCGGTCCGGAAGTGATCAACGCCGAATCCCGTCAGGCCATGCGCAACGCCCTGAAACGTATTCAGGACGGCGAATACGCCAAAATGTTCATCAGCGAAGGCGCAACCGGCTACCCTTCGATGACCGCCAAGCGTCGTAACAACGCCGCTCACGGTATCGAAATCATCGGCGAGCAACTGCGCTCCATGATGCCGTGGATCGGTGCCAACAAGATCGTCGACAAAGCCAAAAACTAAGTCGTCGTCCCTTGTACGAAAAACGCGGCCTCGGCCGCGTTTTTTCGTTTGAGGCGGTGGTTCTGGTATAAAGCTGCATCGTTTGTGGCCGAACCGTCGTCCCAGACACCTGTCGAATTTTTTCCAAACCGTTGCAAGGTAATGTCCATGAGCGAACGTCCCGAAGAGCCGAACAAGGCTTCTGACGCCGAAAGCCTGCTGCCTATCGATGAACACATCGAAGAAGGGCACGACGCAGAAGGTCGTAAAGTCCGGCATCGTGGTATCTATCTGCTGCCGAATCTGTTCACCACAGCGAACCTGTTCGCAGGGTTCTACTCCATCATCAACTCGATGAGTGCCCAGGCTGCGTTAAGCGCCGGGGACTCGGTGAACGCGAGCAAGTATTTCGCCTTCGCTGCCATCGCTATTTTCGTCGCCATGGTGCTCGACGGCCTCGATGGTCGTGTTGCGCGCATGACCAATACGCAAAGCGCTTTCGGCGCCGAGTATGACTCGCTGTCCGACATGGTTGCTTTCGGCGTGGCACCGGCGCTGCTGGCCTTTGGCTGGGCGTTGGGTGATATGGGCAAGGTCGGCTGGATGGTCGCCTTCATCTATGTAGCGGGTGCGGCCCTGCGTCTGGCGCGCTTCAACACTCAGGTTGGCACTGCCGACAAGCGCTACTTCATCGGTCTGGCCAGTCCGGCAGCCGCCGGCGTGGTGGCTGGTATTGTCTGGGCGTTCAGCGATTACGGGATCCAGGGCTCGAAGATGTCGTTCCTGGTCGCGCTGATGGTGGCCGCTGCCGGCATGCTGATGGTCAGCAACATCAAGTACAACAGCTTCAAGGAGCTGGACTTGAAAGGGCGTGTGCCTTTCGTTGCGATTCTCGCGGTGGTGTTGGTGTTTGCCGTGGTCTTCAGCGATCCACCGCGCATTCTGCTGCTGGTGTTTCTCGCTTATGCGGCCTCCGGCCCAGTGCAATACCTCCTGCATCTTCGTCGCCACAAAAACGCCGAGTGATGTAATTTCCCGCATACTCCGCAGTCTATGGGTACATCTGTCCTCCAAAGCTGCGGAGTTGTCATGTTGATCAAAATCCCCAAAGCATCTGACTGCCATGAGTCGGATGTCACGTCTGAATCGATTTATCTCTCTCGTCGCCAATTGCTTGGAGCCACTGCCGCCGGTATCGCCGTCGGCAGCTTGCCGCGCTGGGCTAGTGCCGACGATGCCGCTCGCTATGCTGATGTCGAGGCGGGTAAAGCGCCAGCCTGGTTTACCGAGAAGCTCCCCTCTACAAAGTGGGGAGCGGTCAACGTCAAGGATGAGGCGATCACCCCTTATAAAGACGCGACTCACTACAACAACTTCTATGAGTTCGGTACTGACAAAGGTGACCCGGCGGCGAATGCCGGGACGCTGAAAACTGAACCCTGGAGTGTTGTGGTAGACGGGGAGGTGGGTAAGCCAGGGCGTTATGCGCTGGAAGACTTCATGAAACCGTATCAGCTGGAAGAGCGCATCTATCGCCTGCGCTGCGTTGAAGCCTGGTCGATGGTTATTCCGTGGATCGGTTTTCCTATCTCGGCGCTGCTCAAGCAGGTCGAGCCTACCTCCAATGCCAAGTACATCCGTTTCGAAACGCTGCAGGATCCCAAGAGCATGCCAGGACAGCGCTCTGGTTTTGCCCTGATCGACTGGCCTTATGTAGAAGGCTTGCGTCTGGATGAAGCGATGAATCCATTGGCGATTCTGGCTGTGGGCATGTATGGCCGGGAATTGCCGAATCAGAATGGCGCACCGCTGCGTTTGGTTGTGCCTTGGAAGTATGGGTTCAAGAGCGTCAAATCCATCGTGCGGATCAGTTTGGTCAGCGAGCAGCCGAAGACGACATGGCAGAGTATTGCGTCGGATGAGTACGGGTTTTATGCGAACGTGAATCCTACAGTCGACCATCCGCGCTGGACGCAAGCACGGGAGCGCCGGTTGCCGAACAGCCTGTTCAAGCCGAATGTGCGCGATACCCAGATGTTCAATGGCTACTCGGATGAAGTTGCTTCTTTATATACAGGGCTCGATCTGCGGAAGAATTACTGATGCGATATCCGGTCTGGCGAGTGGGTGTTTTCATTGCAGCGGCGATCTGGCCTTTGCTGTGGTTTTATCAAGCCTTCGAGGATTTGCTTGGGCCGGATCCTGGCAAGGTCCTGGTTGATCGGCTCGGACTCGGGACGTTGGTGTTGTTGCTGATTACTTTGAGCATGACGCCTATGCAAAAATTGACCGGCTGGGCGGGGTGGATCGCAGTACGTCGGCAATTGGGGCTTTGGTGTTTTGCCTATGTGGTTCTACATCTATGTAGCTACATGGCATTCATTCTCGGGTTCGATTGGTCGCAGCTTGGCGTTGAGCTGCGTAAGCGGCCATACATTATTGTCGGTACATTAGGTTTTCTCGGGTTGCTGGCGTTGGCGGTGACTTCCAATCGTTACAGTCAGCGCCGTCTAGGCGTGCGCTGGAAGAAGCTGCACCGTCTTGCCTATGTGATTCTGGGGCTGGGTTTGCTGCATATGCTTTGGATCGTGCGTGCTGATCTCCGAGAGTGGGCTATCTATGCCTTTATAGGTGCTCTGCTTCTTTTGCTGCGTGTGCCACCTGTTACTCGTCGAATCCCGCGTTTAATGGCTAAAAAACAGATTCTGCAAGAAAAGCGAAATTAGGTGTTGACGGCAGATTCTGGAAGTCTATAATTCGCCCACTTCCGGCGCAGTCGAAACGGAAAACTCCTTGAGATTCAATGAGTTATACGGTTTTCGATAGCGGGTTGCTTCAGTTCATCGAAGCCTGGAAGGAGTTGAAAGAGCGGTGCTGTTTGGCTCTTTTAACGGTTCGATCTTCTCGGTCGAAAGCGGAGAAAAAGAGGTGTTGACAACAGCGAGTAACGCTGTAGAATTCGCCTCCCGCTAACGAGAGATCGGAAGCGCAAGTGGTTGAAGTTGTTGAAGAATTCTTCGAAAACTTCTGAAAATAATCACTTGACAGCAAATGAGGCTGCTGTAGAATGCGCGCCTCGGTTGAGACGAAAGATCTTAACCAACCGCTCTTTAACAACTGAATCAAGCAATTCGTGTGGGTGCTTGTGGGGTCAGACTGATAGTCAACAAGATTATCAGCATCACAAGTTACTCCGCGAGAAATCAAAGATGTAACCAACGATTGCTGAGCCAAGTTTAGGGTTTCTTAAAAACCCAAAGATGTTTGAACTGAAGAGTTTGATCATG
>NZ_JACSZV010000022.1 GCF_014472415.1 Pseudomonas sp. N40(2020)
CAAAAGATCGCAGCCTTCGGCAGCTCCTACATGAAGCAGAATCATCAGGCATAAAAAACGGGAGGCTTTGAGGGCCTCCCGTTTTTTTGTGTTGCCGATGCAATCATTTCGCCTGGTAAATGATCCCCGGGCTGCACTGGACCATCTGGTAATGGTCTGGCAAACCGTTCAGCGCTTCGGAAGCGCCAAGGAACAGATAACCGCCCGGCTTCAACGTGCTGTGAATACGCAACAGGATGTCTTTCTTCACCTCGGCGGAGAAGTAGATCAACACGTTGCGGCAGAACACGATGTCGAACTTGCCCAGCGCGGCATAGCTGTCGAGCAAGTTGAACGAGCGAAACTCCACCCGGTTCTTGATCGGCGCCTTGATCACCCAGCGCCCCGGCCCTTTCGGGTCGAAGTAACGCTGCAAACGATCGGGGGACAAACCGCGCCCGATCGCCAGGCTGTCGTACTCGCCGGTCTTGCAGTTGTTCAGCATGAGGCCGGACAAGTCCGTGGCAACAATCTGCACGCCCATCTTCAACTGGCCGAGGTTGGTCCGCTCGAACTCGTCGATCGACATCGACAGCGAGTACGGTTCCTGACCCGACGAGCAGGCCGCCGACCAGATCCGCAGACGCTGGTTGGGGCTGGCCTTGATGGCCTCGGGCAGCACCTTGTTCTTCAAGACTTCAAACGGATAGGTGTCACGAAACCACAGGGTTTCGTTGGTCGTCATGGCATCGACCACCTGCTCGCGCAAACCGCTGCGCGGCTGGGTCTGGATGCGCTGGACCAGCTCACCCAGCGACTTGATGCCTTGCTGCTCCATCAGTTTGTTGAGACGGCTCGAGACCAGGTACTGCTTGTTTTCACCGAGCAAAATGCCACAGGCTTTTTCCAGGAAGACCCGGAACTGTTCGAAATCCAAATTACCCGTAGACAATGATGCCGCCTCTTAAATCGTGTTGACCGCCAGGGACAAAAGGCCCCTAGCTGATATCTGCTGCTTTGATCCGGTCGACTACCCGGGATGCCAGGTCATCAGGACGGAATTTGGCCAAAAAGTCATCGGCACCGACTTTCTTGACCATCGCCTGATTGAATACCCCGGACAACGAAGTATGCAGGATGATATGAAGCTTTTGCATGCGCGCGTCGCCGCGGATTTCCGCCGTCAGGGTGTACCCGTCCATCTCCGGCATCTCGATGTCGGAGATCATCATCAGGAACTCTTCTTCCGGCTTCTTGCCCTCGTCGACCAGCTTGCGCAGGTAATCCAGCGCCTGCTTGCCGTCGTTCAACGCCACCACTTCGACGCCGATCGTCTGCAGGCAACGCGTGACCTGTTTGCGCGCCACCGACGAGTCATCGACTGTCAGCACCCGCAGCGACAACGCCTTGGTCTGGGTCTCGACATCAACCACACCCACCGAGATCGCTTCCGGCGTTGGCGCAACTTCCGCCAGTACCTTCTCGACGTCGATGATTTCGACTAACTGATTGTCCACCCGAGTCACAGCGGTCAGGTAATGATCGCGACCCGTGCCCTTGGGCGGTGGATGGATCTCTTCCCAGTTCATGTTGACAATGCGCTCCACCGAGCGGACCAGGAATCCCTGGGTCTTGGTGTTGTACTCCGTGATGATCACGAACGGATTTTTCTTGTCTTTCAACGCCCCGGAACCGGTCGCCATTGCCAGATCAAGGATCGGAATGGTTGCCCCCCGGATATTCGCCACCCCGCACACGACAGGACTGGACTTGGGCATCAACGTCAGCGACGGGCATTGCAGCACTTCCCGCACCTTGAACACGTTGATTCCATAGAGCTGCTGGCCGTCGAGACGGAACAACAACAGCTCCAGGCGATTCTGCCCTACCAGTTGCGTGCGCTGGTTCACCGAATCCATTACACCAGCCATGCCCAGACTCCTACACCAACGCCAAGTGTTGTTGCGACGCACATTCATTGCTAAACGGCACGGCGCTTGCTTTTTAACTCGTATGAACGCTCAAACGACATTTTTCCGACGCCTGACATCTCCCCTTCGCAGAGGGCTTTGCGCGGTGTCCGCCGTTTGCTTCTTCTTCGCCGGCAGCCCTGCCATTGCTGATGCGGTTACCTTGCCTGACATGCTTATCGGCGTCACTCAGGGCTTTCTTGAGTTCACCGTAGAAGACTATCTGGCAACCAGTCAAACGGAAGGCCGCTACGAAATCGAAGTCAACCAGCTCGACCCCCGTATGCGCATGCCTATGTGCGACAAGGAATTGACAGCGTCTCTGGAGAGTCCGGCACGTCCGCTGGGCCGGGTAACCGTGAAGGTTCGCTGTGAAGGCGCCTCGCCCTGGACGGTGTTCGTGCCCGCTCAAGTCCGCCTGTTTCGCGAGATCGTGACCACCACTCGACCGCTCAAACGCGCCGGGATAATCGAACCTCAGGACGTGACCTTGCGCGAGCGCGACGTCAGCGTGATCAATCAAGGATTCTTGACGTCGGTGGACGAAGCGATCGGGCAAAAATTAACCCGACCAACGGTCGCTGATCAGGTCATTACCCTGGTACATCTGGAACAGGCCGAAGTCGTGCGCAAGGGTGATCAAGTGGTCATCACCGCCCGCAGCGGCACGCTCGCCGTGCGCATGCCCGGTGAAGCCCTGGCCAATGGCGGCCTGAAAGAACAGATCCGGGTGAAAAACCTTAACTCCCAACGAGTCATCAAGGCGCAGGTCACCGCGCCGGGCCAGGTGGAAGTGGCCATGTAAAACGCTGATGAGAAAACTGGCGCGGACCCCGTCGCTTCCCTAAACTGTGCCGCAGCAGGACACGCGCCGGCGCATGCAAGCTCATTGATAAATGGGCCTAAAGTTTTCCAGGGGATGGCCGAAAACATGGCAAGCGTCCAAATTCCCAGAGGTTTTTATCATGGTCATCGATTTCAGCCGTTTGAACAGCTCCTCGTCACTTACGGGCAGTACACGTACCAGCAACGCCAAGGAAACCGCCGAAACCGGCACCTCCGCGCCGCTGAATACCCAGGCCGAATCGGCCAGTACCGCAAAGAGCGGGGAATCGGTACACCTCAGCAATGAGGCTCAACAGTTGCAGAAGGTCACTGACAAGCTGCGCGATCAACCTGCTGTCGACAAAGCCCGTGTGGCCGAGTTGAAAGCCGCGATTGCCGATGGCAGCTATAAAGTCGACAGCAACCGTGTAGCCAGCAAACTGCTCAACTTCGAAGCCCAGCGCTAGGCTCAAGCCAGCGCCAGGCTTTTGGACGCTTAAAACCCAAGGCCAGCCATGCACGACACTAATTTACTGCAACTGATCATCGACGACTTTGCTCCAGCTCAACAATTGCTGGAGTTACTGCAAACCGAATCCCTCGCCTTGCACGGTCGCGACATGCCACTGCTGGAAGAAATTCTGGCGCGCAAACAGGCATTGATCATTCTGCTTGAACAGCATGGCAGCAAACGCAGCGAAATCCTCGCCAGCCTCAACCTGCCGACCAATCGGCAGGGTCTTGAGCAACTCGCCAGCGAGTCGAGCATCGGCGAGCAGTTGCTCAGCAAGAGCGACTTGTTGACCGACCTCATCGCCCAATGCCAGGCGGCCAACGTCAACAATGGCCAGTCGATCCAGGTACAGCAGGCCGCCACGGCCAATCAGCTGAAAATTCTCAACGGGGGCGAACCGCCAGCGCTGTATGACGCCAGCGGCACTTTTGCCAAACCCGCCAAGCCGCGTACATTCAGCCAGGCATGAGCCGTTGATGCACCAGCCCTATCAACTCGCGAAACATACTGGCAAAATACTGGCCAGTCGTCATATTTTGTCTGGAGAGTGATAAACCGTGTCCAACACGCTAAGCGCGGATGATGCTCCGCAGCCCCCAAAGGTGCTCACCACGCCACTGGAAATCTCCAGCAACCTGCGCCAGCTGCAAGAGAGCCACGACCCGCTGATCATCACGTTCCATGAACGCAGCCAGCGTTTCCAGACCTACCTGATCAAAGTCGACCGCGACACCGCATCAATGGCTCTGGACGAAATGATCCCGCGCGATGGCGAGCGCTTCCTGCTCGCCGGCGAACCGTTCAAGATCGAAGGTTTTCATGAAGGTGTGCGCATTGCCTGGGAATGCACCGGCACGCTGAACATCGAAGAGTCCGACGGCGACCGCTTTTACACTGGCGAGCTGCCGACCGAGGTGGTTTACCACCAACGCCGCAACGCCTTCCGCGCCGCATTGAAGCTGACCGACCTGGTCGGCGTCGAACTGGGCGGTGAAAAGCTCAAGGCGCCAATCAACGGCAAGCTGCTGGATATTTCCGCCACCGGTTGCAAACTGCGCTTTGAAGGTGACATCACCGAGCGCCTGCAACTGGGCCAGGTCTACGACCGCATGATCGCCCCGCCGCTGTTCGGCAATCAGCCGGTATCCGTAGAACTGCGTTATCTGCACTTCGAAGAAAAACTCAACATCACGTTTGCCGGTCTGCGCTTCCACAACATCAGTGGTCAGGCGGCACGTAACGTTGAACGCTTCGTTTATCAGTTGCAGCGTGAAGCACGGCGTTTCGATAAAGACGACATGTGATTCGAACATGCAAATGAAAAGGGCAGTCCTTGGCGGGACTGCCCTTTTTTACTTCCGGCGATGCTTCAAGGCCTGGCGCCACTGATATCCGGGGTGGGTTTGTCGCTGTCGTCATCCGGGCTTGCTGCCGGCTCAGACTCCGGTTCTATCTCAGGTTCTGGTTCCGGCGTGACCGTATTCTGCATCTGCTCCTGCACCACCTGCTCATCAACACGCGGGTCAAGGGCCGCCACCAGCGGCGAGCTGGACATGCTGTCCGGCATCGCCACGTGATGCAGCGGCGCGTCGTCGACCTGATGCAGATTGGTGACGGCTTTAGGCCGTATCCGCCATACCAGCACCAGCGCAAAGAAGCTGAAGAACGCGTACAGGCTCTGGCTGCCGAAGAATTTCATCAACACACCAGCGGCCAGCGGGCCGATACTGGCGCCAACTCCGTAAGTCACCAGCAACATGGCCGTCAGCGACACCCGGCGATCACCCTCTACGTGGTCGTTGGAAAACGCCACCGCCAGCGGATACAGACAGAACTGCACCAGCGAACAGAGGAAGCCGACCACAAACAGCACCTCCAGCGGCACCTGCGGCAGGATCGCCAGCGGCAAGGCCGCCACCGCGAGAAACCCGGCAAAGCAGCGGATCAAAAGCGCCCGATCATAACGATCGGACAACCAGCCCAGCGGCCACTGCACCAGCAATCCGGCAAAAATACAGCTACCCATGAACAGACCGACCTGCTCGGTCGACAGTCCCTGCTGCGAGGCATAAAGCGGCGCCAGACCATAGAAAGAGCCGATGATCAGACCAGCACCGAGCACCGTGCTCAACGACTGCGGCACACGCTTGATGAAGAAACGCGGCTCCATCGGTGCCGGATGCAGCGGCGCCGGGTGAATCCGCCGGGTCAGCGTGACCGGCACCAGACACAGCGCAAAGCACAGGGCGACCAGCATCAGCAGTTCCAGGCCCAGGCCCGGGTGCATGACCAGAATCAACTGACCCAGCACCAGCCCCAGGTACGAAGCGATCATGTAGCCGCTGAACACCAGGCCGCGCTGATTGGCGTCGGCCTGCTCATTGAGCCAGCTCTCGATCACCATGTACTGGCACATCATGCCCAGACCGACAATCGTCCGCAGCACCAGCCACGCCGGCAACCAGTCCACCAGACCGTGGCCCAGCACCGCCGCGCCGACGATCCCGGCACACGCCGAATAAGCGCGGATATGCCCGACCCGGGCGATCAACCGGTGACCGATCTTGCCGCCCAGTACCAGACCGAAATAGTTGGCCGCCATCAGCGCACCGACCCACAGCCCATCGACATTGTCAGCGGCCAGGCGCAAAGCCAGATAAGTAGACAAAAGGCCCGAGCCGATCAACATCATCAGCGAGGCGAAATACAGCGCTCGAAAGGATTTCCAGATTTGGCGCATCGGCGTTCCGAGCGGCTCCTTGCAGTGAATATCGGGCTACCAAAACGATAGCCCTATGGCGACGGTTCGTCAGGCCTGGGCTGCTAGAACACGCCGTTCCCAGGGAGTTATTTCATCAAAGAAGCTGGTCAACTCCATGGTCTTCGAAGCGATGTAGCCTTCGATGAACTCCTGTCCGAACAGTTCCCTGGCCAATTGGCTACGTTTCAGACGTTCGAGCGCGGCATGCAAGGTACACGGCAACGAAAGTTTATCCGGCACCGCGAACTCGCCCTGAATCGCTTCGCTCGGTTCAAGCTCATGCTCGATCCCATGCAAACCCGCGGCCAGACTGGCGGCGATCGCCAGATACGGGTTGGCGTCAGCGCCCGGCAAACGGTTTTCGACCCGACGGGCAACCGGCGAACTGGCCGGAATCCGCAACCCTGCAGCGCGGTTATCGTGCGACCAGCAAGCGTTATTCGGCGAAGCGTACGGGTGACACAGACGCTGATAAGAGTTCACATTCGGTGCAAACAGCGCAGTGAAGTCGGCCATGCCCGCCTGCTGCCCACCAATGAAATGGCGGAACATTGCGGTCGGCTCACCTTTCTCGTCACTGAAAACATTCTTGCCGGTAGCAATCTCGACGATGCTCTGGTGAATGTGCATCGAACTGCCCGGCGTGTGCGCCAGCGGTTTGGCCATGCACACCACGGTCAAGCCATGTTTGAGCGCGACTTCCTTGAGCAGATGCTTGAACAGGAACGTCTGATCGGCCAGCAACAGTGGATCACCGTGCAACAGGTTGATCTCGAACTGGCTGACGCCCATCTCGTGCATGAAGGTATCGCGCGGCAACCCGAGGGCCGCCATGCATTTATAAACTTCGCTGAAAAACGGCCGCAGACCGTTGTTGGAGCTGACGCTGAAGGCTGACAAGCCATCCTCGCGGCGGCCGTCGAGGCCAACTGGCGGGCGGAACGGCTGAGTCGGATCGGTGTTCGGGGCGAAAACAAAGAATTCCAGCTCGGTCGCCACCACAGGCGCCAGGCCTCGCGCCGCGTAACGGGCGATGACTTTCTTCAACTGGCCACGGGTCGACAGGTTGGAGCTTTCGCCGGTCAGTTCGTCGGCATCGCAAATCGCCAGGGCGCGTGGCTCGTCGCTCCATGGCAAAGGATGAATCTGCCCAGGGTCGGCGACCAATGCGAGGTCGCCATCATCACTGCCGTAAAACCGCGCCGCAGGATATCCACCCATGATGCATTGCAGCAGCACTCCCCGCGCCAACTGCAAGCGTCGCCCTTCGAGGAAACCTTCGGCGGTCATCACCTTGCCGCGCGGTACGCCATTCAAATCCGGCGTAACACATTCAATCTCATCAATGCCCGTCAATCGCTGCGCGAGTGAACGCTGGCCATCGGTTGTCATGACGCAATCCTTGTTGTTGTGCGAGCCGCGAACGGCGACCCGAACAAAATAGGCTCCGGCTGTTCGGAATTTCAAGCAGCGTCATGCAAAAAGCCTGCATCACGGCAGGTAGAGACTGAATACCCCACCGCCCAACGGTCCGCCGTTACGGATTTCCGTGCGCCCTTCAACACCATTACGCTGATGCAGCGCTGCAATACGAGCCGCGAAATACAAGCCGAGCCCGGTGCTGCCGCTGCTGTGGTTGATACCCTGCACGTAGTCGGCCTGACGTTCGAGCATCTTGGCCGGATACCCGTCGCCGTCATCGTTGATGCTCACCACCAGTTGCCCGGCTTCGTCACTGACGGTGATCAGCAGCGATTCGCGGGCATAACGAATGGCGTTGTTGATGCAGTTGCCCAGCACCGACGCGATCAGTTCACGGTCGAAGAACCCCAGCGGTATCAGCGGATCGACTTCATACGTCGCGACAATTGCGCGACTGGCGAACACCTCTTGATGCGCCGCCAGTTGTGCTTCGATGAAATCATCCAGTTCGTGATAGGCCGGTTGCAGCGGCATCTGGTTGACGCCGAGCTTATACAGCCCGAGCAACTGCACCAGCATGCCGTTGAGGTGGGCGAACTCGAAGTCGATCACGCCCTGCTCCGTGCCGGAGCGCAGCTCTTGGGGCAAGCGCGCCAGCCATTGGCTGTGGGCTTGCATCAGCATGGCCAGCGAGTTTTTCATGTCATGAACGGTGGAGGCGATCACCGTGGAAAAATCCAAAGCCGGATCAGAGTGGTTCATTCGCCAAACGCCTTGCTTTTCAGCTTCTGATAACGCGAGTAACGCGCGTCGGTATCGGGCATCAGGCCAACCAGTTTCAGGCAGGCCCGACATTCTTCCAGCTCCGCCGACGGCACACTGGTGTCGGTGCCGTGCAGCAGCGACTGAGCCATGTTCAGCGCGATACTGATGTTCTTCGGTTGCATCTTCAGCGCCTTGCGGAACACATCGCGGGCCTCCACCAGGTTGCCGGTCTTGTACACGCGCACGCCTTGACGGTTGAGGTCGGCGGCGGCATTGCTGGAACTGAGAATCGTCGGGTCATCAGTGAGCTTGGCGATGTCTTTCATCACCGCCGGATCATCGCCGTAGATTTCCGCACAGCTCTTGAGCATCGACGTGCCCGCCTCGGCCTGACCGAGCATCTGCAACTGCTTGGCGACGAGCAGCGCTGCTTCCGGACTCATGAACTGCTCCATGCCGTCGAGACGCATCATGGCTTGCTCGGTAAGCTTGTCGGCGGTTTCAGCATCGTTGAGCAGCAGGCTGGTGGCTTTCATCAGACGCGCACGAATCTGCAAACCGGGGTCGGTCGGGTTCTCTTTGGCCACGGCGCTTAGGGTGGTGTTGATCTCCAGACGCGTGCGCGTATCGAGACCCCGCTCACTGCCCTTGCTGATCAGCGCATGGGCCAGGCCGAGATTGCTTTCCGGGTCTTTGAAGCGCGACTGCGCGCCCTGCGACACAGCTTGGCGATAAGCCCGCGAGGCGGTATCAAAATCTTCGTTAGCCATCGCCAGCTTGCCGAGCAAGGCCTGCCGGCGCACGGCCAGCGGCGACAGGCGAATCGCCTCTTCCAGCACCCGCTGCGCGCCTTTGGTGTCGCCCTCGGAAACCAGCACATCGGCCATGCCGTCATACAGCGCCGGCATCATCGGGAACACCTTCAAGGCTTTTTCGTAGACACCTTTGGCCTGCGCCACTTGCCCACGCTTGAACAGCAGTTTGCCCAACCCGGCAAACGCCCACGGCAACGGTCGGTCAGCGATGATGCTGTCGTAGAGACGTTCCAGTGCTTCGTTCTGGTTCATGTCGCGCAAGGCATCGGCGCGGTAGCGCAGGCACAGCGGCGAATAACGGATGTCCTGCTTGCACAGAGCGATGCAGGCGTTAAGCACCTCGGCCGGCTTGCCACGGTCGAGGGCTTGCAGAATCGGTTTGAGCAACGTCTTGCGCTGCTCCAGACGCTCCAGCCGCTGGGCCAGGCCGGAACGGTTGAACGGCTTGGTCAGGTACGCATCCGGCTCGTGCTCCAGAGCACTGAGCACCATTGCCTGACTGGTTTCGGCCGTCACCATGACAAACACGGCTTCGTGGCTGATGAGCTTTTCCGACATCAGGTCTTCAAGGACCTGCTGGCCGTTCTTCTTGCCATCGCCGAGATGGAAATCCTGCAGGATGAAATTGTAGGACTTCTGCGCACACATCTTCAGCGCCTGCTCGCCGGTGTCGGCGGTGTCCACGTCCTTGACCCCCAGCTCGCGCAACATCGAGCGCACGGAACTGCGGAAATCCGAGAAATCATCGACGATCAGAAAACTCTTTTGGTGATACGACAGCATCGAGGATTTCCAGGCAATTGAAGTAGATGAACCGAGGCAAAATTCAGGCGCGCAGATGATAGCCGCCGGCCAAATGCCATCAAGCGATTTCGCGCGAGTCTGAACTCACCGTTTGGGTTATCGGCCACAAGTGGCGTTCTCTGAAGCGGGCGCTTCAAGATTCCTCTCACTGCGATTACCCTGCGCGCCTGCCCACATCTCAATACAAGGCTGACCTCGTGTACATCAAAGGACGCTACATCGTGTCCGCCTGTGCGCTGCTGTTTATCCAGCACGTAGCGGCGGCCGGAATGGACTGCACAAAAGCTTCGAATTTCGTGGAAAAGACTATTTGTGCGAATACCGGTTTGTATGAACTGGATACGCAGATGGGAGAGGTTTATCGGCAGTTGATGAAGGCTTCCGTAGAGACTCGACCGCAGCTGAAGGGCACGCAACGGCTTTGGTTGAAAACGCGTAATGAGTGCGCTGAGGATATTTCTTGCCTGGATCAGCGTTATCGCGAACAGCTGAAAAGTTTGCAGGCGCAATGGGCAGAAGCCGTCGCCCATCAGCCGACCGGCGTCGATAAAGAGGTGCTGGATGATCTGCAAAAACGTATTCAGATAGCCAGTCAAAATGATCCGGAGTTTGCCCTGGAACGGACGCTCACCTCACTGACGCTGAAAAGCGCCGAAACTTCGTTTTCCGCAGAGCCCGACGCCGATCAATTCGCTAATAAAACACACTTCCCGAAGACCCTCCCCAAAGGCGTTTCCCGCAGCGAGTGGACGGCTTTGAATGCCACGGACTTCGAGGCTGAAACCGCACAGGGCCCAACTTCGTTCACATTGCTGGATCTGGACAATAACGGGCGACGTGATCTGATCGTTCAGACCTACACCGGCGGCACCGGCCTGTACACGTTCGTGGAAATTTTTCACCGCGATGGTGACCGGTTCACCCGCAGAACCCAAGCATCTGACGGCGAATCCATCGGCGGTTCCCTCTACTCCATAAATGAGCGCGGCTCAAACCAGTCCGTGAACTGGATCAGCATTAACGGCAAGGTCTACGCCGCCTATCGCGACAGTGGGTACGGTATCGATAATGTCTACCTGCTCAGTCCGTGGCAGGCGAACCAGTTGGTGCCAAAGTTGACGCTTCGTTATCGCTATCAACTCAGCATCCCTCGCACTCAGCCTGATGATGAGCACAAAACCACTTATAAGCTGAAGCCGGACCTGCACCGCGCACTTGCCCATGGCCTGGCCACCATCGAGGACGATTCGTCCGACAGCGGGCAAGAGCGAAAGCCCATGTGCCCGATTCCTCCGTCCGCCAACGACAGCGAGGAATATTACGGCTACGGCGCAGGCTATTACGCCATCGAACAGGTAGCGGACTTCCCGGTGATCATCGGCAGCGAGTGCTTTATTGCCAGAATGAACGACTGGTTTGGCGCCTACAGTGCAAAGGATGGCCTGTTTGCGCAACTGACTTTGCGTAAACCCGGCGAGGAAGCGCAAGAGCGCGAATACAAGGTCAATGGCCGTCGGCGCCTTACCGAAATAAGCACTTCAATCGGCAAGCCCGAAGGTGGTGCGGCGCAATAGTGCTCGACGGTCGCGCATGAAAAAGCCACGGCAGTTGAGACTGCGCGGGGCTTTTTTGCGGATGCTGGACACATCCTGAATCAGTGGTGTCCCAGGGCAGGTTCGAACTGCCAACCTTCCCCTTAGGAGGGGGATGCTCTATCCAATTGAGCTACTGAGACACGGGGGTTGTCACGGGCTGAACGCTGCGCGACGGACGGCGTGCATGTTAACGGCCAAGCCCTGATTTGTCATGTCGTCCGTGGGGCTTTTTAAGTGTAGGCAGGCACCTTGCAATGCTGCGGGAAAATTTACCGTGCATTTTGCACTCCTGCAAAACGCCATCATTGCAGATTGCAACCCGAACCTTCCGAAAATCCCTTCCAAATGCTTGTTTTTAAAGGACTTAACAGCGGTTAGACTGTTGGCACGACGGCTGCTTTGTCTGTTCCATAGAAGAACAACCGGAGCACCGTCCCATGAACAGCACTCTCTTGCTTGCAAACGCAATCGCATTGGCCGTTTTGGTGGGCTTCCACTTTATCCCCGAGGGTGCTGAGCCGGTCGCCCAGCGCATGCCGCACTACTTGCAGGTGCAGAGGGCACCGCAGTTGGCGGTGTTGAGCGATCAGAGCTTCGCACCGCAAGCGGTCAGCGAACATCATCAGGCTTTGCCAGCACTTGCTACCGAACGTCTGGTTTTTTGAAATATCTTCAGGAGTACAGCATGTCCAAATCAGCAGCAGGATTTCTGATCCTCGCCTTATTGAGTGGCGTCGTGCATTTTTCGCTGTTCGAGGAAACCGAAGTCACCCTGCCCCTGGTTGGCTGCGGCGTGTTTGCGGTGTTGTTCGTGCTGGCAATGGTTGCCGGGCGCAGGATCAAGTTTGATCCGGTATTGCGTTGATTTTTACCCAATCCAGCAATTGATTGACGGCGTCAGTCAACGCGCCCGAGTTGTCGATCAGGTGAACAGGAGCATCACTTGATCTCCTGTCCTTGAACAACCCGTTGCGGGCAAGCCTGGCGTCGATCTGGTCAATCGTTTCTCGGCCGCGTCTGAGTAGGCGCTCACGCAATACTTCATCCTTCACCGTCAACAAAACCGGCAGCAGTGTCGGGTACCGCTCAAGCGCTTGGCGCAGGTTGGCGCGAGAGCCATTCACCAATACATGCCTTCCGGTTTTCAACCATTCGTCCATTTCCATCGGGATGCCATAGGCAAGTCCATTGGCCTGCCATGCCAGGGAAAAATCACCGCTGCGTTGACGCTTTTCGAATTCTTCTGGCGTTACACCAATCGCGTCCTCGCCTACCGATTCGGCCGAGCGCGTGATTACCCGGCGCATCACTGAACAGTTCAATTCGCGCAATGGCTCGCGCGCAGCGTCAATCAGGCTGTCCTTGCCTGACCCGGACGGCCCCATCAGATAAATAAGCCTGCCATCCATCTTGAAAACGCCCTCCGGCCTGCTTCAACGCTAGTAAATCGGCAAATTGCCACTATCCTGTACAGATAAGGATCACTGATTGAACGCCGCATAGGATGCACGTTCTGACGTCTTCGGACATCAATTGATGTGTACCAGAAAGCGGACAATGATGCGGGCGAAGGCAAAGTTTTCAAACCAGTCCGCATTTCTGATAATTGGTGCTGGCATTACGCCTTTACCCGGCTCAATATTTGTCACAGAATTGACGCCAATGATCTGGCAATTTTGAGGCATGATGCGGGCCTCTTAACAATTCAGGTTGAACCATTTGGCGCGGATGCTTGTCCTACCACACATCCTGCGGCCAATCCCGAGAACCGCTCCCCTGAACTAACCGGTTAAATATATGCGCCCATTGAAACAGGCAATTTATTCCAGCCGTACGGCTGACAAGTTCGTCGTACGTCTGCCAGACGGAATGCGTGAACGCATTGCCGAGGTGGCTCGCAATCATCATCGCAGCATGAACTCCGAGATCATTGCGCGCCTTGAGCAGAGTCTTATTCAGGAAGGTGCATTGGGCGAAGAGCTGAGCATGCGCCTGGACAGCCCCGAGCTGTCGTTGCACGAACGCGAGCTGCTGCAACGCTTCCGTCAGCTGTCTCACCGTCAGCAGAACGCATTGGTGTCCTTGATCGCCCATGACGCCGAAATGGCCGCAGACGCGTCCTGAGTCATACCGAGCATCTCAAGCCAGCATGATTGCTGGCTTTTTTTTGCCTGGAATTTGAGTTTTCGCGAACACAAAAAAGCCCGCCGATTGGCGGGCTGTTTGTTTACAGCCGATCAGAGCAGGAAGATGGTCGCCAAACCAAGGAAGATGAAGAAACCACCGCTGTCCGTCATTGCGGTGATCATCACGCTGGCACCCATTGCCGGGTCGCGGCCCATCTTCGCCAGGGTCATCGGGATCAACACCCCCATCAGCGCCGCCAGCAACAAGTTAAGCGTCATCGCCGCCGTCATCACTACGCCCAGTGACCAACTGCCGTAGAGCAGGTAAGCGACCACACCGATCACCCCGCCCCAGACCAGACCGTTAATCAGCCCCACTGCCAACTCTTTGCGCATCAGGCGCGAAGTGTTGCCAGTACTGACCTGATCGAGCGCCATGGCGCGCACAATCATGGTGATCGTCTGGTTACCGGAGTTACCGCCAATACCGGCCACGATCGGCATCAAAGCCGCGAGCGCTACCAGCTTCTCGATCGAGCCTTCAAAAAGGCCGATCACGCGGGAAGCGATGAACGCTGTGATCAAGTTGATCGCCAGCCACGCCCAACGGTTGCGAAGCGATTTCCACACGGAAGCGAAGATGTCTTCCTCTTCACGCAAACCGGCCATGTTGAGGACTTCGCTTTCACTCTCCTCACGGATCAGGTCAACCATTTCATCGATGGTCAGACGACCGATCAGCTTGCCGTTCTTGTCGACCACCGGAGCGGAGATCAAG
This sequence comes from Pseudomonas sp. N40(2020), assembly GCF_014472415.1. GTDB lineage: Bacteria > Pseudomonadota > Gammaproteobacteria > Pseudomonadales > Pseudomonadaceae > Aquipseudomonas. The sequence continues at coordinate 14,355 of NZ_JACSZV010000022.1, forward strand.
TCGTAACGCTCGAACGCCTGAGCGGCGTCGTAGGCGTCTTCGTCGGGATGGAAACTCACCGGATCACTGGCCATGACATCAGCCACCTGCTTATCCGGATCGTTGACCAGCAGACGCTTGATCGGCAGTACACCCTTGAGCACGCCGTCGTAATCGACCACGAACAGTTTGTCGGTGTGACCAGGAAGCTCTTTGAGACGGCGCAGGTAACGCAGAACCACCTCGAGGCTGACATCCTCACGGATCGTCACCATCTCGAAGTCCATCAGCGCACCGACCTGTTCCTCGTCATAGGACAGGGCCGAACGCACGCGCTCGCGCTGCTGGTTATCCAAACTCTCCATCAGCTCGTGGACGACGTCTCGCGGCAGCTCGGAGGCCAGGTCAGCGAGTTCGTCGGCATCCATGTCCTTGGCGGCAGCCAGGAGCTCGTGATCGTCCATGTCGGCGATCAGCGTTTCACGGACGGAATCGGATACTTCGAGAAGAATGTCGCCGTCGCGATCGGCCTTGACCAGTTGCCAGAGCGTCAGACGGTCGTCCAGCGGCAAGGCTTCAAGAATGTAGGCGACATCGGCGGAGTGCAGATCATCGAGCTTGCGTTGCAGCTCGACCAGATTTTGCCGGTGAACCAGGTTTTCCACCCGGTCGTGATGCGCGCCTTCCTGGCGATGAGTCAGGTCTTCAACGACCCGTTGACGCTGCAGCAGCTCAACGACTTGAGCCAGGCGATCCTGCAGGCTTTCCTGTGTTTTCTTTACTTCGATTTCAGACATAGGCGAACTCCACTCCCAGCAGCGGGGCACGCCGGAAGGATCAATCAGTCAATTCATGATTGGTGAAACGGGGTACTGAGTAACTACTGGGTAAGTCCATGGAGGTATTCCATAAGCCCCGGCGGGGCTGACGGGCGCAATGATACACCGCCTGACGGTTTTAAACGTTAAAAAATCGCGGCCGAAACAAGCGCTTGCGAAACAAACCTGAGCGCTGTCCTGATCCATGCAGATGCGACGACTCATCCTGAAAAGAAAACACACCGGCAATGAAAAATGCAGCGACTACCCTTGAGCATAGATCGTCATGGAGGACGTCGAATGCCATCAAAAACCACTCGTTTTTTACTCACCAGCCTGCTTTGCCTGCCGCCCACCGGGGCTGCGACCAGCCTTCATCGTTGCGAAGCGCCCGATGGCGGCATAACGTTTACCAGTATGAGCTGTGCACTCGGCGAGCAACTTTCAGTGCAGGAAGTACACCCCTATTTGCCCGGATCGGTTGTGGCGATCATGCCGGAACACAACCACGAAGAAATATCCGGTATGAAAACCAGAAGCGCAGAACCAGGCCTTGTGGGCGGCGTAGAAGACAAATGCGGCAACCTGATCGACGCCAGACAACGCCGCGAGGCAATCCTCAATCAACGCGTGATCGCCGGCATGAGCCAGCAGGATGTTGAAAGCGCGCTTGGCAAGCCGGACAAGGTGAATATCCGGACTTCGACGACGAACTATAGATACAACCTCAAGCGCGGCCGTAGTGCCCAAGTCGATTTCGACGAGAAGGGATGCGTGAAAGGAAAAGCCAAAACCCGGACAGCAAAAAGCCCGCGTTAAACGCGGGCTTCTTGGTATATGGTGCACTCGACAGGATTCGAACCTGTGACCGCTCGGTTCGTAGCCGAGTACTCTATCCAGCTGAGCTACGAGTGCATTTGTGTTTTTAGACCAGATCACAACTGGCTGAAGCAAAGCTACCTGCATTGCTGCAACTAACTCTTAAATGGTGCACTCGACAGGATTCGAACCTGTGACCGCTCGGTTCGTAGCCGAGTACTCTATCCAGCTGAGCTACGAGTGCATTTGTGTTTTTAAACCAGATCACAACTGGCTAAAGCAAAGCCACTTATATTGCTATAAGTAACTCTTAAATGGTGCACTCGACAGGATTCGAACCTGTGACCGCTCGGTTCGTAGCCGAGTACTCTATCCAGCTGAGCTACGAGTGCATTTGTTGCGCCGCATTATAGCCCGTCTAATCTCTATTCCAACCACTTTTTCTAGTAAATTCAAGAACTTACCGAAAAAGCCAGATTACGACGTACTAAGCAAATAATGGCGGAGAACGGGGGATTCGAACCCCCGACACCCTTTTGAGGTGTACTCCCTTAGCAGGGGAGCGCCTTCGGCCACTCGGCCAGCTCTCCGCAACACGGGGCGTATCTTAACCAACCTTTTCCCCGTTTGCAAACATAAAAAACGATAAAAATTAATGGCTTGGTTCTTCGTCCTTCTCTTTCTTTATACGCAGGTAAATTTCCTCACGGTGCACGGCAACCTCTTTCGGGGCATTGACGCCGATACGCACTTGATTTCCTTTAACGCCGAGCACGGTCACGGTGATTTCGCCATCACCGATAATCAGGCTTTCTGCGCACCGACGAGTCAGAATCAGCATACCTTTCTCCTCACGCATTTCATTTCAGGGACAACAGTCTGCAAAAAAAAGGCACCCGACCTACAACTGGAGCGATCGTAGCCCTACATGCCTGAGTATTGACCAGCGCGAGCAAAAGAACAGTTCAGGGCTCGCGCCATTCAAAAATAAAGGGCGCGGTCAGACCGCGCCCTTCAAGAAACCGAATTACTCGCCCTGACGGGCCGGAGCATCCAGCTCGAAAGCCGTGTGCAGAGCGCGCACGGCCAGTTCCAGGTACTTCTCTTCGATCACCACGGAAACCTTGATTTCCGAGGTCGAGATCATCTGGATGTTGATGCTTTCCTTGGCCAGGGATTCGAACATGCGGCTGGCCACGCCTGCGTGGGAACGCATGCCGACGCCGACGATCGAGACCTTGGCAATCTTGGTGTCGCCAACCACTTCACGGGCACCGATCTCGCGAGCAGTGTTTTCCAGCACGGTCTGTGCGGCCTGGTAGTCGTTGCGGTGCACGGTGAAGGTGAAGTCGGTGGTGTTATCGTGCGCAACGTTCTGCACGATCATGTCGACTTCGATGTTCGCGGCACTGATCGGGCCGAGAATCTTGAACGCCACACCCGGGGTGTCTGGCACGCCACGGATGGTCAGCTTGGCTTCATCGCGGTTGAAAGCGATGCCGGAAATGATCGGCTGTTCCATGGTTTCCTCTTCATCAATAGTAATGAGGGTGCCCGGACCCTCCTTGAAGCTGTGCAGTACGCGCAGCGGAACGTTGTACTTGCCGGCGAATTCCACCGCACGGATCTGCAACACCTTGGAGCCGAGGCTGGCCATTTCCAGCATCTCTTCGAAGGTAATCTTGTCCAGACGCTGAGCGACCGGCACCACACGCGGGTCGCTGGTATAGACACCATCGACGTCAGTGTAGATCTGGCATTCGTCAGCTTTCAGCGCAGCAGCGAGTGCCACACCGGTAGTGTCGGAACCGCCACGACCCAGCGTAGTGATGTTGCCGTGCTCATCGACGCCCTGGAAACCGGCGACTACCACAACGCGACCGGCCTTCAGATCACCACGGATCTTCTGGTCATCAATCTGCAAGATACGCGCTTTATTGTGCGCACTGTCCGTCAGGATCCGCACCTGATTACCGGTGTACGACACCGCCGGCACACCGCGCTTGATCAGCGCCATGGCCAACAGGGCAATCGTCACCTGCTCACCGGTGGAAACGATCACGTCCAGTTCACGCGGAACCGGTTGAGTGTCGCCACTGATTTGCTTGGCCAGATCGATCAGACGGTTGGTTTCACCGCTCATTGCAGACAGCACGACCACCAGGTCATCGCCGGCATCGCGGAATTTCTTAACCTTGTCGGCGACCTGCTCGATTCTCTCGACAGTGCCGACCGAGGTGCCTCCAAATTTCTGTACGATCAAAGCCATTTCAAAGCCGCCTCTGCCCATGAAGGGCGCCCAAATAATCACTCAAACAGCCGTCGGGCCCGCCACTAGACTGCGGGCCCGGCGCGCCGCCTTATAAAGCTTGCTCGACGAATGGAACGGTCAGCGCCAATGCGCCATCCAGCGCGCCGGCGTCGACACCGCCGCCCTGCGCCATGTCCGGACGACCACCGCCCTTCCCGCCCACTGCCGCAGCAGCCTGTTTCATCAAATCACCGGCTTTGAGTTGGCCAGTCAGGTCTTTGGTTACGCCTGCAACCAGAACGACCTTTTCCTCATGGACACTGCCGAGCAGGATCACTGCGCGACCGAGTTTGTTTTTCAGTTGATCGACCAGCGCCAGCAGCGCCTTGGCGTCCTGACCATCCAGACGAGCGGCCAGAACCTTCACGCCTTTGACGTCCAGCGCCGAGCTCGACAGATCGTCGCCCGCGGCGCTTGCAGCCTTGGCCTGCAACTGCTCGAGTTGCTTTTCCAGCGCACGGTTGCGCTCGAGCACTGCCGACAGCTTGTCGATCAGGTTGTCGCGGCTACCCTTGACCAGGCTGGCCGCTTCCTTGAGTTGTTCTTCTGCCGCGTTCAAGTAGGCCAGTGCCGCGGCACCGGTGACTGCCTCGATACGACGCACGCCCGATGCCACACCGCCTTCGCTGATGATTTTCAGCAGGCCGATGTCGCCAGTACGGTTGGCGTGGATACCGCCGCACAGCTCGACGGAGAAATCGCCGCCCATGCTCAGCACGCGCACGTTGTCGCCGTACTTCTCGCCGAACAGCGCCATGGCGCCTTTGTTCTTGGCGGTTTCGATGTCGGTTTCTTCGGTTTCAACGGCAGAGTTCTTGCGAATCTCGGCGTTGACGATGTCTTCCAGCGCTTTGATTTGTTCAGGCTTGATCGCTTCAAAGTGGCTGAAGTCGAAACGCAGACGCTGACTGTCGACCAACGAACCTTTCTGCTGAACGTGCTCGCCCAGTACCTGACGCAATGCGGCATGCAGCAAGTGAGTGGCCGAGTGGTTCAGCGAAGTCGCGTGACGCACCTCGGCATCCACGTGGGTTTCCACTGGAGCACCGATGGTCAGGCTGCCCGAATCCAGCACACCGTGGTGCAGGAATGCGCCACCGGTTTTGGTGGTGTCACGTACGTCGAAACGCGCGTTGCCCGCCTGCAGGAAACCGCAGTCGCCAATCTGGCCGCCGGATTCAGCGTAGAACGGCGTCTGGTTCAGAACGATCACCGCCTCTTCGCCTTCATTCAAGACGTCAACCGACTGGCCATCTTTATAAATAGCGACAATTTTTGCCGAACCGCTGGTGTCTTTGTAGCCAGTGAACTCGGTGGCCACATCAACCTTGACCAGCGTGTTGTAGTCCAGACCGAACGAGCTGGCCGAACGTGCACGAACACGCTGGGCTTCCATCTCACGCTCGAAACCGGCTTCGTCGACGGTCAGGCTGCGCTCGCGGGCGATGTCCGCGGTCAGGTCCATCGGGAAACCGTAGGTGTCGTAGAGTTTGAACACGACGTCGCCCGGCACCACAGTGCCTTTGAGTTCGGCCAGATCCTGCTCGAGAATCTTCAGACCGTGCTCCAGGGTCTTGGAGAACTGCTCTTCTTCGGCTTTAAGTACGCGCTCGATGTTGCTCTGCTGCTTCTTCAGCTCCGGGAACGCTTCGCCCATCTCGGCGACCAGCGCCGCAACGATCTTGTAGAAAAAGCTGCCGGTGGCGCCGAGCTTGTTGCCGTGACGGCAGGCGCGACGAATGATCCGGCGCAGCACGTAACCACGACCTTCGTTGGACGGCAGCACGCCATCGGCGATGAGGAAACCGCACGAACGAATGTGGTCGGAAACAACCTTCAGCGAAGACTGATCGCCATTCTCGCAACCGATTGCTTCAGCCGAAGCTTTCAACAGGTTCTTGAACAGGTCGATGTCATAGTTGGAATTGACGTGCTGCATCACCGCACTGATCCGCTCCAGGCCCATGCCGGTATCCACCGACGGCGCTGGCAACGGGTGCAACACGCCATCGGCGGTGCGGTTGAACTGCATGAACACGTTGTTCCAGATCTCGATGTAACGGTCGCCGTCTTCTTCCGGCGAACCCGGTGGGCCGCCCCAGATGTGGTCGCCGTGATCGTAGAAAATCTCGGTGCACGGGCCGCACGGGCCGGTATCGCCCATGGTCCAGAAGTTGTCGGAGGCGTAAGGCGCGCCTTTGTTGTCGCCGATGCGGATCATGCGCTCGACTGGCACACCGATTTGCTTGGTCCAGATGTCATACGCTTCGTCGTCGGAGGCGTAGACGGTGACCCAGAGTTTTTCCTTCGGCAGTTTCAGAACGCCGGTCAGGAAGGTCCAGGCGAAGGTAATCGCGTCGTGCTTGAAATAGTCACCGAAGCTGAAGTTACCGAGCATTTCGAAGAACGTGTGGTGACGAGCGGTATAACCGACGTTTTCCAGGTCGCTGTTCTTGCCACCGGCGCGCACGCATTTCTGGCTGCTGGTCGCACGGGTGTACGCACGTTTTTCCTGGCCCAGGAAGCAGTCCTTGAACTGGTTCATCCCCGCGTTGGTGAACAGCAGGGTTGGGTCGTTGCCCGGAATCAAAGAGCTGGAGGCTACACGGGTGTGGCCTTGCTCTTCGAAGAAGCGAAGGAAGGCTTCACGGATTTCTGCGCTTTTCATTAGGTTCTTCCACGGAGGCTGCGGCCAAAGGCCTGTGCGAAACGTCAACAGACGAAGCGACGGCAAAGGGCCGCATTATATCGGCCCAGCGCGCGGGGTACAGCGTGTTTATACGATAGAAACGGTCAATTGGACGGCTAACGCTGTCACTTGCGCGAAAACTCGACGAATGTCGCGATCACTTGCTCGATTTGCGAGCGATTGACGTCCATGTGCGTGACCATGCGCAGACGGGAGGCGGCGCTCAATTTGATCCCGCGCTCGGCCGCAAACGCCTTGAGCGCTTCCGCTTTATCACCCATTTGCACGTAAACCATATTGGTCTGCACGGGTTCGACAGTGAAACCGGCTTCACGCAGGCCTTCGGCGAGCAAGTGCGCGTTGGCGTGGTCATCGGCCAGGCGCTCGACGTTGTGATCCAGCGCATACAACCCCGCCGCAGCCAGCAATCCGGCCTGACGCATGCCGCCGCCGACCATCTTGCGCAAGCGACGCGCCTTGCCGATCAACTCGACCGATCCGCATAACACCGAGCCGACCGGCGCGCCAAGGCCCTTGGACAGGCACACCGACACCGAATCGAAGTGCTGAGTGATTTGCCGGGCATCAACGCCCAGCTTGACGGCTGCGTTGTACAACCGCGCGCCGTCCAGGTGCAGTTGCAAGCCATTGTCCTGCGTGAACTTGCGCGCCCGCGCCAGATACTCCAGCGGCAGCACTTTGCCTTGCATGGTGTTTTCCAGCGCCAGCAATCGCGTCCGGGCGAAGTGGAAGTCATCGGGTTTGATCGCGGCGGCGACCTGATCCAGATCCAGCGAGCCATCGGCCTGCACCTCCAGCGGCTGTGGCTGGATCGAACCGAGCACCGCCGCGCCACCGCCCTCGTACTTATAGGTGTGCGCCTGTTGACCAACGATGTATTCGTCACCGCGCTCACAATGCGCCATCAAGCCGAGCAAGTTGCTCATGGTGCCGGTCGGCACAAACAGCGCAGCGGCGAAACCCAGCCGTTTCGCCAATTCGGCCTCCAGACGATTGACCGTCGGATCTTCGCCGTACACGTCATCACCGGTGTCCGCCGCAGTCATCGCGTCGAGCATGGCGGGAGTCGGTTGAGTGACGGTGTCGCTGCGAAGATCGATAACGCTCATGAACCTGGCCTCAAGTCAGCAGGGGAAATCCCTTTATGGAGGTGAATTACTGCGGTCATCGCACCGATTAATCAACCCTTGGCGCAGGAAAACACCCAAAGAGCGTTCAAAAAACTCGATAGCAATCATCACAAAGGCGCAATGCGCAGACACACAATCTGTGTTAAAAACGCTGCGCCGCCCACAAAAGGGCGGCAAAACGTTCTCAGGGCGGGGTGCAATTCCCCACCGGCGGTAATTGCGCGCAATGCGCATAGCCCGCGAGCGCTTGGCGGCGGCCACGGCTTCGGCGGTGGATGGCGGCAAGGTCAGCAGACCCGGTGTGATTCCGGGGCCGACGGTCATAGTCCGGATGAAGAGAGAACGGGATTGACGCTAAAGGGCCGTCCGCGTGCATTCGTGCAAGCGTGCGCACCCTTGAATCCCATTCGATTCATAACGCCCTGTTTTTCACACAAACAGGAGTCAGAACATGCAACCCACCGCTTTCGATAGCAAAACCAAACACCCTCACGGCGAGCGCGTCGCGTTCATCCAGGCTTGCTGGCACAAGGAAATCGTCGACCAGAGCCGTAAAGGCTTCGTCGCTGAAATGCTCGTTCAGGGTTATCAGGAATCGGACATCGACTTTTTCGAAGTCGGCGGCGCCTTTGAAATGCCCCTGCACGCCAAGCTACTGGCCAAGACCGGTCGTTATGCCGGCATCGTCGCGGCAGCCCTGGTAGTGGACGGCGGCATCTATCGTCACGAGTTCGTCGCCCAGTCGGTGGTCAGCGGCCTGATGCAGGTGCAACTGGAAACCGAAGTACCGGTGTTCTCGGTGTCCCTGACCCCGCATCACTTCCATGCCGGTGAAGAACATCAGAAGTTCTTCTTTGAGCACTTTGTGCACAAGGGCCAGGAAGCGGCGAAGACTTGCGCGGATACGTTGCAGAAGGTTCGCGCGCTGCGCCGCACAGAGCCGCGCGCAGTAGCGGTCTGACCCTCCATTGAGGCGTTCCCACGCTCTGCGTGGGAACGATCATCACATCAGGCCAGGTTTTCGTCGGTGGCCGGGATGATCAGGATGCCCGCCCGCAGGCCGTTCTTGACCTTGGGATTGGGGAAGATGATCCGCGCGCCCTCTTCCTCGATGATCCAGCGGGTATTGGCCAGATCTTCGGCCAGCACATAACCCACTTCCAGCTCGGAAAAGTTTTCGATGTCCTGCGGCAGGTTCAGGCGGAACGCATCGCTGTGCTTGATGATTTCCCGCGCCACACTGAACAGTTGCAAACCGTCCAGGCCTTCCTCGGCGGCCGGTTCGTTGCCTTCGATGATCTGCTTCAGGCGGGTTTCCAGCAGCGACACATTGACCCCGTCGTTCTGCCCGAACGGTCGCGCCTTGCCCAGTTCCAGCGTGAAGGCCTCGGCATCGAGCTTGTCGTAGGTGTATGAGCTGAACACGATCGACGGTTTGTTCTGCAACAGCACCGCCTCCATGCCCGCAGCGCGCAGGCGTGCCAGTTCGCGGCGGGAATGCTGGCGACCTTCCTTCCACGGGTACAAAGCGAACTGCTCGATCTTCGAACCGCGAATGGCCGTATGCAGGTCATAGTGAAGTCGCTGACGATCCGGCAGGCTGAAGAAGCTCGCCGCCAGTCGTTCCAGCTCACAGGCGCGTATGGCCTCAGAACCGCTGGTTTGTTCATGACGGCCGTTGAACAGCCGATTGACGTCCTGCTCGACGAAGCGCTCACCCTTGCGAATCGCTTCCGGGTTGCCGAACAGGAACAGAATGCGTGCGCGCGGTTTCAAATCGCCGCGTGCGATGTCGTGCAGCAGCCGGTCAAGCAACTCGATCGGCGCTGTTTCGTTGCCATGGATCCCCGCCGATAGCAGTAGATCCAGGCCATTGTCGCGTGCTTCCGGTGGCCGGACTTCCAGCGCACCTTCGCTCAACCAGCGCATCCGCACGCCTTCGACAGTCAGTTGAGTCTTCTCCGCCGGTTCGCGGCCGGCGAGGGTCAGTTCAAGCAGTTTGCCGAGGGCGAGCATAGAGCGGTTTCCTTAGTGGTCGTGGTTGCAATCCGGGCCGTGCACGTGGTCTTCGTCGTCGCCGACGTCAGCCGGTTCCATTTCCAGTTGCAGACTTACCAGATTAGTCGCCAATGGGCGCAGCAGCAGGTTGGCGTACTCGGCGTCGCCTTCTTCGACGTCCACGCCGATCAGCAGTTGGCCACGGCCGTCCTGCTGGATCCACAGCTCTTTGCCTTGCCACATGACCGCGACGCGGGTGCACGAGGTTTGCAGTTGCGTGCCGTCGGTGTCTTCAAGGATCAGCTGCAGGGAATCGCTCATGTTTTTACTCTCTTGGGGAGATAAACCGCGCGCCGCGTTCAGGCGACGCGCCGGCCATCAATTGATCTGGAATGGATAAACCGCGCCCAGTTTAAGGATTTGCGTCAGTTCATCCAGTGCCGTCCGGCATTCAAGCAGCAACTGCGGGTCCGCCAGATCGGTTTCGCTCAGACGGTCGCGGTAGTGCTTTTCAACCCATGCGGTCAACGAACCGTACAACGGGGCCGTCATGATAACGCCTGGGTTGACCGCCGCCAGTTCAGTTTCATTGAGCGCGACGCGTAGACGCAGGCACGCCGGGCCACCACCGTTCTGCATGCTTTGCTTGAGGTCGAAGACTTTCACTTCACGGATCAGGCCGCCGGAGCTGGTCAGGCTTTGCAGGTAGGCCCACACGCGCTCGTTGGCCTGGCACTCTTGCGGCACGATCAACAGCATCGAGCCATCAGGGCGCGACAGCAACTGGCTGTTGAACAGGTACGAACGCACCGCGTCATCCACGGTGACCGCCGAACGCGGCACGCAGATCGACTGGAAGTTGCCGCCGACCTTGGCCAGTTTGCCTTGCAACTCGGCCAGCATCTGCTCGGTGTTGAGGAACGCGTCCTCGTGATAGAACAGCGCCTCGCCGTTGCCCACCGCGATCACATCGTTGTGGAACACACCCTGATCGATCACGTTCGGGTTTTGCTGGGCGTAAACCACGCCTTCGTCACGCAGACCGTGCAGACGCGCAACCGCTTGCGAGGCTTCGAGGGTCTGACGGGCCGGGTACTTTTGCGGTGCCGGGAAACGATTGTCGAAAGCACTGCGACCGAACACGAAGAACTCGACACCGGCCTCGCCGTACTCGCGGCAGAAACGCGTGTGGTTGGCCGCGCCTTCGTCGCCGAACTGCGCCACCGCCGGCAATGCCGCGTGATGGGCGAAGTGTTGCTGATTGGCGAACATCGCGCCGAGTACACGGCTGGTGGTCGGGTGCTCGATACTGCGGTGATATTTGCAGTTGAGGTTGGCGGCAGTGAAATGCACCCGACCGTCAGCGGTGTCGGCACTCGGGCTGACCGTGGCGGCGTTGGCCACCCACATGCTCGACGCCGAGCAACTGGCAACCAGCAACGGCATGGCTTCTTTGGCGGCGCGCTCGATCACTTGAGCGTCGGTGCCGCTGAAACCCAGACGGCGCAGAGCGGCCACGTCCGGACGCTCCTGTGGCGCCAGCACACCTTGCTGAAAGCCCATTTCCATAAGCGCTTTCATTTTCGCCAGGCCTTGCAGCGCGGCTTCCTTCGGATTCGAGGATTGCTGGCTGTTGCTCTGGGACGCCACGTTGCCGTAGGACAGACCGCCGTAGTTATGGGTCGGCCCCACTAGACCGTCAAAATTGACTTCATAGGATTTCATCAGCGAGGCTCCACGAGAATCTGTTGTTATAGGCTTCAGTAACTAACTGTTCAGTGCGACCGCGTCGCGGCTATCGCTGGCAAGCCAGCTCCCACAGGGTTAGCGGTATTCACAGAATTTGTGTACGACGCAATCCTTGTGGGAGCTGGCTTGCCAGCGATGGACGTTACGCCATCTTCACGCCAGGCGTCAGGGTGGCAGGCAACACCAGGCTCGGTGTTTCCAGCGACGCCACCGGGTATGCGCAGTAATCCGCCGCGTAGTAGGCGCTGGCGCGATGGTTGCCCGAGGCACCGACACCGCCGAACGGTGCGCTGCTCGCAGCACCGGTCAGTTGTTTGTTCCAGTTGACGATGCCGGCGCGGCTTTCCAGCCAGAACTGCTGATAGCGATCTTCGGAATCGGACAGCAGACCCGCGGCCAAGCCGTAAGCGGTGTCGTTGGCCTCACTGATCGCGGCAGCGAAATCGGTGTAGCGGATCACTTGCAGCAACGGGCCAAACAGTTCTTCGTCCGGGCGCTCGGCCACAGCGGTCACATCAACAATGCCCGGAGTCAGCAGCGCCGACTGCGCCTGCGGCTGAGTCATCTCCAGCAGCGACACGGCACCGTTGGCCAGCAGATGTTCCTGGGCATCCATCAGCGCTTTCGCCGCACCGAGGGAAATCACTGAGCCCATGAACGGCGCCGGTTGCTGATCGAATGCACCGACCTCGATGGTCGCGCTGACTTCCACCAGACGCTTGAGCAGGCTGTCGCCCCACGCGCCTTGCGGCACCAGCAAGCGACGGGCGCAGGTGCAGCGCTGGCCGGCAGAAATGAACGCCGACTGAATGATCGTGTAAACCGCGGCATCCAGATCAGCGACCTGATCGACCACCAGCGGGTTGTTGCCGCCCATTTCCAGCGCAAGAATCTTGTCCGGGCGCCCGGCGAATTGCTGGTGCAGATGATTGCCGGTGCGGCTCGAACCGGTGAAGAACAAACCGTCGATGCCCGGATTCGCGGCCAGCGCGATACCGGTTTCGCGAGCGCCTTGCAGCAGGTTCAACACGCCGGCCGGCAGACCGGCTTCGATCCAGCACTTGACCGTCAGCTCGGCGACTTTCGGGGTCAGTTCGCTTGGCTTGAACAGCACGCTGTTACCGGCCAGCAGCGCCGGCACGATGTGGCCGTTCGGCAAGTGACCCGGGAAGTTGTAAGGGCCGAACACCGCGACCACGCCGTGGGGTTTGTGGCGCAGCACGGCGGTGGCGTCGCCCAGCGGGCCGCTCTTCTCGCCAGTACGTTCGCGGTAACTCTGTACCGAGATCGCGATCTTGTTGACCATGCTGGTGACTTCAGTCGCGGCTTCCCACAGTGGCTTGCCAGTTTCCTCACCGATGGTGCGGGCCAGTTCGTCGGCGTGGTTTTTCAGCGCGGCGGCGAAAGCTTCCAGAACGCTGATGCGATCTTCCAGCGAACGACGTGCCCAGCCCGGAAATGCCTGGCGCGCAGCCTGCACGGCCGACTCGACCTGAGCCGCGGTGGCGCCCTCCCCCGACCACAGCACTTGCTGGGTCACCGGGTTCAGCGATTGAAAAGCTTCGCCCTGACCGGCCAGCCATTCACCTGCAATGTATAGCGAATTCATTATTTCGACTCCCGAGCAGCGGACAACGCCACGGCGCGCACTTGATCACCAGCGTTGAGTTGAAGACGTTTGGCGGTCTGCTGATCGACCACCAGAGTGCCGGCGGCCAGACGTGCCGGCGCGGCAGTGATGCGGCAGTCTTCGCGCTTGCGGTTATGGATGATGAACGGCGTGGCGTCGTCGCCCGGCGTACCCACGGCCAGCACCAGCGCTTCGCTGTCACGCACTGCGCGGATCTTGCTGGTTTCGCATTCGATGGCCGGGCCGGCGTCGAAGATGTCGACGTAGCCCTGATAGCTGAAACCTTCACTCTTGAGCATCGCCAGCGCCGGCTCGGTGTCCGGGTGAACCTGACCGATGACATTGCGTGCGTCCGGAGACAGGAAGCAGGTGTAGAGCGGGAATTTCGGCATCAGTTCAGCGATGAAGGCCTTATTGCCAACACCGGTCAGGTAATCAGCCTGGCTGAATTCCATCTTGAAGAAGTGCCGGCCCAGGCTTTCCCAGAACGGCGAGCGACCGGCTTCATCCGACACACCGCGCATCTCGGCGATGATCTTGTTGCCGAACAGTTCCGGGAACTCGGCGATGAACAGCATCCGCGCCTTGGACAACATGCGGCCGTTGAGGCCAGTGCGGTAATCGGCGTGCAGGAACAGCGAGCACAGCTCGGAGTTGCCGGTCAGGTCGTTGGCGAGGAACAGCGTCGGGATCTCGCGATAGATGTTCAGCTCTTGCGAAGCACTGACGGTGAGGCCGACACGGAAGTTGTACCAGGGCTCACGCAGACCGACCGCGCCGGCAATGGCAGAAATCCCCACCACGCGGCCGTTGTCATCTTCGAGCACGAACAGGTAGTCCGCGTCGCCACGGCCGGCTTCGCCGCGAAAGGTCTTCTCGGCCCAGCCGACCCGATGGGTCAGGCGCTCTTCGTTGGCCGGCAATGTGGTCAGGCCGGTGCCGGTGCTGCGGGCCAGGTCGATCAGCGCGGATAAATCGCTGCTGCGTACGGGACGAACAATCATGCTATCTCCTCAAACGGGCCGCCTTCGCCACCCGTGAAACTCGCTAAGGCGTTAAACCGCCACCAGGCGCACGCTGGCACCTTCACCGACGCCAAGGGCTTCGGCCGCTTCCATATCCAGCGTCACCGGTTTGCCCGGCGCGTAGTCCAGCTCAAGCAACACGGCGCGGTAATCCTGCAACTGGGCGTTGGCCACCAGATACTGGCGCCCGGCACCTTTGACCGGCTCGCCGATCTTCACTGGCACCACGCGGCTCTGGGCGATCGAACGGATCCCCGAAACACGCGCATGCAGGGTCGGGCCACCGTCGAAAATGTCGATGTAGTGGTCGGTCTCAAAGCCTTCGCGCATCAGGATGTCGAAGGTGATCTGCGCACGCGGGTGCACCTGGCCCATCGCTTCTTGAGCGGAATCCGGCAGCAGCGGCACGTAGATCGGGTAATGCGGCATCAGCTCGGCGAGGAACGTACGGCTTTTCAGCCCGCACAGGCGCTCGGCCTCGGCGTAGTTGAGGTCGAAGAAGTTGCGACCAATGGCGTCCCAGAACGGCGAGTCGCCATTCTCGTCGCTGTAACCGACGATCTCGGTCACCACCGAATCAGCAAAACGCTCCGGGTGGCTGGCGACAAACAGCAGACGGCCACGGGAGTTGAGCTCCGACCAAGGCGAACCCACCAGCTCGCGCTGCACGTAGAAACTGGTCAGCAAGCTGTTGCCGGTCAGGTCGTGGCATTGCGAAAGCACGTGGATCTTGTTGTGGATCTTCAACTCGCGGGAAGCGTGGACGAAGGTCTCGTTGCGGAAGCTGTAGAACGGCTCCGAATAACCCGCCGAGGCAACGATGGCCGAGCAGCCGACCAGTTTGCCGGTGGCGGTGTCTTCAAGGACGAAGAAGTAGCTCTCTTCACCGTTAAAGCTCACTTCGGCGGCGAACGAGGCTTCGCTCGCGGCGATCTTGTCGCTCAGACGTTCCACGTCATCCGGCAAGGAAGTGACACCAATCGGGCTGTCCGCAGCCAGACGCTGTACCTCGCCCAGATCAGCCATTTGTGCGGGGCGCATCACCAGCATGGTGTCACTCCTTTCTCTTCTAAAATTTACTGAAAAAAACACCGGACCTTGTAGGAGTGAGCCTGCTCGCGATTGCGGTCTGTCAGTAACCTATGAATCGACTGACATAGCGCAATCGCGAGCAGGCTCACTCCTACATTTGATCGGGGCCGGCATAAAAATTTGATCGACGCCTGAAATGTTCAGGCGCCGAAGGGTCTATCAAGCTTGCGTCAATTTCGCTGCAGCACGTTCGAAGCGGTCCAGGCCGGCATCGATGTCGGCGTCTTCCACCACCAGGCTCGGGGCGAAACGGATTACGTCCGGGCCGGCTTGCAGAATCATCAGGCCTTCTTTTTCAGCGGCGTTGAAGATGTCCTTGGCCTTGCCTTTCCAGGCATCGCTCAGTACGCAACCGATCAGCAGACCAAGGCCACGCACCTGAGTGAACAGGCCGTACTTCTCGCCGATCTGCTGCAGACGCGTCTTGAACTTGTCGTGCTTGGCATTCACGCCATTCAACACTTCAGGGGTGTTGATCACGTCGATCACCGCTTCCGCGACGGCGCACGCCAGCGGGTTGCCGCCGTAAGTGGTGCCGTGGGTGCCGACGACCAGATGTTTGGCCAGCGCTTCGGTGGTCAGCATCGCCGCGATCGGGAAACCGCCGCCCAGGCTCTTGGCGCTGGTCAGGATGTCCGGAGTCACGCCGTAATGCTGGTAGGCGAACAGCTTGCCGCTGCGGCCCATGCCGGTCTGCACTTCGTCGAACACCAGCAGCGCGTTGTTGGCGTCGCACAGTTCGCGGGCACCTTGCAGGTAAGCCAGTTCGGCCGGCAGTACGCCGCCCTCGCCCTGGATCGGCTCCAGCACGACCGCACAGGTCTTGTCGGAAACCGCCGCTTTCAGCGCAGCCAGGTCGTTGTAAGGAACGTGGGTGATGCCAGTGATTTTCGGGCCGAAACCGTCGGAGTACTTCGACTGGCCACCGACGTTAACGGTGAACAGGGTACGGCCGTGGAAGCTGTTCAGCGCGGCGATGATTTCGTACTTCTCGCTGCCGAAACGGTCGAATGCCACGCGACGGGCCAGCTTGAACGCGGCCTCGTTGGCTTCGGCGCCAGAGTTGCAGAAGAACACGCGCTCGGCGAACGTGGCGTCGATCAGCTTGTGCGCCAGACGCAGGGCCGGCTCGTTGGTGAACACGTTGGAGACGTGCCACAGCTTGTTCGCTTGCTCGGTCAAGGCACCGACCAGCGCCGGGTGCGCGTGGCCCAATACGTTGACGGCGATGCCGCCAGCAAAGTCGATCAGCTCGCGGCCGGCCTGATCCCAGACGCGGGAACCGGCGCCACGCACCGGAATGAAAGCGGCAGGCGCGTAGTTGGGAACCATAACCTGGTCGAAATCGGCGCGTTGTACCGCAGCGTGCTCAACGGACATCGGAGTCTCCTGATGAGGGCCACCCGCCTGAAACTGGCGAGCGATGGGGGGATTGTAAGGACAGTTTTCAGCCCGGCCTTGCCGCCAAGCGACAACTTCTTATAGCGCAAACCCCGGATTTTCCCGGGTTTACGGCAATGCGACATATAGCGTCGCAAAGGCGCAGTTTAAACCGGCGCTGCCGATTTGCGGCAGGCCGGGAAGGATATCAACTCAACGCCATACCACCGGTATAAATATGTACCGCACCTTCTGCGCATCACTCTGATTTGCTTGGCACTTTCCAGACGCCAAGGATTGGTCCGATGCACCCGACTGAAGAACAGCACACCGCCACCCGCGATACCGCTTACTCACAGCAACCTGACAGCCATTATCTGCACCTGCAGGCGAACATGCCCGAGTGGCTGGGCAACGCCTCTGCTGCCAGGCGCCAGGCCCTCAAGGCGACTCAACCC
This sequence comes from Pseudomonas sp. N40(2020), assembly GCF_014472415.1. GTDB lineage: Bacteria > Pseudomonadota > Gammaproteobacteria > Pseudomonadales > Pseudomonadaceae > Aquipseudomonas. The sequence continues at coordinate 31,454 of NZ_JACSZV010000022.1, forward strand.
CTATTGCCCCTCAAGTTGCAGGCAGTACCGGTGGCGCAGCAACAGGTGCTGAAGGCGCTCAATGCCGAACAGTGGACAGCACAAAACGATGTCGACCGAACGCTTGAACACTTCCAGGACGCCAGCGCCTTCGCAGAGCCCTTGCTCAAAGCCGCACTGAAAGACGAATTTGATCTGGATCTGGACGTCAGAACCACGTTCCTGCACCTGTACATCCCGGCCACCACGGCGCTGCTGTCGATCAAGACCGGCGCCCGCACCTGGACGGTGTCGCTGCTGGACGCGGCGCTGCATAACTTCGAAGAGAAGGAAACCGAAGACAGCGCCTATGAAGCCGATTCAGCCTTCATCACCAAACCGTTGCCCAGCGGCCAGTTCGACACCCTGCCCTCGATCAAGCAAAAGCTCAGCATCGCGGCGTTCACCCGGCTCTGCCGAAAGCTGGATATCGGCACGCAGTACAAAACCTGGCTGGAAGACCACCTGGGGTTCAATGATGAAGAGAAAGCCTCGGCGTTGCGCCTCAAGATCGATAAAAGCCAGCAAACCGCGCTGAAGACTGCCCTGCAGTTTGCCCGGATGAGCGGCGATATCAGCGAAAGTTACTGGCGCACCATCACCGCACTGGTCGAGGGCGTGCAGCATTTGCGGATCAATGGGCAGCGCCTGCTCAGCCATGACCTGACGATGATGTCCGCGCCACTCACCGGGATTGTCGTGTTTGCCCCGGTTGCCGATGAGGCTCGCAGCCTGGCGCGGGTGGTGGCCTGGGTGCCGGATGATCCTGAACACCCGATCAAGGAATACACCTCGTCGGCCGAACTGGAGATCGAACTCACGCGACAACTGCGTTCCCGCGACTATCAGACCTTCTTCAGTCGCTTCATCAATCACGAACAGCGCGGCTTTTTCTTCTCCAGCCTGAACTCCCGCCTGAGCCAGGTGAAATGGCACGAACCCGAAGCCGGCAGTTCGAAGCCGACGTGGCGCGACGCGCCGTTCGACAGACCCGACCTACAACTGGCCGCTATGCCCATCAGCGCAGCGTTATGGGAACACCTCTATCAAGGCAAACTGAACAAGATCCTCAATGACGCCGGGGTCATCGCTGTCGCGACCGCCACGGTCGATTCGAAAGTACGCTGGGCGCTGTGGGACTCGTTCGTCGGCATTGCCTCGACGATTCTGCAGACCGCCGCGTTTATCATCGCGCCATTCGTACCGGTGCTGGGCGAGATGATGATGGCCTACATGGCCTATCAGTTTCTCGATGAAATGTTCGAAGGCATTGTCGATTGGGCGCAGGGGCAGACCAGCGAAGCGCTGACTCATCTGTTCGGATGCCTGGAGTCGCTGATCCAGCTCGGCGCATTTGCCGTGGGCGGCGTCATTGCCATGGGCGAGTTTCGCAATGTCCTGCCGCGCGAGATCGTCGCCTTCATTGATTCCTTCAAACCTGTGCAACTGCCCAACGGCAAAACCCTTTACTGGAAACCGGATCTGACCCGCTACCGGCAGCAAGATTTGCCGGCGCCCGACGCGCGCCCTTCTCGCCTCGGCTTGCACGAACACAAGGGAAAACTGTTACTGCCCATCGAGCAGGGCCACTATGCCGTCAATGAAAGTCCGATCCCGGGCCAGTACCGCATTGAACATCCGACCCGCCCTGACGCTTACCAACCCAAGGTGCGACACAACGGCGACGGTGCCTGGCACACCGAGTTCGAACAACCACTGGCCTGGGACAGCGATACGGCGTTGCGCCGCATCGGTCATTCGATGGAGTCACTCACTCCAGCCCGCCGCGCACGGATTCTTGAGGTCAGCGGTTTCAATGCAGATGCACTGCGCAAGATGCATGTCGAACAGGAATCACTGCCACCGCTATTGGCCGACAGCATCACGCGCTTCAAGATCGATCAGGATCTGCAGACATTTATCGATCAACTGGACAGTGATCTGCCTGAACAATACCGCGCCGCCGACCCGGCGGCGCAGTTGCAATTACTCACTGAGCACGGCCGTTGGCCTGCCGACAAACGGCTTCGTTGGCTGGACAAACAAGGGGACGCCATTTGGCAATCCTCCAACGACGAAACCCTGCCGGTCATCGATCTGAATCAGGCCAACCTGATAAACGATGACGTTCTGCAAACGTTGCTCCATGCGCTTGACGAACAGCAAGGCAAAGCCCTGCTCGGCGAGGCGTTTGGCGGCCCTGATCTCGCTATAGAGGTGCGTACTCGGGAGTTGCGCAAGCAATTGTCGCAAACGGCCAAAGAGCAACGCAGTGCGATGTTCGAATCCCGTTATCAGGCGAGCGAGCAATCCGACGACCCGCTGGCCCTCAGAATTACCCAACATCAACCCGCGCTACCCAGTCGCGTTACCCAGGAATTGCTCAACACCGCAACCGGTGACGAACTGTTGCAAATCAACGACGGGCAACTGCCCGAACGCCAGCAGACTCTTATGCAGACAGCCAGTGAAGAGGTGCGCGTGACGCGCGCTTTTGAGGGGTTGGAGCTGGATTCGGTGAGCAACCCGGATACCGACACTTTGGTGCTGCACAGTCTCGCCCGCCTGACTGGCTGGAGCGGCGAGGTGCGCATGGAAATCCGCGACCTGACCTTCGAAGGCAAAATGCTCGACAGCAGCGGACGCGCGGATGCGCCGGTGCAAAAAATCCTTGTCCGCCAGACTGACGGCACTTATCAGCCGTTTGATGAGCAAGCCCAGGAGCTTCATTCGGCGACCGATCTGTACAACGCCATTCTCTACGCCCTGCCGGATACCGAGCGCCAGGCGCTGGATATCCAGATTGGCCAGACCGCCCGACTGAAAAACGCGATCCGCGCAAATCCTCTGGACCGAGGCGATCTGCGCGTGGCGATATCTTTGCCGCCAGCCGAGCAGCCACCCATTGATACCCTGCGCCTGGTGGGCCATAGAGGTTATCCGCAGGCCCCCAATGTGCTCAGCATTGAACCACTTGGCTTCTTTGCGAACCTGGTTGCCGAAGACGGGGTTGCCATCACCAATGAGCGACGCGTGCAGTCGATTTATAGCGGACTGTCCGATCAGGAGGCACAAACATTCATTGCAGGGTTTGGAAATGACCCGATTGCCCTGACCAACGAACTGGCCCGTCTGCGCACCGAGGCCAGCCGGCTCAGTGATGACCTGCGCCGCTGGGAGCGCGAAATTCCGGCGAATGACCCTGCAAGCGGTTTGCCATTAACCGACATTCAACGTCGGGCGGCGGAGCAAAACCGTCAAGCGCTCAGGAGCGCCATCGAACGTTGCTGGCGCCGCCAGGCTCGGAGTGCCGCCGGTTACATTCTGCAGATCACGGAGCCGGTACTGGGCGATCTGCCCATCTTGAATGCCGACTTCAGCCACATTTCCGTGCTTACCATCAATGGCAGCGCCAGCACCGGCGCCATCGATTCGTTCTTGCAGCAGTTCCCGCGCCTGCTGTACCTCGACATGCAAAACCTCAGCTTGCCTGGCCTGCCGCCGGGCATCACTTCAATGCCCACGTTGCGGCACCTGATCATGCGCAACTGTGGCATCCGGTTTTCGGCAGCGGACCAATCCCTGTTATCCGCCTTGACCGAACTCTCACTGCTGGATTTGCAGGACAACCCCCTGGGCGTCCCCCCCGAGATAAACACGCTGCCGGCGTTGCGCCTGGTCAACCTCACCAATACCGACATTGCGACCCTTCCAACCGGTCTGCTCGATCATCCGTTACTGGTCACCGGCAGATTCGGCGGCAACCGGATCACTGAAATTCCCGATGGATTTTTCACGCTGAACAATCTGCTGAGTGAAGGGTTCAGTTTTGGCAACAATCCACTGTCCGCTGCTACCCGTGAACAGGTAAAAATTTTCTATAGCCGCACCCAGAGGCAATTCGACGTAATGGCCGAGTGGGCAGACATCGAACGTACCGTCGAATTGTTCCCCAACCTCAACGCCATTCAAGCCAATGACCTGCTGTATCAGTTACCCGGAACACTGGCGCAAGGTCGGGCACAACTCGCAAGCTGGGAGACCGAAGTGGCGCAGTTACGCGCCGACATCGCGCAATGGGTCTCCGACGCGCCGACCGACTCTGCAGCGACGGGACAGCCACTGACAATCGAGGAGCAGGCAAGTGAACGCTCCGCCAGAGTGGAACTGGGAAACAGGCTTGAGCGATTCTGGCGCACCCGGTCGTCTCAATCCCCCCTCACCCGTGACAGCCATTTTGTGGCGAAACTCGACTTCAGCGGCGACATGCCAACACTGAGCGCAGACTTCAGCCATGTCTCCAGGCTCACCCTCACGGGCAACCAGAACAATTCAGCCATGACGGCGTTCCTGCAACACTTTCCGTCTCTGAACATTCTGGAGCTGCGCTTTGTCGATCTGGAGCCCAATGCCCTGGCAGCCTTGCACCTGCCTCAACTCAATACCCTTGAGTTGATGCACTGCGGGGTGGTCATGAGTCCCGAAACCCAGTCCGCGTTGGTCTCGATGACCCAATTGGAAACCCTGGAACTGAGCAACAATCCGTTAGGCACATTTTTTGATGTGAACCTGTTGCCCGCCCTGACCTACCTTGATCTTTCCTCGACCGCCATTTCCGAAGTTCCGCCGGGGCTCGCCGACAAGGCCAACCTGCGCACCGCAATTTTCAGCAACAACCGCATCACCGACATACCCGATGGGATTTTCGAGCTCCCCGCCAATCGCACCGACGGGATCGATTTTGCCTACAACCCACTTTCGGCAGCGACACGCAACCGCATAAAAACCTACTACCGCATAACCGCACAAGACTTCGACGTATTGGCCGATGCGGCGGATATCAGCCTGACGCGAGAGCTGTTTCCGTCATTAGACCAGCAGGAAGCCAGCGAAATGATCTATGACTTGCCCGGTACCCTGGCAGACAGTCGTCAGCAGTTGAATGTGTGGAAAGTGGAGCTGGACACGCTGAAAGCGGACCTCAATACCTGGGCCACTCAGGCACCGACGCATCATCCGGTGACCGGTGAAATGCTCACGGGTATCGAGCTCTATGGGGACTACGAGTCCAGATCGGAATTCAAGCAACACCTGGAAAACTTCTGGCAAAACAGGTCGAACACCACCGGCAGACGCGAAGACACCTTCGGCGCGCGATTGACCTTCCTCGGGGACATGCCACAACTGACGGCGGACTTCACCCACGTTTCAAGACTCAACCTGGCAGGCAACCGCGCCATCGGCAGCATCGACCGGTTCCTTGAGCTGTTTCCCCATGCTGCCGTTCTGGAAATGCAGGACTTCTCATTGGGGCAAGTGCCTGACTGCCTGACTCACATGCCGGAACTCAAGGAGCTGACCCTGGCTCGATGCAACGTGACGCTCACGGCTGAGGGGCAGACAGTACTGAACGCCCTGAGCGACCTTGAGCTTCTCGATCTGAGCGGCAATCCGCTGGCCATCCCCCCTGATCTGGCAGCCCTGCCGGCACTGAGCGACGTGCGTCTTGCCAACACCGGTATTTCCACCCTGCCCAACGGCCTCGTCCAACACCCCAACCTGAGGAGCGCTCTGCTCAACGGCAACCAGATCAGCGAGTTGCCCGAAGCTTTTTTTGATCTCGACATTGATCTCGCCGACGGCCTGGACCTGGCCAACAACCCGCTATCGCAGGCCAGTCGCAATCGAATCAAGGCCCATTACGCGACCATCGGACATGACTTTGGTGTGCTGCCCGATGTGACCGATATCGTCAGAGCACAATCACTGTTTCCCACGCTGGACATCGAAGACGCCAGCAACATGATCTATCACTTGCCCGGAACGCTGGAGGCTGGCAGCGCCCAGCTCGTGCGCTGGGAAACGGAAGTCACCGCAATGGTCAGCGACCTCGCCACATGGACCGAACGCATTCCGGCGCGCAACCCTTCGACCGGCCGATTCATTGACGCCGTCGACAGGGCGACACAGCGCATTGCCCGTCATACGTTCAGCCTGGAACTGGAGAAGTTCTGGCGCAGCCGTTACACCGACCGCTCACAATTTCGATCCAACACGTTCGCCGCCACAATAACCTTTACCGGTGATCTGCCTGTGCTGAAAGCGGACTTCAGCCATGTCGTCCAGTTATCACTGACGGGAAACATCGACCTGAATGTCCCGGACGGTTTCCTTGACGCTTTTACCGGGGTGACCGGGCTGGAAATGCGCAACGTCGCCTTGGGCCGCGTACCTCAGGCGATCAAACAGATGCCGTCGCTCAAGTCACTCGTCCTGAGTGAATGCGCTGTCGTATTCGACGCCCCGGGCCAGGCGGCGCTGTCCTCCTTGCCCCGCTTGCGATCGCTGGACATGTACAGCAATCCATTGGGTAGCGTGCCAGACCTGTCGGCGCACACAGCACTCAATTTCGTTGATCTTTCCAAAACGGGAATTACCCATGTTCCAGCCGGCCTGGCTGAGCTGGCGGATCTGGAAACGGCGTTATTGAATGAAAACCGCATCGAGGATCTGCCGGACGCGCTCTTCAATCTCTCCGCCAAAACCGTGGATGGCATTGATCTGAGCGACAACCCGCTGTCCGCCGCCGCTCGGGAACGAATAAAAACCTGGTATCAAACCAACGGCAATGTGTTTGGCGTATCGGTCGACCCGGCAGATATGGCACTGGCGCGCGTGCTGTATCCACATTTAACCGATTTCCGCCTCAACAATATTGTGTACAGCCTGCCAGGGACACTGGCCGACGGGCGCCTTGAGCTGATCCGCAGGCAGACAGAGATCGCCACACTGGTCAGCGATCTTGAAGCCTGGACGAACGAGATCCCCACCGCCCCCGACACCGATATCCCCTTGGCGGGCGATAGCCTGAACCAGGAGAAAGAGCGCCGGGTGCAATTCAAGAAAGGTATCGAACAATGCTGGCGCCGCATCGTGACCGAAGGCCAATACGAGTTCGACTTCACCTTCAATTTGCCCATCACAGGCGAACTACCGGAACTGTCGGCGGACTTTGCGCACGTACGCTCGCTGATTCTGACCAGTGCCGGCGACATTGCCCCGCGTGCCGGGGAATTCTTGAACCGCTTCGCGCATCTGGAAAAACTGGCCATGCAGGGCTACCGCCTGGATGACATTCCCTCAGCGGTTTTCAACATGCCAAATCTCACGTCCTTGAGCTTGCCCGAATGCCGCATCACTTTGACTCACCAATCAGTGGAAGGCCTGGGCGCCTTGAGTCGCCTTGACAGACTGGTGTTACGCGACAACCCGCTCGGCCTGGCACCTGACCTCGGGGGCATGACCCATCTGTCCTGGCTGGACTTGAGCAATAGCCAGATCAGCGAACTGCCCCAAGGATTGTTCAACGCCGCTAACCTGCAATATGCCAACCTGGCCAATAACATCATCGTCGAGTTGCCGATGGAGATGCCGCTCTCCGCCCCGTACACCCCGACGACGCTCATCGTCGATGGCAATCCGTTATCGGTAGAAAGCCTGCAGCGTCTGGAAAGCTATCAGACGCAAAAAGCCACACTCATCGAAAGTCAGAGGCTGCAACAACAGCTCGACGACTCGGGAGACTCTTCGCTTTCCGTTGGACGCGAACAATCATTCACGTCTACCGGGCCATCGGAATCTTCGGCCTGAGTCGCCAACGGTCAGCCGCGTTCTGGCGGCACCGATGACAATTCGAACGGGCTGCTGCTGCGCCGCTGGTTGCGATCTTCCCGCGGCGTGGCGCCGAAGAAGTTGCGGTAGGCGCTGGAGAAATGCGGCCCCGAGGAGAAGCCGCACGACAGGCCGATCTGGATAATCGACTTGCTGGTTTGCATCAACATCTGCCGGGCCTTGTTCAGGCGCAGTTCCAGGTAGTACTGGCTCGGCACGCGGTTGAGGTACTGCTTGAAGATCCGCTCCAACTGCCGACGGGATACGCACACATGCTGGGCGATTTCGTCGGTGGTCAGCGGCTCTTCGATGTTGGCTTCCATCAGCAACACGGCTTGCGTGAGCTTCGGATGACTGGAGCCGAGACGGTTCTGCAACGGAATACGCTGACGCTCGCCGCCCTCGCGGATGCGCTCGACCACCAGTTCTTCCGACACCGCACCGGCCAGTTCCGCACCGTGGTCACGGGCCAGCACTGCCAGCAACAAATCGAGCACCGACATGCCGCCGCATGCGGTCAGGCGATCGCGATCCCAATCGAACAGATGACTGGTGGCGATGACTTTCGGGAAGCGTTCGGCGAAATCGTCCTGCCAGCGCCAGTGCACGGCGGCGCGATAACCGTCGAGCAAGCCCAGTTGCGCCAACGGGTACACACCGGCCGACAGACCGCCGATCACACAACCGGCACGCACCAGTTGCTTGAGCGCACTGCTCAGTGGCGAGGCCAGCGAAGTTGGCGGCTCATCGGCAAGCAGGAACAGTTTCTGGAAGTTCTCGAGCTTGCCGGCCCACGGTTCGCCGGGTAATTGCCAGGCGCCTTCGACGGGCGGCTCGGCCTGCAAGAACGACAGTTCGTAAACCACGTCCGGGTGCACCCGCTGCGCAACACGCAAGGCCTCCTCCGCCAGCGCCAGCGTCAACGCTTTAGTGCTGGGCCAAATCAGGAAACCAATTCGATGGGCAGTCATGGGCGGGCAATCCGAAACGAGGAACGGTGATGAAGGCAAGGGCCAATGCTAGCCCGAAAATGAACACAAATCTTGAGTCTGACGGAGATCACCTGTAGGAGCTGTCGAGTGAAACGAGGCTGCGATCTTTTGATTTTGGTTTTTGAAGATCAAAAGATCGCAGCCTGCGGCAGCTCCTACAGGGGAACCCGGTCGGCGAAGCATGCACTATTCCGGTGCATACCGGCAGTCCTGATTACTTGAGGCTACCCGAGAGGAACTGTTGCAGCCGCTCCGACTGCGGATTAACCAGCACTTCGCGCGGGTTGCCGCTTTCTTCAACAACACCTTTGTGCAGGAACACCAACTGGTTCGACACTTCACGGGCAAAGCCCATTTCGTGCGTCACCACAACCATGGTGCGGCCTTCCTGAGCCAGCGCCTGCATCACCTTGAGCACGTCACCGACCAGTTCCGGGTCAAGCGCCGAAGTCGGTTCGTCGAACAGCATGACTTCCGGCTCCATCGCCAGCGCACGGGCAATCGCCACACGCTGCTGCTCGCCACCGGACATGTGCCCCGGGAACGCATCCTTACGATGAGCCACGCCAACCTTGTTCAGGTAGTGCTCGGCTTTCTCGCGGGCTTCAGCCTTGGACACGCCCAGTACGTGCACCGGCGCTTCCATGATGTTTTCAATCGCGGTCATGTGCGACCACAGGTTGAAATGCTGGAACACCATCGACAGACGCGAACGCATGCGTTGCAACTGCTTCGGATCAGCGGCTTTCAGCGCGCCGTCCTTGTTGGCCACCAGTTTCAGCTCTTCGTTATTGAGCAGAATCTTGCCCGCGTGCGGCTGCTCAAGCAGGTTGATGCAACGCAGGAAAGTACTTTTGCCGGAGCCACTGGAGCCGATGATGCTGATCACATCGCCGGCTGCCGCTTTCAGGGAAACACCCTTGAGCACTTCGTGACTGCCATAGCGTTTATGCAGGTCTTGGACTTCAAGTTTGTACATGCGGTCGGTTCTCACAAAAACAGTCAGTCAGTCGTTGAGCAAGCGCCCGTGACGCAGCGCTTCGCGCCCCGCCACCTTGGCCAGCCAGAAACCGGGTTGGGCATAGCGCAGCCGTTCAATGGCAAACAGCACCCCGGACGTACCAGCACATACCGTGCTGACCCGATCGGACACAGGGTCGATCACTTCAAAAATCTCGTCACCGGCCTCGACCCACTCGCCGGGTTTTCGCAGAAAACTCACCACGCCAGGATGCGGCGCGAGCAGCAATTCGGTGCCTTCGAACGGCATGCCTTCGCACGGCTCGTTGGCAGGATTGGGCCACTCGCCGGTAATCAAACCTTGCTCGGCGAGGAACGCCAGAATGCCTTCAGCATACGCCTCGGCCTCGGCACGGCCAGTGTCAGCCTGACCGCCCAGCTCGATGGTCGTCGCCAGGCACGCCAGCGGAATCTGCGCATCAGGGAATTGCCGCGACAGACGCAGCCACGGCAGTGAGCACGCTTCATCAAAAGAGCTGCCGCCGGAATCTTCGGCCAGCAAACCGACCTTCACATTCAGGTGCGCGGCCAGCGAACGCCACTGCGGCCAGTGCTGCGGCAGCGCATACAGGTGCAGCGCGGCTTCGGCGTCGCAGTGCAAGTCGAGCACCACGTCGGCGGTGCAGGCATGACTGAGCAAAACGCGCTGCATGCCTTGCAACTGGCTGCTCGCTGGCGGCAATGCGGCCAAGTGATCAGCCATCGCCTGACGGATCAGACGAATGTTGGCGTGCGGATCATCACCGAGGCTGTCGGCCAACGCTGCCGCTACCGGCGCGCTCAGCTCAACGAAATCACGGTTGAAATTCTTGCCGCTGCCCGCCTCGAAACGGCCCTGGAAATTGCCTTGCAGCAATTGCCCAAGACCCAACGGATTGGCCACCGGCACCAGCTCGATCACACCGTTGAGCAGGCCTTTGGCTTCGAGTTCGCCGAGGCGCTTTTTCAGCTCCCAGGCCGTACGCATGCCCGGCAATTCGTCAGCGTGCAGGCTGGCCTGAATGTAGGCCTTGCGCTCACCGCTACCGAAACGGAAGACCGAAATCTTGCGCTCGCTGCCTAAGTGGCTCCACGGCAAAACGTGGTCGATGCGTTCCATATCAGTGCTTCCGCGGAGCGAGGTAGCTCAACCAGCGACGCTCGGCCAGCTTGAACAGCTTGACCAGAATGAAGGTCAGGCACAGATAGAACACGCCAGCGGTGATGTACGCCTCGAACGGCAGGTAGTACTGCGCGTTGACGGTACGGGCCGCGCCGGTGATGTCGATCAAGGTCACGATGGACGCCAGACTGGTGGTCTGCAGCATCATGATCACTTCGTTGCTGTACTGCGGCAGCGCCCGGCGCAGGGCCGACGGCAGCAAGATGCGCTTGTACAGTTTGAAGCGCGACATGCCCATGGCCTTGGCCGCTTCGATCTCACCGTTCGGCGTAGCCTTGAGGCTGCCGGCGATGATTTCCGCGGTGTAGGCGCTGGTGTTGACCGCGAAGGCCAGGCACGCACAGAACGTGGCGCTGGACAGCCATGGCCAGAGGAAGCTCTCACGTACCGCTTCGAACTGCGCCAGACCGTAGTAGATCAAAAACAGCTGAACCAGCATCGGCGTGCCGCGAATCACGTAGGTGTACAACCACGCGGCGCCGTTGACGATCGGGTTCTTCGAAACGCGCATCAGGCCCAGCGGCAGTGCCGCCAGCAGACCAAAAAACAGCGACAGCGCGAGCAATTTGAGGGTAGTCACCAGGCCGCCGAGGTACAGCGGCAGAGCCTCCCAAATGACGTTGTAGTCGAAGATCATAGATCAGCCGCCCTTACGCCTACCGAGTAGCGCTTCTCAAGTTGACGCAGGATCAGCAACGAAACGCTGGTGATCACCAGGTACATCGCCGCCACTGCGAGGAAGAAGGTAAAAGGCTCGCGAGTGGCGTCTGCTGCCTGCTTGGCCTTGAACATCATGTCTTGCAGACCGACCACGGAAATCAGCGCAGTGGCCTTGGTCAGTACCAGCCAGTTGTTGGTGAAGCCGGGAATCGCCAGACGAATCATCTGCGGCACCATCACCCGGAAGAACACCTGAAAACTGCTCATGCCGTACGCCATGCCCGCTTCGGCCTGACCTTTCGGAATGGCCATGAACGCGCCCCGGAAGGTTTCCGACAGGTACGCACCGAAGATGAAACCCAGGGTGCCGATACCGGCGGCCAACGGGTTCAGGTCGATGTAGTCGTCATAGCCGAGCATCGGTGCAACGCGGTTGAGCAAGTCCTGACCGCCGTAGAAGATCAGCAGGATCAGCACCAGATCGGGAATCCCACGGATCACCGTGGAATACAGATCGCCCAGCCATGCCAGCCAGCGCACCGGCGACAGGCGCAGCGCGACACCGATCAGCCCCAGAACGATGGCCAGAGCCATGGACGACAAGGCGAGCTGAAGCGTCAGCCATGCGCCATCGAGGATGACAGCCCCGTAGCCTTTCAACATGATTCAGGTCCTCGAAAGTTGGGATGAAAAAATGGCGCAAACCGCAGAGATTCTGTTGCTTGCGCCATTTCGGACTTGTCGCAGAGACGTCTTACTTGCCGTAGATATCGAAGGCGAAGTACTTGTCCTGGATAGCTTTGTATTTGCCGTTTTCGCGGATGGCCGCGATGGCAGCGCTGATCTTGTCTTTCACAGCGTCGCCCTTGCGCACTGCGATGCCTACGCCGTCGCCGAAGTATTTGACGTCGGTGAACGCCGGGCCTGCGAAGGCAAAGCCTTTGCCAGCGTCGGTGTTGAGGAAACCGTCTTGCAGCAAGGTCGCGTCAGCCACGGTGCCGTCGAGGCGACCGGCGGCCACGTCGAGGTAGATTTCGTTCTGCGAACCGTATGGCTTGATCTCGGCACCCAGCGGGGCCAGGACTTCGCGGGCGAAACGCTCGTGGATCGAACCACGTTGCACGCCGATGTTCTTGCCCTTCAGCTCAGCCAGACCTTCGCTGACCTGAGTACCGGCCTTCATGACCAGACGAGCCGGGGTGTTGTAGTACTTGTTGGTGAAGTCCACGGACTTCTTGCGATCTTCAGTGATCGACATGGACGACAGGATCGCGTCGATCTTGCGCACTTTCAGTGCCGGGATCAGACCGTCGAACTCTTGCTCGACCCACACACACTTGACCTGCATCTGCTCGCACAGCGCGTTGCCGATGTCGTAATCGAAACCAACGATGCTGCCATCCGGCGCTTTCGATGCGAACGGAGGGTAAGCCGCTTCGATACCGATCTTCAGAGGTTTTTCATCAGCGAAGGAATTCAGCGACAGCACGGACAGTGCCAGGGCGCCAAGCAGCACAAGTTTCTTCATCTTGGGACTCCATCGGTAAAGGGCAAAAACGGCAGAGTGAGCAACAGCCCAATATGCGAATGGTGAATCGGAAATCGGTTGCTGCATCGGTGGGAAATTTCCTATTGAAACCGTCGGAGGTTTCAACGTAAGCAACGATGAGCGAGTGATCGGCATTCTAACGACAGGCCCGAAGCCGATATTTCTTCAATGCGACAACTAATTACAGATGCACAGAGAAAGCGACTTGAGCGCATTGACAGCCCTGCAAATTCATGCAGGAGCGAAAGATTGTTAACCGATCTATGCTGCAAATTGCGGGCCTATTATTCGCAAACCCTTCTAATCCGGCAAGCGCAGCGTTGTGTCTTATTTTTCACGAGGTGTTTAAAGGCGCTAAAACGGGGCGATGCGTTTCCCTTTGCCCCGGTTTGGCGCGGGCGGTTACACATTCGGTTACGGCAATGACGACGGGTAACATCGGGAAATGTCTTACGCAGGAAATCGATAATTATTGGTTGGGTGGGTTTTGCTTCCCACAGTGGACTACATCGGTGTCTGACAGATTGCTATCGCTGGCAAGCCAGCTCCCACAGGGATCTCGGTTGAAACCGAAATCCCAAACACACCTCAAAACCTGTGGGAGCTGGCTTGCCAGCGATGAGGCCCACAAAGCCACCCCAAAACCTCCAGACACAAAAAAGCCCCGCCCGGCAATCACCGGACGAGGCTTTCTATGCATCACACCGAATGCTTAAGCAACATTCATCGTCTTGTGCGTATCAATCAAATGCTGCACCACACCCGGATCCGCCAGGGTCGAAATATCCCCCAACCCATCATATTCAGCGGTCGCGATCTTGCGCAGAATGCGGCGCATGATCTTGCCCGAACGGGTCTTCGGCAGCCCCGGCGCCCACTGGATCACGTCCGGCGAAGCAATCGGCCCGATCTCTTTACGCACCCAGTTTTTCAACTCAAGACGCAACTGCTCGCTCGGCTCCTCGCCATTCTTCAAGGTGACATAGACATAAATGCCCTGTCCCTTGATGTCATGCGGCACACCGACGACCGCTGCTTCGGCGACTTTCGGGTGAGCAACCATCGCGCTTTCGATCTCGGCCGTGCCCATGCGGTGGCCAGACACGTTAAGCACGTCATCCACACGCCCGGTGATCCAGTAGTAGCCATCGGCATCACGACGCGCACCGTCACCGGTGAAATACATGCCACGGAACGTCTTGAAGTAGGTGTCGACGAAACGGTCATGGTCGCCATACAGCGTGCGCGCCTGACCCGGCCACGAATCGAGAATCACCAGATTGCCTTCAGCCTCGCCCTCAATAATGTTACCGAGGTTGTCGACCAGCGCCGGCACCACACCGAAGAACGGCCGTGCAGCCGAACCCGGCTTCAGCGCATGGGCACCCGGCAACGGGCTCATCATGTTGCCGCCGGTCTCGGTCTGCCACCAGGTATCAACGATCGGGCAGCGGGACTTGCCGACATTCTTGTAGTACCAGTCCCAGGCTTCCGGGTTGATCGGCTCACCGACCGAACCGAGCAGACGCAAGCTGCTGCCATCAGCGCCTTCAACAGCCGCTTGCCCCGACGCCATCATTGCGCGGATCGCAGTCGGCGCGGTGTAGAGGATGTTGACCTTGTGCTTGTCGACGATCTTCGCCACCCGGGTGATGTCCGGATAGTTCGGCACGCCTTCGAACAGCAACGTGGTCGCGCCGTTGGCCAGCGGGCCGTAGACGATGTAACTGTGGCCGGTGACCCAGCCGACGTCGGCGGTGCACCAGTAGACTTCGCCCGGGCGGTAATCGAAAACGCGCTCGTGAGTCATCGCTGCATACAGCAGATACCCGCCGGTGGTGTGTTGCACACCCTTCGGCTTGCCGGTGGAGCCGGAGGTATAAAGGATGAACAACGCTTCTTCAGCGCCCATCTCTTTCGGCGCACACACGGTGCCCGCCACTTTCATCAGGTCTTCGTACCAGATGTCGCGATGCTGGTTCCACTTGATGTCGCCACCGGTGCGCTTGCACACGATGACTTTCTGGATGCTGCTGGTTTCCGGGTTGGTCAGCGCGTCGTCGACGTTGGCCTTGAGCGGAATCTTCTTGCCAGCACGAATGCCTTCGTCAGCGGTAATCACCACTTTCGATTTGCAGTCGATGATGCGACCGGCCAGGGCTTCCGGCGAGAAACCACCGAACACCACCGAGTGAATCGCGCCGATCCGGGTGCAGGCCAGCATGGCGACCACGGCTTCGGGAATCATCGGCATATAGATAGTCACCACGTCACCGCGGTGTACGTCCTGACCACGCAGGGCGTTGGCGAGTTTGCACACTTGCTCGTGCAGTTCGCGATAGGTGATGTTACGGCTCTCGGCAGGATCGTCACCTTCCCAGATGATCGCGACTTGATCGCCGCGCTCGGCCAGATGACGGTCGAGGCAGTTGTAGGAAACGTTCAAGGTGCCGTCGGCGAACCACTTGATGTCGACATGGTGATCATCGAAAGAAGTCTGCTTCACCGTGGTGAAAGGCTTGATCCAGTCAAGACGCTTGGCTTGCTCGCGCCAGAAGCCGTCAGGGTTGACGACCGACTGCTGGTACATGGCTTTGTAGGTCGCCTCATCAGTCAGCGTATTAGCCAGAACCTCGGGACGAACGGGATACAGAGAAGCCGCACTCATCTTTCCTACCTCGGTGTAATAGTTGTTTTTGTATGACCCCGTTGTAGCCGGAGCGGCCCCATAGAACCATTCGACGATGGTAGTAACAAGCCCCTACAAGTCGTGGCGTTACCGGACCAAAACCCTCAACCCCACGCCCCACGGCCCTTGTAGGAGCTGCCGAAGGCTGCGATCTTTTGATCTTCCGGCGATTGTTACCAAATCTGCCAAAGGTGTTTATCAAAACCCGCTCTGTTTACCCCCACCCCACCTCCCTAAAATTCACCTCGCCGATAAGGCAAAGCGATTAACAACGTTACAGCCCCCACGAAGGCCGTTAATCCCGCTCTCCAAGTAATGAAACAAAGCACTGAAGTTCCACACGCAACCCCAAAAAGGTTGCGTGCCCCCACTCGACCTCAAAAAGGTAAATTTGAAATGAAAGCTTTATTGGTTCTGGCCCTCAGCAGTCTGTGCGCAACCGCCATGGCAAACGAGGGCTCGACTGATGTCGCACAGCAACAACCGGCTATTGAGGAGTACACCTACTCCACCCACCTGGACATCGCCAAAGTTGTCTCCATGAGCGAAGTGCCCAATGTCTGCGAAGTGGTTCCGATGAAAATGGAATACGACGACTCCACAGGCCAGCGTCACATCCTGCGTTACAGCGTCATGGGCAACGGTTGCACCAATTGATGAGCTCAGACTGCACCGAATTGGATCTCTCAGCGCATCAATGAGGGTCGATTCCAGCCCGACTTCGGTCGGGCTCAGTTGTGTCTGGAGCCGTCAAAAATGCTTGCAAAACACTAGATGTAGTGAAAAACGCGATTTTTTGTTTATTTTTTGAGCAAATCCACAAATACGAAATTTCTTCGAAAAAAAATCTTTCCCCGGCAAAGCCCTGTAAACCAACGCTCTCACTGAAAAACCACCCTCCCCGACCGCTCCATGCGCGGATTCGCCTCAGCACGGCCCGTTTTTTTTCCCTATAATGCCGCCCTAATCGGGACAGCAATATTCCCTTACAGGGATGAACAGCCAATCTGAAGCCCCGCAGCAGCGTTCAACGCGAGCTGCGCCCGTCAGAGGCTCTCGGAACCCCGTACGAAATTCTGTTTTATTGCCTGCCTTAGCTGCTGCAAAAAACGATTCCTTAAGATCCAACGCGGTCTGTACGACCGTGTGAAAAACCAACCAATCAGGTTTCACACGGGGCGACAGGCCCTCACGCAGGAGACGACACGTCATGCTGAGCTGGGACGAATTCGACAAAGAAGACAGTGAAGTAGCAGCAGTGAAAGGCGCCAACGCCGGCCACGCTACTGAAGCCAACATGGACCGCCTCGACAACGCTGGCGGCGCCGCAGCGCTGGAAGCCCGCGCCGTCACCGCCGCTGACTCGGCCGCCGTGGCCCGCGCCAAGGCTGCACTGAACTCCCTCGACGTCGCCGAAGGCCTCGCCGAACTCGAAGGCGCCTCCGCCCGTGTCGCCGTTGACGAAAAGCGCATGATCAACTGCCGCGCCGACCTCAACCAACTCGTGCCATTCAAGTACGACTGGGCCTGGCAGAAGTATCTGGACGGTTGCGCAAACCACTGGATGCCGCAAGAAGTCAACATGACCGCCGACATCGCCCTCTGGAAAGACCCGGAAGGCCTGACCGACGACGAGCGCCGCATCGTGATGCGCAACCTCGGCTTCTTCTCCACCGCCGACTCCCTGGTTGCCAACAACCTCGTCCTGGCCGTTTACCGCCTGATCACCAACCCGGAATGCCGCCAGTACATCCTGCGCCAGGCGTTCGAAGAGGCGATCCACACCCACGCCTACCAGTACTGCATCGAATCGCTGGCCATGGATGAAGGCGAGATCTTCAACATGTACCACGAGATCCCATCGGTCGCGAAAAAAGCCACCTGGGGCCTGAAATACACCCGCTCGATCTCCGATCCGAAGTTCGAAACCGGCACCGTCGAAACCGACAAAGAGTTGCTGCGCAACCTGATCGCCTACTACTGCGTTCTGGAAGGCATCTTCTTCTACTGCGGCTTCACCCAAATCCTCTCCATGGGCCGCCGCAACAAAATGACCGGCGTCGCCGAGCAGTTCCAATACATCCTGCGCGACGAATCCATGCACCTGAACTTCGGCATCGACGTGATCAACCAGATCAAAATCGAAAACCCACACTTGTGGGATGCCGAAATGAAGGAAGAAGCGACCCAGATGATCCTGCAGGGTACGCAACTGGAGATCGAATACGCCCGCGACACCATGCCTCGCGGCGTGTTAGGCATGAACGCGGCGATGATGGAGGACTACCTGAAGTTCATCGCTAACCGTCGTTTGTCGCAGATCGGTTTGAAAGAAGAGTACCCAGGGACGACTAACCCGTTCCCTTGGATGAGCGAGATTATGGACTTGAAGAAAGAGAAGAATTTCTTTGAGACGAGAGTTATTGAGTATCAGACTGGTGGGGCGTTGAGCTGGGATTGATAGCCACTCGCCTTTGATATTGGGGCTCAATCGAGCCGGATTACGAAAGCCCTGACTTGCTCAGGGCTTTTTTTATCCTAAAATGCCGGATATCGAAAAATGCATAGACATCCGATGTCTTTTGAGAAAAGTTTTTAGGTATATTTCAGATCTAAACCTACAGTTTCTATAATCCGCTTTTTAAAGCTTCACCTTGACCAAGGCTGGACACCCAATTGAGCCGCTCAAGGAAATCTACACACCCAAGGAAAACGCAATGGAAGAAATCCGAGCTTTTGACATGTTTTGCGGCGCCGGGGGAAGTAGCCTAGGAGCACGCGAAGCCGGGGTTAAAATCGTTGGAGGCGTTGATCTTTGGAAGCCTGCTGCTGAATCTTTCCAACTTAATTTTCCATGCGCAACCGTGTTTAATGAAGATCTTCGTCCCCTTGCTCCAGAGGACGTGTTGAAAAAAACCGGACCTATTGACTTACTAATTTCCTCACCTGAATGCACTCATCACACCTGCGCTAGAGGAAGTAAGCCGAGATCTGATGAAAGTAAAGATACCGCATTCGACGTAGTGCGTTTTGCAGCTGCCATGAAACCAAGATGGATAACGCTTGAAAACGTAGTTCATATGAAACCATGGCCAAGATACCGAGAACTACGAGAGGAAATCGAAGCTCTAGGCTACAAGGTTCGAGAACAAGTAATTGACGCTTCGCTGTATGGAGTGCCTCAACGACGAAAACGTCTTTTTATGATCGCAGACCTAAATGGAATGCCAAGCGAAATCAAACCGATAGTTTCAGCTCAAAAAACAGTACTCGATATTTTAGATAAAACTGATCGTTACAAAATGACCCCACTTCGTATTCAAAGGCGGGCGAAGGACACTCTCGCTAGAGCAGATAGAGCGATCGCAGCTTTAGGGCCAAATGAGCCTTTTCTCATTGTTTATTACGGCACTGATGGCAGTGGTGGTTGGCAGTCGCTAAATGCTCCTCTGCGAACAGTAACAACCGTAGATCGTTTTGCTTATGTCCAACCGACAGACCAAGGACATATGATGAGAATGTTGCAACCCGAAGAACTGCGCCAAGCAATGGGTTTTCCCGACTCATACCAGTTTCCTGACGTTACACGCAGAGAAAGAGTTAAATTAATGGGGAATGCAGTGTGCTCTCCAGTAATGAAAGCCATAGTAGAGTCATTAATTCGCGACTCTATAAATCTTAAAATTAAAGCCGCCTAAAAATGACTAGCAAACAAACTATCTAGCGCATCAACTTTATTAGAAGAGGATCTAAGTGAGCACTTCAGACCTGGAATTTAATCAGCCGTTCCGCCCTCGCGCTAGAGTCCTTCAGCTTTTGGGGGATGAGCTAATAGGCAGCCCGCGCCTTGCTGTATTTGAGCTAGTAAAAAATGCATATGATGCTGATGCGAACGAATCGATTGTAACCCTCGATCTAAAAGATGAGGAAAACCCAAAGATTACGGTCTCTGACGACGGTATTGGAATGTCTCCACAAATAATCAAAGATATTTGGTTAGTCCCTGGAAACAACCATCGACAAGAACAGCGAAAACTAGAAATACGTACTGAGAAGCACAAACGGCTTCCTCTTGGAGAAAAAGGTTTGGGGCGTTTCGCCGTTCACAAACTAGGAAATCATATAACACTTATCACAAGGGCCGCCGGGGAACTTGAGTGCGTAGTTGAAATAAACTGGAATGAAATAATCCAAAAACCATTCCTCGATGAAGCCCCAATCCGCGTAAAACTTAGACATCCTATCGTATTTACTGGAAATACCACTGGAACCAAGATAGAGATAACGGATCTTAGATCAAAAAAATGGACACGTGGAGACGTTCGCCGTCTACACAAACAAATAACGTCAATTTGCTCCCCATTTGAAACTCCAGAGGGTTTCAGAGCTGAACTCTTAGTTCCCGGACACTCCGACTGGACTAAAGACTTGCTTGACCCGGAGGCAATTCTTAGAAGAGCACCATGGAAATTTACGTTCAAAATAAAGCCTAACGGCTCATTCACTTGGAATTATAAATTCCAACCTTCTCCTGGAATAAATATCGAAGGAAGAAACAACGATGGACTCGACGTTCCTTTATTAATCCCGCCACTCAAGGGAACAACAAAAAAAAATGAAATCACAGACGCCGACACATTAAGTGGGATAGGTGAGATAAGCGGAGAGTTTTATATATACGACAGAGATCGTGAAATTTTAAAACTCATGGCTGACACTCAAACCCTTACCGAATACCTGGATGAAAATGGTGGCATAAGGATATATCGAGATGGCGTACGAGTGTACAACTATGGCGAGCCAGGAGAAGACTGGCTAGGACTTGACCTAAGACGCGTAAACAAGCCAACAAAAGGAATAAGCAATAACCTTATTATAGGCGCTATACATCTATCTCTTAAAGACTCTACTGGATTAGTTGAAAAAACCAACCGCGAAGGCTTCATGGAAAGCTCCGCCTTAACTAACCTTCAACGAGTTGTTTTGGGCTTACTTGCATCAGTTGAAACAGAACGTAAAATCGACAAAGATCGCATTCGAAAAATAATGGATAAAAGCAAAGACCCGATCGCTGCAAACGTCGAAAGACCTATTGAAGAACTACGCTCAGCATTAAAAAAATACGGTGTCATTGACAAGTTTGAACCTTACATAAAAAAGCTAGAAGATGATTACCATACAATGCAAGAAACACTGCTTTCAGCAGGCATGTCTGGTCTAAATTTAGCAGTGGTTTTTCATGAAGTAGAACGTGGCGTAAGAATGCTACACAAAGCCATTGAGAGTGGTGCAGACTTGCAAAGCGCTGCAGATCAAGCCCGAGACCTAACCAAACTGCTCGATGGTTTCTCTAATCTATTAAAACGTGACGATCAAAAACCTCATAGCGCTCGAACTCTTATCACACGAGCCAGGGATCTTACAAAGCCTAGATTCCGATTTCACGAAACCACATTAAACTGTCCATTCCTGGAAAAAGAAGAAGATGGCTTTAAATCCATTTTCGCTTTCGGCTTAGTCCTAAACGCCGTAGTCAATCTAATCGACAACTCTATCTACTGGCTACAAGTTAGATGGCCAGAGTCAAAAGCCGCAGAACGAAAAATATATCTTGGTATATCTAACGAATTCGAACTTGGGCCCGCATTAATAATTGCAGATAATGGACCAGGCTTTCAAGATGACCCAGACAATCTAGTCCGCCCTTTTTTCACCAGAAAGCCTATTGGCATGGGGCTTGGCTTATACTATGCAAATTTGGCCATGGAGCTTAACGGTGGGATTTTAGCATTTCCCGAAAAAGGAGAAGTTGATTTGCCAAAAGAGTTCGACGGCGCTGTTATCGCATTAATTTTCAAGGATGCTAAATAATGCTCCCTTCACCGAGAATTGTAGCCATTGACGATGACGAGAGCGAACTCTACGCCTTAGTGAATGCGCTCAATGAAAAAGGCCACTCTTGCCTAGCCATTCAGTATTCCTCCACCGGCCATAATCACAACATAAAAGATGCACGTGTAATTTTTTTTGACCTACATCTAAACGGAAACTCTGCTGCTCCATTAAGCATTCACTTCAGTATAATCCTATCCATACTTGAGTCCCTCGCCCCTCAAGGCCCGTATGTAATAATTCTTTGGACCAAGTATGGACAGAGTGAAGGAACTAGTGCAGACACTGAGCTCCAAGAGTACTTATCAGCCCGCCTTGAAAAGCACCTAGCGCGTCCTTACAAGGTACTAGCTTTAGACAAAGCCGGGCATCTTCTGAATGGAAAAGTAAAAAATCCGGACGCACTTATCTCAGAAGTCGAGACATTGCTTTGCTCACACCCTCAAATAAGAGCTCTTTTAAGCTGGGAAAGTAACGTCCAGTCCGCTGCGGCTCAAACATTGGGACACCTTCTAAGACTTACTTCACCTGATGGATTAGGCACTGCTTCCGTCATGGCGGTGCTGGCGGATGCTGCAGTGGGAAAGGCAAACATAGACATAGACCGGTACCACGCATTAAATCAAGCACTAATCCCAATTCTCTCAGACTACATCTCAAACCCATCGATCCCTGAAGTAGAGCGATCTGTTTGGGAGCAAGCCTATTCTGCGTCAAACTATGCGAGTATCTTAACTCCTGGTCAGAAAGCAGACTTCAATAAATTTATAAACCTTTCTACAAGGACACATGGAATTTCCTTGGCCGACAGGGGCGCAATATCAAGCCTCAACACTATATTAACCGTAAAAGATTTTATAAACACATTTGGTATGAGCCAAGAGCAAGCTGCAATTGAGCTTTTTTCGCTGTTAAAGCCTGAACACCTTTCAGAAGCACGCTGGATAATTTGTCAAGCTCATGCGGCGTGTGATCATGCTCAGAACAAATCGGTTCCAATGAGCTACTTTGTCGGCTTGGAAATCGAAGACCGCTATCTAAAACCAAGAAAAAATAGACCGGAATTTCTTTGGGTTTCACCAGCATTTAGAATCAATGGAAAGATTCGCTCACTAGTATTTAATGCTGGTGCCAATATCCCACTGCCGACCATACGCACTAAAGAAGTAAATGCACTCTATCGCCTCAATGAGTCAATACTCAACGACTTATTGTTCAAGCTTAGAACCCATTTAGCGCGACCCGGAATCATTGGAGTTTATTAATCGTAACAAGAGAGAGCGGCGGACGAGCGCCGCTCCTACTCTTATTTCATCCCCCAACAATATCTATAATTTTGCCAGCAGCACCAATCAAGTTTCTCCTATGGAATTTTTTTAGATTTCCAGGCACCATTCTCCAAATGATGGCAACTGGACATTATCGTGACAAAAAACGCAGTTTTCTCAGTTGAAGAGCTGGCCAAGGCAGACTTAGTTATTGACGCTCGATACTCCGGCAGTAGGAACGGAAATGCCAGTGATGACCCGCTTAATAAGATGCTAAAACTAAGCAATCAGGGCGGATTTAGGATAAGAGGTAAAAGAGGATCTCCTAATGTGATTGCTTTGCTATCAAGCATGGAGGATCTTGACTGGCCCGATGAACTCGACCTATCAACTGGGGTGTTCACCTGCTACGGTGATAACAAGAAGCCCGGGCGTAAACTGGACGAAACCCATCGCTATGGCAACAATCTTTTGGAGCTTATTTTCGAGCGGCAACACTCTGGCGACAGGGCAGATATCCCACCCATTTTCGTTTTCACCAAAGCAGGAATCTATCGAGATGTAATTTTCAGGGGGCTTGCCGTTCCGGGTCGAATCGGAAGCACTCACAACGATGATTTGGTAGCTGTGTGGCATGCCAGCAAAGGTCAGCGCTTTCAGAACTACAGGGCGACTTTCACAATTCTTGACTTGCCAGAGATTTCACGGGATTGGCTGACGGACATCATCAATGGCATGCGAGCAAGCGATAGCGAACACGCACCACTTGAGTGGATGAAATGGGTTCGCTCCGGGCAATACACTCCTCTGATTGCCAAGCGATCTCAGCCTATCCGCTCAAAAAAGGAACAGCTGCCATCTTCGAAAGAAGACATGAAAATGCTTTCGATCCTACACAAGCACTTCGAGTCAGATCCGTATGCATTTGAGGCATGCGCAGCACATCTCGTGAGGGTTTGTTTGCCTGATACGGTTGAACTCGATCTGACGAGGCGGTATCGCGATGGTGGTCGAGACGGTACGGGAAAACTCAGAATTGGAAGGCCAGAAACGTCAGTTCTAGTAGATTTTGCAATCGAAGCTAAATGCTACGGGATTGCTAACTCGGTAGGCGTTCGTGAAGTATCCAGGTTGATTTCTCGCCTACGGCACCGACAATTTGGCGTGATCATCACCACCTCCTGGCTTCATGACCAAGCCTACAAGGAGATAGTAGAAGACGGCCATCCCGTGATGATCCTTGCAGGAAGAGACATTGTTGAGCTTCTTCGCGAAACTGGACTTCAGGACAGCAATGCAGTGATGTCATGGTTGAACATGAGCTTCCCTTTGACTGAGGTGTGAATGAGTGCAGACATAGTCACCCCCGAGCATCGCTCCAGGATCATGTCCAAAATCCGGGGAAAGAACACAAAGCCAGAAATGGTCGTGCGCTCACTATGTCACCAGATGGGGCTCCGATTCCGCCTGCACAGAAGAGACCTGCCGGGAACACCTGATCTGGTGTTCCCGAAATATCGCCTATGTATGTTCGTTCACGGCTGTTTTTGGCACCGACATCCCGAGTGTAAATATGCATATATGCCAAAAAGTAGGGTCGATTTTTGGCAAACCAAATTTACGAAAAATGTTGAAAGGGATCTCAATGCTCAACAGGCTCTGATCAGTCTGGGATGGCAGGTGGTAACGATCTGGGAGTGCCACACAAAAAACAGAGATCTCCTACGCGTTGAAATCCAAAAGGCATTCAACGTTGAAGCCTAAGGACTACATACCTCTTCACCTCAAAATAGTTGGCGTTTTTGAAGGCTTGACCATGCAGCGCTGAGCCCCTAGGCTCACAACTCGGCGCCTAAGAAACGCCTTAAACCAGAGCGGTTCTCCGCACCCGACAGTCATGCGGCTTTTTTTCGTCTGCGGTTTCTCTACGTCTGCGAAAAATCCCGTTATGTCGGGAGTGGGCGAATACAAGACCCGAAAGGGGAATATGTCCGGCCCGTCTCTGGTGGGTTTCTTAGCTCCCGACACCCTAACGAATGCCCTAAGAAAGCAGCCAGAGGTAAATGGAATGCCTGACTATCCAACCTTCATGATGAAGGTGAATCGCTGTACCCGAAGAACGCCCCCGTCGCTTCCGACTCCGGAGGCCTGCCATGTCTGAACCACTTTTCCCGACTCGTTTCACCCGCAATAAAACCCACCTGCACGCTCTTCTGGTTGAGAACCAGGCGTGGTTCTGCGTCCATGAGCTGGGCCGGCTGATGGGCAAACATCTTGATGAGCGCCAGCTGCGCAAACTCGACGCTGATCAGCGCCAGATGATGTGCGTGGAGACCTATGGCGAAGCTGAGGAACATATGATGGTGAGTGAGTCCGGTGTGTATGCGCTGTTGATCTATCACTACTGTCCTGAGTATCGGCAGCTTCGTGAGTGGCTGACGCATCAGGTTGTGCCTGCGCTGCGTGATGCGCGTGCGACGCGCTCGGCGGAGCGTCCGACATTGAGTGTTTTGAGTTGGCCGCAGATGTCGCTGAGCACGCTGCACTGGCAGGATGAGCCGTGGATTCGGTTGCGGGATATGCCTTGTTTGTTGGCGGATGATCCGTTCAATCGTAAGGAGACTTGGTGGCGTAAGGCTTCGCGATTGCTGCGTGGTTACTGATGGTTTCAAGATCCGCTGTTTGAGTTTCAAGCAGCGGATTTTTTGTGGCTCAAAATGCTTGGGGCAGCTTCGCTGCCCATCGGGGATAAATCCCCTCACCACAATTGAGATGTGTTGCTGCCGGGTGGGTGTATGGATTCGAGATTGTTGATCCCACCAATCGCCAGCAGGCTGGCTCCCACAGGTTTTGCATCATCCTGAAAACAATCAGTGCAACCCGCGCCGCCTCCCGCTATTAATACCCCTCCCCCACTCAAGGATCCGAGCCCCACCATGAAATTCGATCTCGCCTATTGCCTCGGCCTCGACGACAAGTTGTCGATCTATGACGTTCGCGATCTCAATTTCGATGAGACGGTGGCGTTCGATTCCGCCAAGGAACAGTTTCAGTGCCCCAACGATGCCTGTCGTTCGGCGTTCGATACGTCGAACGAGTTGGGCACGTTCAACGCCAAGAATGTGAATTACGTGCGCACGCCGCACTTCAAGAATCTGCCGGGTACGCGGCATGTGGCGGGGTGTCCGTATGTGAGTTTGAAGGCGTCGGCGTCTGGCGTTGAGACGGCGGATGGCGAGGGGGACGACGGGCGGGAGGAGCATTTTCCGTCGGAGTTGTTGCTGACGCGGCGTGAGTATGTGCGTAAGCCTGCCGCGCCTGCGGTGGCGGCGGATGTGTTGCGCGATGATCCGGTGCGGGCGGCGGCGGTGAGTGGTAAAGAGTCAGTGAGTCGTGAGACGGCGCCGGACAAGACCAGTGTGTTTGCGCATCCGGTGGAGTGTTTTGTGTCGAACTTCGCCGACAAGGAGTTGCTCAAGCGTATGCCGTTGAAGATCGGCGAGCATACGGCGCCGTACAGTTCGTTCTTCAAGCCGATCAAGTTCTTGATGGACAACAAGGGGCTGATTTACTGGGGCCGGATCAAGAAGATCGAGGACTTCCACGGCGCCAGTTTTCGTATCGACTTCGAGGACAGGGTCTGGTGGAAGAAGCCTGAAGACAGCAAGAAGAAGCCGTATCCGGTGAGCGTCTATCTGAACAAAAAACTGATCGACAACTACCGCAAGCGCAAGGCGTTTCTGGAAGAGATCAAGCAGGCGGTCGACAGTGATAAAGAGTTGTTCTGTTTCTTTTATGGCGTGACGCCGGAGTTGAAACAGGTGCCGGGCAAGAAGAACCCCGAAAAGCCTTTCGAGGTCTTCAATGCCGAAATCGAGAACCTGGATCACTTCATTATTCGTGAAGCGCCGGGTTTGGCGTGACGGTCAGCCTTGGGGCAGTTGCAGTTTGACGGCGCCGGGGTGTTGTTTGATTAGCGAGTACGGCAAGACCGACCAGTCTGGTCTGTCGCAAGAGCGTTGCACGCGAGCGAAGTAGGCGCCCAGGTACAAGCCCTTCTCGGTGAAGAACCACGGCGAAGAACCCCAGATGCTTTCATCCGTGAAGTCGCAGTCGTCTTCTTGCGTCGGTTTCTTCATTTCTGTGGGGTACAGGGCGGTGAGTTGCTTGATCAGCCACGGCACCAACTCTTTGCTTTCATACTGATAACGCGCGTCACTTTCGGCCTCGCTCAGAGGCTTGTCACCCAGGCTGTCGCGCTCGGCATGCAGAAGTGGCTTGCCCTCACCGACCCAAAGCACATCTTCGAGCAACAATGGGTGGCCGGTTTTAACGTCGATGTTGAGCGGGGAATCACCGAAGTCCGGATGCGCGCCGCCGCAGTAATAGCTGGTCGAGATGTTCAGGCTGACCACGGCTGGAGAGATCATTTTCGGTTCTGCCTGTTGCATGAACTCGACGTTTTCTCCGCCCTGAAGTTGGCAGCCGTGATAGCTGATGACTTCAAGCCAGAGTCTGCCCAGTAGTTGCTGGTTAACCCGCTGTTGATCATCTTTCGGCAGGCCGGATTCCACGCTGAACAGAGAGATCTTCGTTTCAGGCTCGGTCCACCATTGCAGGGTGTAACCCATGAAGTTTTCTTTCTTGGTGGGTTTGAGCTTCAGCCCTTGCAGGCGCAAGTATTCATACGCCTCGCCATTGGGTAGTGAGGCAATGACGGGCACGGCATTGGCAGGCAGCGCCGGAAGTTTGGCCTCGGTCAGGTTCACCTGCAGTTTTTTACCCTTCGGACTTTGCCACTCGCCCTGCCAGCCGTTGCCGGTTTCTTGCAGTTTCAAGGTCGGCAGCGGTTTGTCGTCGCCGTAGCGATTGTTGCCTTCGGTCAGTGTCAGCGTGTTGCCTTGCAACGCACCGCTGAGGGGCAGGTCGCGATGGTATTTTTCGTAGAAGTAACGGCCGGTCACTTCGCCCGGCTGTTCGGTGTTCAACTCCACCACGATTGGGGTTTTGCCCAAAGTACCGGTGAAAACCTGCCGGCCATCTTCGGCGTGGGCGGTGGAAATCAGTGTGAACAGCGCAGCGGCGTAAGGCGCCAGGCGCAACAGTCCCTTGAGCATGGATCAATCCTTGAAAGAGGGGTTGGCAGCGCCGAGGTCTCGCGACTGGCGCTGGAAAAATACGATGCGGATTATGGCGGGGATGCTTGCAGGAATCGAGGTTCTGTTTGCTCAGCGAGTCAGGGCAGTTGCAGCGCAACGCCGCCGGGATGCTGCCTGACCTGCTTATAGGGCAGGATGCCCCAATCGACATATCCGCACACTGCCGCGCCATGCGGATACGTGGGCGTCAGCTTGATGCCTCTATCGGTGAAGTACCAGGAGGGAAATTGCCAAGGACTCTCCTCATCGTAGCCGCAGTCGTTTTCGCCTTCTGGCGTGAGGGTCATTTCTTTCGGGTACAGTTTCAACAGCTGTGCAACCAGCCACGGGGCAAACACTTTGGTGCGGTAGTGGTAGTAAGACCCGGACGAATCCTCGGGCTCATATTGTTGGTGCACTGGCTTGCCCTGCCCTACCCATAGAACATCCTCAAGGGTCAGCAACTTCCCTGTTTGGGCATCAAAGTTGAGCGATTCAATATCTTCATTTGGGTGCGCAGCGCCCTCGCAGTAAAATTCGTTGGAAATGCGCGCACTCATCAATGTCGGCGTCATCCAAAGCGGCTGACTGGATTGCGAATAACCACCCGAGCAGCTGTAGTAACCCGACACATATCCCCACAAACGCGCCATCAAATGCTGATTGATAAGCTCCCGCGCTTGAGGGGAATATCCCGATATCACTTCAAACAGCGAAGCCTGCGATTGCTCCTCGCTCCACCATTGCAGCGTGTAGCCCATGAAGGTTTCGGTTTTGCCCTTTTTCAGTTGCAGACCCTGTAATCGCAAATACTCGTACGGGTTCTTGTCATGAAGCTCGAACAGATACGGCAAGGCACCGGCGGGGACGTCTGGAAGCGTGGCGCGCTGTAATTCCACCTTCAGGGTTTTACCGGCCGGGTTGCTCCACTCGCCGCTCCAACCATTGAGTTTGGGCTGCAAGCGTAAGGTCGGACGCGAATCGCCATCCATGGCCGCGCCTTCAATCATCACCAGTATGTCGCCCTCTTTGCTGACATCCAGCGCCAGGTCTGTGCGGTACTTTTTGTAGAAGTAACGACCCTCGCTGTAGCGAGAGTCCAGTTCCAGAACAATCGCAGCTTTGCCGAGAGTGCCGGTGTACACCTGCTTGCTTTCATCAGCCCATGTCCGGGTTGAGATCAATAAACTGGCGAGCATCAACATGCCGGAGAGACGCATCAGTGCGCGATACATCATTTCGTCCTTGAGTGAGCGGGCAGTTGCCCAGAGAAAACGTCGCGGATTATGTCGAGGTTGGGCTGGGGAATCGAGCGTCTTTGCCCTCAGCTCAAGCACATGCTGATCATCACCATCAGTAGCAGTCCGATGTACACCCGGGCATGCACCCGATCCGGTATCCGCCCAATCCACGGCGTGGCCAGTCGAATCCCCAGCAACGACCCAACCGTCAGCACCGCAAACGCCAGCAGATCCACATAGCCGACAAACCATGCGCCCAGATCTGTCTCGCTGAATCCTGCCAGCGCCATGTAGGTCAGCGTTCCCGCCAATGCAACCGGCACACTCAGCGGATTGGCCATGGACGTCGCTTGGGACATGCTCAGTCCACAGCGACGCAGGAGCGGCACGGTCATGACGCTTCCTCCTACGCCAAGAAACGTCGCGATGGCGCCGATGCCTACACCGCCGCCGGATGTTTCCGCCCTGCCCAGTCGGCGTGGGATGACAGTGGCCGATTGCGTGATAAATCCGCGCCGCAGCAGGCAGTCGATGATGGTTACCCCGAGGTAGGCGATGAAGGCGTAGCGGATGACTTCGCCACTGACCCACACCGCCGCGATTGCGCCGACGATTGCACCCAAACCGATGAAGCCGCCGAGCGGCCACAGATAATGACGAACGAGATTCCCGGCGCGGCGGTGTTTGTCGGTGGCGATCAGGGCGTTGACGATCATCACGCAGGTCGAGGTGGCGACGGCAATGTGCATGGCCGATTGGCTGATGGGGTCGTCGGCGCCGTGACTGGCGGTGAGCATGCGATAGAGCAATGGCACGACGACGAAGCCGCCGCCGAAACCGAAGAGCACGGCTGTTATGCCGGTGAGGCAGCCGAAAAGGGTCAGGAGGAGATAGAACATGATGCGTCGTCCGTTCGGGTGGAGCGGTCGACGATAGTGAGACTTGGCTTGGCCTGCTTCAGCAAGTCAGCCAATAATGTTTGCGTTTACGCCAACCACTCGGTGCCGCTCGATGCGCAATGTTTCGATCAATCTGCTGGATGACACGCCACGACCAGTGGTGGCGATCGGTACGGATTATTCCCACGGTCACCTGTTGCCGTTTCATACACATCGGCGCGCACAATTGCTATACGGCGCGACCGGGGTGATGCAGGTCAGCACCCATGACGGCAATTGGGTGGTGCCGCCGCAGCGGGCGGTGTGGATTCCGCCGGGGGTGGCGCATGAGGTGTTGATGCTGGGCGTAAGCACTCGCAGTGTGTACATCGAACCCGGGGCGGTGGATTTGGGTGAGCGCTGCCAAGTCATCAATGTCTCGCCGTTGATGCGGCACTTGCTGATGGAAGCGGTGGAGGTGCCATTGGACTATGACCTGAGCGGTCGCGACGGCGCGCTGGTCGATCTGTTGCTGCATGAAGTTGTGCGCAGTGCTCCGCTGCCGCTGCACATTCCGTTGCCGTCTGACGGAAAGCTCCTCGCGTTGTGTCAGAACTTTCTGCATCAGCCGAACGCCCACCAGTCGCCGCAGCACTGGGCTGACCAGTTACACATAAGCTTGCGTACATTCAACAGAATGTTTCGGCAGCAAACCGGATTGAGCTTCAGCCAGTGGCGCCAGCAGGCTTGCGTGGTGCTGGCACTGGCGCGGCTGGCGGCGGGTGAAGCAGTGACGCGAATTGCCCTGGATTTCGGTTACGAGAGCCCGGCAGCGTTCTCGACGATGTTCCGGCGCACCCTCGGTCAGGCACCGTCCGTCTGGTTGGAGGCGGCGAATTAGGGCAAATCAAAAAATGCGTTTGATCCCGGCCGAAAAAAACTGTACAAAAAAACAGTACATTTTCAATCAGCACTCTTGAGCCCGGAGCACACCATGGCCTCTCTTGCGATGAACCACATCCTCGAACGCATTGCCCTTTTCCAGTTCACCCCGACCCACTGCGTCCAGGCCCGAGCGATGCTGGGCTGGAGCGTGGAACAGCTGTCGCGGGAAGCTGAAGTTTCGGTAGCCGACATTCAACGGTTCGAGGCGCAGCAAGAGGTGGCGGATGCGGCGCGTCTGGCGCTGGCGTATCGGTTTGAGTCACGGGGGTTGGTGTTCTTTCCGGGGTTTGCGCCGGGGCGATCAGTGAGTGTTACGAACTCAGCATCGGAGTCTGTGGGGCATGGGGACTACGCCATGGCTGATTGAAAAGGCAAGTTGATCTTTATCCCTAAATAGGTATATTTTCGCATGAGTGCAAGGAAGCCGCTCTTTTGGGTCTGCAGTAGCAAGAAAGATCTCAAGCAGATGCCCACAGACGTACAGGATGTTTTTGGTTATGCACTGGACTTGGCTCAAAGTGGCTTGAAGCACCCAGATGCAAAACCCCTGAAAGGGTTTGGAGGCGCAGGTGTACTGGAGCTGATCGAAGACTTCGACACCAACACCTACCGTGCCATTTATACGGTTCGTTTCGGCAGTGCCATTTATGTATTGCACTGCTTTCAGAAGAAGTCGACTGCTGGAATCAAAACGGCTCAGTCCGACATTGATCTGATCCGAAACAGACTTCGAGCCGCTCAGGATCACGCGAAAGGATCACAACATGATAGAAATTGAAGAAGGTATCGGGAACGTCTACCAAGACCTCGAACTGCCCAATGCCAGTGAAATGCAGGTTAAGTCGCAGCTCGCGGCAAAGATCGGCGAGATCATCAAAGCTCGCCATCTTACTCAGATTCAGGCGTCTGAAATTCTTGGATTATCCCAGCCAAAACTTTCCGAAATGCTGCGCGGGAAATTTCGAGGGATCAGTGAAGCCAAAATGATGGAATGTCTTTCACATCTTGGGCGAGACGTGCAAATCGTAGTGAAATCGGCCCCCCGATCACGGAAAGAGGGCCGAATTGAAGTGGTGTTTGCTTAACCTAAAACTCGTTAAGCGTTCTGAACCACCCCCTCACTCTCCCCTTCAACCCCCAACCACCACGCATTCCCACGCTGCGGCTGAGCGATGTTGAACGCCTCACCCATCTGCGGCGTAGTGATCGAAACACTGCGCTCCCAGGCCAGCGCCAAGATCCGGTCAAACGGTTCATGCCAGGCATGCATCGCCAGATCGAAGGTGCCGTTGTGGATTGGAAACAGCCAGCGGCCCTTGAGGTCGAGGTGGGCTTGCAGGGTTTGTTCGGGCTGCATGTGCACGTGCGGCCATTCGACGTTGTAGGCGCCGGTTTCCATCAGGGTCAGGTCGAAGGGGCCGTACTGTTCGCCGATGCGTTTGAAACCGTCGAAGTAGCCGCTGTCGCCGCTGAAGAAGATGCGGGTGTCGCCGTCGATCATTACCCATGACGCCCACAGGGTGCTGTTGCTGTCGAACAGGCCACGACCGGAGAAGTGTTGCGACGGCGTGGCGATGAAGCGGATGCCGGCGATTTCCGTGCCTTCCCACCAGTCGAACTGACGAACCTTGCTGGCGTCGATGCCCCATTTGATGAGGGTGTCGCCGACGCCCAGCGGGGTCAGGAACAGATTGGTTTTCACCGCCAGCCGCAGCACGGCCTCGTAATCGAGGTGGTCGTAGTGGTTGTGGGACAGGATCACCGCTTCGATCGGCGGCAACTGGTCGAGGCTGATCGGCGGCTGGTGGAAACGTTTCGGGCCGGCCCATTGCACCGGCGAGGCACGTTCGGCGAACACCGGGTCGGTGATCCAGAACTTGTCCTGCATCTTCAGCAACAGGGTCGAGTGACCGAGGCGCCAGACGCTGTGGTCAGGCGCTGCCAGCAGGTCTTCGCGGGTCAGCGGTTGTACCGGGATCGCTGCGGCCGGCCGGGTGTTGCGCGGTTTGTGGAAGATCATGTTCCACATGATGCGCAGCATTTTGCGCACGCCTTCGCGTTGAACTGGCGCATGATTGCGGAACAGGCCTTGATCCTGTCGAGAGGCTTCAGGCGTGGAGGTGTTGTCCGTAACAGAAACTGGATTGGCCATGACTGAATGACTCCAGAAAACCGCGCAATTTACGGTTTTCCACGGTGGGACGATAAATGGCCAAGGCACGCACGCATTAGCCGAACTGTCTGTTTTTTAAGTTGCGAGGATTAACGCAACATTACACTCATCAGTGTAGTTTCTAGGTTGCATCAAACGAGATGACAAGTAAACTGCCAAGTGTAATTTCACCCTCTTCCTGCCGAAGCGTACTTATGACAGCTCCACAGCGCCTCACTGACCGTAAACGCGAAGCCATTATTCAAGCGGCGATTGCCGAATTCCGTGCCAACGGTTTCGAGATCACGAGCATGGACAAAATCGCGGCCACCGCCGGTGTGTCCAAGCGCACGGTGTACAACCATTTCCCTAGCAAAGAAGAGCTGTTCGCCGAAATTCTCAACCAGTTATGGGCGCGGATCAGCGCCGAGCAGTCGGTCGCGTACAGCCCTGATCAGCCGCTAGCTGATCAGTTGCGACAGATGTTGTTGGCCAAACTGCAACTGATGGCCGATGACAACTTCCTCAGCCTGGCGCGCGTGGCGATTGCCGCGACCATCCACTCACCGGAGCGTGCGCAGAACATGGTCGCGCGCATGAGCGAGCGGGAAGAAGGCCTGACCGTTTGGATTCGTGCCGCTCAGGCTGATGGCCGGATAAAAGCGGTGGACGCGGTTTTCGCCGCGCAACAGGTGCAGGGCCTGCTGAAGTCGTTCGGTTTCTGGCCGCAGATTTCCATGGGTCAGCCACCGCTCGACACCGCGACGCAAAACACCGTGGCCGACTCGGCACTGGAGATGTTTCTGGCGCGTTATCAGCTCTGAATCGCCACTCTCCTGCCCGCTCCTTCGATTGAATGCCTCGGCAGCGATTCCGTTGGAATAAATGACAATGTCCGACGCAAGATCCGTCCGAAAAAAATACGGCAAAGTATTTCAGGATGAATCTGGCGCTGGGCATATGAGCACTTTCGTACAATTTCGAAACAGCAGTTTCTTGTACAGAACCAATAAGTCTGTATAAGATTCAGCCGTCAGCCTGGATGCTGGCACTTTGCGGTCAATGCATACATCCATCGGCTTGGCCTGCCCCCGCGGAAACAGGGACACAACCCCAGTCTTTCCCTACTTCCAGGTACTGCGACATGTTCTTTAATCGCCACAAAGCCGCCCTCGATGACCTTCAACACACCCTCACTCAACAAAGTGGCCTGCTCGATGCCATCAACCGCTCCATGGCGGTGATTGAATTCGATCTCGACGGTGTGGTTTTAAGTGCGAACGACAACTTCCTCAAAACCATGGGTTACCGCGCCGAACAAGCGATCGGCCAGCCCCATCGGTTGTTCTGCACCCCTGAGTTTGGTCGCAGCGCTCGGTACAGCGAGTTGTGGTCGCGCCTGAAAAACGGGGAGTTTCAGTCAGGGACGTTTGAACGGGTCGACAGCAAAGGCCAGCCAGTCTGGCTCGAAGCCAGCTACAACCCGATCAAGGATGCCTCCGGACGGGTGGTGAAAGTGGTCAAGTACGCCATGGACGTGACGACCAAGGTGCAGCAGGAAAGCGAGGTCAACGCCAAGTTGGAAGCCATCGACCGGGCGATGGCGGTGATTGAATTCAACCTCGACGGCTGCGTAATCACCGCCAACCAGAATTTTCTGACGCGCATGGGTTACTCACTGGCCGAACTCAAAGGTAAACATCACCGTTTGTTCTGCACCGCAGAATTGGTCAACAGCAGCGCCTATCAGGATTTCTGGCGACGGCTGAATCAGGGTGAGTTCTTTCAAGGCCAGTTCGAACGCGTCGACAAGCGCGGGCAGACTGTTTGGCTGGAGGCCAATTACAACCCGGTTTACGACGCTTCCGGACGTCTGTGCAAAGTGGTGAAATTCGCCTCGGACGTCACCGCTCGGGTCGAACAACACGCGCAAGACGCGCGCAGTGCCAGCGCCGCCTATCACATTTCGGTGGAGACCCGGAAAGTCGCCGAACAAGGCACTCAGGTGATTCAGCAAGCGGCCAGCGAGATGCGTGAAATTGCCCAGGACATTGCCGAGTCTTCGACACTGATCGCACAACTGGGTGAGCGCTCAGAGCAGATCACGGCCATCGTCAACACCATCCGTGGGATCGCCGATCAAACCAACTTGCTGGCGCTCAATGCGGCGATCGAAGCCGCCCGCGCCGGTGAACAGGGCCGCGGTTTTGCCGTGGTGGCCGATGAAGTACGGCAGTTGGCGGCACGCACCAGCGGCTCGACAGCGGAGATTTCCAACATGATCGGGTTGATCCAGACCGAAACTCGCCAGGCGATCAAGAGCATGGACGGCACCCGCGATCGCGCGGCGCAGGGCGTGGAACTGGCGGATCAGGCCGGCACGGTAATCCTGCAGATTCGTGATGGCGCCAGTGAGGCCGTGCAGGCGGTGAGTATGTTTGCCAATGAGCGGGCGCCTGGCTGATATCCGTGTATCGCCGGTAGTCCGAGTCGCGGCCATCGCGGGCAAGCCCGCTCCCACAGGTTAAGCGGTCGTACACAAAATGTGTGGTCGACTCAATCCCTGTGGGAGCGGGCTTGCCCGCGAAGAGGCCGGCCGCCACAACGCAGAGCTATAGTGACGACACGTCCCGCGTCCTGCCGAGTGCCCCATGACCAACGAGAAGCCCGAAACACCCTCAGCCCCCGTCGATCACCTGCGCTTCCACCGCCCCCACGCCCACCTGAACACAACCTTCGGCAACGACACCTTCGCCCTGCGCGCCGAAGCCTTTGCGCGGTTCTTCGGCACGCCAACCTTTCTTGGCGCGCAAACCCTGATCGTGGTGTTGTGGGTCAGTCTCAACGCATTTGGCGTGACCACGTTCGACGTTTACCCGTTCATCCTCTTAAACCTGGCGTTCAGCCTGCAATCGGCCTACGCCGCGCCACTGATCCTGCTCGCACAAACCCGCCAGGCCGCGCGCGACAAAGCACAAGCCGACGCCGACGCCCTGCACCGCGAAGCCCTGGCGCAAGCCAACACCGAACGCCAGGCACAGGCAGCGCAGAACACCGCGCAACTGCTGGAGCTGTTGGAACAGAACACGCGCCTCACCGAGATGACCAAAAGCCTGACCGAACGCATCGAAGGCCTGACCAGCGAGTTGCACGCGCACGTGTGCCAGAACCCACAGCGCTGATCACGGCAAACGCAGCGCCCGCCCGAGTTCATCGAACAACGTGACCACCGAACGCAATGCCCGGCAATCCGGCCGGGTCAGCAACCACAGCGCCGTATCGTAACCGTGCAGCGGTTCGCTTAACGCCTGCAAGCCATCGTTGATCAAAAAGTCCGGCAACGCCGCCACGCCGAGGCCGGCGCGCACCAGTTCCGTGACCGAAAGCATGCTGTTGCAGCGATAACCCGGGGTCACACCGGGCAGGTGCTGGCGGCGCCAGGCGATGGTCGGGTGATCGGGCAGGAAATCGTCCGGGGCGATCCAGGTCAGTGCGGCCAGATCCGACGCATCCACGTTCTGCAAGTAGCGCGCACTGGCGCAGACGCGGTAGGAAATCTTCGCCAATTGCCGTCCGACCAAATGCTCCGGCGGTGTGCGTGTCAGGCGCAGGGCAATGTCAGCATCGCGGCGGCTGAGGTTGGCGAAATCGTTGGAAGTGCTTAATTCGATGGTCAGCGCCGGATAGTTGGGCATGAACTGCGCCAGCGCCGGCAGCAGCAAGCCCTGCAACACCGAGTCGGTGCAGGTCAGCCGCACCGTGCCGCTGACGACTTCACCGCCCTGCTCCACGCCGATCCGCGCGGCGTCCAGTGCCTGCTCGGCGCGTTCGGCCTGCTCGGCCAGTGTCTGCGCAAGCGACGTCGGCAAATAACCGGCGCGGCTTTTTTCGAACAGTTGCTGGCCGAGCGCAGCCTCAAGGCGTCGCACGGCACGGAACACCGTCGAGACATCGACCTTCAACAGCTGTGAAGCCCGGGCCAGAGAGCCGCCACGTACCAAAGCGAGAATCAGCGCCAGATCCGGGTAGTCGAGCCGATAGTGCGTCGGTGCATTGATCACTTGGAGAAACGCCAATATTGAGTGCGTGAACGCCAATCTATAGTGAGCTCCATCAATCAACAAGCGCAGGGAACTCCCATGGAAAATAGCGCCATCCGCATCGCCCTGATCGGCGATTACGATCCGCAAGTCACCGCCCACCAAGCCATTCCCATTGCCCTCGGTCGGGTGGCCGGACACCTTGGTCAGGCTGTGCAATTCGATTGGCTGGCCACGGATCAAATCCACGCCGATACACCGCTGCAAAGCTTCGACGGTTTCTGGTGCGTGCCGGCCAGCCCTTACAAAAGTGAAGCCGGCGCATTGCGAGCGATCCGTTTTGCCCGCGAGCAACAGCGCCCCTTCCTCGGCACCTGTGGCGGTTTTCAGCATGCGGTGCTGGAATTTTCCCGCAATGTGTTGGGCTGGGCTGATGCTGAACATGGCGAGACTTCGCCCGAATCCGAAAGAGCCGTGCTCACCCCGCTCACCTGTTCGCTGGTGGAAACCGTGGACAGCATTGATCTGGTGCCAGGTTCGGTGATCGCCAAGGCGTACGAAACGTCTGAAATTCGTGAAGGCTATCGCTGCCGCTACGGTGTGAATCCACAGTTCGAACGGGAGCTTTTCAAACATCGGCTACAGGCTGTGGGTCATGACTCAGCGGGTGACTTGCGGGCGATCGAACTCAAGGATCATCGCTTCTTTGTCGCGACGTTGTTTCAACCGGAACGTGCGGCGCTCAAGGGCCAGATGCCGCCGCTGGTACGTGCGTTAGTCGAAGCCTGCGTGGAGTCACGTCGATGAAGCCAGATTGTTTTGCAGTGATCTTCACCTCGACCCGCACCGAGGGCGACAACGGTTACGCCGAAGCGGCCGAGCGCATGATGGAACTGGTTGCCGAACAACCGGGTTTTCTGGGCATTGACTCGATTCGCGGGGCGGACGGCATCGGCATCACTGTTTCTTATTGGGAAAGTGAGGCGGCGATTCTGGCGTGGCGGGAGCATCCCGAGCACCAGGTGATTCAGCAGCGTGGGCGGTCGATCTGGTATTCGGCGTTTCAAACGCGGGTGTGCAAGGTTGAGCGCGAGTATCGGTTTGGCCAGTGAGTGCGGCGGCGCACTCACTGGCCTCATCGCCAGCAGGCTGGCTCCCACAGGGGATGTGTGAGCGCCAAAGATCCAATGTGGGAGCCAGCCTGCTGGCGATGGCGGCAATAGGGTCACTGCAAATTTCAGCCGCGCACCAGACTGCGCAGCGCCACAATCTCCGGCACTTCGCGCTTGCTCATATATACCCGCAACGGCTCGGTGATGTTGATCCGGTCATCGATGTTCTGATCCAGCAGCAACTGAATCAACTCGCGCTTCAACGTCATGGTCGTGTCTGAAAGCTGCGCCCAGACGAATTCGCTGGTGGGAATGATGCCGTCATCCGCCACGTCCATGCCGAAGGAATCTTCGCTGAAACGCACGATGTACTGACCGGTCTTGCGGTTGAGGCCGACAAAGCCCTTGAGGTCGTCGGCGGCCTAGCAGATGAGTTGGGAGGTGATGCGCATGGTAAACCTCACGAAATGTTGATCGATGGTTTACACGCAGGGCGCAACAGTGGGCGCGTCCTCTGCCGGGACGTCTGCCGTGGGCAAGCGTACTGCAAACAGCGCCACAAAAGTGCAGGAAAAATCGCTTTTAATACGTTTATGTCGGTCTCGCGATAGCACCCGATCGATTCAGTTGTTAAAAGGTACGTCTTTGAAAATGCCCTGCGAAAGGAATTCGAACATGCCCGCCACTTTCACCAAAAGCGCCCTCATGCTGAGCCTGTTGCTCGGTTTCGGTCAGGCGCATGCCGCCAGCCAGACAACGCCCGACGTCGTGGCTGCGACGCATGGCATCCCGCACCCGGCGGTAATCGCCCACCGTGGCGCGTCCTTTGATGCACCGGAATCCACCGCTGCGGCCTACAAACTGGCCCGCGATCTGGGCGCCGATTACCTGGAAATGGACCTGCAACGCAGCAAGGACGGCGTGCTGTTCGCCCTGCACGACAACAACCTGCAACGCACCACCGACGTCGCCACCAAGTTCCCGGAGCGCAAGGACAGCCCGGCCACGGCTTTCACCATGGCCGAACTGAAAACCCTCGACGCCGGCAGTTGGTACAACAAGGCCTACCCGGATCGCGCCCGCCCTTCCTACGCTGGGCTGAAAATTCTGACGCTGGATGAAATCATCGACATCGCCCAGGCCAACCCGCAGCACAAGCCGGGCCTGTACATCGAAACCAAGGAGCCGCAACTGTTTCCGGGGATCGAGAAAGACCTGAAAGACAAACTGCAGGATCGCGGCTGGCTGAGCCCGGCGGGTTCGAAACTGGCGAAGAGTGCGCTGGGCGTCGGTCAGGGAAAAGGCAAGGTGATTTTGCAGACCTTCGAGAAGAACAGCCTCGAACTGCTGCAAAAGGAAATGCCGCAAGTGCCGAAGATTCTGCTGTTGTGGGTCGGCGAAGGCAGCATCGAGCCGAAATCCAAAGTGACGTTTGCCGAGTCGGGCGAGAAGGACAAGAACGCTTTCTACGGCAAGCAGGAGCCGAAGTCCGAAGCTGAGTTCAAACAGTGGGTCGATTACGCCAAGGCTCAAGGTGCAATCGGCACAGGTCCTTCGGCGAAGCTGACCAAGGGTGGCGATCAGAGCTATTCCGATCTGGTGCAGCCGTGGATGAACAAGTACACCCACGACCAAGGCATGCTGGTACACGTCTATACCGTCGATGAGCCGGTGGACTTCGAGAAAGTAATGGCTGCTGGTGTCGATGGCATCTTCACCAACCGCGCCAGCGAACTGTTGAAGTTCTATAAACGCCCTGCGGCGGCCAGTGTTGATCAGGTGTTGAAGAACAACGATCTGTAACCGAAGTGTCCGCATCGCGAGCAGGCTCGCTCCCACAAGAGCATCCTGCGGACGATGCGAGTTTTAAGGGTGAATTAAGTTGCGCTGGTTAACCTGAACTCACTTAAACGACTCACCCAAGGAACGAACCGATGAAAACTTTGACTGCCCTGTTTACCGCCGCTGCCCTGACGCTGACTGCTGGCCTGGCCCAGGCTGATGTCCGCGTCGACCAGATCCCGCAACTGGTGAAGGAAGGCAAGATCAAGCCATTGGAAGAAATGAACCAGGCCGCGTTGAAGCTGCACCCGGGTGCGACCATCACCGACACCGACCTGGATAACCACTTCAACAATTATGAGTATGAGGTTGAGCTGAAAACCGCTGATGGCAAAGAGTTCGACGTGGACTTCGACGCCACCACCGGCAAGGTGCTGAGCAACAAGCAAGACACCTGATACACCGCGTACCCAAAGCCGCGCGATCTAATGATCGCACGGCTTTTTTGTGCGCGACATAACCCCCTGTAGGAGCTGTCGAGTGAAACGAGGCTGCGATCTTTTGATCTTTAAAAACAAAATCAAAAGATCGCAGCGTGCCGCAGCTCCTACAGGATCGGGTGAACGACGCTAAAGCCTGCCCCCACACAGAAAGTGCGCTGATGATCAGGCCGAAGTACTGACCAGTGAGCCGGAGGTGCTGCTGTCGGAATCCTGCAACGCCTGCAACAGCGCCGCCGTGGCGGTTTGCAACGAGGCTGAGGTGCTGGAGATTTGCGACTGTGCCGCCGCAACATCCGCAGCCTTCGCCTCAGCACTTTCCTGCTT
This sequence comes from Pseudomonas sp. N40(2020), assembly GCF_014472415.1. Classification (GTDB taxonomy): domain Bacteria; phylum Pseudomonadota; class Gammaproteobacteria; order Pseudomonadales; family Pseudomonadaceae; genus Aquipseudomonas. The sequence continues at coordinate 72,490 of NZ_JACSZV010000022.1, forward strand.
CGCCTGCGCCGCTTGCAGCGCCTGTTGCTGTTCCTGCAATTGCTTTTGCAACTCGGCAATCTGCTTGCGCAGCTCTTTCACCGAGTCCGATTCTTCACTGCTGCTGGAACTGCTGTCGCCCGCCGGCGCCGCACCGCCACCCGCAGCGACTTTGCTGGTATCGGCAGCTACACCGCTGCTCGTCGTTGCGCTAGTCGAGGTGTCTTCGCCAACGTCTTTGATCGACGTCTTGCTGGTCGCTGTGGTGAGGGTCTGGTTGATCGAAACAGAGGTGATGCTGACCATGGGAATGCTCCAATGCCGGTTATGGATAACCGGTCATCGACCATGGCCGCATTGAATTGAGATCGACTGTGTACCGACTCGGTATCCGAACCGGTACACAGTCAACGGCTCAGGCGCTCAGGCGCGCGGTGACTTCGTTCAGTTGCCCCGACAGCCCATGCAGATTCTGGCTGGCACTTTCGGTGCGCTGGACGCTTTCGAGGTTGGTGCTGGCGATGGAGGTGATCTCGGTCAGATTGCGTGAGATGTCCTCGGCTACCGACGTCTGCTCCTCGGCGGCGGTGGCGATCTGGCGGTTCATGTCGCGAATCGCTTCCACCGCGTGGGTGATGCGCTCCAGCATCGCGCCGGCCTGGGTGACCTGCTCGACGCTTTCATCGCTGCGGGTCTGGCCGCTATCGATGGCTTGCGCGGCGTCCACCGCGCCGGTCTGCACGCTCTGGATGATCTGGTTGATCTCGATGATCGACTCCGCCGTACGCTGCGCCAGGTTGCGCACTTCGTCGGCGACCACAGCAAAACCACGCCCGGCCTCACCGGCCCGCGCCGCTTCAATGGCGGCGTTCAACGCCAGCAGGTTGGTCTGCTCGGCAATGCCGCGAATCACTTCCAGCACCTTGCCGATACGGCCGCTGTCGGCTTCCAGACGACGGATCACCGTGGCGGTGTTGGCGATTTCGCCGCGCATCTGCGTGATGGTGTGAATAGTGCTTTGCATGACCTTTTCACCCTGCTGGGCGGACTGGTCGGCATCATCGGCAGCGCGCGCCGCATCGGCGGCGTGACGCGCCACTTCCTGGGCGGTGGCAGACATTTCGTTCATTGCCGTGGCCACTTGATCGGTACGGTTGAACTGCTCGTTGGTGCCGCCGGCCATGGTGGTGGCGATGGCGTTCAACTCGCCGCTGGCGCTGTCCAGGTCACTGGCACTGCGCTGCAAACGGGTGAAGGTTTCAGCGAGGAAATCGCGCAGCGTATTGGCGGCGGCGGCGAGGTTGCCCAATTCATCCTGACGGTCGCTGGACACGCGCTCAGCCAATTTGCCTCGGCTCAACTGGGTCACGTAATCAATCAGTTTGCGGATCGGCTCGACCAGATTGCGATTGACCAGCCACAAGCTGAGCAGACCAATCAGCAAACTTGAAGCAAGCATCACCAGGGTGCCTAGCAATACCGTGCGATCAGCCTCGGCACTGATCAGCGCCGACTGCTCGGTGCCCTGTTTGCGCAACTCGGTCACCAGTTCGCTCATCTGCTCGCTGGTCGCGCGGTCGACGCCTTTGACAGCGACGTCGCCCGCCGTTGGATCGCCGCCCGCCGCTACATAGGCGTCGCGACCCTTCTGGTAAGCAACGCCCAACTGACGGTGCTCGTCGCGCAAACGATCGATACGGTTTTTCAGACTTGGCTCGATACCTTTCTGGCTGGCCAGTTCACCGAGAATGTTCTGCACATCGCGCTGACGGTCTTCGAACTGGCCCCAGTACTTGGCCAGGTCTGCCGGTTGCTTGCCGCGCAGCAGGACGTTTTTCCATTCCTGCACCTGCACCTTGAATTGCAGGTTGGCTTCGTCGATCAGTTGCGAAGTGTGCAAGGGGCCTGCGATCAACTGGCTGTAGCTTTGCACGCCGTTGGACAGGAAATGGAAACAGGCCAGCGCGATCAACAGCATCGCCAACAGGCTGCCACTCAGCAGGGCGAGAATTTGCGCTCTCAGGGATTTTTGCAGCATCGCAGGTACTCAAGACAGGGATGAGGCACGCCCGAAACGAGCGTGAAATAGTGCCGGACTTCCCTAGCGAACCTTGGCCCGTGGCCAATGGCGCGCAACCTAATGCACCTGTGATCGGCGTTCCAGAGCGCTTCTTGAGAAAAATCCGACCGCCGGTAAGTTGCTGATTTGACGTCATTTTGCCGTCACACAAACGTCATGTGACATTGCGATGATGCGGTTCAGGTGAATCTGTGAATTCCCTGTCTCACGCCAACCTCGCAGCGAGCCTTCATGAACCACAGCCTCGATATCAGTCATCGCGATCCTGACCTGTTTGGCTTGCTCTACGGCTTTCGTTTTCTGCCCGGTGAGCCTGGCCGCGAGGTCGATTCGGCGACGGCACTGCGCTGCCTGCAGGACGACAGCGACAGCGGCGAATTCCTCTGGCTGCACCTGAACCTGGCGCACGCGGCGTGCGAGCGCTGGATGAAAAGCCATCTGCAATTGCCCGACGAGTTTTTTGAGGCGCTGCACGAAGGCTCGCGTTCGACGCGCATCGAGCACGTCGACTCGGCGTTACTGGCGGTGGTCAACGACGTGGTGTTCAACCTCAGCAGCATGGTCTCTTCTGATGTGTCGACGCTGTGGGTGTGCGTGCGCAGCAAACTGATCGTCAGTGCGCGCCTGCAACCGCTGCATTCGGTGGATAAATTGCGTTCGTCGGTGAAGGCCGGTGAGCGCTTTCGCTCGCCTTCGGAATTGCTCGTGCACCTGCTGCGCGATCAAGGCGAAGTGCTGACGCAGATCGTGCGCAAGACCAGCCTCAGCGTCGATCAGGTCGAGGACGAATTGCTCTCATCGCGGCTGTCGACCAACCGTGCCGAACTCGGCGCCCACCGGCGGGTGCTGGTGCGTTTGCAGCGGCTGTTGGCGCTGGAGCCGGGTTCGTTACTGCGCCTGCTCAATCGCCCGCCGCCGTGGTTGCAGAAGGAGGACGTCAAGGAGTTGCGCAAATCCACCGAGGAATTTGCGCTGATCATCAACGACCTCACCGCCCTCGGCGAGCGGATCAAACTGCTTCAGGAAGAAATCGCCGCCAACCTCAACGAACAGAGCAACCGCACACTGTTCACCCTGACCGTGGTGACGGTGCTGGCGCTGCCGATCAACATCATTGCCGGTTTCTTCGGGATGAATGTGGGGGGCGTGCCGTTGTCGCAGGACCCGGAGGGGTTCTGGATATTGGTCGCGCTGGTGGCGACGTTTACGGTGATTGCCGGGCGCTGGGCGTTTCGTAAACGCGGGGATTATTGAGTTTTTTGGCCACCGCTCGTTCCCTCGCTCTGCGTGGGGACGAGCAATCAATCGCTAATCATCCAAACACTGATCTACCGCAGCCTCTCTGTAACATTCTGCAACGATCATGGGCGACACTCCTTCCCTCGCTCAGGATTGTCCGCTCATGGCTACTCCCTCCCTGACCGCCCGCCAAACGTCTGCCCCCAGCGGCAGGCCCGCCCTCGACAAGAAAACCGGCCCGTTCACCTACGTGATCTTTTTCGCAGTGCTGGCCATGGGGATGCTGTTCACGGCCTATAGCCTGATGCACGACATGCACGAACTCGGCACCGTGGTCACCACGTGGACGCCGTTCCTGCTGCTCGGCGTGGCACTGCTGATTGCGCTCGGTTTTGAGTTCGTCAACGGTTTCCACGACACCGCCAACGCCGTGGCCACAGTGATCTACACCCACTCGCTGCCGCCGAATGTGGCGGTGGTCTGGTCGGGGTTCTTCAATTTCCTCGGTGTGCTGCTGTCCAGTGGCGCGGTGGCGTTCGGCATCATCGCGTTGCTGCCGGTGGAGCTGATCCTGCAGGTCGGCTCGTCTGCCGGGTTCGCGATGATCTTCGCCCTGCTGATTGCGGCGATCCTGTGGAACCTCGGCACCTGGTGGCTGGGCTTGCCGGCCTCGTCGTCGCATACGTTGATCGGCTCGATCATCGGCGTCGGCGTGGCCAATGCGTTGATGCACGGGCGCGATGGCACCTCTGGCGTGGACTGGGCGCAGGCAACGAAGATCGGTTACGCATTGCTGCTGTCGCCGCTGGTGGGTTTCGGTTTTGCGGCATTGTTGCTGCTGGCGCTGCGCGCGTTCGTGAAGAACCGTTCGCTGTACAAGGCGCCTGAAGGCAACACCCCGCCACCGTGGTGGATTCGCGGCTTGCTGATCCTGACCTGCACCGGCGTATCGTTCGCCCACGGCTCCAACGACGGGCAGAAAGGCATGGGCCTGATCATGCTGATTCTGGTCGGCACCTTGCCGATGGCCTACGCCTTGAATCGCACCATGCCGGAAGAACAATCACTGCAGTTCGCAGCCGTGGCGCAAGTCACCCAGCAAGCGCTGGTCAAAAGTTCACCGCTGCCGGCGCCGGCCGATCCGCGCCCGATCCTCTCGGATTACATGCGCAGCAAGGAAGCCTCGCCGCAATTGGTCCCCGCCCTCGCCGCCCTCACCGGGCACATCGGTGAAGAAGTCAAAGGCTACGGCTCGCTGGCGAAAGTCCCGGCCGAAGCCATGGGCAACGTGCGTAACGACATGTACCTGGCCAGCGAAACCATTCGCCTGATGGACAAGAACAAGGTCGGCAACTTCGATGCCGACACCAGCGGCAAACTGCAACTGTTCAAGCAGCAGATCGACAACGCGACGCGATTTATTCCGCTGTGGGTGAAGATCGCCGTGGCCATCGCGCTCGGACTGGGCACCATGGTTGGCTGGAAGCGGATTGTGGTGACGGTCGGCGAGAAAATCGGCAAGACCCACCTGACTTACGCACAAGGCGCGTCGGCGGAAACCGTGGCGATGCTGACCATTGGCGCAGCCGACATGTTCGGTTTGCCGGTGTCGACGACGCATGTGTTGTCTTCGGGCGTGGCCGGGACCATGGTTGCCAATGGCGGCGGATTACAGATGAAGACCATCCGCAATTTGTTGATGGCGTGGGTGCTGACGTTGCCGGCGGCGATTTTGTTGTCGGGCAGCCTGTACTGGTTGTTCACCCAATTGTTCTAAGCTCACATTCGCTCGAAAGATCCCGGCTGGCCCCTCGCACACCGGGATTTTTTTTGTCGGTTTGAAACTTGCCAGCCTCGCCGCAAAGCGCCAGTGGTCAAAAAACGCTTCAGTTTGTCGGTCGGGTGCCGACTATTAAGTCACTCGACGTCTCCAGGAGGGCAACAGTGAATTTGTATATCAATCAGCTTCAACAACGAGCTGACTTCAAGGAAGCCATCTACGCCGGCGATATCTTTCTGAACACGCAACTGCGCGCTGCCCACCAACTGTGTGCCTTTGCTCAAGAGAGCATCACGGCTGCATTCAACGGTGAAACCCAGCACCAGGCGCTGCACATGCTGATGCCGGTGGAAGAGTTCGTCGTGCTGGTGACTCGCCTCAAGGGCCAGTTCACCAACAGCCTGCGCGTCAAAGAACTGATTTTGAGTTTTATCGAAGAGATCGGCGCCGATCCGCGTGAATACATCTTCGACGTGCCGCGCATCCGCGTCGTACCCAATTACGACTACCTGCACGCCGGGGTCAGCTACGCCTACAAGCCGCATCGCGACACCTGGTATGGCAGCGTCGATTGCCAGATCAACACCTGGATGCCGGTGCACACCATTTCCCCGGATCAAACGATGATGATCAACACCGGCTACTTCGATGTACCGGTGAAAAACACCTCCAGTCAGTGGAGCCTGTCGGACTGGATCAGCAACCAGCGGCACAAGGCCAAGGACAACCTCAAGGACGAAGTCCGCGTGCATCCGGTGCCACTGGAAGAGATCAATACCGCGTCCGAACTGCGTATCGCCGGCAATACCGGCGAAATGCTGATTTTCTCCGGCTCACACCTGCACGGCACCGTGGCCAATCACACTCAGCAAACCCGCTTCAGCGTGGATTTCCGCCTGATGCACCTGCATGACCTCAAACATCAGCGCGGCGCGATCAATGTCGACAGCGCCTGTCCGGATGTCGGTGCCGGTTTCAAAGACTATTTCCACGCCCACGATTTTTCGAATTTCCAAGGAATCCAGCAATGACCAAGCGTCGCATCACCCCCGCCGAGGCTCAGTACAACGAAACCCGCGCCAATGTCCTCAAGCGCGTGGATGCCGAGTACGTGGCGGACGCACCGTTTGTATTCGCCAACCGCATCGGTGTGACCGCTGCCCTGTCGCGCATGGAGCTGTTCAAGAAAGTCGCAGAGATTCCGGGCGCGATCATCGAGTGCGGCGTGTACAAGGGCAACTCGCTGATGCTCTACATGCACCTGTCGATGATTCTGGAGCCCTACGCGATCAACCGTTCGATCGTGGGTTTCGATACCTTCGAAGGCTTCCAGAGCATCAGCAAGACCGACGATCCGGCCGACGTCAACGAAACCATGTTCGCCGATACCGACCAGTCGCTGATCCAGGACATGATCGACGCCAATGACTTGCTGCGTCCGGTCAACCGTATTCCGCGTTGCGAACTGGTCAAGGGCGACATCGTCAAGACCGTGCCGGAGTGGGTCAAGACGCGTCCGGACCTGGTCGTGGCCATGTTGATTCTCGACACTGACCTGTACGAGTCGACCAAGGTCGCGCTGGAAACTTTCCTGCCCTACATGCCTAAAGGCGCGATCGTGGTACTGGACGAAGTGGCTTATCGCAACTTCCCGGGTGAAACCAAAGCGCTGCGTGAAGTGCTGGACCTGAACAAAATCGAACTCAAGCGCCTGCCGTTTGATTCGTGCGTGGGTTACTTCCACGTTTGATCATGCCGTGAGCAAACGTGTGGGAGCGAGCCTGCTTGCGATGAAGCAGCGTCAGTCGGTGCAGATCTAGACTGATGAACCGCTATCGCGAGCAGGCTCACTCCTGCATTTTGATTGGTGTAGTGGGCTAGAGAGTGGAACGGATCACCTCCCCCAACCAATCCATAAACGCCCGCACCCGCAACGGCAAATGTCGCTGCCGCGCGTACAACAGCGAAACGCCCATTGCCGGCGCGTTGTATTGCGGCAGCACCGCCACCAGTTCGCCGGTTTGCAGATGCGAGCGCAGGCCGGTATTGGGCACCTGCACAATCCCGAAGCCGCCCAGACACGCCGACTCGTAAGCATCGGTGCTGTTGACCGTGACACTGCCGGCCATTGGCACGCGCCGTATCTGCCCCTCCTCCTCATACACAAACCCTTCCGAACGCGAACCAAGCACGCCGACGTAATGCACCAGTCGATGCTGTGCCAGATCTTCCAGGGTCTGTGGCACGCCATAGCGTTCAAGGTAAGCAGGGCTGGCGCAATTGATCATGCTGACGTCGCACAGGTGCCGCGCCACCACCGACTGATCCGGTTGTGCGCCGACCCGCAGCACGCAATCAAAACCTTCGCTGAGCAGATCGACTCGGCGGTCAGTGCTGCTGATTTCCAGTTCCAGGTTCGGGTGACGATCCATGAACTGCGGGAGCCTTGGCATCACCACACGTCGCGCGAGAATGTTCGGCATGTCGACGCGAATCCGCCCGGTCAGCGACGCTTCGTCCTGACGGAACAAGCCTTCGATCTCGTCCATGTGCGAGAGCAGATCCTTGCTGCGCTCATACAAAACCAGGCCGTCCTGCGTCGCTTGCACCTTGCGTGTGGTGCGTTGCAACAGACGCGTACCGAGCAGGGCTTCCAGCGCTTGCACATGTTCGGACACCATTGAACGTGGCAGGCCGAGGTTTTCTCCGGCGAGGGTGAAACTTGATAACTCGCTGACCCGGACGAAGGTGCGCAGCAGTTCCAGTTTGTTCATGGGGCCACTCTCTGATTGTTCGAATCATCCGAACAGTGATTCCGGTTTCAGTCTGTTTATCACCTGGCGGCGGATAAATAAACTTTGATCCATCACCACTCACCGCAACCGAGGAAGTCCCATGAACCGCAAAATCGCATTGATCACCGGCGCCAGTCGTGGCCTTGGCAAAAACGCCGCCCTGCACCTCGCAGCCCTCGGCATCGACATCATCGGCACCTACAACAGCCGCGCCGATGAAGCTCAGGCGCTGGTAAGCGAAATCAAAGCACTCGGCGCGAAAGCCGTGATGCTGCAACTGGATGTCGGCCGCAGCGAAGGCTTTGCCGACTTCGCCGCGCGGGTCGAGCAGGCGTTGCAGCACTTTGATCGGCCGCGATTTGATTTCCTGATCAACAATGCCGGGGTCGGTTTGCATGTCAGTTTCGCCGAAACGACCGTGGAGCAATTCGACCTGCTGATGAACGTGCATTTCAAAGGGCCGTTCTTCCTGACTCAGCAACTCCTGCCACTGATTAACGATGGCGGGCGGATCATCAACGTCTCCAGCGGGCTTGCTCGCTTCACCATCCCGGGCGCCAGTGCTTATGCGGCGATGAAAGGCGCGATTGAAGTAATGACCCGCTATCAGGCCAAGGAACTGGGCTCACGGCAGATCACCGTAAATACGCTGGCGCCGGGTGCGATTGAAACCGACTTTGGCGGCGGCACTGTGCGCGACAACCCGGCGGTGAATGCGATGGTTGCCAGCAATACGGCGCTGGGTCGTGCGGGGCAGCCGGATGATATTGGCGGAGCGCTGGCACTGCTGCTGTCGCCGGGTGCGCAGTGGATCAATGGGCAGCGGGTTGAGGCGTCGGGCGGGATGTTTCTCTGACAGGTAACACGTCCCTCTGTAGGAGCTGCCGCAGGCTGCGATCTTTTGATCTTATAAACAGCAAAATCAAAAGATCGCAGCCTTCGGCAGCTCCTACAGGGGAATGGGGGTCAACCCTGACAAGCGCTGCGGGTCAGGAAGCGCTCGCGCATTACGTCATAGCCCCAGTGATACACGTAGGTGTACGGCAGAAAGAACAGCAACACGCCGATGTCGAGCAACAACGCTTGCCACAGACTGACCGACAACCACCAGGCAATCAGCGGCACACCCATCACGATCAAGCCACCTTCGAACAGCAACGCATGCACCACACGCACCCAGGCGTTGTGCGCGACGTTCATGCGCGCCAGCATGCGGTCGAAGAAACGGTTGAACACCACGTTCCAGCCCAGCGCCAGCATCGCGATCAGTACCGTCACCGCGCCCATGTCGAGCAGCGGTTTTTGCATGATCCACGCCAGCAATGGTGTGCAAATCAGGATCGCCAGCAGTTCGAAACCGATGGCCTGGAAAATACGTTCAGTGATGGATTTAGGGGCAGTCATGGCCTGACTCCTTGAGTGAAGATGGTTGCCATGATCCACCCCCGCACCGATACTTCATAACCAATAACCATCGATCAAGGCGATAGTTCATGGCTTCGCAAGAAGTGCTGTTGGCGTTTGTCCAGGCGGCAACCCAGGGTTCGTTTTCGGCGGCGGCGCGCAAACTCGGGCGCAGTCAGTCGACCATCAGCGCGGCGGTGGCGAGTCTGGAGATTGATCTGGATCTGATCCTGTTTGATCGCAGCAGCCGCAAACCGACCCTCACCCCCGCTGGCCACGTGATGCTGCAACGGGCCGAGGCGATTCTGGCAGCCAACAGCCGTCTGGAAATGACCGCACGACAATTGTCCCAAGGTGTCGAACCAAAGCTGACCGTGGCGATTTCCGACACCTACCAATCGGCGCGTTTCGAAGCGGCGTTGATGGGCTTCGAGCAGCGTTATCCGGATCTGGAGCTGGAATGCCTGATCGCCGAATGCGATGACTTGATCGAACTGGTGCAACGCGGTCGAGCGCATCTGGCCTTTGCCGAGATGCAGGACACGTATCCGCCGGATCTGGTGACCTCGACCGTCGCCGAGCGCACGGATATCGCCTTGTTCGTCAGCCGCGAACATCCGCTGGCGACGCTGAAAAATGTCGATCAAGCCATCCTCGAACAGCATCGCGAACTGCGCCTGGCAACGATCATCAATCCCTACGAGAGTCGCGCCAAGGGCCGCGTGTGGTCGGCACCGAGTTATCTGATGTTGATGGAAATGGCCGAAATGGGCTTCGGCTGGGCGCCACTGCCGCGCTGGCTAGTGGGACGTTTCGGCAATGGCACGCTAGTGGAATTGAACGTGCGCGGCTGGCCGAAACCGGTGTTTGTCGATGCCCTGTGGTCACGGCTCTATCCGCCGGGGCCGGCGGGGAGTTGGCTGCTGAGCAAGATGCTGGAATAGCGGCCGATCAGGCGGCAGCAATATCCGCCGGCCGATTCACCTGAAAATACTCATGCAACCCACGCATCGCCGGCAACTCCAGCGCCTGCGCCGCATAACACAACCCCACCCGCCGCGTCGGCGCCGGCAGGTGCAGCGCGCGCACCACCACCTGCCCATGTCCGTTCACCAGTGACTGCGGCAACATCGCCACGCCGACACCCGCCGCGACCATATGCAACGCCTGCTGCAACGAGCCGGCATGCCCCGCCACCGCGTCTGGCGAGCGCCCGTACAGCGCCATCAAACGCTGATGCGACGGATGCTGCGGGCAAGTGATCCAGTCTTCAATCGGCGCCCAACCGGCCTGTGCGGCCGCCATCGGATGATCCAGCGGTAGCGCCATCACATACGGTTCTTCCCACAGTGGCAGGAACAACTCGTCTTCGCAGCACATCTCCTCGACCGCCAAACGACCCTCACCGCTGCAACCTTCCTCCAGCGTCAGCAACAGATTCGGCAATGCCAGATGGGCCATGCGCACGAACGCTTCGATATGGCTGGCGGCAATATCGCCCTCGATACCCAGGGTCAACGGCAGGCGGTTTTCGCCACCGCGAAACATCCGGCTCAAGGCCTCGGCTTCCGCCACCATGCGCCGCGCTTGCGGGTACAACAACCGCGCCTCATCGCTGACCTCGACCCCGCGTGGCTGGCGCACAAACAGCGGTGCGCCGAGTTCTTCTTCAAGCTGCTTGATGGTCACCGACAGCGTCGGCTGACTAATGAACAGTCGCTGCGCGGCTGCAGTGATGTTGCGTTCCTCAAACACCGCGAGGAAGGCTTTGAGATGGCGGATATCCATAGGAAATTCCGATGACAAACAGAGGAATAAGGCATTTTTCAGCCTCGGCAGGGCAAAATATACTGCGCCCATTCTTTAGTCATTTGAAATTCTTATTTCAGGAGCGCATCCATGAGCAAGCCATTGATCATCATTACCGGGGCCAGTTCGGGCATCGGCGAAGCCACCGCCCGCCGCTTGAGTGCTGCCGGCCATCCGCTGCTGTTGCTGGCGCGGCGGGTTGAGCGTCTTGAAGCGCTGGAGCTGCCGAACACCCTCAGCCGTAAAGTCGACATCACCGATCGCGCCGCTTTGCTCGCAGCGGTGGCAGAAGCCGAGGCCCAATTCGGGCCGGCCGATGCGCTGATCAACAACGCCGGGGTGATGCTGCTGGGCGTGATGACAGAGCAGGACCCGGCGCAGTGGGACCAGATGCTCGACGTCAATGTGAAGGGTTTGCTCAACGGTGTGCACGCGGTGGTGGCCGGGATGGTCGAGCGTAAACACGGGACGATCATCAACGTCAGCTCGGTGGCCGGGCGCAAGACCTTCCCGAATCACGTGGCGTATGTCGGCACCAAGTTTGCCGTGCATGGCCTGTCGGAAAACCTGCGTGAAGAGTTGGCGCCGCATAACGTGCGCGTGACTACGATTGCGCCGGGGGCGGTGGAGACCGAGTTGTTGAGCCACACCACGGATGAGGCGATCAAGACCGGGTATCAGGCCTGGAAGCAGGAAATGGGCGGGACGGTGTTGAGTGCCGAGGATGTGGCGACGGCGATTGCTTATGCGTATGAGCAGCCGCAGAACGTTTGCATCCGCGAAATCGTTATGGCTGCGACCCGCCAGCAGGCCTGACAAAACGCCGAAGGTCCTTCGGACCTCAATCGCTAGCAGGCTAGCTCCCACAGTGATTGATGTCGATCACAAATGCAGTGTTCAACCCCGAACCCTGTGGGAGCTAGCCTGCTAGCGATGAGGCCGGCGCTGCCATTGAAGATTTCAGATCAATCGAGTTCGCTCAACCGCCCCTCGATAAACCGCCGCTCCGGCTCCTGCCGCGTCAACTCCAGCGCCCGCAAATAAGCCGCCCGCGCCTCCTCAACCCGGCCCAACTGCCGACAAAATTCCGCCCGCGCCGAATGTGCCAAGTGGTAATCCTGCAACTCCCCTCGCGCCAATATCCCCTCGATCAACGTCAGCCCGGCCAACGCCCCGTCACGCTTGGCCACCGCCACCGCCCGGTTCAACTCGATCACCGGCGACGGCACCGCCCGCGACAGCACGTCATACAGCCCAACGATTTGCTCCCAATCGGTGTCCTGGGCGGTTGGCGCTTCGGCATGCACCGCCGCAATCGCCGCTTGCAGGCAATACGGCCCGAACCGCCGCGTGGTCAGCGCCCTTTCCACCAGCGCACAACCTTCAGCAATCAAACCGGCATCCCACTGCGAGCGATCCTGATCATCCAGCAGCACCAATCCCCCTGTCGGCGAGGTGCGCGCCGGCCGTCGCGACTCGTGCAGCAGCATCAGCGCCAACAGCCCCATCACCTCCGGTTCCGGCAGCAACTCCATCAACAACCGCCCTAGCCGGATTGCTTCACGGGTCAGATCTTCCCGTGTTAACTCAGTGCCCATCGACGCCGAATAGCCCTCGTTGAACACCAGATAAATCACCCGCAACACACTGTCCAGGCGTTCGGGCAGTTCGCTCAGGGTCGGCACTTGGTATGGGATTTTCGCGTCACGGATCTTGGCTTTCGCCCGCACGATGCGCTGGGCAATCGCCGCCGGCGCCGAGAGAAAGGCACGGGCGATTTCCTCGGTGGTCAGGTCGCAGACTTCACGCAAGGTCAGCGGCACTTGTGCATCTGCCGCCAGCGCCGGGTGACAGCAGGTGAAGATCAGCCGCAGGCGATCGTCTTCCACGTCTTCGTCACTCCAGTCGGCCTGCTCCAGCTCTTCCAGCTGCGCCAACAACAACGGCTGCGAGGCCTTGAACCGTGCACGACGACGCAACACATCAATGGCCTTGAAACGCCCGGTGGACACCAGCCAGGTGCGCGGATTGTCCGGCACGCCGTCGCGCTGCCAGCGTTCGACCGCGACGAAAAATGCCTCGTGCAAGGCTTCTTCGGCGAGATCGAAATCACCGAGCAGGCGAATCAGCGTCGCCAGAATCCGCCGCGAGTCTTCGCGATAGACCTGCTCGACCCGCGCCCGGACTTCAGACATTCAACTGGCGCACGGGGCGCACTTCAACGCTGCCAACCCGGGCCGCCGGGATGTTGCCGGCGACCTGGATCGCCTCGTTGAGATCCTTGGCATCGATCAGGTAGAAGCCGGCCAGTTGCTCCTTGGTTTCAGCGAACGGGCCATCGGTGATCGACAGTTTGCCGTGGCGCATCCGCACCGTGGTCGCGGTCTGCACCGACTCCAGCGCTTCGGCCGCGACCATCCGTCCGCTGCCCTCGATCGACTCGGCGTAGGCCCAGCATTCAGCGTCTTCGGGGCTATCGGGCGACGAATGCAGCAAGCGCTCATCGCTGTAGACCAGACAAAGATATTTCATGGCGTTCTCCTGAAACGAACGGATCAACTATGGCTGAAGATCAGGGCTGCACATCGAACAGCGTCGCGCCGCTCATCGGATCGAACGGTGCCGACCAGTGCTCGTGGACAATGCGCCACGCCCCGCCGACCTGCCGATAGCACGCGGTGACGCGCATCCAGCAGCTCTGGGTTTCGCCCTTCTCGTTGGTGCCGCCGCAATTGGCCACCCAATGGGCGAAGGCAATATTGGCGGCGCTCTCGATGACGATCTCGTGGAATTCGAAGATGTGCGGGCCGGGGCACATTTCCATGCATTCCACCCAGTGCGCGCGGTAGGCCGGTTTGCCCTTGAATTGCAGGGCCTTGATCGCATCGAACGAGACGATGTCGTCGGCGTACAACGCCATGACTTTCTCCACGTCCTTGGCCATGACGGCCTGTCGATAGGTGTCGATCAGGGTCTGGATTTCAGTCTGTGCGCTCATGCTGTTCTCCGTGATTGTTGTTGTGAAGACACCTTTAGTCGTTCGGCCAATCGGCAGATCGACAGACGAAACAAAAAATTTCCGCAGGAAGCAAAGTCGCTAGAATCCGGACTCATCTTTGTAGGAAAAAGGAAATTCCCGTGTCAGCCCAACTCGTGCCGTACGACAACCTGAACGCATTGCAGCGTCAGCAAGTCGAGGCGATTGAAATCCATCCCGAGCAGATCAAGTTTTCCGGCGACATTCATGGCGCGTTGCACACCTTGCTGTCGAAACCCGGCCCCGGCGTGAAGGGTTTTGCGCTGCTGGCGGATGAAGTGCCAGTGGCGTTCCTGCTGCTCAAGCGCCCGCCGGTGTTACCGGCCTGGGCCGATGAACACAGCGCCACGCTGCATGCATTGCAGGTGGATCGCCGGGCGCAGGGCAAGGGTTACGGCAAGGCGTGTCTGCAAGCGCTGCCGAAAGTCGCACGCCAGGCATGGCCGGAGATCAAAGGGCTGGAATTGTCGGTGGACGCCGACAATGACGCCGCCATCGCGCTGTACGCCAAACACGGCTACGTCGACAGCGGCGAGGCGTACAAGGGCCGAATCGGGTACGAGCGACGCATGGGCCTGTTTTTCTAAGTCATCGAGGGAAGCACGATGATCGACTCAATTGAAGCACTGGAAGCTATTTACGGATTGCCCCACGAGCGTGCGGTGCGCAAGCAGATCACCTTTCTCAACGAGGACTATCAGGCGATGGTGCGCGTGTCGCCGTTGGTGATTGTCAGCTCGGTGGGCGCTGATGGCCTCGACAATTCGCCACGCGGTGATGCGCCGGGGTTTGTGCGGATCATCGACGAACGCACTCTGGCCCTGCCGGATCGTCCGGGCAACAACCGCATCGATACGTTGCGCAATGTGCTGCACGATCCACGGGTGTCGCTGCTGTTTATCATTCCGGGGATAGGCGAGACGTTACGGGTCAACGGCACGGCGTCGATCAGTGCCGAGCCGGCGTTGCTGGAGAGTTTTGCAGTGAACGGCAAACCGGCGAAAACCGTGTTGCTGGTAAAAGTGGAAGCGGCGTATTTCCATTGTTCGAAAGCGTTTGTGCGCTCGGATGCGTGGAACCCTGAAACGCATCTGCCGCGCTCGGCGCTGCCCACGGCCGGAGCCTTTCACAAGCGTTTGAACGACGGCCAGTTCGATGCCGACACGTACGACCGCGAGGCGCCGAAGCGGGTGCAAGACACCCTCTACTGACACACCATCCCCTCTAGGAGCTGCCGAAGGCTGCGATCTTTTGATCTAGATCTTAAAACCCAAAATCAAAAGATCGCAGCCTTCGGCAGCTCCTACAGGGGGACGTGTTTACAGGGTCAGAATCATCTCGTGCCACGCCATGCCGCCATGGTCCGACTCAGACGGTTTGATGTAGGCAAAGCCAAACCCGGCATACAGCGGGATGTGCTTTTCCTTGCACATCAAGTGAATCGTCGCTTTATCCATCCCTCGCATACGCTCGATGAACTCGGCCATCAAGCGCTTGGCCAGGCCTTGGCCCTGATAGTCCGGATGCACCACCACTGACATGATCACCACGTTCGGCCCGGCCGGGTCGTGGCCGATCAGTTCCTTGAAGGCCTCGTCCGACATCTGCACGTCAAACGCCGCGCCCGAGTTGATGAAACCCGCGACCTCGCCGTCCACCTCGGCAACGATGAAACCCTCCGGCCAGGTCGCAATGCGCGTGGCGATCTTCTCGCGAGTGGCAGCTTCGTCGCCTTCATAGGCAACGGTTTCGATGGCGTAGCAGCGATCCAGGTCGGCGGCGGTGACGTTGCGAATGACGGTGTTCATGGCAGCTCGAAAATCAGCGGAAAAAAGTGCGCAAAGCATAAAGGAATAAGGTGTGCATATCGATCCGCGCGGGCGGCGTAAAGCCTGCGTATAAGCGCTTTTCTTCGGGTTCGCGGGGGTCTATTTCTGTGGGGTGTCTCTGACTACCCTTGGGGGAACCGCTTATGAGCAGCGTTGAGATTGGCCTGTTGATGGTGTTGGGCATCAGTACATTCGGCTTTATCACCCTGGGCATCGACCTGATGCGGGCGCGCCGTAAACAGCGTTGAAAACAAGAGGCGGATCAGTGATCCGCCTCAGCGTTGTCGGCTCAGGATTTGCTGTCGACCGGTACACAGATTTCCAGCTTGCCGGTATGCAGTTTCGGATTGAAGTCCGCACTGTAGCGCTCCAGCTCCGGGGCGTTCAGTTCCACATAGTGAGAGCTCGGCAGCCAGGTTTTGTAGATGTACTGAAGGGTCTGCGGCAACTGGTCGAGTGGCCCTGTATGTTCGAACACCGCGTACTGGCGGGGTAACACTTCGACCCATTGATACAACTTCTGATCCAGATCATCGAGCTTGCTTATTTCCACCCCGGCGATGTAATCGAAGCCACCCTTGCCGTCGAAATTGCAGCAGACCCCATAGGTCACTTCGCCTTGTTGGCCAGGAATGCGCCCCAGGTGCGGCAGGAATTTTTCCCACAGCGCCGGGATATCCTTGGCTGTCTCTTGGGTAAAACGACCGCGAAAACCTGCTATCAGCAGAAAGTGTCCATGTTCGAAGCGAGGTTCAGCCACTTCGACGCGTGTTTGCTCATCCATGACTCGACTCCTGGAACAAAAAAGTGGTTCGGCTGGTGAGTATAGAAAGCCCATGCCGATTAGCACGATTACAGTGCGTGCAACTGCTCGACGGCACCGGAGCCGACAAACTCGTTATAGCCGGATACGATCACGTACACCGCGAAATAGCAGAAGATCGCTGCAGATGCCAGGTAGGAATAGCGCAACAGCTTGTCACCCAGCAGCTTGCCACCGTGGCTGGCGGCGAAGCACAAACCGGCTGACCACAGCAGCCCGGCGCAGAGAAAACCACCGAGGAACAGCGCCGAACTGACTGGGCCACCGCCACCGGACCGGGCGATCAGCGTGCCACCCACTGCGGCGAACCACAGAATTGCACTGGGCGAGGACATGGCCAGGAAGATCCCGCGAAAGAACTCCTTGCGATGGGAGTTGTGCCCCACTTCGGCGGTTTCAGCCAGCAGCGCTTCGTGGTGAATCGCCGAATAAATCATCTTCGCGGCAAAGTAGATCAGCAGCGCCGAACCGCCGATCCACAGCACCCAGCGCACAGTTTCGTATTGCAGCAGCACGGTCATCCCGGCCAGCGCCAGCACGGCGTAAATCAAGTCGCCGACACAAGTGCCAAGGCCCAGCGCGAAGCCTTGAAAGTAACCGCGCTGCATCGCCAAAGTGATCATTGCGATATTGGCCACGCCGATGTCCAGGCACAGCGAAAGGCTCAGCAAGAAGCCGCTGGTGAATTCCATCTACCGATTTCCTTGGGAAAAATTTGTTTATGCACAGACTGGACAGTCTGCCATCACTGCCCTTATCTTCGCCAACAGGTCACCGCAGTGACCAGCGTCGCTCGGACGGTTCCGGGCGCTTACGTTATCCGAGGCAACAATGGCCGAACAAGGTTCGCCGCGCCGCTTTGCGCGCATAGATCGACTCCCCCCTTACGTTTTCAACATCACCGCCGAGCTGAAGATGGCCGCCAGGCGTCGTGGTGAAGACATCATCGACTTGAGCATGGGCAACCCCGACGGCGCTACGCCGCCGCACATTGTCGAAAAACTCGTACAAGTTGCTCAACGCGAAGACACCCACGGTTATTCCACGTCCAAGGGCATTCCGCGCCTGCGCCGGGCGATTTCCAATTGGTACAAGCAACGCTACGAGGTCGATATCGACCCGGAAAGCGAGGCCATCGTCACCATCGGTTCCAAGGAAGGCCTGGCGCATTTGATGCTGGCCACGCTTGATCAGGGCGACACCGTACTGGTGCCTAACCCGAGCTACCCGATTCACATCTACGGCGCGGTGATTGCTGGCGCCCAGGTGCGTTCGGTGCCGCTGGTGCCCGGTGTGGACTTCTTCGCCGAGCTTGAGCGGGCGATTCGCGGTTCGATCCCCAAGCCGAAAATGATGATCCTCGGCTTCCCGTCCAACCCGACCGCGCAGTGCGTGGAGCTGGATTTCTTCGAACGGGTGATCGCCCTCGCCAAGCAATACGACGTGCTGGTGATCCACGACCTGGCGTACGCCGACATCGTCTACGACGGCTGGAAAGCCCCGTCGATCATGCAGGTGCCGGGCGCCAAGGACATCGCCGTAGAGTTTTTCACCCTGTCGAAAAGTTACAACATGGCCGGTTGGCGTATCGGCTTCATGGTCGGCAATCCAGAACTGGTCAACGCTCTGGCGCGGATCAAGAGTTACCACGACTACGGCACGTTCACCCCGCTGCAAGTGGCAGCGATTGCTGCGCTGGAAGGCGATCAGCAGTGCGTGCGCGACATCGCCGAGCAGTATCGGCAGCGGCGTAACGTGCTGGTCAAAGGCCTGCATGAGCTGGGCTGGATGGTCGAGAATCCGAAAGCGTCGATGTATGTCTGGGCGAAGATTCCCGAGGCATACGCGCACTTGGGCTCGCTGGAGTTCGCCAAGAAGCTGCTGGCCGAAGCCAAGGTCTGCGTCTCGCCGGGCGTGGGATTCGGTGAGTATGGCGACGATCATGTGCGCTTCGCGCTGATCGAAAACCAGGACCGGATTCGTCAGGCTGTACGCGGCATTCGCGGGATGTTCCGGGCGGATGGCTTAGTCACCAAATAACTGACCCACCTAGGATCGTTCCCACGCTCCGCGTGGGAATGCCTCACTGGACGCTCTGCGTCCGCTTTGGGACGCAGAGCGTCCCGGGCTGCATTCCCACGCAGAGCGTGGGAACGATCCAAATAAATTCGTCGCCCACAAAAAAACCGCATCGCTGCGGTTTTTTTGTGTCTGCAAAAAGTCGCTTAAACGAACAGCGACAGCAGCAGGATAAAGCCCAGCGCGACGATGGAGAGGATGGTTTCCATCGCGGTCCAGGTCTTGAACGTCTCGGCCACGGTCATGTTGAAGTATTGCTTCACCAGCCAGAAACCGGCGTCGTTGACGTGGGACAGGATCAACGAACCGGCACCGGTGGCCAGCACCAGCAGCTCACGGTTGACGCCCGGGATCATCCCCACCACCGGCACCACAATGCCTGCGCCAGTGATGGTCGCCACAGTCGCCGAACCGGTGGCGATACGAATCACCGCCGCTACCAGCCACGCCAGCAGGATCGGCGAGATTTGCGCGCTGACTGCCATGTGGCCGATCACGTCGCCCACGCCGCTGGTCACCAGCATCTGCTTGAAGCCACCGCCAGCACCGATGATCAGGATGATCGCCGCGGTTGGCGCCAGGCTCGCATCAAGCCACTTGAGCATTTGGTTGGAGCCGATGCCCTGCTTGTAGCCAAAGGTGTACAGCGACAGCAGCAACGCCAGCAGCAGTGCCGAGATCGGGTGACCGATCATGTCCATCCAGGTACGGAAGAAATTACCGTCCGGCAGCGCGACGTCAGCAAAGGTTTTCAGCAGCATCAGGAACACCGGCAGCAGCACAGTGATCAGGGTGATGCTGAAGCTCGGCAGGACGGCGGAATCGTTTTCGCGGGCCAGTTGATCGACCAGTTCCTGATTCGGGTGACCCGGAATGTGCTTGGCGATGAATGTACCGAAGATCGGACCGGCAATGATGGCGGTCGGCAGCGCAACGATCAGACCGTACAGGATGGTCTTGCCGATATCAGCGCCGAACACGCCGATGGCCAGCAGCGGACCCGGGTGCGGTGGCACCAGACCGTGCACGGCGGACAGGCCGGCGAGCAGCGGGATACCGATCTTGATGATCGACACGCCGGTGCGGCGGGCAACGATGAACACCAGCGGAATCAGCAATACGAAGCCGATTTCGAAGAACAGCGGAATGCCCACCAGGAACGCGGCGAACATCATTGCCCACTGGACTTTGTCTTTACCAAACGCGCGGATCAGGGTTTGGGCAATCTGGTCTGCCCCGCCCGACTCGGCCATCATTTTGCCGAGCATGGTGCCCAGCGCGAGGATGATGCCGACGAAACCGAGCACACCACCAAAGCCGTCCTGGAACGCCTTGATGATGGTGCCGATCGGCATGCCGGACGTCAGGCCGAGGAACGCGGCGGCGATGGTCAGGGCAATGAACGGGTGAATCTTGAACTTGGTGATCAGGATGATGAGTCCGATCACCGTGACCACTGCATCAAGCAGCAGGTAGGCGTCGTGGGACATGCCAAACATTGGGGGTGTCTCCTGGTTTGTTGTTGTTATTAAAGCGGGTTAATCAGAAGTCGTGAGGACAGCGCTATCTGCATGGACACACTCATACCGCCTGTTTCAGGCCGTTGGCCTGCCACCAGACGTGAGCTTGTTCAGCCAGTTCTTCAACGCTGTGGATCGATGCATTCAACGCCAGGGTCAACGGCTCGCCCTTGGGCGATTCGAGGGTGGCGAACTGGCTTTCGATCAACGTGGCCGGCATGAAATGGCCCGGGCGGTGGGATACACGCTCGGCGGCCACTTCAGGCGTCAGTTCCAGGAACACGAAGCCCAGGCCCGGCAAGGCACTGCGCAGCACTTCGCGGTAACTGTGTTTGAGGGCCGAGCAGGTCAGCACCGGGCGCTGGCCCGAGGCATCGACGCGACGCAATTCATCGCACAGGCTGTCGAGCCAGCCGGCGCGGTCGTCGTCGTTCAGGGGGATCCCCGCGCTCATCTTTTCGATGTTCGCGGCCGGATGAAAAGTATCGCCTTCAATGGCAGTGGCGCCGCTCAATTGGCACAGGGCCTCGCTGACGCACGTCTTGCCGCAACCGGCAACGCCCATGATGACCAGGGCGGTGATGGGATGACTCATATAACACCTCAGCGCGCAGACAGCGCTACCTTTGCTAGCTATGACTCTAGTGCACAGGTAGAAGTTGCCGACGCCTTCTTGTCGTTTTTTTGGGTTGCAGCAGGTTTGTTCCCAACGCCAAAAAGCGAAGATCAGGCAGGACCTCGCTTACGCATTTGCAGCTGCATCAGGACAGCGCTACCTTAGTGCCTTGATTTTTGTTTGGCAAGCCGCCCGATGACCACCTCTAAAAACGATAAAAATACCCGCACCACCGGCCGTCCCACCCTCAATGAAGTTGCCCGCCTGGCCGGCGTCAGCCCGATTACCGCCTCCCGCGCCTTGCGCGGCGTCAGCACCGTGGCCACTGAGCTGGTGGAGAAAGTCCAGAAAGCTGCGCTCGAACTCAACTACGTGGTCAACCCCGCCGCCCGTGCCCTCGCCTCTGCCCAGAGCCATTCGGTGGTGGTTTTGGTGCCTTCGTTATCCAACCTGTTGTTCATCGACACGCTGGAAGCCATTCATCGGGTGTTGACGCCCAAGGGCTTCGAAGTGCTGATCGGCAACTTCCACTACTCGCGCGATGAAGAAGAAAACCTGCTGCGCAACTACATGGCCTATCAGCCGCGAGGCTTTCTGCTGACCGGGTTTGATCGCACTGAAAGTTCGCGGCGGATGATCGAAGCGAGCAACATTCCCTGCGTGTACATGATGGAACTGGACAGCGCCGCTGGCGTGAACTGCGTCGGCTTCTCGCAGCTCAGCGCTGGTGAAACTGCCGCCGAGCATTTGCTCTCTCGTGGACGCAAGCGTCTGGCGTACATCGGCGCACAGCTTGATCAGCGCACCTTGTTGCGTGGCGAAGGTTTTCGCAAAGCGTTGCAGAAGGCCGGGCGCTACGATCCGGATCTGGAAGTGCTGACACCGCGCTCCTCCTCTGTTGGCTTAGGCGGGGAGTTGTTTCTGCAATTGCTGGCAGCGCATCCGGATGTCGATGCGATCTTCTTTGGTAACGACGACCTGGCGCAGGGTGCTTTGCTTGAGGCGCTGCGCAATGGCATCAAGATTCCCGAGCAAGTGGCGATTCTGGGCTTCAACGACTTGCCAATGTCCGAGCACATGGTGCCGCGTCTGAGCAGCATCAATACCCCGCGAGAGGCGATTGGCCGGCGGGCGGCGGAGCAGATGTTGACCTTGATGGCGGGCAACAGCGTGGCGCGGCCAGAGGAAGACATGGGCTTCGAACTGAAGATCCGCGAAAGTACCTGACACCACCCTTCCCTTGCTGATCGTTCCCACGCTCCACGAGGGAACGATCATTGGGTCAGTGGCCGAGCAATTCAACCAGCGCCAACGCGCCCTTCTGCAACGGCTGGCTCTTGAGCCACACCGCATGCACCGGCAACACCAGGCCGTTTTCGATGTTGCGAAAATTCAGGCGTTTCAGGCGCCCCGAATCCAGCCGCGACTGCACCACCGACAACGGAAAGTTGCCCCAGCCCAATCCCGCCTCGACCATCTCCATCGCCGTTTCCAGACTGTCGGTTCGCCAACAGGACTCAGCCACCAATGGCCGGGTTTCGCTGATCGACAAATCACGGCTGGCGACGAAGATCTGCCGCACATGCACCAGGTCTTCAAGAAACAGATCCTGGCCCTGCAACAACGGACTGTCCGCCGCCAGCGTGGCGATCATTCGTTCGTTGCCGACAAACTGAAAACGCTCGAGCACGTTCACGCTCAGTCCGGCGAACGCCAGGCACACACTGACCCGACCGCTGTGCAACATCGCCAGCACGTCATCCTGCGGCGCGGTCAGCACTTCGATGTCGAGCAGCGGATGACGCTCGGCGATCACCTTGATTGCCGCCAGCAAACGTCGGCGATCAATGTCCGCCACCACGCCGATCGACAATTTGCTCTCCAGCCCCAGCGACAATTCCACCGCGTGTACTTGCAGTTGCTTGAGCTGTTCGGCGATCAACCGCGCGTGAGGCACCAGCGACATCGCCATCGCCGTCGGTTGCGGTTCGCGATGGCTGCGGTCGAACAGTTGATAACCCAGTTCGGCCTCAAGGTTGCCGATGCCCATGCTTACCGCTGACGGGACTTTGCCCAACACCCGGGCGGCGGCGGAAAAGGAGCCGCGCTCGATCACGGCGAGAAACAGTTCGATGCTGTCACTGTTGAAGTTCAATTCCCCACCTATCAATAAAACTGAAAGCTACTGACTTTTTCTGTCAGCTCTATTGAAGCTATCTTTCGCCGCCTCCGCCAGTCCCGCTGGCCATCGAATCTGAAATAAGAGGCAAATCTGCATGCAAGGCGTCAAACGCAAACTGGTCTATGTGTCGCTCTACGAAGTAATCGGCATGACCTTCTCTGCCCTTGGTCTGGCCTTGTTGTCCGGCACCTCGCCGGGCAGCACCGGGCCATTGGCGGTGATCATCACCACCATCGCCGTGACCTGGAATTTCATCTACACCTCGCTGTTTGAACACTGGGAAAGTCGGCAGAAGTCGCGTACCCGCACAGTCAAGCGACGCATCGCCCATGCCGTCGGTTTTCAACTGACGTTGATCGTGTTCCTGATTCCGTTGATCGCGTGGTGGATGAACATCAGCCTGGTACAGGCGTTTCTGCTGGATCTGGCGCTAATCATCTTCATCCCTTGCTATACGTTTGCCTTCAACTGGCTGTTTGATCGGGTATTCGGCTTGCCGGCCTCGGCGCTGCCGGATTCTGCCGCTGCGGCATAAATCGCTAATTCATAATTTGGTTTATCGGGTGGCCGCGCAAGCGTCTGCCCGATTCGCCGCACTGGCCGTGCACACGAATCTGGCGCTGGAGAGGATTGCCCATCGCTGACGCTTGGCGGTCACCCACTGCCGCTCATCGGCAAAGGATGACCGTTTTCTCAATCGCCTGAATCCAACAACTCTCTGAAATAAAAGGCTTTATTGGTCAGGCACGGTAATTGCTCCTGTATGGCGGTCAGTCATAACTACAGGTCAATTCATCATGTTGGTCAGTGCCAAACAAATGGAAATGCTGCCGCTGCCCAAGCGGTTGGCAGAAGACGCGACCGCCACAGCGGCTGCCGGTCTGCAAGGCGGCCTGCACGGCGCGATGTTGCAAACGCTGCAAAACCAGGTGCAGACGCAAAACAGCGACGCCACCGCCAAGGTGCAGGACTCGGCCACGCAGATTGCCACTCAGCAAGTCAGCGAAGCCACGCGCATCAGCGACAACGTCGACGAAGCGTTCGCCAAGACCCGCGTCGGCCTGCAAACCACCGATACTTCGGATGCGACCAAAGCCACCGGTTCCGCCACCGACGAGTTCAAGGACTACATGAGCAAGACGCCGGAACAGCGTCTGCGCGACAGTATCCTCAAGGACTTGGGCATCACCGAAGAAGACATCAAGAACATGCCGCCGGAGAAACAACTGGCCATCGGCAAAGAGATCGCCCAGCGCTTGCAGGACAAGATGCAACTGGCGCAGTCGGAGAAAGAGAACGTCAACGACGTCAAGGACAGCGACAAACTGGCCGACAAGTTTCTCGCTGCGCTCTGATCTCAAGGCAGCATAAGAACCAATGCTGGAGCTGCGGTACGCTGCGATCTTTTGATCTTGGTTTAAAGATCAGGATCAAAAGATCGCAGCTTCGTTTTACTCGACAGCTCCTGCAGTTGTCATGCGCTGCTAGTTCAACTGCAACGTCTCATTGAACTGGCTGATCGCATCCACCACATGCCGCGAACCCTGTTGAATTTCCAGGATCACCTCCCCCGCCTCGTTCGCCAGTTCCACCCCGAGCCCGGTGCGGCTCAGACTCGATTGCATGCTCGACACGGCGCTCAACGACAAGTCGTGGTTCTTGCGCACCACTTCGACAATTTCCAGGGTTGCCTGACTGGTGCGGGCCGCCAAACTGCGCACCTCATCGGCGACCACGGCAAAGCCGCGTCCATGCTCCCCGGCCCGCGCTGCTTCGATGGCGGCGTTGAGCGCCAGCAGGTTGGTCTGATCGGCGATGCCGCGAATGGTCTGAACGATGGTGCCAATGATGTCCGACTGCTTGCTGACCGCATCGATGCTCACCGCCGCTTCGTTGAGATCGCGGGAAATGTCCTGAATGATCTGCACCGTTTGCTGCACAACCTGTGAGCCTTTTTGCGCACACGCGTCGTTTTGTACCGATGTGCTGTGGGCCGATTCCGCGGCGTTTTGCAGGGTGGTCATCTGATGGGTGATATCACTGGCGAACTTCACCACTTTGTACAACCGGCCCTTGGCATCGAACAGGGGGTTATACGAGGCTTCCAGATACACCATCTGCCCGGACTTGTTCTTGCGTTCGAAACGGTGCGAGTGATATTCGCCGCGATTGAGTGAGGCCCAGAATGCTTTGTACTGCGCTGATTCGGCATCGGCGCGATGGCAAAACAGACTGTGGTGGTGGCCGACGATTTCGTTGAGCGAGTACTGCATGGTCTTCAGGAAGTTTTCGTTGGCAGTAATCACATTGCCTTCCGGAGTGAACTCAATCACCGCCATGGCGCGGCCGATCGCCGCCAGCATGCTTTCCTCTTCGTGTTCCTTGTTGATCCGCACGGTAATGTCGGCGGCGACTTTGATCACACTTCTGACTTGCTTGTCCGGGCCATACACCGGCATGTAACTGGCTTCGAGCCAGACCTCTTTGCCACTCTTGTTCAGACGCAGAAACGTTCCGCCGATGGGTTCGCCACGGGCCAGATCGCGCCACAATTTGGCGTACTCCTCGCTGCGGTAAAACGCTTCTTCACAAAAGATTCGATGATGCTTGCCGCGAACTTCCTCGGCGCCATAACCCATGGTCTTGCAGAAGTTTTCGTTGGCATCCAGAACGATGCCCTCGGGCGTGAACTCGATCATTGCCATTGAACGGCTGATCGCATCCAGCTTGGCGTTGGTCTCGGTCAGAGCACAGCTGAATCGCTCGATTTCCTGCAGGTCAGCCTTGTGATGTAGGTTGAACATGGTTGTATCACCTTCCGCGCGGATTTTTGATTTGATGAAAGTTCAGGTCTTTCAGAATCCACCACTACGTTCCGAAGAACAGGCACACGCACTCCTCCACAGGAGGAAGTTGTCAGGTGACAAATGATGATTAATCGGAGCGTCCATGCAGCGACGTTCTAATCAAGACATCCTTCTCTTGATAGCCCGCACGCGGGCCAGCCCTAACGCGTTGAAGAACTTCCATTTAAACGACGCTCCTTGTTGGTTCAGTGTCGGTGCCTCGGGTTGCGCACTCTGGCAGCATGAATCACGGACTAACCGACCGACAGTGACATTACGGTCGACATGGTTAGTTAGGTGTCAGCATAGCCATCGCAAAGCCTAGCGCAAGGCCACTAGTCGGCCAGTATCTGGCACTTTTTGCACAAGAAACGGTTCAGCCAGAAACAAAGAAGCCCCTGTAGGCGCTGCCGCAGGCTGCGATCTTTTGATCTCGTTCTTGAAAAACAAAGTCAAAAGATCGCAGCCTGCGGC